>JAUYGX010000076.1 GCA_030690365.1 Bacteroidales bacterium | reverse complement strand
AGGTTGAAGTAGCCCTATTTTTGGAAGGTTAATTCAACCGGCAACTTTCATTGATTCGATTTTAGCCATAAGTTGAAGTAGCCCTATTTTTGAAAGGTTAATTCAACTTTCCAGGTTCCATTTTTGTTGAAGTAGCCCTATTTTTGAAAGGTTAATTCAACCGTGTTCTTCTGCGATTAGTTCAGGATAGTCGGTTGAAGTAGCCCTATTTTTGAAAGGTTAATTCAACCATACGTCCCCCATGTAATTCCTGACTTGATGTCGTTGAAGTATCCCTATTTTTGAAAGGTTAATTCAACGGTATTTTTTACAGTTTTCAGAAAGGCATCTGCCAGTTGAAGTAGCCCTATTTTTGAAAGGTTAATTCAACTTTCCAGGTTCTATTTTCCCAGGTTCCATTTTTGTTGAAGTAGCCCTATTTTTGAAAGGTTAATTCAACATTGTCTAATCTCGTTTTGTCAAAATCATAACTGTTGAAGTAGCCCTATTTTTGAAAGGTTAATTCAACAATTAACCATGTCTTACCAGTACCAGCACTACCAGGTTGAAGTAGCCCTATTTTTGAAAGGTTAATTCAACTTCACGAAACATTAATCCAAGTGGCCCCGATAGTTGAAGTAGCCCTATTTTTGAAAGGTTAATTCAACTGCTGTCGTCCCAATACCGACGTTGCCGTTATTGTTGAAGTAGCCCTATTTTTGAAAGGTTAATTCAACTAAAATTCCCATATTATCGACGGTTGACAACTGAGTTGAAGTAGCCCTATTTTTGAAAGGTTAATTCAACCATGAAGTCATCTTTTTTCATTGTTCTAAAATGTTGAAGTAGCCCTATTTTTGAGAGGTTAATTCAACTGCAAGAGAGGCCGGCTTTCTGGAGGTTTAGTTGAAGTAGCCCTATTTTTGAAAGGTTAATTCAACTCTGATCCCCTGTATTCGACCCGGTTGATTGTTGAAGTAGCCCTATTTTTGAAAGGTTAATTCAACTGATATTTAATCATCTCCGGTACTGGCACCGGTTGAAGTAGCCCTATTTTTGAAAGGTTAATTCAACCTACAGAATCATACTTGGTCGCAATCACAGTTATAGTTGAAGCATCCCTATTTTTGAAAGGTTAATTCAACGGATTTCCCATTCACCAAGTACCCATGTTGTTGAAGTAGCCCTATTTTTGAAAGGTTAATTCAACTTAATCCGTCTGAACACCACTTCGTCCTGTGGTTGTTGAAGTAGCCCTATTTTTGAAAGGTTAATTCAACATCATACCAGTATGGTTCTTCGCCCTTGATCCAAGTTGAAGTAGCCCTATTTTTGAAAGGTTAATTCAACTTTCCAGGTTCTATTTTCCCAGTTTCCATTTTTGTTGAAGTAGCCCTATTTTTGAAAGGTTAATTTCATCCCTGCGCTTGTTGCCGTAAGTTGAAGTATATGGATGTTATAATATTGAGAGAAAGTTAATAGGGAAGAGTAAAATAACTACCAATGGTACCTCTGCCAAAACTTTTAAGGTAAACAGAGGTGTAACATATTGGTTTATCCGGTTTTCGGGAGATTTTTCGCTTTACCGGTTATGTGGTACATCCGGGAGAAACCTACGCAAACCAGCCGTTATAAGCTGTTTAACAACTTCTTTAAAAAATCTTTGTAACCACCACAATACCAAAGGGATTCCTGCGTAATTTTATTAACACTTTTTTCTGCTTTTCAACCTGTGCATGATCAGTGTAAAAGTGGATAGAACGAGATTGTTAACCCTTATCAAAACAAATCCTTATGAAGACCAGGCTCCTGTTTAGCTCCGGAATTATTTTCGCTGCCGTGATCGCATTCACACTCATGTCCTCCTGTAACCACCAACCCGAAACCACTTCAAACGATGTGATGGTGGAATTTGTATCGAGCCACACAGGTGGAATTATTCCATCGTCCTCAAACATCGAAATACGGCTGGCCATGCCTGTTGAGGAGCCTTTTGCTGAAAGTCAGGCGTTGCCCGACGGAATTTTAACCTTCAAACCGTCCCTAACGGGAAAAGCCTACCTGCTTTCCAGACAAGTGATCAGGTTTATACCGGATAAGCCATTGACCAACGGAGAAGAGTATCAGGTAAGCCTGAAGTTGAAAAAACTTTTCCCTAAACTGGCAAAAGAAAATCAGCAAATTAACTTTTCGTTTCAGGTGATAGAATTGGATTTTAAACTCGGGGAGATGAATATGACCCCATACAACAGCGAGAACCTGCAGATGAATCAGCTAACCGGATCGATCACCGCCTCCGACCTGATTGATTCAAAATCAATTGAAAAATGGATGACCGCCACTCTCGCCGATAAGGTGTTACCGGTTACCTGGGACAAATCTTCCATGCCACCCACATACCGGTTCACCATCGACAGCGTGGAGCGAATAAAGATTGCACAGTCGCTGACGCTTACCTGGGACATTCCCAATGCGGTGAGGACCATTCCTCCGGGCACTTTTGAGGTGCCACCACTGGGTGAATTTAACATGATGAACATCACCACAGAAGAAGAACCTGAACAGGTGATTCTCGTTCGTTTTTCCGATCCGCTGAATCCAAAACAAAATATGAACGGACTGGTGTATTTTCAGGATCAATCGCCCCTTAGCCTGGCAATAGACAAAAACACCCTTCGGGTGACACCCAAGACCCATCAGACAAAGGACCAGGTTTTGATCATCACTTCAGGAATTGAAAACAGGAGCGGAAATAAACTGGGTGAAAACGCGGAAATGATCGTTCACTTTGAGGCTGCCCCGCCTGAAGTCAGGTTTACGGGGAAAGGCAATATACTTCCCGGTGAAAACCAATGGATTGTGCCCTTCGAAGTAAGAAATGTAACCAAAGTAAAAATTACCATCCAAAAGATTTATACAAACAACATCCTGCAATTCCTGCAGGTGAACAACCTGAATGGCGATTATGAAATGAATCGGGTGGGTAAGGAAATCTACACGGGTAACTATGTGTTGCCCGGCACGGCCACGGAAAACACCTGGAATTATTCAGCCTATGCACTCGACCTGACCAATTATATCCAGACGGAACCGGGTGCCATCTATCAGATTAAACTGTCGTACGACCGAAATCATGTGGTTTATCCGTGTGTTGATGATCCTGATACCTATGATGGATATTACTGGGAAAACCGCAATAATCCATGTAAGAATGCTTTTTACTCGGATTATTACAACGACCATTTCCCCTTGAAGAATATTTTGGCCAGTAACCTGGGAGTGAGTGTGAAAAACTCAGGGGATAGTTACCGGATACTGGTGCATAACCTGATGACCACAGAACCGGAAAGCGGTGTAAAAGTCGGGGTATACGGATTTACACAACAGCTTTTGGTAGCTGCAACCACCAATGCATCAGGGGAAGCAATGGTAAAAATTCCGGTAAAGGAAGATCCCGTTTTTATTGTAGTCGAAAAGAACAAACAAGCAGCCTATATCAATCTTAACGGTGGCCAATCGTTGTCCTATTCTAAATTTGATACGCGTGGAATCCGGCGACAGAACGGCTTACAAGGGTTTCTGTATGGAGAAAGGGGCGTGTGGCGACCGGGAGATACCATTTTCCTCACCCTGATTGTTGAAGACAAATCGGGAAAACTACCTGATAATCATCCTGCTACCATTGAGTTGAGAAATCCAAAAAATAAAGTGGTGGAAACCAAAACAGTATCCAAAGGCAACAATGGGTTTTATTGCTTTAAACTGAAGACTTCTTCTGAAGCTGAAACAGGGATGTACTATGCCAGTGCAAGGATTGGGAATGCATCCTTTTCCAAGTCGTTGCGCATCGAAAACATTAAACCAAACCGGCTCAAGGTAGAACTCAATTTCCCGGATAGCTTGCTGACCGGCAAGAATAACAAAGTTGAAATCTCATCCAGGTGGTTAAGCGGAGGTCCTGCTTCGGATTTTCAGGCCATTATTGATGCCTCCTTTAAACCACAAACTACCCGGTTTGAGAATTACCCGCGCTATCATTTCGATTGCCCATCCAGAAATTTCCATCCTGAAACAAAAACGGTATTTGATGGCAAGCTGGATGCCAATGGCAAAGCCACTTTTAATGTGGAGTTGCCCGATAAAAAAAATGCAACGGGCATGATCAGCGTGAACTTTTTTAGCAAGGTGATGGAGCGGGGAGGAGACTTCAGTGTAAATCAGGCTCAAATTACCTATTCAGCCTTTGAAACCTATGTAGGTATACGGACTCCTGAATTTCCAAAAGGTAGCGACTACCTGGAAGTGGATACACCGGTTACCTTTGACGTGGTGACCGTTAACCGAAAGGGCCTGCCCGTTTCAGCAGAGAACCTTGAAGTGTCGGTATATAAACTTGATTGGAGCTGGTGGTACGGAAGCAGTGGAAACTCCAACCTGGCCAGCTACCTGAACAGCCATTTTAACCAACGTATTTATTCAGAAATCATCAACACACCACAGGGTAAAGGCAGCTTTAAACTCGACCTGCATTATCCTGCCTGGGGTTGGTATTATGCTGAAATTTCAGATCCGGAAAGCGGCCACAGCACCGGCGTGAGATTCTATATGGACTGGCCATCCTATTACAACCGCGATCAGCGCGAAGCCCCGGGCGATGTGAGCCACCTGAGCATGAGTACCGATAAATCTTCCTATCTGATTGGTGACACCGTTAACCTGACCATGGACGTGCCTAAAAATGCACGGTTGCTGGTAAGCATCGAAAGTGGGGATACCATCATCCAAAGCTGGCAACAAACCACCACCAAAAAGGAAACCGTGGTCAGTTTTGTGGCCACCGATAAAATGGTTCCCAATGTTTATGCTTCCGTGATGGTGATTCAGCCATACAGCCAAACCATCAACGACCTTCCAATACGCTTGTACGGACTGGCGAACGTATTGGTGAAAAATCCTGAATCCATTCTTACTCCTGTCATCAACAGCCCGGAGAGCATACGCCCTAACAGTGACTATGTTCTTAAAATTACAGAAAAACAAAAACGTAAAATGACCTATACCATTGCGGTGGTGGATGATGGATTGCTGGACCTTACAAACTTTAAAACACCAGATCCCCACAGTCATTTTTATGCCAAAGAGGCCCTTGGGGTACGCACCTGGGACGATTATGATGATGTATTGGGCGCTTTCGGCGGAAGGATATTGAATACCATGGCTGTGGGTGGCGATGGCAGTGAAGAAGAAGATGGAAACGGAGAAAAAAAGGCCAATCGTTTTAAACCGGTGGTTACTTTTATCGGACCATTTACCCTCGAAGCCGGAGCGGTAAATGAACATCGTCTGCACATGCCCAATTATATTGGGTCGGTGCGCTGTATGGTAGTTGCGGCCGACAACAATGCTTACGGTAACGCCTCGAAAACCATTACCGTAAAGCAACCGCTCATGGTGCTTGCTACGGTTCCCCGTGTGCTGGGGCCGGGAGAAACCATGGAAATGCCCGTATCGGTTTTTGCCATGGAAGACTTTATCAGGGAAGCCAAAGTTACCGTAAGAACAAATAATTTGTTAAGCCTTGAAAATACTTCAAAAACAGTTACTTTCACTAAACCGGGTGAACAACTGGCCTGGTTTAGGATCAAGGTTGGCGACAATCAAGGAGTGGCCACCATCAACGTGGAAGTGCAAAGCGGGAATGAGAAAGCCGTGTACGATGTGGAGGTTTCTGTCAGAAATCCAAATCCACGGGTCACCGTAACTGAGCACCACCGGTTGGTCCCCGGTTCGGATTCTACCTATCCGGTTCCTGCTGTGGGCATCCTCAATACCCGACAACTGACCATGACGGTATCCGGTATCTATCCCATGAATCTTCAGCGCAGGCTGAGTTACCTGAGCCGTTATCCCTACGGATGTACCGAGCAGGTGACCTCAGCGGCATTCCCACAGCTCTTCCTGAACCGTTTTATGGTTCTCAGTAACATTCAGAAAGACCGCATTTCACAAAATATGATGGCTGCAATAAGTAAACTATCATTCCGGCAGTTAGCCTCAGGAGGTTTTGTTTACTGGCCCGGCAATAACAACATTGATGATTGGATCACCAGCTATGCCGGTCATTTCCTGTTTTTGGCCCGCGACCAGGGGTATCCGGTTTCGCAGACACTGATTACCAATTGGATCTCTTATCAAACCAAAACCGCAAACAGTTGGGTTGCAGAACGAAAGTCTGATGATATCGTTGGTGATGCCAGTCAGGCCTACCGATTGTACACGCTGGCTCTGGCACAAAAGCCATCGCTCAGCGCCATGAACAGAATGGCAGAAATGCCCGGTATTTCTTATGCTGCACTGATCCATCTGGCAGCAGCCTATGCCATGGCCGGTCAACCGGAGATGGGCCAAAAACTGCTCGATAAAAATAGCGGATCGGGAGCCAACCGGAGTTATGCCTACTACGATTGGTATGGTTCAGAAACCCGTGATCAATCATTTCAATTGTTGACTTACTTGATGCTCAAGAATCAGACAAAAGCCTTTGCCTTGTTTGAACAATTGGCCCATACGTTGGGAGCCAATGGTTGGTTGAGCACACAATCCACGGCCTATGCACTTTATGCCATGTCGCAATTTATTGGCGATCAGCCCATGGATGCACCGACAAAATACCAATACAGAAGAGGTAACTTCAAATCGGAGGATTTTGTTCTGGCAAAACCTGTTGTCATCGATACCCTGGACGCCTCTTCTGAACAGGCCGTGAGGGTTTATAATAACGGTATAAAGGATTTGTATGTGACCTTTACCGGTTCGGGAATTCCTATTCCCTCACAGGAAATTTTAGTTGAAGACAACCTGAAACTTGAGATGAAGTATTTCGATATGAACAATAAACCACTTCATCCGGATTCGCTCCGACAAGGAAAGGACTTTTATCTTAGAGCCGAGGTAATTAATTCGAGGTTGTATGGCAATATTTATAACATGGCACTATCTGTTAACCTGCCTTCCGGTTGGGAAATTATCAACACCCGGCTTTATGATGCAGGATCGGGTCTGAAGAGCAGCCAATTTGATTATCAGGACATCCGCGATGATGGCATCGACTATTTCT
This sequence comes from Bacteroidales bacterium, assembly GCA_030690365.1. GTDB lineage: Bacteria > Bacteroidota > Bacteroidia > Bacteroidales > F082 > UBA6244. The sequence continues at coordinate 68,441 of JAUYGX010000076.1, read as the reverse complement.
TTGATTTGGGATCCAATCAAACCAAGGTGTTTTATATCCTGCTGCATGCCACCTATGCCGGCAAGTGGTTTATGCCTGCCTCCACCAGCGAAGCCATGTATAACAACGATATTAAAGCCGCCCGGGGCGGTGGCTGGGTAAAGGTGACCAAAACCAAATAGATTAATTTTATCTGTATATAAATATAGATTAGTCTGTTTATAAATCAGTAAAACAGGATATTGAAATGTTTTTCATTTCATGCCTGCGGCAGACAAGTGGAAATAAAATGACGGTTATGCACTATAAATGGATCTTTCGTTGGATAGCAGGTTTGAGTATGCTCATCCTGCTTTGGCTTCTGGCGGGTCTCCTGATGTTGCCCCGACCGCTCTTCAACGATCCGTATGCTACGGTGGTTTATAGCAAAAACAACAGGTTGTTGGGTGCCAGGATTGCATTGGATGGTCAGTGGCGTTTCCCGGCCGGAGACACCATCCCGGCCAAATTTAAACAGGCTGTTTTGCTGTTTGAAGACCGTCATTTTTATGAACATCCCGGATTTAATCCGGCTTCCATTTACTATGCGCTGATTGCCAACCTCAAAGCAGGAAAGGTAGTGCGTGGGGGAAGCACCCTCACTCAGCAGGTAATTCGATTGTCACGAAAGGGAAAATCGAGGACCTTGCCTGAGAAGATTACCGAAGTTACGCAAGCCGTGGCTTTGGAATTAAATGCTTCCAAAGAGGAAATCCTGCAATATTTTACCGATCATGCTCCGATGGGAGGAAATATAGTAGGAGTGGAGGCCGCAGCCTGGCGTTATTTTGGCCATCCGGCTACATCGTTAAGCTGGGCCGAAGCGGCTACGCTGGCCGTTTTGCCCAATGCGCCCTCCCTGATTAACCCCGGGAAAAACCGACCCCTTCTTTTGGCAAAAAGAAACCGCCTATTGGAGGCATTGCACCAGGAAGGAATTGTGGATAGCCTGACAATGGTTGCTTCCAAATTGGAGCCACTGCCCGACAAACCCTATCCATTACCCAATGTAGCACCTCATCTGGTAGATTATTGCCTGAATAATTTTCGCGGTCAGCGGTTGATAACCCATATCAACCTCAGGCTTCAGGAGCAGGTAAACCGACTGGTGGAAGAGCATCACAAACAATTATCCGGCAACAATATACACAATGCTGCTGTGTTGGTGGTATCTGTCCCTGATAACCAAGTGGTGGCCTATGTTGGAAATACAGCTGAATCAGAAGGTGGAAATCACCAGAACTCGGTCGATGTGATCCGGGCCAAAAGGAGTACGGGAAGTATTCTGAAACCTCTGTTATACGCCGGGATGCAGGAAGCCGGAATGCTTCTTCCCAATACCCTGGTAGCAGACATTCCGAGTTATTATAACAACTACCATCCAACCAATTTTGACGACCACTATTCAGGTTCGGTGGCGGCATCTGAGGCTTTGTCGCGTTCGCTGAATGTACCGGCTATTTTCATGTTGCGCGATTTTGGAGAAGGAAATTTCTTGCGGCTGCTAAAGAAAACCGGAATCACCTCTTTTGACAAACCGGCAGGTTACTATGGACTTTCGATGATTCTAGGCGGGGGAGAGGCCTCCTTGTGGGAACTCACCGGCATGTATGCAGGCATGGCACGAACTGTTTTAAATTACGATCATTTATATGGAAAATATACCGGCAAGGAGTATGACAAACCTCTTTTGTTCGTGGAAGAAGCAGCACCTGTTCAAAAAGCGCAGTTATCCGAAGAGGTGCCATTACATGCGGCTTCCATCTGGTTAACCTACCAATCGCTGGAACAAGTCAACAGGCCCGGGTCGGAAGCAGGGTGGGAGCAATTCGCCTCTTCACTGAATATCGCCTGGAAAACAGGAACCAGCTTTGGTTTTCGCGATGCCTGGGCTATTGGAACTACAGCCGAATATGTTGTAGGAGTGTGGGTGGGAAATGCAGATGGTGAAGGAAGAACTGGCCTGACCGGAACAGCCAGTGCCGCCCCGCTTATGTTTGAAGTTTTTCAACAACTGGAGACCCCAAACAAGTTTTACCCGCCTTACGACGAACTGGTTTCTGTGGCTGTTTGTAAGCAAAGTGGCCACCGTGCAGGACTTTATTGTCCTGATACAGACACCATCCGGGTGTACGAAAAAGGATTGGAAAGCAGTGTTTGCCCTTATCACCAGCGAATTTTTACCGATAGTCTGCATACAGTGAGGTTGAGTCTGGCCTGTGCCACCATCGGGGAAATGGTGTCTTACGACTGTTTTGTTTTGCCGCCCATTCAGGAATGGTATTACAAAAAAGGACATCCCTTGTACCGTGGCCTGCCACCCTGGAAAACCGGATGCAGCCCGGAATCTGAAACCGACCTCATGAAATTTATTTATCCCATTCCGGGTGCTACCATTTTGCTTCCGCGTGATAGTGATGGAACACGGCAACAACTGGTACTGCAAATTAGTCACCGGGAGCTTGAGAGTGAGGTTTTCTGGCACCTTGACAATGAATTTGTGGGTGTGACCAAGGGCATCCATCAACTATCGGTTGCACCAAAACCCGGGAACCATACTATGACTGTAGTAGATGCCAGTGGCGCAACCGCTTCGGTGAACTTTATCATTTCCGAAAGGTAAATGGATGATTTGTCATTGGAAAGAATTCATTATAAAAACAAAAACGCCGTCTGACGACAGCGTTTTTTGTATTTGGCCATTTGATGGCTATTTCCTGATCACCTTTACCCGGGCCACTGTTTCGCCCTTTTCGCGAATGGTGAGCCAATAGATTCCGGATTTGTATTTTGACATGTCCAATTGTCTTTCTAAATCTTCCGAGGTCGTTTCAAACAACTGATTTCCTGCAACATTGGTGAGGATTAAATCACGCTTCTGCTTGTCAGGAAATTGTATTTGGAGGGTATGCGTAACCGGATTTGGGTACACAATATAAGCTCCTGTTGTTTCATTGTCTATACCCACTGGAATCAAAATATAGTCCACTTTGGTTTCTGTAACCGTTCCACCTGGTCCGGTGGCGGTGAGTGCTACCGTATAATTACCCACGGCCACATACTCATGAACAGGATTCACATCCTGTGAAGTGCCACCATCACCAAAACTCCAGTCGTATTGATCCACTTCTCCGGTGGTCAGGTTGGTGAAAGTAACCTGAAGCGGTGCTTCTCCGAAAGTAGGAGTGGCCGAAAAATCGACAACAGGTGGATTTGCAGGGAATACTTCGATATAATCGGTTTTGGTCATCACATCGGTACCACCGGGACCTGTAACAGTAAGGGTTATTGTATAATATCCGGGATCGTTATAAGTAAAGAAAACATTTTCTCCTGAAGCTTCGCCGCCATTGCCCAAATCCCAAATCCAACTGTAAATTTCTCCCGTCGAAAGACTGTTAAATGAAACAAAGAGCGGTGCATTACCGGTTACCGGAGTGGCTTCAAAATCAGCTACGGGAGGTATTGCGACCACAGTAATGTAATCGGTTTTTGTATTGGTGTTATCGCCTCCGGGGCCGGTGGCTGTTAGCGAAACTGTGTAAACACCATAGGTAGCATAGGTATGAACAGGATTTTGATCTGTAGACTGAGTACCATCACCAAAATCCCAACTCCATGCACTAACATCTCCTGTGGTAAGATCGGTAAATGTAACCTCCAGCGGTTCCGTTCCTGTCAGAGGGGTAGCCTCAAAATCAGCCACTGGCGCGGGAATAGCCGTTACAGCAATATAATCGGTTTTAGTTTCAGTATCTGACCCTTGTGTCCCGGAAACGGTAAGCGACACCGTATAAACGCCTTCCGCTGTGTAGGCATGGGTAGGGTTTTGATCGGTAGAAGAATTGCCATCACCAAAAGTCCAGCTCCATGAATCCATAGTACCGGTACTCAGATCGGTAAAGGTGACGATGTCATTCACCACGACAGTGGTATAGTCTGCTATAAAATCTGCGGTGGGTGGCGTTGCTACATTGGAAAACAGATCCGACTCCCATAACCCACGACCAAAAGTACCTGCCCTGAGCAAACTGTTTTCAGGATTGACATCATCATAATAGATGTCCAACTCATTGACAACCACATTGGGCAATCCGTTAAAAAACGGAACCCAGTTGCTGGTTCCCAGCTTTAGATAAACTCCGACATCGGTGGCGGCATATAATTCAACTTCAGAGGTATTTTGCTTATTTTGAATGATGCTGTTGACAGGTATTTCAGGCAATCCGGTTGAAATATTTGTCCAGGTGCTACCTCCGTTGGTACTCTCAAAAACGCCCAGGTTGTTAAAACCGCTCATGGTAACCCAAAGTGTAGAAGGATCATCATGCTTAACCCAAACATACGTAATGCTGGAAGTACCAACAGGCAACGACCCTGTAATGTTGCTCCAGGTTCCACCCCCATTGGTTGTGCCATATAAAGTATTGTAGGTACCTGCATAAATATAACTTGAATTGGAAGGGGCTACGGCAAGCGACTGCAAGGTATTTCCACCCCAGGTGCTGATCTGTATCCAGTTTGAACCCTGATTAATCGATTTCCATACATCCTGAAATCCGATGTATATGGTATTGTGATCGTTGGGATCGAGCGTGTACGGCGTCACCCATGCTGCATTACCTGAAATACTGTTGGTGATGGGGTCAGAAGAGCCCCACTTATCAGTTGTCCTGAAAACATCCCCATAATACAAAGAGGCATACTGCGTATTGTCGTTTGTGAAATCGATGATGCATTCCATGCCATCACCTCCGTATACATCTGTCCAACCATTGTTGGCATGCAATTTCGATCCATTGTCCTGCAGCCCGGTCATCACATCTGTATTGTTGGTTTGAGCACACGAAATACGGTACATCTGGCTAATGGCCAATGTGTTTCCTATATGTGACCACGAGCTTCCATTGTTTTCGGTTTTATAAATACCACCATCATTACCTTCAAACAGCACCGAAGTACCATTGCGGTATACCAAAGTGTGTTTGTCGGCATGCACGATAGCCGCAGTACCCCCGCAACTACTTGCCCAATTAGAGCTTATATCCCAGCTGATTCCTCCATCTACAGATTTCCAGGTATTTACACCACCAACAAAAACAGTGTTTGCATCGTTGGGATCAGCTGCAATACAGAGATCATACCATGCTTGTCCTCCATAGTCGTCACCATCACAATTCCATCCCAAGAGATTATATGAGTCGAAAATCTTAGTGAATGAAGCGCCATTGTTTGTGGATTTATAAACTGCTTTTAAACCACTATTGATGGTATTGCCAGCCAAAGCGTAAATCACATTTGGGTTGTCAGCCGTAACGGCGAGTTCTGTGCGGGCTCCTCCGGATATACTATAAATCTCACTCCATGAAACGCCACTGTTGGTGCTTTTATAAATTTTGCCATAATTGTTGCTTGAATACAGAACAGTGCTGTTGGCTGGCTCGAACTCAACATCTACAAAATCAGTGGTTACGAGTTGTGTCCAGGTGGTGCCTGCATTGTTGGTCATATAAAAACCATTGGATGTAGCGGCATATAGCAGGTTTTGATTTGAAGGATCTATCAACAATCTGTAAACCAGACGTTGCTGATTTGCAGTCCAGTCCAGACCCGTGGTTTGCCAGGTGGTACCACCATTGGTAGACTTTAACACCCCAATCGAATAGGTATCTGAATGGTCTTTATCGCCTGTAGCCAGGTAGATGGTTTCGGAAGCTCCATTTTCAATCACAATGATGTCACTCACACCGAGAGCGGCATTGTCATCGCCAAGCGGAATCCAGTTGGATCCGCCATTTGAAGTTTTCCAAATTCCACCGGATGCTGCACCAATATAAATGATATTGTTGTTTGTTGGATGAAATGCAATACTGTTAATACGTCCCAAACCGGCATAACCACCCCCCGTATAGGTGGGACCCATTGAGGTCCAGTTACCTGCCAGACTTTTGTTTGCCCTGGACTTTTCTTCCCGGTAAACGTCCCAGGTGGAAGTAGTCGGAAATTCCCCGGTTACTTTATCGACCCGGTTTTCCCAATACCATTCCCAGCGTTTAAACTGTTTCCAGCCATGGGCTTTTGCTTTCTCCCCATCGCGGTTGAGATAATAGCCTTTATCCACATGATATGGCTCCCAATATTCATAAAAAGCCTTTTGATAATCATAGAAACTAAGCTCCGTTTTGTCTGCTTTTTCTTGCGGAAGCAAATTTTTCCATGGTTGGGAAGTGGCAACTTCTACCAACATGAGTACAAAGAACAGAGCGAAAAATCGTGTAAAATACTTCATCGGTGTGGTATGTTAATTCCTGGTAAAAATAAAGATATATCTCATTCAAGCATGGATGACCTGGATATATATACAAGAGTTGCTTTAACAAAACCCTGATTGTTGATATTGAAACATCAAAGGAATTTGTTATCGTTACTCATGTTAATAATTTGTGTGAATTGTCAGGTTTGATTAAAGGGGAACTCAGTAATAAATCCTAAATTTACCAACTTAAAAAATTCAATGAATATGAGGATCGTCATTCGAATTGTTACCCTGATAACTATTGCTTTTTTTGGAATATTAAATTCGGGACTTCAAGCACAAAATGACCTGTTTGTGTGTTTACAATCAGGGATTTCAATGCCATTGGGGCAATTTGCCGGAACCACTTTAGATGAAGATTGTTTTGCCCGCCCAGGCATCAGTTATGGTGGTGAGGCAACCTGGTTTTTTCTCCCAAATTTTGGCGTTGGTATAGAGGCGAATATCAATAATAATCCCATAGATTTGACTTCACTGACTCAGAAAAAAATGGAGGCTGAACCCTCTTTGGAAAACCTGAGCATAAGATCCGAGTCTTTTCAGACCACCACCATTGTGGGTGGCGTTTATGGGAGATATCCAATTCTGGAGGGATTGACTGTCACAGGAAAGCTGCTTGCAGGTTATATGAGATCGAATACGCCTTATCAGGTTTATCGTGCACAATTCTACTTCGTAGGCCCACTTACCTACGAAATTACTTCCTCACGGGATGATGGGGTTATTGTAATCCCCGGTCTGGGAATGAAATATATGTTCAAAAGAGGTTTGGGTTGTAAACTTGATGGGGAATATATCAGCAGGCAAATGTCCTTTCCTTTTAGTACTCCGACCGGTGTACGCATCGATGAAAGAAAAGTGAGGTTTATCCAGGTGTTGGTGGGATTTGTTATTGAGTTTTAATTTATAAAAAGCAGTATCTAAGGATATAATAAGTACTTTTCTCTAATTAACTTAAAATTATCTAAATCACTTTTCCAGCTTTCCCTGATCTCTTTTTCATCCTTTCCGGCGATAATATCCTTCCTAAGATGATCGGTTCCTGCCAGTTTGTCAAAATAGGTATTAAAGAATTTTGCCTTGTCAGGAGATAGCTGATAGGCTGTGATCAACCAGGTAAGATTTAATTCTATTGGGTTGCTATTATAATATTCAGCAAATACTTTCAGGTTTTGCCCGTAGCAAACCTGTCCCTCAAATTTTGGATGCGTACTCATTCCCTGAATGGATTTCGGCGTAAACGAAAAACTCCCCAAAGAAAACCAGGGAGCCCCATAGGCTTCGAAGGGAAATGCTGTTCCCCGGGCCACACTCACATCCGTACCTTCAAAAAGACACAGCGAAGGATACAAATAAACCGATTGCCATGTAGGTAGATTGGGGCTTGGTTTAACATTCAATTTCACTAGCATTTGATGGTTGTATTGTTTGAGGGGAATCACCACGAGATTGGCTGTTTCGGAGGGATTAATCCACTTTTCCCCCAACACCATCCGAATGTATTCGCCAATGGTCATTCCGTAGGCAATTGGGACTGTGTGCATTCCTACAAAAGAACGATATGGGACTTCCAGCACAGGCCCGTCAATCAGATACCCATTTGGATTGGGACGGTCGAGAAGTACCATGCTGATTCCATTTTCAGCACATGCTTCCAGCACGAAAGCCGCAGTGCTTACGTAGGTATAGTACCGAACGCCCACATCCTGCAGGTCAAATACCACCACATCTATTCCTGCCAGGTCTTCTTGTGTGGGCTTCTTGTGATCTCCGTAAAGTGAAACCAGCGGAATACCTGTTTCAGGATCAATACTGTCGTTAACCAACTCTCCGGCATCGGCAGTACCTCTAAAGCCATGTTCCGGACAAAATATCTTCTTCAGAGCTATCCCCGAACTCAACAACGTATCTGCAAGATGAGTTTCTCCTACAAGGGAAGCCTGGTTGGCCACCAATGCTACTTGTTTACCTTTTAGCAGCGGAAGATAGGCCAACATCTGTTGTGCTCCCGTAACAACTTCGTTGTATTCAACCAGTTGCGGTGAATTTTGGGCGCATCCCCGAAAGGGAAAAACCATAAAAACAAATAAACCACTAATCAACAGACCGAAAGTCTTCATGTAATATTGCTTTTGTTAAATTTGTGCCCACTATGGCAACACCCAAATTTGCATACTTCATTGCAAACCGCATTTCTGGAAAAGGAGCAGACAACCTGTCCCGTCCGGTAGTGCGCATTTCCGTTGTCAGCATTGCCCTCAGTGTAATGCTAATGCTTATCAGCGTAGCCATTGTGGTGGGCTTTAAGCATAGCATCAGCGACAAAGTTACCGGCTTTACCTCACATTTGCAAATTGTGCCATTCGATAATAACGAATCACTTGAAGGACAACCTGTTGATATAACCAGCGAATTTGTACAAAGTTTGATGACGAACCCGAAAATCAGCCATGTACAATTTACCGCAAAGAAAGCTGGCGTGGCGAAGACTGAAGATCAAATCCAGGGTGTTATCTTTAAAGGAGCAGGAGTGGATTACGATTCAACTTTTTTGATCAGTTCCCTGACTAAGGGACATTTTCCGAATTTCAATGGTGAACAAAAAACCAATGAAGTGTTGATTTCGCAAACGCTGGCCAATAAACTAAACCTCCACCTCAATGACGACCTGCGGATTTGGTTTATCGAAGAAGATGAAAGTCAGGCCAGGGGCCGAAAGCTCACGGTTTCCGGATTTTTCAATACCAGTCTCGAAGAATTCGACAATGCCTATTTGATTGGTGATATCCGGCATATTCAAAAGCTAAACGGTTGGACAGATGACCAGGTGGGAGCCATTGAAATCGATCTGAAGGATCCGGACAAAATCAGGGAAACTTCTATGGAACTCTATAAGGAGATTCCTTATAACCTGAACATTGTTACGGTTTTGGATGCCTTTCCCCAGATTTTTGATTGGCTGGACTTATTGGACATGAATGTGATTGTCATTCTCACTTTGCTTGCATTGGTAGCCTCCATCACCCTGATATCCACGTTGCTGATCATCATTATCGAACGAACCAACATGGTAGGTTTGCTCAAGGCGCTTGGCGCGAACAATGCTACGATACAACGTATTTTTCTTATCAAAACCGGCAGGATTATCCTCAGGGGTATGTTCTGGGGCAACCTCCTGGGACTTGCATTTATTTTCATGCAACAAACATTACAACTGATAAAGCTCCCGCCCGAATCCTATTATATCGACTATGTTCCGGTTGAATTGTCTATCAGCGCTTTTTTTCTGTTGAACATTGGCGTACTGGTTGTTACCTTTTTTGTTTTGATGATACCGGCCTTTACCATCACACATATTATGCCAGCGAAGGCATTGAGGTATGCTTAATTTAGGTCATATGCAATCTTACTTTTAAAATTTTCTGCAATTTGGCTAACGTAATAAAATAATTATTCTTAATAAAACGAAAATTTCATATTTTTGAGGCAAAATACGAACCTTCCGAAATAGTGTATTAAACAAACATATATGAGAAAAATGCAAATCACTTCCATCATGGCATTTATTGTAATCATTGTAACTAATATTCATACAATCTGTGCTCAGGGGCAATGGACAATACTAAGCACATCAAATACCGGGAGCAATGGGCTTATGTCTAATGGTGTAACCGGTATGGCAAAAGATACATCGGGCTACATATGGATATCTACAGACAGAGGAGTATCAATGTACAATCATGAAGAATGGGTTACTCAATTTCCGTTTGACAGTGTACCTGGTTCATTCGGGATAAAAAGTATTGCAGTTGATAAGAACAATAATGTTTGGACGGCAAATATGATGTCGAAAGGAGTATCAAAATACGACGGAAACACATGGACAATTTATAATAATGCTAATGGATTGCCTAACGAAAGTATTGACGAGATATGCCCTGCTGATAGCATTATCTGGTTTGGTACAAACCAGGGTTTAATTAAATACGATGGAAATGCCTTTACACACGTTAATTTTGGAAGCACGTTTCTCCAGGTAGTTAAAAATCCTCAAACTGGTCAAAACGATACAACAAAATATTACACTAATTATAATATCTCGGCATTAGCCGTTGACCAAAATAATAACCTTTGGGTATCAGGGTACGATTATGCACCAGGAGTTGTTGCATCTGCATTAAAAATGTACGATGGTTCTGTTTGGACCAGCTATACAACTGATGATGGGCTGATAGATAGTTTAATTGTAAGTATTTCTATTGATAATTCTGGTAACATCTGGTTTGGATCACGGGATAAGGGAGTTTCAAAATTCGATTTTTCAACATTTACAAATTACACGAAATCAGATGGTTTGATATCAGATAGTATAGAATCGATCGCTTGCGACAGCAGTGGTAATGTATGGTTTGGGACGCGTGTAGGTGCCTCAAGATTTGATGGTAGCAATTGGACAAGCTTCAATTCAGAGAATGGACTAAGTTTAAAATATATAGATGTTCTTCTTGCAGGTAATAACAGCGATATCTGGCTTGGTTCAGGTGGTGGAATATCTCTCTATAATGGTATAGAATATACAGATTACACCACCCGTGATGGCTTAATAGATAATTGGATTAACGACATTGAAGGTACTGATAAAGGAGTGTGGTTTGATACTGAGAGAGGGGCTTCCTTTTTTGATGGAACAACATGGAATGGATATGATTCACGTAACGGGCTATCTGGAATTACTATTGAAGCAACAGAGGACGATAGCTTCGGGAGAATCTGGTTTGGAATAATCAATGCTGGGGTGACTATTCTAAATGGTGAGGATGTAATTGTACTGGAGGGAAACCAATTTCGCAATGCTAAAGACTTTTTAGAGGATAAATCAGGTAATATATGGCTCGGTGGCACGGGTTTGTGCAAGTTTGATGGTGTAGACTGGTCGTATATTCCTACTAACAATTTAGCCCCCTACGGTGCTGTAAATTCGCTGGCCTTGGATAGCAGCAATAACATATGGGTCGGTTTTACCTTGGGCATTATTGGCAAATACGATGGTTCATCATGGTCGACCGATACATTATATTGTGGAGGAGCAAACGCTTATATCAATTCAATTGTAGTCGACTCTAGCGGAATGGTTTGGTCATATTCAAAAGGACTTTTTAAATTCGATGGAAATAACTGGAGAGAGCTTACTACCACTGATGGATTTATGCATTCCATCGTAAATGGCCTTGCCATTGATAAAAACAACAAATTGTGGATTACAACAAATGATGGAGTTACCAGTTATGACGGGATCAACTTTATTGACTATCCCTCTCCAAATGGTTTAATTTTGGAAAATGCAGCAGCAGATCCTTTTAATAACAAATGGTTTCGATTAGCAGCCTATGGGGTAGCAAGATATTGCGAATCAATGTGGATAAGCGGAACCGTTTCGTATGACAGTGTCCACTTAACCGATGGTTTAGCATTCATATACAGTGTTAACGAATCAGAAATTAAGCTCATTAGTACAGTCAACCTTGACACCAATGGCAAGTACAGTTTCCCGGTTGACCATTCAGGATATTATGTTGTTAGTGCTAATGCAGACGCTGACAGCAGCAGCTATTTTCTTGAAACTTATTTCAATTCCGCTCCAAACACATGTAACCAGTATGAAATTATTGAATTGCACTGTGGTGATTCAATAGCTAATATGGATATAGCTCTTTTTGACACAACCGATGTCCTGTCTGCCAACTATTTCTATTCTGATAATGGTAATGGTAATTACTCATTTACAAATCGTTCACAGGGAAACTTCAACATGACACACTGGGCTTTTGGCGATGGATACACTTCAAACGAAACAAATCCTGAGCATACGTTTAATACAAATGGGACGTATTTAATTGTTCTAACAATTAGAGATAGTACAAGTACTGTTTCCTGCTTTGACTATTTTATTGATACTCTTGTCGTAACAGAGGTAGAACTCCCGCTTCAATGTAATGCAGGCTTTGTTATTTTCCCTGATACAACGCTGGACAACATAACAATTGTAAATAGTTCTGTAGGTGATAACTTATCTTATTATTGGGATTTCGGTGACGGGATTACCTCAATAATGCCTTATCCCAATCATACCTATATGTCTCCAGGGCCATTCCATTTATGTCTAACTGTTGACGATGGGAATGGGTGCTATCATATATACTGTGATTCTGTTGGAATTAATGGAGTTGTATTCCGGGAGGAAGGGTTTAACATCAACATTGTACCTCTAACAGTAACTGAGACAAACTATACCGAAGGATTAAATTTAGAAATAAATATTCTTCCAAATCCCGCTTCAGGTTATCTTTCGATTGAAAGTGAAATATTGATTGAGAAAATAAATATCATCAGTATTAATGGTAGAAACTACAAAACGGTAACTTCAGGTTTCGATAAGATAAGTGTTGAAGACCTGCCTTCGGGAGTCTACATTTTAAATTGTATAACCGCTTTCAAATCAGCTAACAAAAAATTCATTAAATACTAAAGGGTTAAGTTTAGAATTATTTCGTTAAAAAAGATCGTTTATCAAATGTTAATCGGGCTTTCGCATTTCAATTAGAATCAATATTTTGATTTGAGGTAATCTTTTGTTTAATACGGAACCTTATTTTCACTCTTATTCCAGGCTTCAAACACCTTAACCGCATCATCACGCATCATTTGAAGCGAAACCATGGTACGTTCATTTTTGGGCAATGCAAATTCCTTGTAGATATACGAATCGTCGAAGTCGGCCTTTGCGGCATCGTCCTTAGTGGCAGCATAATACAACTTGGTAATCTTGGCCCAGTAGATGGCTCCTAAACACATAGGACAGGGTTCGCAACTGGCATAAATCTCGCATCCGGTCAGATCGAAGGTACCCAGTTTGGTAGTAGCTTCTCGAATGGCAACAATTTCGGCATGTGCTGTAGGGTCGTTGGAAGCGGTTACCTGATTGGCTCCTGCGCCAATCACTTTTCCGTCTTTCACTACCACAGCCCCGAAAGGCCCTCCATGACTGTGTTCTACATTGCCCATAGCCAACGAAATGGCCTCCTTCATAAACGCTTTTCTTTTTTCCATTAGTTCTGGTTTTATCTTTCAATCACATGTGTTTTTCCTTCAACTTCCCTGCTCCAGTTTCCAATCCGCGAAGACTTTGCCGTCGATTGAACCAACAAATGTAAAAAAACTTTCCTACCTATTAACTTTCCGCCCATGTTTCGTAGGTGGTTCGTTTCCTGCTGTGCATCAATCAGGTCGAAATCCCAACTCAGGAGCAGATCCACCAGGTGCCACAAAGCCACTTTGGATGCATTGCTCATTAGGTGAAACATGGATTCCCCAAAGAACATACCACCAATGGAAACACCATACAATCCTCCAACCAGTTGATTTTCGTACCATGTTTCAACCGAATGGGCAAAACCTTTCTGATGTAGCTTCAGGTAGGCCTGTATCATTTCTTCCGTAATCCAGGTGCCGTCGGGTTGCCCTGTCCGGGCGACTTCCGCACATTTTCTGATTACCGCCTCGAAGGAAGTGTCAAAGGTAACACTGAATTTATTGCTCCTAATCAGTGTTCGCAGACTTTTATGCCGTTTTAATTCTTTGGGATAGAGTACCATGCGAGGGTCGGGTGACCACCACAAAATAGGATCGTTGTCGGAAAACCAGGGGAATATCCCTTTTGAATATGCTGCCAACAATCTTTTTACGCTTAAATCACCACCATAGGCCAATAACCCATCGGGCTCAGAGAAATCCGGCTCTGGAAATACACAGGTCTTGGGTAATTTAAAAACGGGCATCTTAACGAATTAAAAGCTTTATGGTTTCATCTTGATCTGATGATTTTAACCGAAGTAAGTAAATTCCGGGCGACAACTCCGACCTGACATCAATTTTTTGGTGGTTCTTAACTGATTTCTCAAGAATTATCTTCCCGTTTAAATGATACAACAGCAGCTTTGCATGGCTGATATCATCGGGAAACGTTACTTCAAATTCACCGTTTCCGGGATTGGGATAAACAGCAAAAGAATTCACATCATCGGGAGCCTCCACTCCTGAGATCACATCAAACCAAAACGTGAAATTTCCACTGGGCGCAGACAGCGGATATCTGGTTGTTGTGGCAGAAGAAATAGACTCCAGGTAGTAATGAACCGTATCCGTTTCAGAAAGTCCATGAATAACGCCAAAATGTTCCGGACAAACCAGATATACCGGCGTTTTTTGATAAACTGTGTCAGCATTCAGTTTGTAGTACAGCCACATTTCTTCCACCAGATCGCCTGCCTTTGACATACAGGTGATCTGAAAATCTGCCTGAAAGGCCTGCTGACCGATTATTTTTCGGTGCTCAATTCTCAGATAATGGCCCTGGGGAAGTGAATTGGTCAGGTTGTGAATACCCTGATTCAGGGGCGAAATGGCACTTGCATCCACTGAAATAATCTGATATCCCGGCATGGCTTCCTGATATACGGCAGTGGCCACAGAATCGTACCAGGGCAATCCAAAGGATGGAATAATGATTTGATGGTTCAAAATCAGTGAATTGGTATAGGTTCGCATTTCATCCTCCGGTGAAGCTCCAAAAGTACCATCAGCCCGGGGAGGGGCAGGAATTCTGAAAATGGTATAATGTACACCAAAAGCATCAGTTAAACTTTGAAGAATGCTTACATTCTGTTCTACAACCTGATAATCAGGCAAGGTATCCGGGTATTCCGAAACCAGCAGGGTTTCAAAATCCAGCACTTTCATCATCATGTCCAGGTTTTTGTTCGGGCCACCACCACTGTGTGCGAGGGTATCCAGGAAAACCCAATCACTCAGGTTATATTTTTCTATCAATCGCGCTTTAATCTCTGCCTCAGTAAGTTGTGGATTCATGCCGAGAACTTTTTTGGTTGAAAAGCCACGCTTGATCGCATCATGGAGCAGGTTTCCTGCATTTAGCTGCAATCCCATATCCGCCACAGGCCAATTCCAGATATCTGCCAACCGGGCCGGAATACTGTCGTCTTCCGGTGATTCGTTCCATGCATAACCCGGGTTGAAAATAAACCGTTCCAAATCATTTTCAAAAGCAGCAAACCCAGTAATGGGGCCATAGTTTCCAATCCATGGACTTTGGTATTGAACTTCAAGAAATTGAACATGCACCATGGTGGCACCGTTGGAAAGCAAAAACTGATGTATTGCAGCGGTGTCAATGGTTACCGGAGCGGTTTGATATAATACCCAAACCGTATCTATCTGGTGTTGGACATTTGAAATAATTCGGGTGGTTACCAGATTTAGTTCCTGCTGGTTGCTCCATGTAAGGATAAGACTTTCTTTTTTCTCAAATTCGCCTGGAATGGTTACGGCCAGTTGTGCCGAAAGTTGAAGTGTAGTTATAAGTAGTACAATGAGTTGCGTTAGTTGTTTCATGATATTTTTAGTTCGTTTAAGCTTTTAATAACCAAAGCCACAGCGTGGTTTATTTCATCATTGGTGATGGTCAGGGGAGGGGCAATGCGGAAAGAGGTGGAATTAAACAGGAACTGATCCACAATCAGTCGGTTCTTTTGCAGGATTTTAACCAGTTTACTTACCTGAAATCCTGGCACTATTTCCACAGCCAGCATCAATCCAATTTGTCGGATTTCGGCTACCATAGGATGCTTTTCAAGTAATTGTACAAACTGCTTTCCTTTGAGTTCAGCATGTAAACTCAGTCCTTCGCTGAGAATGACCTCCAGACTGGCCAAGGCGGCAGCGGCACATACCGGATGTCCTCCAAAAGTAGTAATATGCCCTAAAGCCGGGTTAAACGTGAGCAGATTCATGAGTTCACGTGAAGCTACAAAGGCACCAATGGGCATTCCGCCACCCATGCCTTTGGCCAAACAAAGAATATCCGGGCCTACTTCAAAATTTTCAAAAGCCATCAACTTGCCTGTTCTGCCAAAGCCCATTTGTACTTCATCAAAAATCAGCAGGGTTCCGGTATCCGTACAACGGGAGCGAAGCTTTTTTATCCAGCCCTTGTCGGGGATGATAATTCCCGCTTCTGCCTGTATGGGTTCCACTATCACACATGCTGTACGTTCGGTGATGGAAGAGAACATTTCGGGATCGTTGAAGCCGCAAAACTTTACATCTGGTAATAAGGGCCGGTAAGCTGATTTCATTTCCTCATTTCCCAGGACGCTTAAGGCCCCATGCGTGCTACCATGATACGCATTTTCGAAAGCAATGATCTCGCTACGTCCGGTGGCTCTTTTGGCCAGTTTTAAAGCACCTTCGATGGCTTCGCTACCTGAATTGACCATGAATACCGATCGCAGGCTTTCGGGAAGTACAGCGGCCAATGCGCCAGCCAGCTGTACCTGAGGCGATTGTATGTATTTTCCATAAACCATCAGGTGCATGTATTTACCCATCTGTTCCTCCACAGCCTTGATTACTTTGGGATGCCTGTGACCAATATTGCTGACCGATACACCCGAAACC
This sequence comes from Bacteroidales bacterium, assembly GCA_030690365.1. Taxonomy (GTDB): domain Bacteria; phylum Bacteroidota; class Bacteroidia; order Bacteroidales; family F082; genus UBA6244. Next base: position 51,574 of record JAUYGX010000076.1, on the reverse strand, counting down.
AGGTCGATATACCGGTCGCTATTGATGTCGTATAAGTAGATTCCTTCAGCATAAACGATTTCCAGGGCATTGGGTACTTCGGCCGGCAGGGCCAGATTTTGCTGAAAAAGTTGTCGGTTGGTAAGTTGCATAATGAAACATTTTTGCAAAAATAAGCTATTCACAAATAAAGTTAAGTATTTGCTTTTTATTAGGAATTATTGCTATCATTGTAAAAAAAATAAAGTGAAGGGAAAGGTAGTCGTAATTACCGGAGCCAGCTCCGGAATAGGTAAGGCTTTGGCAAATCTTTTTGCAAATAATGGCTCAAAAGTCGTTATTGGAGCACGAAATCATCACAACCTGATGGAAGTGGCCGAAGAGATTAGACTTTCGGGTGGTGAAGTAGTATTTATGCAAACCGATGTAAGTAACGAAAACGACTGCAAGAACCTGATTGTAACGGCTATAGACAGCTTTGGAACTATTGATATTTTAATTAACAATGCTGGGATTTCAATGCGGGCACTGTTTGAGGACGTGGATCTTTCTGTCATAAAAAAACTCATGGACATCAATTTCTGGGGAACTGTATATTGCACGAAATATGCTTTGCCTTATCTGTTAAAGCAAAAAGGAAGTGTTGTGGGAGTGTCCTCGGTTGCCGGAATCAAGGGTCTTCCGGCCCGGACCGGTTATTCTGCCTCCAAGTTTGCCATGAATGGATTTATGCAGGCGCTGCGTATCGAAAACCTGAAGAAAGGTTTGCATGTACTGGTTGCATTTCCGGGTTTTACGGCTTCCAATATCCGCAACACAGCTTTAAATGCCGATGGATCGATGCAGGGGGAATCGCCCCGTGACGAAAACAGCATGATGACGGCCGATGAAGTAGCACTTCACATTTACAATGCCATCGGCAAACGCAAGAATAAAATTATTCTGACTTCACAGGGCAAGTTGACTAATTTGATCAATCATTTTTTCCCTGATCTGCTCGATAAAATGGTTTTTAACCACATGGCCAAGGAACCTGATTCACCTTTTAAGTAGCTTACTTATTTTGAAAATATTTGATAATTAATTATATAAAAACATTGAAATGCTGAATAACTTTGAGATTAAACCAAACGAAGGATACGGAAATATTACCTTTGGGTTGGGCATTGATGAATTCGTGGAAAAATTTGGGGAACCCGAAGAAATTGACAATTTTGATGAAGATGAGCAAATGAATACCACTGTCCTGCATTACTGGAAGGCAGGATTTTCTGCATTCTTCGTGGGTCTGGCTTCACAAATTCTGGCTGGTATTGAAGTAGACCATCCGGACACAACCCTGTTTGGGGAAAAGATTTTAGGTACCACACAGGAATTTATCGTGGATTTGATGAATCAACACGGACTTAAAGCATATGAGACTGAAACAGAAGATGATGAAGGTGGTGAAGGCCATGAAATCAGGCTTTCGTATGAAGAAAGCATGATGGACTTTTTCTTCCGCGAAGGCGCTTTGGTCTATATGAATTTTGGTATGTTCATCGACGAACACGGAAATATTCAATCGGTGTAGTTAGAAGCGGGTTTGACCCGCATCGTCTCGGTTGAACCAAAACCCTGGCTCACTTTTTAATTCTAAAAAGTAGTATTGCGTGGATGGTATTTCAATATAGCCTTCCTTAAATCGCGGGTGTTAAGGTGTGTGTAAATCTCGGTGGTAGTAATGGAAGCATGACCGAGTAATTGTTGCACGGCCCTCAGATTGGCTCCTGCCTGCACCAGATGAGTTGCATAGGAATGTCGGAAGGTGTGGGGGCTGATGGTTTTCAGGATGCCGGCTTTCTGCACCAGGTCTTTAACCATAATAAATACCATCTGACGCGACAGCTTTCCGCCCCGGTTATTGAGAAAAAGTATATTCTCGGCCTTTTTAACTGGTGTTGCATGAATTCTTACCTGTTTCAGGTAAATATTAATTTGCTTCTCGGCCATCTTCCCGAGCGGCACCAGCCTTTGCTTGTCGCCTTTACCGGTAACAGTAATAATTCCTTCCCTGAGATGCAAATCCGAAACATGCATATTTACCAGTTCCGACACCCTTAACCCGCATCCATACAGCGTTTCCACTATGGCTTTGTTTCGTTCGCCTTGCGGCGACGATAAGTCTATCTGAGCCATCAGCTTCTCTATTTCCTCAATGGTTAAATACTCGGGGAGTTTTGACCCAAGCTGTGGAGATTCGATCAGTTCGGTAGGATCGGTTTCAACCAGTCTTTCGATCATCAGATACCTGAAAAATGACTTAATCCCCGAAATAACCCTTGCCTGTGAAGTTGGTCCAAGCTTCATGTCTGAAATAAACCCGATGAAATCCTGTAATTTTTCAAGTTTGATGGAGTCGAACCCACCAATATGACCAGATTCTTCCAGAAACTTGAAAAACAAATCCACATCATGCAAATAGGCATCAAGGGTATTGACCGACAGTCCTCGTTCGAGCTGAAGATAGGTACTAAATCCGTTGCGTATGGAAGAATGGCTCACAGTGAATTTTGTATTTACATTATTTTGGTCAGTGTACCCTGAATACCGATTGAATTTATATCCTTGTACAAATTAAAGGATGAACATACGAAATTAAGCAAAAACTCGTCGGGGGATTGATTTTTTATCTATTTTCGGGGTCAAATTATTCACAACTCATTTCATTCATTAACACACACTACAAAATGGTAGATTTCTCATTAGAACCCAAACAGATTGAACTTCAGGAGAAAGTTCGTGATTTTGCTAACCGCCACATGCGCCCGAATGCCAGAAAGTATGACGAACTGGCCACATTCCCCTGGGATGTAGTAAAACAAGCCTACAAAGAAGGCCTGATGAACGGACCGATGGCAAAAATTTACGGAGGAAGCGAACATACCATTTTTGAAAGTGCTCTGGCTTCAGAAGAATTAGGTGCAGGTTGCGTTGGTATTGGTATTTGCATGGATGCCAACACGCTGGCTTTAACACCTCTGTATTTGGGTGCTACTGAAGAACAGAAAAAAAGATTTTTTGGTCAGATTAGCGAGGAACAAAGCGTGGCCGCTTATGCACTCACCGAACCCAATGCCGGTTCAGATGTGGCCGGAATTAAGACTCAGGCCATTCTTCATGGCGATAAATACATTATGAATGGACATAAACGCTATATCACCAATGGAAGCGTTTCTTCATTTATTACGGTTTTTGCATTGACCGATCCTTCAAAAGGTGCACGTAGTTTAACGGCCTTTGTTGTTCCAACCAATTCTCCCGGAGTAGAAATTGTTTCTGACCTGAAGAAGATGGGGCAAAGGGCTTCTGTTCAAACCGAATTTAAATTTCATGATGTTGAAATTCCCATCGATCACCGGATCGGAGGAGATGGACAAGGATTTTTATTGGCCATGAAAACCTTTGAACGTACCCGTACAGGCGTTGCTGCCTTGAGTATTGGTAATGCTCGTGAAGCCTACGAAACCTCGAAGAACTGGGCTAAAAACCGAATTCAATTCGGTAAACCTATCACTGTTAACCAGGGGGTCAGTTTTATGATTGCCGATATGGCAACCGAAATAGAAGCTGCCCGCTTATTAACATGGAATGCAGCCTGGGCTTATGATACAGGTCAGAAAACAGCGAATACGCTATCTGCCATGGCCAAATTGCTTGCCTCAGATATGGCCATGAAAGTAACTACAGATGCCGTGCAGATTATGGCAGGCGAAGGCTATTCAACTGAATATTTGGTAGAGAAAATGATGCGTGACGCCAAACTATGTCAGATTTACGAAGGAACCAACCAAATTCAGCGGTTGGTTATTGGTAAAGGAGTAATAAAATAGCCTGAACTGATAGAAAAAACAAATCCGGGTGAATGGTTTCATCCGGATTTTTTATGGTGATTCTTTATTTTATCCAAATAGTTTCATTTGACTTTCTTTAATTGGTTTCATTACATTTATAAAACTATCCCATAAATCTAATGATAAATTAATCTTGTACTTTTCATTTAATTTAATCAATTCACTATCTAAATATTGTTTATCAATCGTTCGACCCAATTCTAAAAGGTTAATCCGCATTAATACATCTTTGGTAAAAGTTCTCTTTGCATCCGCAAAAGTTACTGATTGTAAAAACTGAACTGCAGTATCAGAATTCAAAAGTATTAGGGAGTAAACGGCAAATTCTACTTTTTCAAAACCAATTAAATAACACGTATCGTCGAGCATTACCGGTTTATTGTCTTGGGGGAGAATAAGTGTAAAATGAAATGTCTTGTAAAGCCCAGAAATGGCAACTTTGTAGGTTTTGAATGAATAGTCTCCAATACCGAATATTGAAAATAATGGTTTATTGTTATAAATGCTTGATTTTCTTGCATCAAAATATGCTTGATGTTGCAACAAGTATTGATAGGTATTTGGATATTTGGTTTTGATATAGTTGGTTTCTTGTCCAACTTTCTTTTGGGTTACGATCGTAAATTTTCTTGTCCGATTGATTACCGTGTTTTTAAGGTCGGAACTTTTAAGAAAACCATAAACTAATCCATCCTCCAGTTTTACTTCTTCATTCAATCCATTTATATAATATCCGTTTACTTTATCTAACTCCATAACGGTTGAACAGTCATGCTTTAAGCCTTGCCGCCATACAAAAGGACATTCTCCATCAATTTTCCTGGTATGAATGTAGGTGTCGAAGTTTGAAACAAACTTATCGTTAAACCAGCCAAACCTGAGATACGGGGATTTATTATTGTAAAAGTTAAATTCTGAGCATTCAAACGTTGGGGGTGAGTTGAGTTGACAATATAAAAGAGCTGCTTCCACAGATACATTAAATTCTTTTTTGCTGTCGATGCAATGTTTCTCAATAGTTGATATTTTGTAACGGTATTTTCTCTGATCATATACAATGTTTTTGATAACTGAGTTTTTAACCAATAGCAACAAATTACCTTTCATACTTTGAAAAGTTTTAATCATCGTCAGTGTTATAAATTCGGCAATATCAAAATTACCCTTGCCTGTCATTGCATCTAAACCTGAATGATTTTTGAAATTTGTCTTTTTTGGAAGATTGGTCGAGTTAAGTCCACCTAATTTTGAGTTGGTCACCCAAGGCGGGTTTCCTATCACTAAAACATTTTTGTTTGAATGAGTTTTTGCTATCTCCTCAAACTTATAGTCAAAAATATTACAATGAATAATCGAAATTTTAGGTTTGTTGGTATTTGTGTTATTAAGAAAAAAATCTACAATGCTAAATTTGGTTTCCCACACATAAGGCTTGTAAATCTCAACCCCATAGATGTTTTTTATGTTTTTAAAGCTGCGTAATGATGCAATAATGAAATTTCCTTTTCCACAAGTTGGCTCAATTAAAATCTCAGGTGATATTTCCCTTGATGATAAATGCAATATGACCTTGTTTGCCAGATCAGAGTTGGTTTGAAAATCTCCATATTCGACTCTGTCAGGTTCTTCTACAATTTTATGATTAACTGAAATGATTTCTTTAAGTGTTTCCAATTCTTCATTATTATCAAAAAAATGGATGATACCAAAATCATCATGCATTTTCTGATTTGCCTTTTCAAGAGATGTAAATGTTTTAAGGCTGTTATTTAAATATGCTGAAACTTGATGGGTAATATTTGCTTCAAATACTTTCATTATTCAGGTTTGTTGTAACTTATAATCTTGTCAATACCCGGAACAACATTCTTTAAATCCCTTATTCTTGCATATTGTAACCTCCATTGAAGTGCATTTGAAATTGTTAAATACCCAATGGGAATATCTTTTGTTAAAATGATTTTTGTGATTTGTTTTAAAGCAATCTCGTCAGCTGGCAACTTTATTCCCTCAAGAAACGCAATTATATCATCTTCGTTCGCTCCAACATTTTTCATCTCATTTAAAATTCTAGTTGTTGTATAATCAGATGTTCGTTCCTTTGAAACAAAAGAGCAACTAACAAAATTCAAGGTTGCAGTTTGATTAACCGGGTCATCTGTTTTGTCATAAACAAATACCAATAAATTATATCCTAATCCGAAGATTTTCTGTTTTGCATCTTTAAATGGGCAAGAAGACTGTGGTTGTTTATTTGAGGTAACTTTAATATCGGTCAGTATATCTTCTGATGGCAAGTCAATCCCTTTTGCAGAGGAGCCTATAATAAGTTCATAATTTGCTGTCAAGTGTGCCTGAAACTTTTGTTCAATGAGGGTTCCAACAGCTTTTCCATCCGTTACACCATATAATTCTTTGTGCTGAAATGTTGATTGATTAACACAAAAAAGTTGAGCTTCTTTGATTAACGTTTCTTTTGTTAATTTTTGTTTCATTAATTAGCCAGGTATTTATGGCAAAGTTAAGGATTATCATCCCGATAAAGGTCAGATTTAGTTCTAAAGTTATTCACAGAGGCTGGATGGGGAGTATTCAAAAAAGTATGTTGATACCATGTTCTTTGCTCTGTCCGAATAATTGAGCCTAATTCCGAACAATCACCCTGGCATTTTTTGGCAGTGCCCGATAAATAGCTTCTGCTTCTTTATCGTTCATCCAGATAAAGAGGGTAGGGGTGTAAGGTCCAAAGAGATGCCTGGTTTTTTCAGCCAACCTGAAATAAAACACATCCTGACGGTAGGAAGGTTCGGTATCCAACGAATCGCTTCCGAATCCGTTAATCACGATCCGGATATTGTTATTTGTAACAAAACTCCATGAAAACGGACTTTTGTTGTGGGTTACTGAATCTACTGCCTGGGTAATTCCATCGGCATTCACTTTCACCTTTCTAAAGGGCCGTTTGGCAATATTGGCCATCGATTGCTTGATAATGAGTGGGTTTCCGAAAAATATGGAATAATTTTCAGCATCCAGTACCGAGAGAAATTTCTCAGGATAGGAGTGTGCTATTCTACTTTTGATGAGTGCCAGTCCCTTGAACTGCAGTTGAATGGTACTGTCATCCATATTGATTCCCAGACTCATGGAATCATCCCTGGAAACGGCAATCTGATTTTCGATCCAGTACTTGTCTTTTAAAAGTGTATTTTGAGTGGGGCTATCCCAGTTTTTTACCTCCAACCTATTTTCAGTGGTATCTGATTGAATCAGATTCACCATCCGGTTGACAGAGGTTACTGAGAATATCAGATCAGCAATCAACAAAACGAGCACCAATGCCAGGACAATCAATCCGATAATAATCGGACGTTTATAAGGACTTTGGAATATAACTTGAAATAATTTCATATCAGTAAATAAAAACTTTTGCTCCAACAGGCATTTCTCTGTAAATATACTCCAGATCGCCATCGCTCAGCCGGACGCAACCATGGGTTACCGCCATGCCTAAAAATCGTTGATAAAGGGTTCCATGGATCAGGTAACCATTGCCCAGGTTCAGTGCATAATCACCGAGCACACCATACTCAAACCGAGAATCGTCGTTTGGAGAAGGAATGGGTAATCCTTCTTCGGCGAAAGCCCAGTCGGGTTTTTTCCAAACGGGATCCACTATTTTCCCTTTCACCGTAAAAACGCCTTTTGGGGTTTCGAACTTATAGGTTTTTTCGTTTCCCACTTCAAGTTCGATGTAACTTCCTGTAGAACAAATTCCTTCGCGCACAAGCTTATTCTTCTTATACATTTTGAAGGTATTATCAGTGGAGTTAATGACCAGATATTGTTTGCCCGGGTTTAGTTTTTCGAGTTTTATCCTTAATGCATTTACCTCTTTGGTAAGTTTAACAGAATCGACTGCCAAAGTGCTTTCCTGCGCCGTATTCCGGTTGGCAATGATCCGCATTTTAAAATAGCTGTATTCCATGTTTGGAATAAAGTACAGAATTCCAAAAAACAGTACTGTCAAACTGATCAGTACAGAAAAAAAATAGATCGCAGCACGAATTATTTTTACTGATTTTTCCATTCCAGGTTATTTAAAATACTCATTCATGGGCTTATCCGATCCAATAATGATAACAGGTGTGTCCACTTTACAGAGTTTGTAAATCTTATCCATATCGTTGTCGCTTAATGCGATACAACCATCCGTCCAATGAACACCTTTTCCACCGTTACCATGAATTTCGATTAGATTTCCGATTCTCGAATTTCCGGGGATTTTTTTGTCCGCCAGTAGTTTCTTAAACCGAACCTTGTCTTCGTCATTTGGATAATTTATCAAGAGTGACTTATAGAATTTTGTTTCCTTGCCACTTTTTCTCCTAAGCACCTTGTACACACCTTCAGGTGTAGCTTTGTCGCCCATTCTCACCTTATCACCCAGCCAATTTTGACCAAGTTCTGCCTGAAAGGTATGGATGGTCTTTCCTGATTTTAGTACCGAGCAGGTAGATTCCAGTTTATTGATGAGGATCACAATTTTTCTTTTGGAAGAAAGCTTGCTTGCAAGCCTGGCATTTTTCTCCCAAGTTGGATATTCCCGATAAAACGATACCAAGACTTCCTTTGCTTTGGCAGAAGCCTTAACGATCAACGATTCGGCTTCTTTAGCCAGCACTTCCGACGCATGAACCTCCTCTTTTTTGTAACTGTTCAACGCTTCATCGTACTTTAATCTGGCTTTGCTAAACTGTTGAAATGTCGATTTATCGAGGGGGAGGTTTTTGTAATATTTATCAAACAGATTCAATTTCTTTTCGACTGCCGCCAGTTGATTTTTCAATTGGTAGTGAAGTGATTTTTTTTCGGATGAACCGGTGCTGATCGATTCCTTACAGAGTTCAACGGTGTGGTTTGCCAAAGCCCTGACCCGGCTGTAATCCCTGTTAAGGAAAAACAGGTTGTTTTGCTTTTTCCATTCGTCCATCGCCTGCTCAAAGGCTAATACGGCTTCATTATATTTCTCAATAGCAAATTTGTTAGCCTGGGCCTTTTTTACAGAGGCCAAAGCCTCGATGGCCTTTTTTATTTCTTTTTCGGGAGATTTGTTATTCAGATACTTATACGTAATGTATCCGCCCAAGCCCAGTACGATAAGAAATAACACCAAGGAGCCGGCAACTATTTTTTTTCTTGTCTTCATAGTAAAAAAAATGCCGGGAATAAATCCCGGCAGTTCTTATTTCCCGGATATTATTTCCGTTTTTTGTTGTACTTTTCTACAACAGTTTTAAGCTCCAGGTTAATCGACATGGCTTTGTCGTAGGTAGCTTTTGCTTTCGATTGAGCAGTAATTAATTTACCATCTGTCACCAGTTGGTTAACTTCTGCTGTAGCTGCATCAATAACGGTTAACTCGCCTTTAATGGCTTCGATGGCAGCTTTGCCTTCTTTACCTTTAGGAGCATTTTCAACCAAAGTGGCATTTTCGGTAGCCAAAAGCTGCAATTCAGCCAATACAGTGTTTACACCCTGTTTAATTGATTCCTTTTTTGCTTCTGTGCTTACAACAAGTTCATTGGCCTTTGTTTCCAGAGTGGCCAGTTTTACTTTTGCCTCGTTGAAATTTTTAAACAATTTGCCTTTGTTTGCTTCAATTTCAGCATTTATCACATTTAGTGAATCGATAATGGCGGTATATGCTGGTTCGAGGTACACTGGAGCCTCAGCCATTTTTGCCTTTTCGATAGCAGCATTGGTGGCATCCAATTCAGCCTGAGGTACTTTAGCACATCCTACAAATAACAGAGCCATTGCAATAACGGCCATAGCAACAAAACTTTTTTTCATAACCCTAATGATTTTTTTAATACTAATGTTTAAACTGATTTGATTCGTCATTGAGACGGATGATTCAACAAAGGTAACACCACTTACATAAAAATTGTATTTTTACTCACTTTTGGCTTTATAAAGGAACGATTACTATATGATTGAACCCAAACACAATATCTTATCAGATGAAGCCATCCTAAAGAAAATGGTTGAAGAAAACAATTCTCATCTGTTTGAAATTATTTATGAGCGTTACAATAAAAAGGTTCAGGACAGGTGTTATAGTTTTCTGAAAAATAAACAACTGTCCTCTGAATTTGCCAACGATATTCTCGCCAAAGTGTATGAAAAAGTTCCTGGATTTAAGGGTAATTCATCCTTTTCATCCTGGTTGTACTCCATTACCTATAACCATGTAATCGATTATTTAAGAAAAAAGAAACAGCTTCATTACCCCAGCTGGAACGAAAAAAACGAGATCCCTGAAATTATTGATGAATCGGATTCAGCTGTGGAAGAATTAAGCTATGACAAGCTGATGCTCATATTAGAAAAAATCCACCCGGAGGAAAAAGCATTGCTATTAATGAAATACCAGGATGGCCTTTCGATAAAAGAAATCGCGCAAAGTCTTATTATCAGCGACGATGCGGTTAAAATGCGTTTGAAAAGGGCCAGATCGCGGGTCGTATATATTTACTACCATGATAGTGATTAAAAAAGAATCCTCCCGTTACTTTCAGCTTTTTTTTCGTCAAACCACCTGAATAATAGAATTTCACTTATGACTTTCAATTTCTTTAAAAGAGACCATAAATCCATTCCTGAAAATATAACGCCTAAGTTACTGGCCATTTTTCCACGTGCCATCAATATAGAATGGAATAAAGCCGGAGACAACTTTGAAGCCCTTTTTTACATGGATGAAGTAGAATACATTGCCCGGTTATCTGAAAAAGGATTGCTTTTGGAGTACAAAAAAAATGTGCGAACCAACGAAATTCCTGAAAAAATAAGCCTTACAGCCACCGGACATGGAGAAATAATGAGTGCCATCGCCATTTACCAGGGTGAAACCCTTGTTCACGAAATTATAGTCCGCAAACCTGATTTATCGAGGTATTTGCTTCTCCTGGATGATGAAGGACATTTGCTTGAAATGCGGGGCGTTTAATGATCTTATGATTTAAACAAAAAAAACCCGCCAATGGCAGGTTTTTTTTGTTTATCACTGATTTTTTTAGAATTTATAAACTCCATCGTCAATTAATTGATTAGCGATGCGCCTGCGCGATTCTTTTACATTAAAAGCTGGGGCGTAAGTAAGCTTATTCAAAGCATCGGCTAGCTTTTTAAGATAATCGCCTTCGGCAATGGAGCCGATGGCATCAAAAGCTGCCTGATGCACTCTTTGAACCATGGAATGTGTTAGTACATCCAGCATATCTTTGTACAAACCAATGTGTTTTTTATTCAGTTGTTCCAGTTTTTCAACCCTGAGTTGAGTCGATTCAAGGACATAGATATTCATAATGGCATCCGAAATGTTCATCAGGATTTCTTCCTCAAACATGAGTTTACGCTGGAACGTATCCTGGGCCAAAGGCAATAACATCAAAGCTACTTTCTTCAGATTTGCAATCTGATCCTTCTTAACGCGGTAGTATTCTCCCTGGAAATCAACGCAGGTAACATTGTCAATATTGGTGAGAATTTCCCTGGCTTTTTCAAATAAATCGATCCGGTGTTTCAATCCTTTTTTCATCACCGAATCCACGGTTATCATGCGGTTGATTTCGTTGGTGCCTTCAAATATGCGGTTGATACGGCTGTCGCGGTACGAACGATCGGCAGGAGCTTCGGATGAAAATCCCATTCCACCAAAAATCTGAACCATTTCATCCACAATGTAATCCAACGATTCTGAACCATACACTTTCAGCATGGCACACTCCGGTTCGTATTCGGCCACACCTTCGATGTTGGCTTCACCATAGGATTTACCTTGTTCCAGATTGCTCTCAATGGTATCCTGAATATCTTTGCTGGCGCGATAAACGGCTGATTCAGTAGAAAACAGCAAAATTACCTGCTCTGCCAGTTTAAATTTGATTGCACCAAAATCCGACAGGGGAGAACCAAATTGTTTGCGTTCACCGGAATAGGTTGCCGAATTGTTGATTGCACGGCGCATTCCACCTAAAACAGTGGCACCCAGCTTGATACGTCCAATATGAAGGATATTCAAAGCAATGCGGAACCCTTCTCCACGTTTGCCCAGTAAATTCTCAACGGGTACTTTTACATCATTAAAAAAGATCTGACGTGTGGAAGATCCCTTAATTCCCATTTTATGTTCCTCGGGATTCATGGTGATGCCAGGTGTATTGGCTTCTACCAGAAAGGCACTCAAAACCCGATCGTTATCAATCTTGGCAAATACAGTCAGTAAATCGGCAAATCCACCGTTGGTGATCCACATTTTCTGACCATTTAATATATAATGACTTCCATCTTCGGTAAGTACAGCTTTGGTTTTGCCGGCATTTGCATCGCTGCCAGCACCGGGTTCAGTTAAACAATATGCTGCCAGCATGTCGCCGGTGGCTAGTTGAGGCATATACTTTTGATGTTGATCGGCATTTCCGTAATACAACAGGGGCAAGGTTCCAATACCTGTATGTGCCATAAAAGCCACCGAAAACGAGTAGGCTGATCCCATGGCCTCATTGGCTTTCATGTTGGTTAAAAACGATTGTCCAAACCCATCAAATTCCTCAGGAACACTAATGCCCAGTAACCCCAGTTCACCGGCTTTTTTGAGCAACGAAGGCATCAATCCTGCCTGATGATTGTCGAGGGCATTAAAATGTGGTGCCACTTCTGTTTCAACAAAATCGATACACGATTCAGCAATCATAAGCTGTTCTTCATCAAACTCTTCAGGAATAAAAATTTGGCCCGGGGTAATTTCTTTTAGCAAGAATTCTCCACCAACAATGGCAGCTTTTGTCTCCATTATAAACAGATTTGTTATTAATTAGCCGACAAAGATAAAACTTGCATTTAAGTAAGTTCTATTTGCCTGCTTATTTAGATTCTATCAAAACACAAAAAAAATCCCGCCATTGGCGGGATTTGACTTATTGTGCTGTTTAATAACTACCTAGTTCTTATTTGCAACACTTTTAACTGGCGTAAATGAAATTTTAATCTCATCTTTCTTGCCGTCGTAACTTACTTTGATATGGGTGCCTTCGGTGAGATTGGTCTTAATAATCTCTTCCGCCAACTGATCTTCAATATATTTTTGGATAGCACGTTTGAGAGGTCTTGCGCCAAATTGCTCGTCCCAGCCTTTATCAATCAAATAATCTTTTGCCTTTTGACTCACGGTAATCTTGTATCCCATGCTGATAACGCGATCAATCAGATGCGACAGCTCGATATCGATAATCTTGTGAATTTCGGCCCGTTGCAACGAATCGAAAATAACCACATCGTCGATACGGTTCAGGAACTCCGGCGCAAAAGCGCGTTTGAGTGCATTCTCGATAACAGATTGACTGTGCGTTGATTTTGCAGCCACTTTGGCCTGTGTTGAGAACCCTACACCTTGTCCGAAATCTTTTAACTGTCGTGATCCGATGTTGGACGTCATAATGATAATGGTGTTCTTAAAATCAACCCTGCGACCAAGGCCATCGGTCAATTGCCCATCGTCCAACACCTGTAGCAACAAGTGAAAAATATCCGGGTGAGCCTTTTCAATTTCATCAAGCAAGACGATAGAGTAGGGTTTTCTTCTGATTTTTTCGGTTAGTTGTCCGCCTTCCTCATACCCAACGTATCCGGGAGGTGCTCCCACAAGCCGACTTACGGCAAATTTTTCCATGTATTCGCTCATATCCACACGCACCAGGGCATCTTCACTGTCGAAAAGGAATTTGGCCAGCATTTTTGCCAGATAGGTTTTTCCAACACCTGTTGGACCCAGAAATACAAACGAACCAATGGGTTTGTGAGGATCTTTTAAACCGGCGCGATTCCTTCTGATGGCCCTCACCACCTTTTTAATAGCCTCGTCCTGTCCAATAACTTCCTTGCGGAGTTCTTCCTCCATATTAATCAGCCGCAGGCTTTCTTTTTGAGCAATATTCTGAACCGGGATTCCGGTCATCATAGCCACAACTTCGGCCACATTTTCTGCGGTAACCTGTTCACGGTGTATGTTCGACTCTTCTTCCCATCTTTTCTTAGCCTTCACTAGATCAGAAACATAACGTCGTTCGATATCACGAAACTGAGCTGCTTCCTCAAACTTCTGACTTTTTATAGCGGATGTCTTATTGGTTTTTATCTCCTCGATGGCATTCTCAAGGTTGATAATTTCTGAGGGCACATGGATGTTGGTAATATGTACTCTGGCACCAGCTTCATCTAAGGCATCCAGCGCTTTGTCCGGTAAATATCTGTCGCTGATATAGCGGTTTGTAAGGGTTACGCACGATTTGATGGCTTCATCACTATATTTTACAAGGTGGTGATCTTCGTACTTACCTTTTACATTGTTCAATATTTCAATGGTTTCTTCAGGAGACGTAGCTTCGATAAGTACTTTCTGAAAACGACGCTCCAGGGCACCATCCTTTTCGATGTGCTGGCGGTATTCATCCAGCGTAGTTGCACCAATACACTGAAGTTCTCCACGAGCGAGTGCCGGTTTAAACATATTAGAGGCATCGAGTGCACCTGAGGCATTTCCGGCACCAACGATGGTGTGTATCTCATCAATAAACAAAATGATATCCGGATTTTTTGTCAGTTCGTTGAGAACAGCTTTCATGCGTTCCTCAAACTGGCCTCTGTATTTGGTACCTGCCACTATCGAAGCCAGGTCGAGGGTGACGATGCGTTTGTTAAACAAGGCACGCGACACTTTTCGTTCGATGATTCGCAAGGCAAGACCTTCGGCTATAGCTGATTTACCCACACCGGGTTCACCGATTAAGATTGGGTTATTTTTCTTTCTCCTGCTCAGAATCTGTGCAATGCGCTGAAGTTCCAACTCACGACCTACGATCGGATCCAGTTTTCCTTCTTCGGCATAACGTGTCAGGTCGCGGCCAAAATTGTCGAGTACAGGTGTTTTTGATTTGGGGGTACCCACTTTCTTCTCCTGACCACCAAACGGACGTCCAAATTCTTCAGGCTGATCTTCCATATCGTCCTGTAACTCGGCACGAGGATCAAGGGGTTTGGGAATGTCGTTTTGCTCACGCACAATGGAGCTTATTTCTTCCTTTAGAGATTTATAATTTACGCCGTCCTTTCCCAGTTTACTGGTAACCAGGTTGTTTTCGTCTTTTAATATAGCCAGTAAAAGATGTTCGGTTCCAATCAGATCTGAATGAAATACCTTGGCTTCCAGATAGGTAATTTTTAGGGCTTTTTCCACTTGTTTCACCAGTGGAATATTCTCTATATCCAGATTTTGCGATACAGGATTTTTAATCGAATCTTCCAGTTCACGTTTACATTTCTCCAGATCAACTCCGAAATAATTCAGCAGTTGAACTGCCATTCCTTCTCCGTCGCGGATTATGCCTAGTAATAAGTGTTCAAGACCGATATAGTTATTTCCCAACCTAACAGCTTCTTCACGGCTGAAAGCCAGTACATCCTTTACTCGCTGAGAAAATTTTGCTTCCATATAATTTTTTATTTCAGATGACAAAATTACATAAACTTTATCTACATGAATTTATTCATCCCGATTTATGCCCACCAAAATGATGGCTTCGATCAGATTTGTCAAGTATTGTGCCAATTTAAAGTATCCATCATGAAAAATTTCATCCCTCAGTAAATTAGAATACGAAAGTAATTCGAGCTTGCACCGGAGCATTGAAGAATACCAGCATTTTTTTTAACAATTGTTTGTTAAGATATAATATGTATTGATTGATGAAAAACACTCCATGTAATTTTCAAAATTTGTACCTTTGCATGCTTTTTAATTGAATTAAGAGAAGAAAGAATACCCTTATGGAGAATCTATTTGATAGTGAGAGAATTATCAAGGTAAATATTGAAAATCAGATGAAATCGGCCTACATTGATTATTCGATGTCGGTGATTGTGTCGAGGGCATTACCTGATGTTCGTGATGGTTTTAAACCCGTGCACCGCCGTGTTTTGTTTGGCATGCACGAATTGGGAGTTTATTCAAACCGCCCCTATAAGAAATCCGCCAGGATTGTAGGGGAGGTGCTGGGTAAGTATCACCCGCATGGAGATAGTTCAGTTTACGATTCCATGGTGCGAATGGCTCAGGATTGGTCGTTGCGGTATCCGTTGGTTGAGGGTCAGGGAAACTTTGGCTCGGTGGATGGTGACAATGCGGCAGCCATGAGGTATACCGAGGTTCGCCTCAGGAAGATTGCCGAAGAAATGCTCGTGGACATCGATAAGGATACGGTAGATTTTCAGCTAAACTTTGATGACAGCTTAAAAGAGCCCACTGTGCTGCCAACGCAAATCCCCAATCTGTTGATAAACGGAGCTTCGGGTATTGCCGTAGGTATGGCCACCAACATGGCACCTCACAACCTTTCGCAGGTAATAGATGGCATTCTGGCATATATTGATGACAATGATATTGACATACCGGGTTTAACCCGGTTAGTGCAGGCACCCGATTTCCCGACAGGTGGGATTATTTATGGGTATGAAGGCATTGTGAATGCTTTTGAAACCGGACGTGGCAGGGTGGTTATCAGAGGTGAGATTACCGTGGAAGATGCCGGTAATGGCCGTGAAAGGCTGGTAGCGACCTCCATTCCTTACCAGGTTAACAAGGCTGAAATGATTAAAAAAACAGCCGATCTGGTCAACGAAAAGAAAATCGATGGTAT
Source organism: Bacteroidales bacterium (assembly GCA_030690365.1). Classification (GTDB taxonomy): domain Bacteria; phylum Bacteroidota; class Bacteroidia; order Bacteroidales; family F082; genus UBA6244. The sequence goes on along the minus strand of JAUYGX010000076.1, from coordinate 34,944 downwards.
ATCGGATATCAATGATGAATCGGATCGCAATGGAATGCGCATTGTGTACGACTTGAAAAGAGATGCGCTGCCAAGTATCGTTATCAATAAGCTTTATCAACTCACCGCGCTGCAAAGTTCGTTCAGCATCAATAATGTAGCCCTGGTTAAAGGACGTCCACGTACTTTAAACCTCAAGGAACTCATTGTTTATTTTGTTGAACATCGCCACGAAGTCGTGGTACGTCGTACTCAGTACGAACTTGCCGAAGCCGAGCGCAAAGCCCATGTCCTGATTGGATTGCTCATTGCACTGGATAATCTGGATGAGGTAATAGCACTGATCCGTGCTTCCAAAACACCTGAAGAAGCCAAAACCGGATTGATGTCCACTTTCGACCTGAGTGAAATTCAGGCGAAAGCCATTCTCGACATGAGGTTACAAAAGCTTACCGGACTCGAAAGGGATAAGGTAAAGGCTGATTACGAAGAACTAATGTTGCTGATCAACCAATTAAACGAATTGTTGGCGAGCAAAGAAATGCGCATGGAGGTTATCAAGGAAGAACTTAAACGCATTAAAGATAAATATGGCGACGAACGCAAGTCGCAAATCGTGTATACTGCCGAGGATATCCGGATGGAAGACGTTATCCCTGATGAGGAAGTGGTCATTACGATTTCACGTTTGGGTTACATTAAACGAACAGCCTTGACCGAATACCGCCAGCAGAAACGAGGTGGCAGGGGTTCTAAAGCCGGAACCACGCGTGATGAAGACTTCCTGGAACACCTGTTCGTGGCTACCAATCACAATTACATGCTCTTCTTTACTGAAAAAGGAAAGGTATTCTGGATGCGTGTATTCGAAATTCCGGAAGGATCGAAAAACTCCAAAGGAAGAGCCATTCAAAACCTGATCAATATTGAGGCCAACGACAAAATAAAGGCCATTATCAATACCAAAGATCTTAAAGATGAAGAGTATATCAACAATAACTTCATTATTTTGGCCACCAAAAAAGGGATCATCAAAAAAACATCGCTCGAAGCCTATTCGCGTCCGCGCCAAAATGGAATTAACGCCATTACCGTAAGGGAAGGCGACGTATTGCTGGAAGCCAGGTTAACCAACGGAACCAACGAAATCATTATGGCCAACCGTTCAGGAAGAGCCATCCGGTTTAACGAGGCCAAAGTCCGCCCCATGGGCAGAAATGCCGCCGGTGTTCGCGGAATTACGCTGGCCAACGAAGCTGATGATGTGGTTGGTATGATTTGCCTGGACAGCGATGCTGAAAATGCAGAAAGCATACTGGTGGTTTCGGAAAAAGGATATGGAAAACGCTCAGAAGTAGATGATTACCGTGTAACCAATAGGGGAGGGAAAGGTGTTAAAACACTCAATATTACCGAAAAAACCGGTGACCTGATTGCCATAAAAAATGTAACCGACAAGGACGGACTGATGATTATCAACAAGTCGGGCATCGCCATCCGGATTCCGGTGGTCGACCTGAGGGTCATGGGTCGTGCCACTCAAGGCGTCAGGTTGATCAGAATAGATGACGGCGATGAAATTGCCGCTGTGGCAAAAGTGAGTAATGCGGATGATGAAGAAACAGAAATACTTGATGGTCTGACAGATGGTGAGAATCTTCAGGACAGTGTTTCTGACATCATTGAAAATCCTGAAAATCCATCACCAGAAGTTCAGGAAGAATAGTGTTTAATGGTAGTTGTTTAGACTTTATTTAAATTATTACTTAATTTGGCACATCTTTGGTATAACAATATCTTTGCAGAACTAAAAATTCATAAATAATGAAAAAAATACTTGTAACAATTAGCTTAATGACCTTGATTTTCAGCATTGCTGTGGGTCAGACCAACAAGAGAACCAGTGCTTACATGTACAACAAAAATCAACAGTACGATAAAGCTAAAGAAGCAATTGATGAAGCAATTCATCACGCTAAAACAGAAAATGATGCAAAAACTTGGATGTACAGGGGAATTATTTATTTCAACATCGCAAACTCGACAGACGAAGCAGTAAAAGCCCTCGCACCTGATGCAGCAGAAATTTCGTACGATTCGTTCCTGAAATCAAAGGAATTGGATGAGAAAAAACAGCAGGATGTAGAAACTTCCCTTTACCTGAATCAGTTGACAAATATCTTCTATCAAAGAGGAGCCGAAGATTTTCAAAAACCTGACTACCCGGGTGCCATCAAAAACTTTGAGATTGCCTACAAAATTGCAGAAACCGATGGTCGACTCGATACTGTAGCAGCTTTTAATATTGGTATGAGCGGAGTATATTCAGAAGATAAGGCTTTAGCCGAAACGACCATGCCATATTTAAAGACTTGTATTGACGCTAATTTTAAAGAACCGCGTGTGTATCTGTTTTATGCCCGTTTACAAAAGCAAACTGGTGACACAACGGCTGCTTTTGCAACCATTGAGAAGGGTAGGGAGTTGTTTCCTCAGGAATCAAGTCTTCAGTTGGAACAATCGCAACTTTATCTCGAAACAGGGCAGAACGAAAAGCTGATTTCAAATCTGAAAGAAGCCATCGCTGCTGATCCAACCAACGAGAACCTTTACCGAGTACTTGGACAGACTTACGAAAATGTAGACGATAAGGTGAGCGCTATCGAGTATTATATAAAAGCCATTGAAATTAACCCGGATTTTGGCGATGCTATTTTTAACCTGGGCGCAATTTATGTGAACGATGCTGCCGAACTTTATACAGAAGCCAATAACCTTCCGTTTGAGGAGCAGAAAAAATATGATGAGTTAAAGAAAGAGGCGGATGCCAATCTGAACAAAGCGCTTCCATACCTTGAGCGTTCGCTTGAATTAAATCCTGACGATCAGATTGTAATTTCAGCTTTGAGGGAAGCATATGCTAACCTGAAGATGAATGATAAATTGAAAGAATTGTCGGAAAAGGAATAATTGTTTGAGGGTGATAAAGAAAGGAGAATCGATTGGTTCTCCTTTCTTATTACACATACTATTTAACATAATATTAATTATAGGACTTATTTCATTTTCTTATTATTCTGATATTTAAGTCGATAGTCTCCAATTTAAACTTTATATTAATTGTAGGCAACAAATGTCATATATACTTTATTTATGTTAGCTTTGTAACTCCAAAACCAATTACAAAGAGTAAATGCCTTTAGATTACGATATTCTGAAGCGTGTTTGTGTAGAAGATTTTGAAAAGCTTGATAGTGCATTATACAACGCTTTGTTAGAGCATCGGGAGATTCTTCTGATTGCCAACAGCGGTGGCGAAAAAATGTGTAGCACAGTAAAAGCCCTCAGAAATCAACCTATGTTTTCAACGCACAAACCGAGGATTATGCTTATACTGCACAACGCGGCCAAAATTGCTGAATTGTTCACGTATAAATCCTTGGAAGATCGTAAAATTGGCGTTGCCACCATTACTGCAGATATTCATACCAATAATATAATAAAGCAACTTAGTACCTTTCCCGACCTGATATCCGGAACACCGGCCAAACTCATCGATATTATTGAAAAAGGCTACGTAGATATCCGAACTTTTGATGCTGTAGTTGTGGATGATGTGAGTAGTTTTAAGGATCTCGGATATTTTGAACAACTGGAACAAATACTGCAAATGCTGGGTGAACATACCAAAGTGATTTTAACCTCAAATCTTGAAAACCAGGATGATTTACCCTTTATATTGCAAACCAAACCACATATTATCAATCATTTGCGATTAAGCTATCCTTATAAGTTTCATGCTTTTACCATCATATCAGATGAATCGGAAAAACCGGACACCCTGTTTCAGCTTTTGTGCGAATTACAAGCGTATCCAACGGTAGTTTTCTGTAACGACCGTGGTTCGGTGATTCGGTTGGAGAAGTTTCTCCTTAGTAAAAAGATAAAGGCCGGAATCGTACACGGTGGATTGCTGGAGCATGAGCGCGAAATGCTACTGGCTATGTTTAGAAACGGAAGTATTCATGTGTTGATTACCACCGATCGGGCCATAGTTGAATCGAATATACCTGATATCGAATACATTGTACATTATCATTTGCCTCTGAATGCTCAGGCATATTCAAAACGAAACCAAGTATTATTGGGTCAGCGGCCCTATGGTACAGCCTTTCATATTCTGCAGGAAGATGAAGACCAGCCTGATTTTATTCATACACTCCCTGATGTGATACACTTGTCTGATGCCCGTCCCGCACCTGTTGCATCCTGGTGGCTGACCCTGAAAATTACGATTGACGGAAACGATGAACTCAATCAGGCAGATGCCATTGAATTGTTGATCTCAAAAGGGAATTTACACCGGGATGAAATTGGCTTATTCGAGCGTGGTCAATTTGGTTATTACCAGGCTGTTTCATCAAAAAAGGCGGAAAAAACAATTAAAAAATTGGATGGGATTCATTTTCGGAAAAGTATCCTAAGAGTATATGTTGTGGATATCACTTATAGTTAACGGGTGCAATTAAGCCAGTTCTTCCAACTCCAGCCACCTCATCATTTTTTCGTCCACCAATTCAATGATTTCCGAAATTCTTTCGGACGTTTCTGTCAGTTTTTCGTAATCCCGGGTACCGGAATCCATAAAGGCAATTAAATCTGATTTTTCCTTTTCCAGTGTTTCTATTTCGATTTCCAGTTTTTCGTATTCCTTTCTTTCGGCGTAGGTTAGCTTTTTCTTAACTTGTGGCACCTGCGAAACGGAGGCTTCGATTTTCCGTTTTTCTTCTTTGATATCCAATTTCCGCATATTCTCACGCGCGTCCAACGAAGCACGGTACTGCGAATAGTTTCCCGGAAAATCACGAACAACCCCCTCCCCTTCAAATACGAACATATGATCGATGGTGTGATCAAGAAAATACCGATCGTGCGAAACCAGTAGCAGACATCCTTTGTAATTGACCAGAAACTCTTCCAGTTTGTCCAGTGTCATCAAATCCAAATCGTTGGTGGGCTCGTCGAGGATGAGAAAATTAGGGTTTTTAATTAAAACCGTAAGCAGGTAAAGACGCCTTCTTTCGCCACCGCTAAGCAGAGCCACCACCTGATTTTGCATTTCAGAAGTAAACATAAAAAGTTGCAATAGTTGCGATGCTGTCAGGCTTCCTTCTTTTCCCTGCGGAATGATCTCCGCGATCTCTTTAACAACATCAATCACGCGCTGGTCTTCTTTTATTTGAATACCTTCCTGCGAATAATGCCCGTAAACAATGGTATCGCCTGAAGAAATGGTTCCACTGTCGGCCTTTATTTTTTCTGTGATCAGCTTCAGAAACGTAGATTTACCCACCCCGTTTTTCCCGACAATGCCAATGCGTTCTCCTTTTTTAAACAGGTAGCTAAAGTCTTTAATCAACAGATTATCGCCATAACTTTTCGAAACATGCTTCATTTCGAGTATTTTACCTCCAATACGGGTATGATTTACCTGTAACTTAAGTTCCTTGTCAGTTTTAAGGCTATGGGCCTTTTCCTTGGTTTTTTCAAAGCTATCGATCCGCGATTTCGATTTGTGGGTTCTTGCTTTGGGCATGCGATTGATCCACTCCTGCTCTTTTTTCATCAACTTACGGGCCTTGTCGATTTCAGTGCGTTCTACCTCTTCCCTTTCAGCTTTTTGAAGTAAAAAAGAAGTGTAATTCCCTGTGTATGAATACAATGTACCGTAGCTCAACTCCATAATCTGATTACACACCCTGTCGAGAAAATACCGGTCGTGGGTCACCATAATAAAGGTGATGTGGCTTTGACTAAGGTATTTTTCCAGCCATTCAATCATTTCAAGATCAAGGTGATTGGTGGGCTCATCGAGTAAGAGAATATCAGGATTATCGAGGAGTGTCATGGCCAGTGAGAGCCTTTTTTTTTGTCCTCCTGAAAGTGTTGACACCTGCTGACTTTGATCGGAAATATTAAACCGCTGTAAAAGTATATCCAGCCGGCGTTCATGATCCCAGGCCTGATGTAAGTCCATTTTATTGGAGGCGATGGCCAAAGCTTCTTCAGCTTCACGGCCTGGCTTGTGCGACTGAATATCCAGGGCTTTGGCATATTCGTTGGTAACCTCCAACAATCCTGATTGATGACTTTTTATCAGTTCGGCAACACTTTGATCTTCATAAAAATCCGGATCCTGCGGAAGCAGCGCCATTCTTATTCCCGAACGATAGGTAACAATCCCGCTGTCCGGTTCTTCAATTTTAGCCAACACACGCAATAAAGTGGATTTTCCGGCCCCGTTTTTAGCCACCAGGGCTATTTTATCACCCTTTTCTATACCAAAGTTTAGTTCACTGAAAAGGGTGAGTTCTGCAATATGTTTATCAAGTTTTTCAACCGAAAGGAAATTCATGCAATACAGATTAATTTGTGGCAAAAGTAAGGCTGTTTTGCGACATTATGTTGCCATATTGCCGATTTCACCCGTCAGCTAATAACTGCATGGCTTATTTTATTTAAATGACTGATTGTCAATCACAGGATGTGTTTTCTATCGCGATGGAGTTCATTCCATCGTCCAACAAAGCTCAATCCTAAAATGCCCGGGATTGAAATCCTGGGTTACAATATCGGTCATGCCTCTGGCATTGTGAAGTATCAGCGTCAAAGTGCCATCGGCACGACCGACATTGTAACGATGGAATTCATCCCATCGTCCAACAAAGTGCTATCCTATTAATGCCCGGGATTGAAATCCCGGGTTACAATGTCGGTCATGCCTCCGGCATTGTGATGTATCAGCGTCAAAGTGCCATCGGCACGGCCGACATTGGACATTGTAACGATAGAGTTCATTTCGTTGTTCAAACAAATCGCAATCCTATAATGCCCGGGATTGAAATCCCGGGTTACAATATCGGTCATGCCTCAGGCATTTGGAAGTATCAGCGTCAAAGTCGAGATGTCCATCAACCGACATTCTAACAATGGAATTCATTCCATCGTCAAACAAAGTGCTATCCTATAATGCCCGGGATTGAAATCCCGGGTTACAATATCGGTCATGCCTCCGGCATTGGGAAGTATCAGCGTCAAAGTGCCATCGGCACGTCCGATATTGTAACGATGGAATTCATTCCATCGTTCAACAAAGCGCAATCCTAAAATGCCCGGGATTGAAATCCCGGGTTACAATATCGGTCATGCCTCCGGCATTGGGAAGTATCAGAGTCAAAGTGCCATCGGCACGTCCGATATTGTAACGATGGAATTCATTCCATCATTTTATCAAGATTCACCGCATGATTTCTAATGATCATTTAGCGGCAAGCCCCTTTTCTGGTATTCCATCCAATTGATATATTCCGGCCCGACGCGTTTTTCCAGCATCGTAATACACTCATCCACAGGACAAACCAATTTACACAGGTTGCATCCTACACAGTCTTCTTCTTTTATGGTGTAGGTATTATATGGCTTTCCGTATTCCAAATTGATGGACTGGTGCGATGTATCTTCGCATGCAATATAACAAAGGCCACAACCGATACATTTCTCCTGGTTAATATTTGCCACAATATGGTAGTTCAGATCCAGGTTTTCCCATTTGGTCACGAATGGGACTGATTTGCCAATAAAATCAGTTGTTGTTTTAAAACCCTTTTCATCCATCCAGTTGTTCAGACCATCGATCATATCTTCCACAATTCTGAAACCGTGTTTCATCGCAGCGGTACACACCTGAATATTGGTTGCCCCTAGCAACATAAACTCTACAGCATCTCGCCAAGTGCCAATACCGCCAATACCTGAAATGGGGACTTTGTTGGTGTCGTTATTCACACTTAGAGAGGCTAACATTTTCAAGGCGATGGGCTTCACTGCCGGTCCGCAATAACCACCATAAGTTGATTTTCCGGCTACGCTGGGATTGGGCACAAAACTATCCAAATCGATGCCGGTAATGGACTGGATGGTGTTAATTAACGATAGGGCATTGGTGCCGCCTTCCACACAGGCTGTAGCTGTTGGCACAACCGAATGAACATTGGGGGTCAGTTTGGTTATTACCGGAATCGTGGCTACTTCCATCACCCATTCAACAATCATTTTCGCGATATCCGGATTCTGACCTACGGTTGATCCCATACCACGTTCATTCATGCCATGAGGACATCCAAAATTTAATTCAAGGCCATGTGCCCCGGTATCTTCGGTCTGTTTGATCAGTTTGTGCCAGCTTTCCTTGTCATTATCAGCCATGAGCGAAACCACTACTGCCCTGTCGGGGAATTCACGTATGACTTCTTTAATTTCGCGAAGATTACTCTCAAGCGGACGATCGCTGATGAGTTCAATATTGTTGAATCCCATCACCCGATGGCCATTAAAATCTAACGACGAATACCTTGAAGAGACGTTTTTAACCTGTGAGCCCAATGTTTTCCAAACAACGCCTCCCCAGCCTGCCTCAAAGGCACGCATCACATTGTATTTTTTATCTGTTGGCGGGCCACTGGCCAGCCAGAAAGGGTTTGGGGATTTTATTCCGAGAAAATTTGAAGATAGATCTGCCATGGTTTTCTTTTCTTAAAAGTGATGTATTATTTATTTGGTGTCATTGGCCAATTCCTTTTTTGGAATAAATAATGAATTGCTATTCAATAATCCCCAGGTATTTTAAAATTGATTTGGCCCCTTCCTTTCCTGCCTGAACGGCGTCTACCACTTCTTTTCCGCCGTTTACACAATCGCCGCCAGCAAATACATTCCCTATATTGGAAGTGTAGTTGGCATCTATTCTGATTTTGCCTTTTGTTAATTCGATTCCGGAGTTTTGCAATAAGTCTGCATAAGGAACTTGTCCTGTTGCTTTGATCACCATATCTGCCTCAAGGGCAAATGTTTCACCGGTATCAAACGGAAATCTTCTACCAGATTCGTCAGGTACTCCCAGTTCCATTTTACTGCAAACCAGGCTTTTCACTTTTCCGTTTTCACCTATAATCTCTTTTGGTGAAGCCAGCCAGATAATCTGACATCCATCGAGTTTGGCTATTTCCAACTCCACATCAGTACAGGGTTTTTCGTTTTCAGTTCGGCGGTAAACCAGGGTGACCTCTTTGGCTCCCAGACGTTTGGCTTGTGTGGCTGCATCAATGGCGGTCATCCCCATTCCGATAACAGCAACCTGACCGCCCACGGCGGTTTTTGCAAACCCCTCTTCACGTAGCCTGTAAATAAAACGGATGGCATCTACCACGCCTTCCAGGTTTTCACCCGGAATTTCAAGTTGCCGGGTGAGGCCTACGCCAATACCCAGGAAAACAGCATCATAGTTTTTCTGAAGGTCAACAAGCGAAAGGTTTTTTCCCAGTTCCTGGTTGTACAATATTTCGATTCCACCCAGTGAAACAATAAAGTCCGTCTCCTCCTGACAAAATTCGGGGGTAACCTTGTAAGCAGCAATCCCATACGTCATAAGTCCGCCCGCTTTGCTTTCCTTTTCATAAATAGTAACATCTATGCCTTGGCGGGATAAGCCATGTGCACACGAAAGTCCGGCCGGTCCGGCACCCACTACAGCCACTTTTTTACCAATGGATGGTTTTCTCTCAAACAGATTCCATTTTTTCTCCAAAGCCATGTCGGTAGAATAGCGCTGAAGCCTGGCAATTTGAATGGGTTTTTCCAACTCCTTGTTAAGAACGCACGATCCTTCGCAAAGTTTTTCAACGGGGCATACACGGGCACAACCCCCTCCCAAAATATTGGACGACAGGATGGTAAAAGCAGAACCTTTTATATTTCCGGTGTTAATTTGCCTTATAAATTTTGGTACATCAATGCTGGTTGGGCAAACCTTGGTGCAGGGCGCATCAAAACAAAAAAGACAGCGATTGACTTCTGTTAGCGCGGCATCCCTGCTTTCAAAAGGAGGGTGTAAATCAGTAAAATTTTCATTGTACTGTTCCGGGGTTAACCTGTTATTTTTAATAGCCATTTTGGTGATGAATAATGATTAAAGTTTAGTGAGCAGATCGTAGGTTTCAGGACGACGGTCACGATAGAATTGCCAGGTGCTTCTTACCTCATCGATCATTTCCAGATCAAATTCTGAAACAAGCAATTCATCATGATCTTCCGAAGCCTGTGCAAAAATTTGCCCGCGTGGATCAACAAAATAAGAAGAGCCGTAAAATTTGCCCAGGTTCCATGGTTTTTCTTCCCCTACTCTATTAATACAACCCATGAAATAGCCATTGGCCACTGCATGTGCCGGCTGTTCCAACTTCCATAAATACTGGCTTAATCCGGCAACTGTTGCCGATGGATTATAAACAATTTCGGCTCCATTCAGTCCCAAACACCTGGCTCCTTCCGGGAAATGCCTGTCGTAACAGATATAAACACCCACTTTGGCATACTTGGTTTGGAAAACAGGATAACCGAGGTTTCCGGGTTTAAAGAAAAACTTTTCCCAGAAACCGGTGGTGTGGGGAATGTGGTGTTTGCGGTATTTACCCAAATAGGTTCCGTCTGCATCAATCACGGCTGCCGTGTTATACAATATGCCGGGTTGTTCTTTTTCATAGACTGGTGCAATAATAACCATGTCATACTTTTTTGCATATTCTGCCAGGCGCTCGGTAGTTGGACCGGGAACCGGTTCTGCCGACTTGTACCACTTGCTGTCCTGTCCCGGACAGAAATAGGGTGTACTAAATATTTCCTGTAGACAAAGTATCTGAACGCCTTTTCTACCGGCATCCTCAATAAAAGGAACATGCTTTTGAAACATGGCTTCTTTGATCTCAGCAATGCTTCCTTCACCCTCGGTGAGGGCCAGACTCATCTGAATTAATCCTGATTTTATCATTCTTGCCATAATATTTTGATGTTAAGTGTTAAACAGCGGATTTCTATTTTGATCTTTTTAATTTGATTTCATTTGCAAGAGGGATTGAACCTTTCTCAAAGAATCCCATTCACTTTTGAACGTTTAATGTATTTCCCGTAACCCTTATTGAGTTTACATTGCTCATTTTCAATAGCAATTTGTCCACGCAGTAACACCATTTTTACCTTCCCTGTTAATTTCCATCCTTCAAAAGCTGAATAATCCACGTTCATGTGATGTGTATCAACAGAAATGGTGTGTTTTAAGTTGGGGTCGAACAAAATAATATCGGCATCAGAACCCACGGCAATGGTTCCTTTGCGGGGATACATACCAAAGAGTTTGGCCGCGTTGGTGCTGGTCACGTCGACGTATTTGCCTAGTGAAATCTTTCCCTTGTCAACACCTTCGGAATAAAGCAGTTCCATCCGATGTTCGATGCCAGGTTGACCGTTGGGTATTTTTGAAAAATCATCCTTGCCCATCAGTTTTTGATCCCAATTAAAGGGGCAATGATCGGTGGCTACGGTTTCTATCAATCCCTGGTTGATGCCAGCCCATAAAGTTGTTTGATCCTTTTTTTGACGCAAAGGAGGACTCATGACCCATTTGGCACTTTCAAAGCCTTTTTCATAGAGCGAAGCATCAAGTGTAAGATATTGAATGCAAGTTTCCCCAAAAACCTGCTGGTTTCGTTTTGTTGCATTCCGAATGGCATTCAGGGCTCCTTCGCAGGAAACATGTACAATGTAACTGGTACACCCCGTAGCATGAGCCATATCAACAAACCGTTCACTGGCTTCGGTTTCGGTTATTTCAGGTTGTGAAAGGTAATGATAAAGCGGAGAAAGGTTCCCTTCTTTCTTGTTTTTATTAACAAGGTCATCAATCATATCTCCATTGGTAGCATGCGCTCCCACCATACCTCCATATTTCTTCACTTCCTTCATTAATTCAACCATCTGCTTGTCATCAATCATCAAACTGCCTTTGTAGGCCATGAAAGCTTTGAATGAAGTGATGCCTTCTTTTTCGATAAGGTTTCTAATTTCTTCCTTTGAGTTTTCATTAAAATCGGTCACCGCCATGTGAAAGGCATAATCACCTACGCAATTGTTGTCGGCCCTGGAGTGCCATTCATCAAGTGCCGATTGAAGTGAGTTCCCTTGTTTCTGAATAACAAAGTCGATTACTGAAGTTGTACCGCCATGCAAGGCAGCACGGGTGCCGGTTTCATAATTGTCGCTTGACGAGGTACCCATAAATGGCATTTCAAGGTGCACATGCGGATCGATTCCTCCCGGAAAAACAAGCAGTCCGGAAGCATCAATTATTTTATCGGCTTTCACGGAAAGATTTTTTCCAATGATCGTAATTTGTTCACCTTCAATAAAGATATCTGCTACACTGTCGGATGCGACCGTGATGACTCTTCCGTTTTTAATAAGTATTGACATAACAATAATTTTTAGTGTTCTTTTTTCATGATCATCCAATAAATCAAAAATGAAATTCCAAATGTTACAAACCAGGCGTAGGAGTATAAATTGACCAATGCTTGTGGGAAATAGCCGGATTCAGAAATACCCACCGCAACCATAAATCCCGGTATCACCGGTAAAAGACTGAGTACGAATGCAATCCAGGCCGGTGTGTTCCAACCTTTAAACTTTCCGTTCACTTTAAACAATTCAGCCAGGTCGAAGTTGGTTTTCCTGATGAGGTAATAATCGCAGATCATGATACCAGCCAGCGAACCCAGTAAAGCGGAATATGCGATTAACCACCGGAAAATATATCCTTCCGGGTCGGCGATTAATTTCCATGGAAAAATAAGAATACCAATGATTCCGGTAATGTATCCACCCATTTTATAGCTGATCTTTTTTGGCATCATGTTGGCGAAGCTATTGGCCGGAGCTACCACATTGGCAGCAATATTGGTTGATAGTGTGGCGATGGTAAGACCGAACATGGATACCGCCACAACAATTGGGGATTCAAATTTTCCTAACAGGGCTACAGGATCCCAGATGGCTTTTCCATAAATCAGGACGGTAGCGCTCGTAACGGCAATACCGATGAACGAATAGAATACCATGGTTGTTGGTAAGCCGATAAGTTGACCTACTATCTGGTCCTTTTGTGAACGTGCGTATCGGGTAAAATCAGGAATGTTCAACGACAGAGTTGCCCAAAACCCAATCATGGCGGTTAATCCCGGAAAGAAAATTTTCCAGAAATCGACACTACCTGTGCCTGATAAAGTATATGATGCGTCCAGGATATCGCTCATCGAACCCACCCTGTTCCAGGCCCAGATCAATAAAAATAGACCTATGAGTAATAAAAACGGAGCTGCCCAGGTTTCCAACACTTTAATTGAGTCGATCCCTTTATATACGATCCAGATATTGATGGCCCAAAAGAACAGAAAACAAGAAGCTTGCGCCACATTAAGACCAATGAATTGACCAAGGAAAGCTGAGAATGCCAATTCCGGAAAAATGGTCAACAACAATTGGTAAATAGCGGCCCCGCCAATCCAGGTTTGAATACCAAACCACCCGCAAGCGACAAATCCACGAAATAAGGAAGCCAGGATTGCTCCCTGAACACCGAAACTTAACCGAAGGAAAACAGGAAGTGGCACGCCGTATTTTGTGCCTACATGCGCATTTAAAATCATGGGAGCCAGTACGATGACATTCCCTAACAAAATGGTAATCAGTGCCTGCCACCAGTTCATCCCCTGCTCAATCAGGCTACTGGCCAGCATATAAGTCGGAATACAAACCGCCATCCCTACCCAGATGGAGGCAATATGCCATTTGTTCCATGTCCGTTGAGCAGCAGGAACGGGTGCCAGGTCGCTGCTATACAACGGCGATGAGGATATGTCTTCTGTCAATTCTATGATTTCATTGTTCATTGGCAGTTGTGTTAGTTATTGTGTGCGTTGTTAGTTATTAATCGCAGTAACTATCCGCAATTGCAATGGCTTGCGAAATGATGTTCATACCTTCATCAATCTGTTCTTTGTTAATAATTAAAGGAGGTGCCACGAAGATATAGTTCCAGCGGACAAAGGTATACATGCCTAATTCTTTGATTTTTGCAGCTACCTGGTTCATCACCACCGATTCTTCCGGTTTGGCGTTAAAGGGAGCCATGGGTTCTTTCGTCTTGCGGTTTTTCACCAGTTCAAAGCAACCGAACAAGCCTGTATTTCTGAAGTCGCCGATACTCGGATGCTTTTGTTTCAAGTCTTTGGCTACTTCCTCTAGGTATTTACCCATGTTGACCACGTTTTCCAGCATCTTTTCGTCTTCATATATTTTTAGCACTTCAACTGCAGCTGCACACGATACAGGATGAGCCGAATAGGTCATGCCAAGCATGAGGGGTTTGTCGTCGTAATAAGCAGCAATCTTATCGCTTACAATCAGTGCTCCCAAAGGCAGGTAGCCCGCTGTAAGTCCTTTGGCTGTTGCGATCATATCGGGTACTACCCCATGGTTTTCGATGCCAAACCACTTTCCGGTTCTGCCAAAGCCGCTCATCACCTCATCGGCAATCAGGAGGATGCCGTGTTTATCGCACAATGCCCTGAGTAATTTGAAATAGCCTGGAGGATATTTAATACATCCCGAGGAACCACTTTCCCCTTCCATCAGGATGGCTGCAATGTTTTCTGGTCCTTCAAATGCCACAACCCGTTCAATGTGGCTGATGCACTCCATTTTACAAGAACTCAATTCCTGATTCCAGGGGCAGCGATAGCAATAGGGATCTTCTACATGAACCACATTGGGCATTTGCTGAGTATCCGACTGTAGTTTTCGTGGATCACCACCTGCCGTCATGGCACCATAAGTAGCACCGTGATAAGAACGGTAGCGGGTAATGATTTTATGCCGTCCGGTGTACAATCTGGCCAGTTTAATGGCATTTTCAATGGCCGTGGCCCCACAAACCGTAAAAAATGTTTTTGTGAGGTTGCCGGGTGTAATCTCTGCCAGTTTTTTACCAAGTTCGCCTCTGGCTTTCGTCACACAGCCGGGAGTTACATAGCTTACTTCCATCATTTGATCTGCAACCGCTTTCGTTACCCGCTGATTTCCATGGCCAATGTTCACATTCATCAACCCAGATGAAAAATCGAGGTAGCGTTTTCCGTCATAATCGTGCAGGTAAACGCCTTTGGCACTTTTGACGGCAATGGGAGATACACTTTTCTGTTTGCTCCACGAAAACAAGGTATAGTCCATACTGTTTTGTATGATACCGGCACTTTCTGAAATTGATTTTGTATCTGACATGATTCATTATTTACGATAAATATTTATTTTACAAGCCATTAGCTCATCCAGTTAATGCCAGCTTCAGGATTCCATTTGGTGGTCGTCTTTTTAAGCTTTGTCCAGAATTCGATGGAACTCTTTCCGGTGATATCACCCACACCAAATTTACTTTGGTTCCATCCTCCAAACGAAAACGGTTCCCGGGGAACAGGTACGCCCACGTTCACCCCGATCATCCCGGCACTGGCATGTTCGATGATATATTTTGCCATCCCGCCGTTTTGTGTAAACACTGAAGCTGCATTTCCGTAAGGACTACTATTTTCGATGGCCAGGGCTTCATCCACTGTGTTAACACGAATAATACTGAGCACCGGGCCGAATATTTCTTCTTTGGCAGCGTCCATATCAGGAGTTACAAAATCGATTACAGTTGGCCCGACATAGGTTCCCTTTTCTTTACCAACAGCCATTGCGTTTCTGCCGTCCACCAGGATTTTAGCCCCTTGTTTTTCCGCTTCAGTAATATACCTTTCAATTCTTTCCCTGGCTTCTTGGTTAATGACGGATCCCAGGTTTACTCCCGGAACAATTTTTCTGGCTTCGTCGCATATTTTTTCGATGATGTGATCTACTTGTCCCACCGCAACCATGGCAGATGCGGCCATACAACGCTGTCCGGCACAGCCACTCATCGAAGCCGCGATATTGGAAGCAGTCATCTGCGGAATGGCATCAGGCAACACCAGGAGGTGATTTTTGGCCCCGCCCAGAGCAAGACATCGTTTATAATTGGAGGTGGCCCTGCTATAGACGATTCTTGCCACTTTTGTTGAGCCAACAAACGAAACAGCTTCAATTGCGGGATGATCACAAATTGCTTCCACCATCTGGCTGTCGCCATGAATGATATTAAACACCCCATCCGGCAAACCGGCTTCTTTCAATAATTCGGCAATCCTTCCAGCGCTGAGTGGCACTTTTTCCGAAGGCTTGAGGATCATACAGTTTCCTAAAACAAGGGCGTTGGGCAAAGTCCAATTGGGTACCATGGATGGGAAGTTGAAGGGTGTAATGGATGCCACAATACCCAGCGGGTGGTATTCAGTACGGCATTCAACACCACGGCTTACCTCCAGCACGTCGCCGGTTACCAATTGTGGCAGGGAGCAGGCAAATTCGGTCAGTTCCATGGATTTTTCGATTTCCGCTTTCGATTCATCAAAGGTTTTACCACACTCTTCCTGAATTAAATTACTCAATTCCGTCATGTGTTTTTCGAGTAAATCCCGGTAGCGGTAAAATATCTGAACACGCTCTTTTATAGTTGTTTTCGACCATTTGGGGAAAGCTTTTAAAGCCGCTTCTACGGCCTTATCCAAGTCAGGTATTTCTGACATAGGAACGGTTGACAACAACTTTCCATCGATGGGAGAAATAACTTCCAAACTCCGTGAGCCGGAAGCATCGATAAATGCTCCATTGATAAAATTTTGAACCTTAGGGTATTTCATTTTTTAACAGGTTTTTTTACAAATATTTAATAAATGTATCAATTATATTAATATCAACGCGATATGTGATTCATCTTATCAAATTTTTACGTAAATATGTTTTTATTTCAATGGTTTCAATATGTTTTAATGGACTGAAATACAAGTGATAAGGTCGCTTTTTAAGTAAAAGTACCTGAAAAACTTTTTTTTTGATATCCATACACGTTTTCATTAAAACCCGGGATTTGAATATCATCAATCGATGCGCAGGCTATAAGTCCCGGCATTAAATTCGACAAGGGTGAGGTTAACAATTCAATTATAAAGGTTTTACACTGTTTAAAAAAACATGTGATGGAAATAACCTAAATTTGCACCCGCAAGTTAAAGGAATATTAAATAATTGCAGAACAATATAACTATGGGGAATTTTGATGACTATTTTTATCTGGGGAAAGTAATAAAACCTCATGGATATCAGGGACGGGTGAGTGTTTTTCTGGATACCGATGATCCGGATGCTTACCTGACTACCCCGGTGATTTATATTGATTTTGATAGCGCACTGGTTCCCTACTTTGTAAAGGACATGAACCTTTTGAATAACAAGGCTGTAATTACTTTTCAGGATGTGGATACCCAGGAACAGGCCGAAAAATTACTGAAGCGCGACATGTACCTGCCTCTAAGCCAATTACCCGAACTTAAGGGAAATAAGTTCTACTTTCACGAGATCATTGGCATGAAACTGGTCGACAAACAATTCGGACTTGTTGGTACCATCAGCGAAATACTTGAGTATTCAACTCAGGCCATCATTCAGACTTTTCACAAGGAGAAAGAAGTGCTGATCCCCATCAGTGATGATATTATCCTTGATGTGGATCGCGTAAACCACATTGTTCATGTGGATTTGCCCGATGGCTTACTGGAGGTTTACCTGACTGAATAACAACTTCCAGTGGGGTGAGTAAACATCTTTCGGATACACGTCCTTTCAGGTTTAAACAGTTCAGCCTGAACCACCACCAATCTACCATGAAGGTTGGGATCGATGCCACATTGTTGGGCATTTGGGCAGATATATCGGGAGTTACGAGGGCATTGGACATAGGTACGGGTTCAGGGGTGGTTGCTTTACTGATTGCCTGTAGAGGGAGTTTATGCGTTGATGCAATCGACATTGATGATAAATCGATCGACGAAGCAAGAGCTAATTTTTCTTCCTCCCCTTACTCAGAATTGCTTACCGCATATCACCTAAGTTTGCAGGAATATAGCCATCAGCATGAAAACAAATATGATCTCATCGTGTCGAACCCTCCTTTTTTTACAGATGGATTTCCTGTTGCCGACACACGCATAAATAATGCCCGCCACACCAAAACCCTGAGTCATTTTGAACTGACAAAAGGAGTCAGGCAACTATTGAAACTCGGTGGGAGATTCTGTGTTGTAATTCCCTATGCTGTTTCCAAAGAATTTACAGCGGCAGCCCAAAAAAACGGATTGTTTCTCAGCAGACAAATGTTGGTTTTTCCACGACGGGGTCTATCACCAAATAGAATATATATGGAATTCAGGCACGAACAATCGATTGGTTTAAAAACCGAAATGCTGAGTATCCGTGAAGAAAACGGAAATTATTCCCCTGAATTCAGGCAAATTGTCTCAGAATACTATCTTATTTAATTTATAGATAATTAATTTTAAATACTTTAACTACATCAGATTACACACGAATAAATTTGTTTTGATTATCCCAGATTAAATATTATGCAGGTGAATTTTGGTTTTATTCATACTTATTACTTACATTTGAACCGGATCGCAAAATTTGACATTTTTGAAAAGTTAATCAAGCTACTGTTGATTTTTAACGGGTTGCAGTGGTTTTTTCTTATATATATGTCTAAGAAATAATAGGATATGGAAGCAATTTTACAACACGACTTTTCAGGAAAAAGCATTTTAATCGTTGAGGATGAGCTGAGTAATTTTGCCTTACTCGAAGCACTGCTACAGCCAACCGATGCTAATTTAATCCATTGTCCCACCGGGCATAAAGCCATCGACCACATTAAAAATACCCCGGTTATCGACCTCGTTCTGATGGATATCAAATTACCCGATATAAATGGGTATGATTTAACCAAAGAAATTCGCCTTCTGAAACCGGAATTACCCATTATTGCACAAACAGCATTTGTGATGGCCGGCGATAAAGAGAAAGCCCTTCTTTCAGGCTGTAATGCGTATATTCCAAAACCCATTGATCTGAATAAACTCCTGGATACTATGTCAGGATTTCTCCATTAATTTCACGAAACATCCTGTTATTTTGGATCAAATTTCTCTTCTTTGGCTTTCCGTCATAGATTATTGATTCAAATGAGTCTTCCCTTATGGTGAAAATAATTGAAAACTGTATTTCCCCGACCCTGTTTCACTGTTGACAGAACCTTAGCGCATCACAAATATCCAATTAAAATCGTTACCATTGCAATAGCCGCTCTGTATAGCAGTAACTTAAAGTTTTAAAATACGTTCATTTTAGCAGCTTTATTTTTTTAAAAACAAACTTGTTGAAGGATAGCATTTTCCGCAGATAATTGTAAATTTGTCTGAAAGAAGTCAAATGATCATTTAAAACTACTCTTCATGCATTCATTTCATTTATGTACCAGATTTGGTTTTTGGATAATATTATCATCGGTAATCATTCTCCAATCATGTAAAGAACATGAACAGAAAGCCCCCTATGTGCCGGATATACAAGTTGTTGAAGTTACACAAAGTAGCGTTCCAATTTATTCTGAATTTGTGGGTCAATCGTATGGCCTGTACGATATACCCATCAGGGCACGTGTTGAAGGTTGGTTATCAGGAATTTACTTCGATGAAGGAAGCCGTGTAGTAAAGGGCCAATACCTTTATAGTATCGAAAGCGAAACCTATGAGGCCGATGTAGCGGCTAAAATGAGCAATGTGGCCGAAGCCGAAACGGAACTGGTAAAAGCACAAAGTGATTTGTCGAGAATTAAACCCCTGGCCGAAATGAATGCGGTGAGCAAAAGCGACCTGGATGCAGCCGAAGCAGCAGCAGGTGCCGCAAAAGCTACTGTGGATGCAGCCAAAGCAAATCTCGAATCCTCGAAAATTCAACTAAGTTATGCCAAGGTTTACAGTCCGATCAGCGGTGTCATTGGCCAAACAAAAGCCAAGGTGGGTGAATTTGTTGGAAGAGATCCCAACCCGGTGATCCTGAATACAGTGTCCAGCATAGATACCATTCGGGTACAGTTTTTTATTTCTGAAGACCAGTATCTTATGTTTGCCAAAGAATATATCGAACGATACAGAAATGCTTCCTTAACAGATGATCTGAAAGTTAAAAAGAAAGATTTAGAGCTCATATTATCCAACGGAGCTGTATTTCCTGAAAAAGGTTGGATCGACTTCATCGATCGCGAGATAGATCCTACCACCGGATCAATGCTTATTCAGGCTTCCTTCCCAAATCCTGAACGAATCCTACGCCCCGGCCAATTTGCCAAAGTGAGGGCACTCCTCCACCAGGTACCCAATGCCATGATGATTCCGCAGCGATGCATCATGGAACTCCAGGGTCAATACAATGTTTTCGTGGTAGATAGCAGCAATGCTGTCAGGAGCAAACAAGTTGTGGTTGGTCCCACCATTGGCGATCAATGGATGGTTATGTCAGGCTTGAAAGTGGGCGAAAAGGTTGTGTACGAAGGTCTTCAATCTGTAAAAACAGGAATGACCGTCAATCCAAAGCAAATTGATCCCAAAGCAATTCAACCAACTAAAGTCGGAAAAGATGGAAAGTAAGGGAAACTTTTTTGTGCACCGCCCCATCATGGCCATGGTGATGGCCATCGTCATTGTAGTAGTTGGGGTAATTTCGCTTTCTTCTCTGCCCATTGAGCAATATCCTAACCTCACTCCTCCCGTAGTGCAGGTTAGTGCAGGTTACACGGGGGCGGATGCTGTGAGTGTGGAACAAACCGTGGCATCACCGCTCGAACAACAGATCAATGGTGTCGACAACATGATTTACATGAAATCGACCAATGCCAATGATGGATCCATGAACATACAAATTTCGTTTGAGGTGGGTTCTGATCCCGATATGAATACTGTGTTTACACAAAACAGGGTTTCGGCGGCAACCGCACGGCTTCCCTCATCAGTTAGCCAATACGGTGTCACTACCAAAAAATCGCTTCCCAATATTTTGATGCTGATTGCCCTTACTTCAAAGGGGGATATGTACGATCAGAATTTTCTGGGCAATTATGCACTGATTAACATCAAAGATGAACTGGCCCGAATCAGCGGTGTAGGATTGGTAAATGTGTTGGGAGCCAGCGACTATTCCATGCGTATTTGGATTAAGCCCGACAGACTAAGTCAGTTAGGCATCACCATCCCCGAAGTCCTTAACGCTATAAAACAACAAAATGTGATTGTACCCGGTGGAAAATTTGGTGCTGAACCCGCTCCTCCCGGCACTGAATTCACCTACACAGTAAAACTACCTGAGCGTTTTAATACGGTTGAAGCCTTCGGCGATATCGTGGTAAGAATTAAAGAAGACGGATCAGAGGTCCGACTGAAAGACATCGCACAAATTAACCTGGGTGTGGAAACCTACAATGCTTTTACCCGGCTCAATGGTTCACAATGTGCCGTAATCGCTTTGTATCAATCACCCGGATCGAATGCGGTAGAACTTGCCGACATGATTCGCACCAGCATGAAGCGCATGGCAGGGCAATTTCCTGATGGTGTAAAATATGATATCTCACTCGATGCCACCGCTCCCATCAATGCCGGGATCGAGGACATCATAAAAACCCTGTTCGAAGCACTGTTTCTGGTCATTCTGGTGGTTTTTATCTTTATCCAGGATTGGCGTGCAACGCTCATCCCATTGCTGGCCATCCCAGTTTCGCTGGTGGGGGCTTTTATGCTGTTTCCATTGCTGGGATTTACAGTAAATGTACTCTCCCTGCTCGGACTTGTTCTGGCCATCGGGATTGTGGTTGATGATGCCATTGTGGTGGTTGAAGCCGTGCAGGTAAATATTGAGAAAGGAATGTCGGCCAGAGAAGCCACCCTGGATGCCATGCGCAAGGTAACTGCACCTGTTATTGCCACCACCATTGTGCTGGTTGCCGTATTTATACCGGTGGCCAACATGAGTGGTATTACCGGAAGGCTTTATCAGCAATTTGCAATTACGGTGGCAGTATCGGTGGTTATTTCGTCCATAAACGCGTTATCGCTCTCCCCTGCCCTTTGCTCACTGCTTTTGCGGAAACCGGTTCCATACAAAGGTGTGATGGGAAAATTCTTCGGCTGGTTTAACAAACAAATGGGAAGAAGTACCGAAAAATACATGGATTTCACCCACATAGTTACCCGGAAGCTAACAAGGAGTGCCATTTTTATCGCCATCATCTTTCTTGCTGCCGGTTTGTTTGGCTCGTTGGTTCCCGGAGGATTTATACCGGTAGAGGATCAGGGCTATTTTATGCTGAATGTGCAGTTGCCCAATGCGGCGTCGTTGCAAAGAACAGATGTTGTCACCCGTCAGATTGAAAAAATCCTGGCGACTCATCCGGAAATTGAATATGTAACCAATGTAACAGGTTTCAGCTTGCTTTCAGGTGCGATGGCCTCGAACAACGCCTTTCTTTTTGTAAATTTGATACCGTGGGATCAGCGTGATAAAACAGCCGGTGAAATCGTTCAACAGATCAACAAAGAACTTTTCTTTTACATTAAAGCTGCACAGGCCTTTGCCTTTGAACCACCGGCCATTCCCGGACTGGGAAGCGGATCAGGTTTCAGCATTATGATTCAGGACCGATCGGGCGGCACACCTGATTACCTGGCACAAAACACACAATTGTTTATCGACTCGGCCAATGCACGCCCTGAAATTACAAGTGCCTTTACCACGTTTCAATCGAATGTTCCACAGAAGTACCTGGAAGTTGATAAGGATAAAGTATTGAAAATGGGTGTCGACTTAAACGATGTGTATACCACCGTAGGTGCTTTTCTGGGTGGAGCCTATGTAAACGATTTTACGCGGTTTGGGCGGCTTTATAAAACCTATATACAAGCCGAGCCACAGTACCGGGTGGATGCGGAACAAATCAACAACTTCTTTATAAAGAACAACCAAGGTTCAATGGTTCCACTCTCAACCATGGTTAAGGTAAATAATGTATATGGCCCTGATTATATTACGCGTTTCAATATGTACCGCGCCGCAGAGGTTCAGGGAAGTCCATCGCCGGGTTATACATCCTCGGAGGCTTTGAATGCACTCGAAGAAGTGGCCTTATCCGTATTGCCATCCAACATGTCGTATGCATGGAATGCCATGTCGTATCAGGAAAAAGAAGCTTCAGGATCGGCCGGCATCGTATTTGTATTTGCACTGGTGTTTGTTTTTCTGATTCTGGCAGCCCAATACGAAAGTTGGTCACTCCCATTCAGTATCTTACTGGGTACACCATTTGCACTTTTTGGCGCGTTTCTGGGGTTGTGGATTGCCCGCCAGTTCAGTTCCAGTTTCGAGAACAATATTTTTGCACAGATCTCACTGGTATTGCTCATCGCCATGGCGGCCAAAAATGCCATTCTGATCGTTGAATATGCCAAAGATGAATTTGAGAAAGGTGCTTCTTTAATGGAATCAGCCATCACCGCTGCTCGTGAGCGTTTTCGCCCCATCCTGATGACAGCGTTTGCATTTATCCTCGGCATTCTTCCGCTTGTCCTTGCAACAGGTTCAGGAGCTGAGTCGCGTAAAGTGATGGGGATGGCTTTACTTGGCGGAATGTTGGTAGCCACTTTCCTCGGAATATTCTTCTATCCCATGCTGTTTATTCTTATTGGTAAAATAGCTGGTTATGAAAAGAAAAGAGAATCACTAAAGCTTAAATCTGAAAAACCATGAAAAGAATTATTTTCTTGCTTTCCGTTGTTTCAATTGTGGGTATTTCAGGGTGTAAGCTTGGTCCCAAATATCAGCGTTCGCAGTTCAATCTGGCAGAAAAGTACCGTTTCGATTCGGTGGCTGCCGATACCAATGTCAACTTAAGGTGGTGGGAAATGTTTAAGGATTCCACGCTGAATTCATTGATAAATAAAGCCTTAAGGGCAAACAAGGATGTGATGATTGCTGCCTCGCGCGTTGAGGCTGCCAGGGCCACAGTTGGATACAATAAGGCCGATAACTATCCTACGATTAACATAGCAGCCGGTGCCTCCCGTGGAAACTTCTCGGGAGCCAAACTCAACAGCATCAACAACAACTTCTATGCTTATCCCGAATTGGCCTGGGAGCTGGATTTCTGGGGAAAATACCGGAGTGCTACAGATGCAGCACGGGCCGAGCTTCTGGCTTCGCAATACGGCATGCGGGCTACACAGATAAGTCTGATTTCTAATGTGATAAGCACCTACTTTCAACTGCTTGAATATGAATCGAAGTTGGATATTTCGCGCAACACCCTGGTTTCACGTAAGCAAGGTCTTAAAATTTTAGAACAACGATATGCTCATGGCATGGTTGCCGAAATTGACGTAAATCAATCACAAATTCAGTGGGCACTGGCTGCCTCTGCGGTTCCTTCTTACGAAAGGCAGATTGCTACCACTCAGAGCACACTCAGTATCCTCCTCGGAGAACTCCCAAAAGCCATCACCACGGGCATCCTGCTTTTGGACCAACCCATGCCACCCGATGTGCCCACAGGAATTCCCTCCCGACTGCTCGAACGCCGCCCCGATATTCAGGAAGCTGAACAATATGCCAGGGCGGCCAACGAACAAATCGGAGTGTCTATAGCACAGCGATTTCCCTCTATCAGCCTCACCGGATTGCTCGGTGTAGCCAGCAACGACCTTTCCACGCTTACTTCGGGCGGTCTGGTCTGGTCGGCAAGTGGAAGTTTACTGGGTCCTGTTTTTCAGTTTGGGAAGAATAAACGCCGGGTAGAGATTGCCAAATATCAGGCATTGGAAGCCAACTTAACCTATGAAAGTACCGTTTTGCAAGCTTTCCGCGAAGTGGAGGATGCGCTGGTCAGTATCGAAACACTGAAAAGGGAGCTGGATGTTTTGCAGGTTCGATACCAAGCGGCCATCAATGCAGAAAAACTTTCGTGGCAGCGTTACGACAAAGGGGTTACCAGCTACCTGGAAGTAATCGATTCGCAAACCCAGTCGTTTGAGGCACAGCTCGATTATTCGGAAACCCGACAGGAATTGCTGACAACATACATTCAACTTTATAACGCTTTGGGTGGCGGTTGGTTGTCTCCCGAAGAGGAACAATCAACGATTGATTCACAATCAAATAACAACCAACAAATTACCAAATAATTGTTTATTTAGTTTGAATGTTTTCCATTGCCTGTCGTTAGGAATAATTTAGACAGATTCCAGCGTTTTATAAAGGTGGTTTATTCTATTTTTGATGCAAATTATAATCTCAATTCATGAATCTAATTGAAAAAATTCTGGCAAAGCATACCGACAGATCTCAGGTAAAGCCAGGCGACATAGTCGATATATTGATAGATGCCCGTGTAGCCCGTGATTTTGGTGGACCCAACGTAGTTAAAACCCTGGAAGAACATGGCCTGGAGGTGGATGATGTAAGCCGTACCTTTTTTACTTTCGACACCAACCCCACAGGTAGTGATCAAAAATATGCTGTAAACCAGCAAATTGTACGCACCTACGCAAGAAAACACGGCATTAAGGTTTTTGACATCAATACCGGAATTGGTACCCATACCTTAATAAGCGAAGGTCTGGCCTGGCCCGGATCAACGGCGGTAACAACCGATTCGCATGCCAACATCCTTGGTTCTATTGGTGCCTTTGGTCAAGGGATGGGTGATATCGACATCGCAGTAGCTTTCAACAAAGGAAAGGTTTGGTTTAAAGTGCCGCCTTCCGTTAAAATCACTTTTACAGAAAAGCGACCTTCCAATGTAACGGCCAAGGACATTGTCCTGAACTTGTTACATCAATTCGGAGCCAACACGCTACTGGGTTATTCGGTTGAGTTTTATGGTGAGGCGGTTGACGAACTTACACTGGATGAACGCATTACCATCGCTTCGATGGGTACAGAAATGGGCGTAATCGTATTGTTGTTTACTCCTTCTGATGCCATCATGCAGTATTGCGAAAAGCAAACAGGACGCAAACTGGAGAAACCAATGGCTGATCCGGATGCCACCTATGAACAGGAATTCACCATCGATATCAGCACTTATGTGCCCATGGTGAGCCGTCCGGGAAAACCGCACGACACCGTTGATGTTGATGTGGCACGGAATACCCGCATCGATTCTGCTTTTATCGGAAGTTGTACCAACGGCCGAATCGAAGACATGCGGACAGCGGCCCGTATTCTGAAGAACCGCAAGGTGGCACCGGGTGTGGTACTGAAAATCGTCCCGGCCACCGATGAAATCTGGTTGCAATGTCTCGAAGAAGGCCTCATTGCCACCTTTAAAAAAGTCGGTGCGTTGTTAAGCAACGCCGGATGTGCCGGATGTGCAGCCGGTCAGGTGGGGCAAAACGGACCTGGCGAAGTAACCATCAGCACTGGTAACCGCAATTTTCCGGGAAAACAGGGAAAAGGAGCCGTTTATCTGGCTTCTCCGGCTACGGTAGCTGCTTCTGCTATAGCAGGTTACATCACCACAGAGGATGATATTCCGGAAATTGCCGCCGATTATAGTCAGCAGGACCTGGAGGTTGGCACAAATAATATCTTTGCTCAGCATAAGGATGTAAGCGAAAAACAAGATGTGATTTCAGGACGGGTATGGGTGATTAAAAAGGATGACATCGATACCGACATGATTTTCCACAACCGGTATCTTCAGATTACCGATCCAAAGGAAATGGGGCAGTATATATTTGATAACCTGGCAGGTTATGAAGATTTTGCCAAACGCGTTAAGCCGGGCGACATCGTGATTACAGGCAAGAATTTTGGTGCCGGTAGCTCACGTCAGCAGGCAGTAGATGGGTTTGCAACGCTTGGTGTTCAGGCTATTCTGGCCGAATCGTTTGGTGCCATTTACGAACGCAATGCCATCAACGCGGCTTTCCCCATTCTGACTTATAAATCGCTCGATGCGCTCCAATTGAAAGATGGAGATGTGATTAGCATCAATTTTAAAACCGGTGAGGTCATTAAATTGGAAAATCAAAAATCGCAACTCATTGAACCATTTGCCGAAGTGCAACTTGAAATCTATCGAAACGATGGGTTGTTTTAGAATTTGAGCAACTAAAAAGCCGGTATCATTTAAGATGCCGGCTTTTTCATTGTATTCACATCCATCCAGGTTGACAAATATGAAGTAATTTCGTTTTTAATAAAACACTTTTAACCATGAGAGCCAGAAGTCAGCTGATTTTTATCTTAGTCCTCTTGTTTTGCGTAAACCTTGTTGCTCAGGATACAACGCTAAGCGTTATGTCGTGGAATATACGATATGATAACCAGGCCGACAGTGCCGACAATTGGAATTTCCGAAAGGCTGGCCTGGTGGAGATCGTAAAACGGTACCATCCTGATTTTTTTGGTGTTCAGGAAGCATTGCCACAACAAATGGCCTATTTAGAAGACAACCTGACTGGTTATCAATTTATTGGAATTGGCAGGGAAGCCGGTGGTATAGGTGAGTATTCGGCCATATTTTACGATACCACCCACTTTCAGGCGTTGACCTCCTCCACTTTCTGGCTTTCGCAAACACCCAATCAGGTTTCAACCGGATGGGATGCAGCATTACCGCGAATTTGCACCTTTGGTGAATTCTTGAGTAAAACTGATCAAAGGATCCTTTGGGTTTTTAACACGCATTTCGATCACCTGGGCGAAGTAGCCAGGATGGAATCTGCCCGGTTGATAATGGATTCCATCAACCAGATAACCACAGAAGAATCAAAGACTTCTGTAATATTGATGGGAGATCTTAACTCAGAGCCTGAATCGAATCCAATTCGATATATTTCAAAACAAATGGGAAAACCGGTATTCGATAAGAAAGGAAAAATATCCGGGCCAACCGGTACTTTTAATGATTTTATGATTGACCAACCAATAGAAGAATGCATTGATTATATCTTTGTTCAAAATCTTCAGGTAGCGGAATATATCCACATCGACAAGAGACTGAAAAATAATCACTTTCCATCGGATCACCTGCCGGTTTTGGTCAAAATAATAAAATAGGAATTGTCATTACAATCGTTTGTTTATCAATCTGAACTTGTTTGGGTTCCTTTTTTGGTTGATCGCAGGATGAAAACACTGCCGCTACCCGTTATCTTCAATTAAAATAACATTATTTTTGCACCCGCATAAAACCAGGAAATATGTTCATGACAATGACTGGTTTTTTTTTATCAAAAAATGAAAACGTAGTAGTTTACCATCGAAAAGAAGTGAACCTGAAACATTCAGTAAGTATTTGATTTCTGAATGGTAAAGGCAACGTTATGAATATCAACACTGTACTGCGAATCCTGCAAAGGGTCATCACCATTTCCGCCATAGCGCTTTTATTTTGCATGGCCCTGGCTTGGCATTACGATGAACCCGCAACACCATTTTTGCTTTCGTTTGTGGCTGCTGCGATGCTGGTGGCTATAAGCTTCTTACTTTCAAAAAGGAATAAAGTAGTTGAAATGGGAAAGAAAGAAGCCTATGTTTCGGTTACTGCAGCGTGGGTGATTATTTCGATGATTGGCGCCCTTCCCTATCTCATTTCGGGTTACATACCCAACATAATGGATGCTTATTTTGAATCCGTTTCAGGATATACAACCACAGGATCATCCATTTTAAACGACATAGAAGCCCTGCCCAAATCGCTGCTTTTCTGGAGAAGTCTGACCCACTGGATTGGTGGAATCGGTATCATTGTGCTCGTTATCATCGTTTCACCATCACTAAAAATCGGGAACTACAACCTGTTTACGGCGGAATCGTCACTGAAAGATAAAATCAGGCCACGGATGAAGGCCATGGGGTACCGTTTACTGATTATCTACCTACTGCTGACAGCCATTGAGGCAATATTTCTTTTTTTGGGGGATATGCCTCTTTTCGATAGTGTCTGCCACTCATTCGGGACAGTAGCCACTGGTGGATTTTCAACACAGAACGCCAGTATTGCCAACTATTCTCCCTATATTCAATATGTTATCATCATTTTCATGGTGCTTGCAGGCACCAATTTTGTGATTCATTACTACCTGTTTCTTCGCGATGTAGCACATATCAGGAAAAATGATGAATTCAGGTTTTACATCACTGTAATATTGGTATTGGGATTGGCTGTAACGGCTGTTTTATATTTTCAGACACCCCGATCGCTGGAGCTCTCGTTTCGGGATTCCTTTTTTCAAACGGTTTCTATTATTACTTGTACGGGCTTCGCCACTTCGGACTATCTGTTGTGGCCTAAATTAGGTACCCTTTTGGTTTTCGGGATGCTGTTTATCGGTGGCAGCACAGGCAGTACATCAGGTGGGATAAAAATGGCACGCCACCTGGTGGCCCTTAAAAACATCAAACGCCTGCTTCAAAAAAGCTTGCATCCAAAGGGTGTTTTCACTGTAAAGCTTAATGGAAATATTCTGAATGAAGACAACAACAGCTCACTGTTGACATTTATCATCACTTATCTGATTGTCTTTGCCATTGGCAGCATCCTGCTTATTCTCACCGGTTTGGATGGCACCACTTCCACCAGTGCCATTGCAACGGCGATGGGCGGTATTGGCCCCGGATTTGGTGCTGTGGGACCCATGAGCAATTTCTATTCGCTACCGTCCATCAGCAAATTTATTATCACGGTTTTTATGCTGATGGGCCGTTTGGAAATCTATTCCTTTTTATTGATTTTCACTCCTATGTTTTGGAAAAAGTAGGAGTTAAGGACTATCTACGAAAACTAAAATCCCCTTTGACGCATGGCTTCGAAAACAACTATGGCAGTGGATACCGACACATTCATCGAATCGGCTTGCCCGCGCATGGGAATGATGATGTTGGCATCGGAGGCATCTACCCATTCTTCTGTAATTCCTGTGGCTTCCGTTCCCATGACAATGGCGGTGGGCATTTTAAAATTGGCTGTATGATAGGGAATAGCGGCTTGCAGATAGGTACTTAAAATTTGAATTCCTTGTTTTTTCAACCATGAAATGGCTGAATGACTGTCCATCATAATGGTGGGGACGGTAAACACACATCCCAAAGAAGCCCTGATGGTGTTTGGATTGTAGATATCTGTTTTTGGATCGCATACCAGGATGGCATCAACGCCTGCTGCATCGGCTGTACGGTAGATAGCACCCAGGTTACCGGGTTTCTCAACACCTTCAATTACAAGATACAGTGGATTTGGATTGTTCGAGTTCTGGTCAGGCAAATTTTCAGGCATTCGGGCAAGCACGACTACACCTCCGGAATTTTCGCGGTAAGCGATTTTTGCATATACCTCCGATGTGACTTCAAAAACAGGAAATTTTAATTGATTACCCAGCAATTCACCGAGATGATTTACAGATATGATTGCGGGAGAAAAAAATACACTTTCGATGGAGATACCCGAATAAAAGGCCTTTTCGATCTCCTTTATACCCTCAATTACAAACAGTTGCTCCGAAGTACGCACCTGGCTTTTTTGCAATTGCAAAATATGTTTTATTCTTGAATTATGTCGACTTGAGATGTGATCGGTAATTATCATGTCAACAAAGATAGTCTACAAAATCTTATACAACTCGTTTTCGGTGGTAGACGGATTGAAAAATTTAGCGGCCGGCTGGTATTTTAAGGAGATCAAATTTCCTTTAACAGGGTGTTTAAATTCCAATGAGTGCAATGCCAGCCTGATTTGTCGCAATACGAGGGTATCTGCGCCATATTTCCTGTCGCCTACCACAGGGCAATCCAAATCGGAGAGATGTGCCCGAATTTGTTTGCTGCGGCCATGGTGGATATTTAATTCGAGCAAATGATTCTCGCCATAGCGTTTTAGGTATTCAAAACTCGTTTTGGCAAACTTTGAATTGGCTACTTCTTTTGGTGTGGCTACCAACTTTCGTTGAGCGTTTTCATGCAACCAGTTTTCAATAACACCTTGTTTTTCAAAAGGTTTATTTTCGGTGAGTGCTAAATATCTGATTTGCGAATCGTGCCATTGCTCAATCATTTTGGCCTGGATATCCTCTGAAAAGGCGAACAACATGATTCCTTCCACTTCCCTGTCGATCTGATGAATTACCCATAACCGGATTGTTTCCTCCCCGCGCTGATTCAGGTAAAACTGCAATTCCTTTTGAAATGAGTTGTCTTTGGGACGATTTCTGTCGAATGAGGAGAGTATCCCGGCAGGTTTAAAGGCTGCAATCAGGTGGTCATCCTCAAAATAAATGGAAAATGGACGAGCCCGGTTGGCCATCTTAACAGGCTTCATCCCCCGATCGATATTGGTTTGTTCCAGAATATCCCCGGTATTCAACGCCTCCAATGGATGGTTTGCAAGTCTGCTTCCATTTTTAAAGAAGTACGACTTACTGATGATTTGTTTGGCTTTCTGTCGTGAAATTCCATGGTACATTTCAAGCACCGTGTCGAGCAGGTTGGCCGTATTTTTTACCGTGTATTTCATCTAATTGAATATTTTATTAACTCCAAACGCATTTCAAACAAAGCAGATAATTTAAAACGTCACCGATCAAGTTTATAACCTATGGGTTCAGAATCGCAAAAATAAAATCACCCCAATGCTATTTACTCGCTAAATCTGTTCCCTGCCCTTTTTCTATCGTTTTCGTTGAGTAATATCTTACGTAAACGCAACGAGCGGGGAGTGATTTCGAGGTATTCGTCTTCGCGGATAACTTCCATAAATTCTTCCAGTGAAAACCGGATTGGAGGTGGCAACAATATTTTATCATCCGTACCCGAAGCCCTGACGTTAGTTAGCTTTTTTGTGCGGCACACATTTACAACCATATCACCGATGCGGCTATTTTCGCCAATTACCTGTCCGGCATACACTTCCTCATTCGTATTCAGGTAAAATCTACCACGATCGCTAAGCTTCCAGATGGCGTATGGAATCGCAATTCCGGTTTCCATGGAAATGAGAGCCCCGTTGGAACGGGTTTTAATGTCCCCTTTCAAGGGAGCAAACTCTTTAAAGCGATGAGCAATAATGGCTTCACCTTCGGTGGCCGTTAATATGGCATTCCTGAGTCCGATGATCGCCCTCGAAGGCATGATGAATTCGAGCATCATCCGGTCATTTTTTGTTTCCTGATTGGTGAATTCACCTTTTCTCAGGGTTACAATATCAATCACACGACCGGTAAACTCATCGGGAACAAGTACCGTTAAGCTCTCAATAGGCTCATGTTTAACTCCGTCAATTTCTTTGATAATGACTCTTGGTTGTCCCAATTGAAACTCATAACCTTCGCGGCGCATGGTTTCAACCAAAATGCTTAAGTGCAGAATTCCCCTTCCGAACACCAGGTAACTATCTGAACTATTGGTTTCTTCGACTCGCAGAGCCAGGTTTTTCTCAATTTCATGATACAGCCTGTCGCGCAGGTGCCTGGAAGTAACATACTTACCTTCTTTTCCAAAAAACGGAGAATTGTTGATGGTAAACAACATGCTCATGGTAGGCTCATCGATCTTGATGGCGGGAAGCCCTTCCGGATTTTCGAGATCTGCTACGGTATCACCGATTTCAAAATCTTCGATGCCCATCAAAGCCACAATATCACCCGCCTGAACAGGAACCTTACATTTCTCTTTTCCAAGACCTTCAAACAAATAAAGTTCCTTGATTTTGGATTTCTGGATGGTACCATCACGCTTTACCAGCGAAACCGCCTGTCCTACCTGCAATGTACCCCGATGCAGTTTTCCAACGGCAATACGTCCTACATAACTTGAATAATCGAGCGAGGTAATCTGCATTTGAGGAGTGCCTTCGTTGAATTTTGCGGGTGGTACGTGGGCAATCACCTGATCGAGCAAATAACTCACGTTATCGGTTACATTTAACCAATGATCAGACATCCAGCCTTCCTTGGAAGATCCGTAAATCACAGGGAAATCAAGCTGATCTTCGGAAGCACCCAGGTTAAACATCAAATCGAAAACAGCTTCGTACACCTCATCGGGACGGCAATTGGGTTTATCTACCTTGTTAACGACAACCAATGGTTTCAGTCCCAGGTCGATGGCTTTTTGAAGCACGAAACGGGTTTGTGGCATAGGTCCTTCAAACGCATCTACCAACAACAGAACACCGTCTGCCATATTGAGTACACGCTCAACCTCGCCACCAAAATCGGAGTGACCAGGGGTGTCGATGATATTAATTTTAACGTCTTTGTAACGAACAGATACGTTTTTCGACAGAATGGTGATACCACGTTCGCGTTCAAGGTCGTTGTTGTCGAGGATTAAATCGCCCACAACTTCATTTTCCCTGAATAGCTTTACCTGGTGTAACATCCTGTCGACCAGTGTAGTTTTGCCGTGATCGACGTGAGCGATGATAGCGATATTTCGAATGGATAGCATAGTTAAGTATTGGTAAAAAACGGAGTGCAAAAGTAGTGTTTATTTGCATGCAAGCAGCTGTGAGATCAAAACAACTTTTTGCTAAAAAATGGATGTAAATGGCATTAGAATAAAAATTTAGTCACCAATTTTGCAAAATCTTCAGGCTGTTCAACATGCAATGCATGACCCGCCTCAGGAAGAGTCTCAAATTGAATGTTTTTGATGGTTCTGAACAGATGAAACGACTCTTCGGCATTGAATAAACGGTCGTGTTTTGCGTTCAGGGCAAGCGTCGGGCAATTTATTTGATGTAGTTTTTCAGTAAAGTCAAACTTTACGATGGCTTCAACCTGTTCGCTAAAGGAGTCGGGTATAACCGGATATTGATAATTCAGCGCTCCCATCAACCATGCGGTAAGCATGCCCGGTTTTTCGAAAAATGCATCAGAATATATCCAATAAAACAGGTTTTTGTACCACATTTCCAAATTCATACCTTCTTTCATGAACGTCACCCAATCGCGCAACTGGTAGATATTTCTTGCATTCAATTTTGGTGTAGTGGCCGTAAGTACTAGTTTGTCAACTCGTTCAGGGTATTTTACTGCCAGGTTCATCGCGATCATCCCTCCCATCGAATGACCCATTACATAGACTTTATCATAACCTAAACAATCAAGCAGACAAATGATATCTTCGGTCATCTGATCGATGGAAATGGTTCCTGAAGTAAATTTCGTCCTTCCAACTCCCCTATTGTCCACCATAATCAGCTGAAAATGTGAAGAAAGTGATTTCTTTACAGTCACCCAACTTTGAACATCCGAAGCCAATCCTGCGATAAGCAGTAAAGGACTCCCCTTTCCTTTTACCTCGTAAAAGAGTAAACCTTGTTCTACGGAACAGTGTGGCATAGGTTTTTATTTTATGGTAAAGATGGGGAAATTATCCCGAATATCAACCAATACATCGGTAGAATATCTTGATCTGGAATCCATGCCTGTACAGTGGATTACCAGGTTTTTAGTAGTGAGTTTGCCCCTCATTGGAAATCCTTGTGACAATCCTCATTTATTGCGTAAATGACATAAAAAAGAGGATTGTCATTCCGACTGAGCGGATGCCAGGAGCGAACGGAGGAATCTGATGATGCTTCATTTAAATGAACATGCATTTGGGTGTCCGTCAGATTCCTCCGCTTAGTAACTGGTCAATACCCCTATCCCCCCTTTCCCCGAGGGGGAAAGGCGATTACTTGGTTTTTAGTAGTGGGGGTGGTTATTGATTGGAGATTTTTGTGTTAATGACTTTTTTGTATTTCGTAAATGGCAATAAAAAAGAGGATTGTCATTCCGACTGAGCGGACGCCAGGAGCGAACGGAGGAATCTGCTGCTCCCTCATAAAAAAGACATGAATTTAGCTGAAGTTCAGATTCCTCCGCTATGTAAGGTCAATACCCCTATCCCTTACC
The DNA here is from genome assembly GCA_030690365.1 of Bacteroidales bacterium. Lineage (GTDB taxonomy): Bacteria > Bacteroidota > Bacteroidia > Bacteroidales > F082 > UBA6244. Next base: position 106 of record JAUYGX010000076.1, on the reverse strand, counting down.
TTTCCCCATGAGGGAAAGGCGATTACTTGGTTTTTAATAGTGGGTTTGGTTACTGATTGGAAATTCTTGTGACAATCCACTTTTATAGCATAAATGACATAAAAAA
>JAUYGX010000154.1 GCA_030690365.1 Bacteroidales bacterium | reverse complement strand
ATGCAGATGATTCGACATAATCACATAGGCAAACAAGCGCAGCCCCTTTTCCTTTATGCAGAAATCCAGGCTATCGATCAATAGGTCACGATACTCCTGACGTGTGAAAACATCTATCCATTCCACCGTTGAAAAGGTGATATAGTAAAGTCCTTCGGGATCGGTCATCTTGTAGGCACGACTCATTTATTGTTGATTGTAATAAGATCAAAGGTATAACTTTCTTTGTCATGGCAATTCATTACTTAATGTAGGTTGAATAAATGAAACGAGGCCCACCAGTTACAAACTGGCGGGAGCGGGGTATTTTTTTCAGTGCATGCCTCTGCCAACACATTAAATGCACGCGAAACATTCGCGCACCAGTGGAGGGGGAATTAAAACCCCAAGTCGTTCAGATAAATGATTGAGCAAAAAAAAGCAGCCCATTTCCGGGCTGCTCATCCAGGCAATTCAAAAAACCAAAACAAGCCATTGGCTTATCCAATCAAAAAAGCTTACTTTTTAACAGTTCCACTTAGGTTGACTGTTTTTTCGTTGTAATAACCCACCGTAACCACATTAAATGTGGCATTAAAATGTGTATTATCGACCGTTGTAATGGTGATGGTCCCTGACTGGGCTTTATAAAATTCGTCGTCCGATCCATGAATATCGAGTTCTACATAGCCGGGAGCATCAAATCCACATGAATAAGTGCCTGGTCCGTTAAATGCACCATTTCCGGAAGTCATCTGTATGTTGATGCTGTAAGTAGGGTCGCCATCCTGGCTTGCTACAAAACTAAGAGACTCATCTGCTGTGTATTGATAGCTCACCAAAGCATTAAAACACAATGAAGTGCTAATTTGCCCTGAAGCATTTGCTGAGGCATATCCATCGCAATTTCCGGAAGGATCGTTGGGTTCGTCCTTCTTGCAGGTAGTGCTCATCAAAATGGTTAAACCTGCAATTAAAGTAAAATTGAAAAGCAATTTTTTAAAGTTCATTTCTTCTATTTTTTTTTAATACATCAAAACTAAGCTGTACTCTATAAATTCATCATATCTGATGACCAACTGCGGGTAATGAATGAGTATCCGTAGTCGGATGATGAATACTCGCATTTTATATTCACATACCTGGTAAAAATTTGAATGGTTAAACCCAATGAAGATAGCTGTCAATATGAGTTCATTTTTAAAATATCCTTAACCATAAAATTTATTACAATTACGGATTAAAACATACATTCGAAATGACCCTTTCGGAATGGCAACAGGGTTAATAACAAAAAAAAGAGCGACCCGAAAGCCACTCTTTTTATTATTTTAAAACCGGGTTAACCAGGCTAACGAATAAACTTTTTATTCAGGTTAACCTGATGATTTCCTGCAATATGCAGAATAAACATTCCCCTGGGAAGGTCATCCACATTCATCCGGATTTGATCATTTCCACTATTCAGATGAACCCTGGAAGTAGCATAAACCTGTCCATCAATCCCGGTTATTGACAGCACAACCTCCTGCAACTGTTTTGAATTGACATTAATATTCAACTGATCGCCAACAGGATTTGGAAAAATTTCGCCAATTTCGACGATTTGTTCAGGATTGTCGATCCCTGTAATGCTACCACCCGAGAAAGTCATATATACCTGAACATCTGGTTGCTCGGCGGACAATTCAACTTTAATGAATTGAGCACTTACCCCACTGAGTTCCGGGTATAGATAATACACGCCCATTTCCAGGTTATCAAGGTTAAACTCACCGTCAGCACTTACGCTTGTATATCCGATAGCTACTTTGTTTTCGTCAAAGAGCAGCATGTTGATTTTATCTAAAAATCCGGCTGACTTAACGGCTGAATTTGTAATCTGGCCGCTAATGGTTCCATTCCCGCCAAGCGGGGTAGAAGTTGCATTCACCATATTAATGTTGTATGGATTGTTGGCTTGTCCCAATGAAATCATGGTGGCGTCTTCCCAGTTAATGACATCACCATAGTAGGTGGGCAGATAATTACTGAAATTCAAATCTACGGCATACAGCAGAAATTCGCCATTCGGAACGTAAGGAAATACATACACTCCCGAAGGATCCAACATGGCCACATCAAAAAACGGTGCATAGTTAACATTGGTATCCAGGCTAAAGATCATCACAAAACCATCCTCCAACGGGAAATCACCTGCAAAAACCTGACCGTAAACCTGATTGTAGGCAATGGTATCACCAATGACCACCATTTGCGACGACTGCGCACTACAGGTATTGCCATCATCATACGATAATAAAGAAACATAATAAATTCCCGGGCCACTGTAGGTATGGGTTACCGTTTGGCCTGTACCCGAGATACCATCACCAAACTCCCAGAAATAGAAGGCTTCCATGTCGGAAGAATGAACTCCCGAGAACACAGCGGTATTATCCACTGTTTGCCAGGTAAAATAATTAAAGCAATCAATTTCGGAGCCAACTGTAATTTCCTCACACCAAACACTCTGACAGACCGGGCTGCTGATGGTTAAACACACATAATAATTGCCTTCAGCGGCATAAGTATGCATTGGGTTTTGTTCGGAAGCATATGCTCCATCCCCAAAATCCCATGACCAGCTTGTAGCATTACCATAACTCAAATCCATAAATTGAATATTAAGCTCTGATGGGACTGTATCCGAAGGAAAATGCACAAATTGCGCCACACAGGAGACAGAGTCATCCTGCAATACAACTTCCTGACAATATGTTGAGTAACAAGAACTATCGTTGCTACCGATGGTCAGGCAAACATTGTAAACTCCCGGTTCGGGAAAGGTATGTACAGGATTAACCTCGGATGTACTGCTTCCGTCACCAAAATCCCAGAACCAATAATCCGGATTTCCCAAGCTTAAATTTACAAACTGATAAGTCAAGGGTTCTGTGTAGGGAATGATGGAGTCCTCAGCAGGATAATACGTGTAATCGGCCTGACAACCAAGTGAATCGTTGCCAAGTGACAACTGCATGCACGACATATCCCAACAACTGGAATCGTTGCTCATAATGGTGAGGCATACCTGGTAGTAACCTGATTGGTTATAGATATGTTGGGGGTTCTGCTCATTTGAATAGCTTCCATCGCCGAAATCCCAGGTAAAAATTTGAGGATTTCCCATAGACGTATTCACAAAATCAATGGTCAGAGGAGAAATCGGATTATAATCATACTCAAAAGATGCATCGCACCCGCCAACACTGTCGCTTAGAACCACCAAAGAGGAATAGGTACTTGTACAAAAAATAATAGTATCCGAGATGGTGAGCTGAACATTGTATGCTCCAAATTGGCTATACTGATGAACCGGATTTTCATCATTTGAAGACTGTCCATCGCCAAAATCCCACAGGTACATCGTTGCCCCCTCTGATTGATTGTTGAATGCAACAGTAAGCGGTTCCTGAATTTCAGATTCAAAATAGGATACACAACCCGGAGGAACATCTCCGCAAAGTGCAAATGCCTGATAGACAAATAGACTATCCCCAGAAAAAGAATGCGTGTACGAAACCAATGAGCTGTCGCAATCGTGGGTAGAAATGACCACCTGACCCTGGCCGGTATTGAGGGTGAAAAAATCCTGATAAACCCCGGCACTGTCAGAGTAAACCACTTCGGAAGCAAATAATGCTCCACCGGCATACACATCTATTGTAATAGACTGATTAACTATGGGTTCGTTTACAGGGTCGTTTGTAAATACCAAACCACTCACCGAAAGCTCAGTTTGCGCCATGCCGACAAACCCGATCATCAGCAGTAAAATTGTGAACACTTTTTTCATGATTTAATTGTTTTAGTTTTTTAATTATTCAGTTTAACCGATTTACCATAATAACAAGAAAAGTTAAAATGGTTGCCTGACAATCTTATCGAAAACCAACGGAAAGCCGCAAACTAAGGCTCCATGGTGATTGTTGTTGAGATGGATTTTCGTAAACTGAATTAAAGTAATAGGTAAACTGCGGCTCCAGTTCATAAAAGACATGGTTTTTTGAATAAATACCAAAGTTAATTCCTGCCATAAATTGCCAGTTGGTTTTAATCCGGTCGCTGGTAATTTGATTTATCTGGATAATCCGGTTTCTGCCGAGATCAGACAATTGATTTAGTGTTTTTGTTGCGGAAAGTATGGAAAGTCTGGGGCCGGCGCGTAAACCCAACCTTAGATTTTTGCTGTGGATAAAATCATATCCCAATATCAATGGAATCTGCAGGTAATAATGTCGTTTATAAATATTTGTGTACAAAACCGTTAAAGTGTCCTCAAACACCTCCTGTTCCGATTTGTAGTACGTAGGCAGCAAATGATATCCTCGCTGATCCCAGGCAAAAGTGATGGAGTCGAGGTGGTCGTAAGCACCTAAAAACTCCTGATAATCTGTAATATACTGGTAGTAACCTTTGCTGATTGACAGTCCGATTCCTGTTCGGATACTATAACGATCGTCAAAAAAACGGTACTGCATTTCAACACCAAAACTGTGGCTTAGTTTATTACTTTCGATGAGGTTATAGGTAATTTCGGGTCGATAAAAAATACTGTAAAATAGGTGCTTTGTTTTTAAACCATTGCTTGATGAATGCAAAGGTTCATCGTACGTGACTGGTGAAACTGTATCTTCGAAAGCGGCAGGAACAGAATCAGCATCAGCCTGTTGTTCGATTGAGGCAAAAAGTGTTGTTTTATGTGGTTGGATTTCAATACTGTCTTCCGGGACCCATCCTGAATTCCCGGCCTTTTCCGTTTCCTCAATATCAGCATTGAATTCATTTATATTATATGAATGGTTTTCGTCAAAATTTATATCCGGCTTTGGCTGGGTTAGCTCTGCGTAAGAAATTAGTTTTTGTTCTGTTTGGTGTTCGGTTTTTTCAGGTAGAAAATCGGCCTGCATTTCAAGGATATTGTTGTCGATGGAAGCATTCTTATATTCAACCTTATCTCCCGATGAAACAGTAACTGCTGGCGGAACAATTACCGATTGATGAAATGGCATAATAAAAAAGGTAGAAATTGCCAATAGGCAGAGCAACAGCAATCCCGTCAACCACCTGTTTCTTGATCTCCGGTGATTCAATGTTGACTTATTGTAGGCTGAAGCTGCTTCTAAAAATTTCGACCTACTGTCCCCGCCAGGAACAGGCCGATAATCCTCCAACGAGGAACGAAGCCATTGATTTAGTTTATTCTTATTCATTTCCTTTAAATTCAAGGTGAACTGATTTATCCTCGGCAATATTTCGTAAGAATCGTCTGGCCTTTGACAATTGCGATTTTGAAGTGTTTTCGGTAATACTGAGTTTTTCTGCAATCTCTTTGTGTGTATATCCCTCAAACACATATAGATTAAGGACAGTGCGATAACCAAAGGGCAACATGCGTACCCATCCTAAAAGTTCTTCAGGATCAGGCAAAGGGGGCAATTCCACCTCATCCTCATGGTTTTCAGCAAATAATTCACTGTGCAATGCATCATCGAATGGAACATTTTTATTGCGCATTTCACTGCGGATAAAGTTCAGGGCCGTATTAACCACAATGCGTTTTACCCAGGCCTCGAACCTGCCCGGACCCTGGTAGTTGAACGATGAGATGCTCCTGATGACTTTCATCAATGCATTGTGAAGCAAATCCTCTGCATCCGGAGTAGAATTGCAATAGCGCATACACAAGCCCAGCAAGGCCGGAGCTGAATGGTCGTACCACTCAGAAATGGCCTGCTGATCGCCTTTTTTGAGGCGTTTTATAAACGATGGCTCAATCGGTATTTGCATA
>JAUYGX010000146.1 GCA_030690365.1 Bacteroidales bacterium | reverse complement strand
AAGGAAATTGAAATGTCTATCGATAAAAACAAAAAGGACATGCAATTTGCCGTAAAAGGGTTGGATTTTATTGAAGCTGCCCGTTTGCGGGATGAAAACAAAGAACTCGAAAAATTATTGAATTCCAAATAATAACTTTTTACATTTATGAAGATCAGGTCTTTACTACTACTACTAACCGTTTCATTTTTAATGAGTTCGTGTGTTAGTTCTTCAAAGCACCTCCAAAAAGGCGATTACGACAGTGCCATCGACAAGGCTGTGAAAACACTGATGAAGAAACCCGACAAAACCGCAGAGATTGAGGTTTTGGTAAAGGCTTTTAATCTGGCCAACAACCAGGATAACGAACAAATCAAACAACTGAAACTCACCGGACAGCCTGATATTTTCGATCAAGTTGTGGTGCTTTACCAACATCTACAGTATCGTCAGGAAAAAGTGGAACGGTTACCCGACAATATTCTTAAAAAGGTTGGATTTCAACATGTTGATTATTCAAACGCCATTGTAGAATCAAAAAATAAAGCTGCTGAATTTCTAAATGCACATGCTACTTCACTCATGGCAAATGGAAATAAACCGGATGCACGTCAGGCCTATTACGAATTTCTGAAGGTGAAAGAGTACTTCCCAAACTACGATCAAATTGACAGAAAAATCAATGCTGCTGCACAAAGAGGTACCAACAACATCATCTTCTATATTAAAAATGATAGCAGAACAATGCTTCCGCAGGATTTTGAGTCAGAACTATTGAAAATCTCACTGAAACAACTCAACCAGCAATGGCTGAATTTTGACACTTGGGAGGACGAAAATATTCAATACGATTATTCCATATATCTAACACTAAGAAATATACAAACCAGCCCCGATCTGGTGAAAGAAGTCAATTACAAGGAAGAATTGAAAGTGGAAGATGGGTTCGACTATGTACTCGACGGTCATGGAAATGTAATGAAAGATACGCTGGGAAATGACATCAAGGTTCCCCGAACAAAAATCATTGTGTGCTACATTACCGAAACTCAAATGAATAAAAGTGCTACCGTAGGCGGCACCCTCGACTTTTATGACAACAGAACCGGCCAGATGGTACGAACCTTTCCGGTGAGTTCCGAATTTGCCTTTCATTATCGGTTTGCAACAGCCAATGGTGATTTCATGGCCCTCAAAAAGGAAACCCGGCAGATTGTCGAATTAAGACCTGTTCCGTTTCCAACCGATCTGCAAATCATTTTCGATACCAACGAAGACCTGAAGTCTAAAACAAAAAACATGATTGCAGATAACCGCAAAATGCTTGAAAATTAATACTTGTCGTATCATAAGTAAATAATGAAACACACCCTGATACCAACCAACCGCAAGGCCCTCATCATCAACATCGACACCAACATGTACGGCACTTTTGCCGAAATTGGCGGAGGTCAGGAAGTGGCCCGGCATTTTTTTATGGCCGGGGGTGCTTCGCAAACCGTAGCCAAATCAGTGTCAGCCTACGACAAAAGTTTTAGCGACTCCACCTACAACAAAAACAAACCCGGAAGACATGTATCTGAAGACCGGCTCAATAAAATGCTGTACATTGAATACAAACAACTTACTACTGTACTTGCAGACAAAAGCGGGGATTTTTGCTTTTTTACCCTGGCCGACACGGTTGAAACCATCAATTATACCAAGTCGAATTACAGTCATGGTTGGATGGGGATAACTTTTCAACTCAAACCAGATGCTATCCCCAACAAAGTAATTATTCACATAGTACTGCTTGAAAATGATGCCAATTTACAGCAGCAAACCATAGGAGCGATCGGCGTCAATTTATTGTATGCCTGCAAGTTTTATTTCGATTCACCCAACGATTTTCTGAAATCGATCACAGACAACCTGAGCATGGATAGGTTTCGCATTACCATGATGCGCATGAGCGGCCCCGACCTGGATTACGTGGACAACCGGTTGCTGGCCGTTCAATTGGTGAAGAACAAGATGACCCATTCGATTATGTTCGATAAGCTGGGCCGGGTGCAACAGCCATCGGATATGCTTTATAAGAAAAATGTACTGGCCTTGCGCGGAAGTTTCAGGCCCATTACGTATATCACCCGTGATATCCTGGCTAAAAGCATGGAATTGTTCGCACGCGACGAAGATTACGAACCCGACAACACCTTGTCTTTCTGCGAACTCACCTTAAACAACCTCACCATGCAGGGTGAATTTGATGAGCAGGATTTTCTGGAACGGGTAAATATGCTCAATGCCATAGGACAGAATGTGATGGTTTCTGACATCCGGGAGTTTTACAAACTGGTGGAATTTTTCTCTCAGTTTAATATCCGCAATCTGCGCATTGTAATGGGAGTTCCCACCCTTGAAAAAGTGGTTGACAAAAAGTATTATACCGATCTTAAAGCCGGTATTCTGGAGGCCATGGCCAAGTTGTTCCCAAGCAACATGAAACTATATATCTATCCAACCATCAGGGAAATCAGTGGAAAAAAAGTGCTTTTAAGAGTCGGGGATGTAATAATGGAAGTTGATGTAAAAATGCTGTTTGAGTACCTGAAGCTACACCGTTCGGTACTTGATTTGGAGACTTCATTGAGCGGTCAGTTGCACATCCGTTCGCATGAGGTACTGAAAATGAAACATCTGGGTAATCAGGAATGGGAAAAATATGTTCCCATAAGTGTGGTGAAAACCATCAAAGAAAAAGACCTTTTTGAGAAGGAAAAGAAAACGGGAAAGAAGCCTAAAAACCTTTAAAAATGCGTGCCTGAGAAATTCCGGGTGCCTGTAAATCCAGATCAAGAAAATAGCCAAAAGGAGTTTGGCTGGCCTGATAATCTGTATTTTCGAGCCGGGTTTGTACTTTGTCGAAAATTTCCTTGGTGAAATGCGCATCGGCCTTGGTTTCAGCCAGATGTGCAAATGAATGTAACACAATCTTTTGGGTATCATTCTTTTTAGCCGCCCATTTCAGGTTCTTCAACAACTTATCCTCCACTCCTTTTGGGTCGTTTTCATCCTGATGCTCAGCATGTATAAATGCTACCAGCACCTGCTCAAACTCTGCCCCCTGCGTTTCTTCCATAAAGTCATCCAAAGTTTTCGACATGGGTTGATAGGCAAAACGGCTGGCGTAGATCATTAATAGTTTCATAAAATTGTATTTCGACAAAGATAGTGAAATTTGGATTTGTCCGACACCATGCCTTAACGACCAAACTGTACAAAATATCATGTTAATTCCACATTTACATTAGAGCAATCGACATCCATTTCCATTAAACAGAGTCTGCCCTGCGTATTTATTATCCTGCATTTCTTGTTATCTTTGCCCACTTGTGTGATTTTTCAATCACGAGGAAATTGCTTTAATATGAACCACGCACCACTTGCCGAACAATTACGCCCTCAATCGCTCGAAGAGTATATCGGCCAGGAGCATTTAACCGGGCCCAATGCCATTCTGGGTCGCAGCATTGCTTCGGGGAGTATTCCTTCAATGATACTTTGGGGACCTCCCGGGGTGGGGAAAACCACGCTGGCTCACGTCATTTCAAAGACGTTAAAACGTGAATTCTACACCTTAAGTGCCATTAGTTCAGGAGTAAAGGACGTGCGTCAGGTAATTAGTCAGGCAGGCATGTTTGCCGGATCGGCGATTTTGTTTATCGACGAAATCCACCGCTTTAGTAAATCACAGCAGGATTCGCTTTTGGGAGCCGTTGAAAAAGGTACCATCACGCTGATCGGGGCCACCACCGAAAACCCTTCCTTTGAAGTCATTTCTCCACTCCTGTCGCGTTGCCAGGTGTATATCCTGAAACCTCTCGAAAAGAAACATCTTGAAACGCTTATCGACAAAGGCATTCAACAACTTTCCAAACAGTTTTCGCTGGATATTAAACTCACCGAAAAGGAAGCCCTGATTGGAATTTCGGGGGGTGATGCACGAAAACTCTTCAATGCATTGGAACTGGTGATTTATCAGGAAAAAACCCGGGGAAACGCAATCGAAATCACCAATGAGCTTGTTAAACAGGTAGTTCAGGAAAACCTGGCCACCTACGACAAACAGGGCGAAATGCATTACGACATCATCTCTGCTTTTATAAAATCGATGCGTGGCAGCGATCCAAATGCGGCTGTTTACTGGTTGGCACGAATGATTGAAGGTGGCGAAGATCCCAAATTTATTGCCCGTCGCATGTTGATCCTGGCTTCCGAAGACATCGGCAATGCCAATCCCAATGCCTTGTTGTTAGCCAACGCCTGCTTCGATGCCATCGCCAAAATCGGATGGCCCGAAGGCCGGATCATCCTTTCACAAACCGCTGTTTATCTGGCCAATTCAGCCAAAAGCAATTCCACCTACATGGCCATCAAAGAGGCACAGGCACTTGTGCAGAAAACCGGAAACCTGCCGGTTCCCCTGCATTTGCGCAATGCACCCACCAAACTGATGAAGGACATTGGTTATGGAAAAAATTATGAATACGCACATCAGTTTCCGGGCAACTTTGTTGAAGAAGAATTCCTGCCCAAAGACATCATCGGGACCACGTTTTACGCACCGGGCAACAATCCCCGCGAAAACGAAGACCGAAAACGCATGAAAGACCGTTGGAAAACCAAATACCATTATTAAACTACTACCATGGACATCAACCTTAGTCAGATTTTAATCGACCACAGTTACGAATACGCAGTTGACCTGCTGGATGACACAGGTGAATTTTATCCTTTTGCGGCTTTTACCGACAAAGCCGGACAGGTGCATCCCCTTGAATTTGAAGTGGATAAAAATAAAATGCCCAACAACAGTCAGGTGCTGGAGGCTTTAACCGCCTGGTGTACCAATGAATTCAAAAGTGGAGGAATCACAGGTTTTGCTCTGGTTTTTGAGGCTGCCGTTACGCTGGAGGAAGGCAAGCCGTCCATCGATACCATTTGCATGGATATCACCACTACCGATCAATCCGATTTGCCCATTTATTACTTCCCGTATAAGGTAAACGATGACGGAACTGTGACTTATAGCGAAGCCTTTGCAGTGATCCGCGATGAGGACTGATCGCGGCGATAGGACCAAATCATCAGGATTATTGCAGAGGTAACAATAATGATAGCAATGACGAAGGTGGTGGTGAACCCAAACATTTCATAGAAAAATACCCCGGCCACGGGTGCCAATATGGCCCGGGCACCTGTCAGGCTTAAATGAATAGATTGATAGGTTCCTGCTTCATTGGGTTGGCAGAAATAGGCCGATCCGATATTCCAAAGCAACACCATCGTGGAGGCAAATATTCCCTGAAAAAGGATGTAGAAAACCAACGAATAATAAAGCGTAATATCCCAAAATACCACATTTCCCTTAAAAAATGTAGTCATCATGACGGCCACAACATAAAGTCCCATAGAGGCAAAGGTCATGGCGGCAAATTTACGTGGATCGATGGAACCCAGCAGCTTTCCAAAAAAAGGCAACAACAAAATGGCCAGGATATTATACGAATTCCTGTAAAAAGCCACACTGCTGTAGTTCAGGTTTAAGGCCTCGTAAAAATAAATGGTAATCACCGTATAGGTAATCATAAACGAAAAACCGTACAACATAAATCCCAGTTCAAAATGCCGGTACGGGAGGTTGGTCTTCAAAATCCGGGCCATTTCCATGATTGATTTCTTCACGGAAATCATGACCCTTTGTTTGGGTTCTACTACCGACACAGGCCCGTCGATTAACGACAGAAAAAATACCGAAATCACAGCCAATATCCCAATGGCAGGGATCACATACACAAAAACCCATTGATTCAGGTCGAGTAAATAGCCATATAAAAAGGTCACTACCAGCATCATCACTTTATTGATGGAAGTGGCGTAGCTGTACAGTTTGCCAAAGTTGTAATGCGAATAGTTGTTTTTCAACAGATAGTTGATGTTGGGATTAATGACCACATTTCCGGAAAAATAAATTAAAAAAAGCAAGAGGTACAGGTGGTGATATCCCGCATGAATGGAGGCCATTTCGGAAGAATGTGGGAAAAAGAAAATCAGTAACAAGGGCAGCCGGGTAAGCACCGCCGTGATACGAAGGAGCTTTTTTCGGTTTCCAATTCGCTTGAGCAGCTCATTGGTGAGCATGAGAAACAAAAACACCAGCATACTAAACTGAAACAGCAATCCCATCTGGTAATTGGAACCACCCAGGCTTTTAATAAACACGAACTCATTGAGTGCCAAAACACCTAACACAATCCCTTCGATGGTCATGTATATAAGGTGGAGTTTAAAAGTACGTCGTTCGCTGTCGCTGAGGTGCATTGAACCTTTTTAGTTGAATACCGGATTGCAAAAGTACGCATGCGGGGTTTAAAAATTGATGCCCGGCCTTAATTTATGTGATAACTCATTTTATTTCACGGCAATGCACTCTATTTAAGCAGGTTATTACCCTAAAATATTATAGATGGTGATTTCGGCGCAACATTTTATTGATATATGAATATAACAGTATACCAATTATTCTTAATTTCGTGATCCCTAACCAAAGTTAAATGAAAAGAGAAAAAAAACGTCAAATTGGATGCTCGAACTCACACATATGATGAATACAAGGAGTACACACAAGCCACATACAGGAAATATCCTCACAGCGATGGTGCCGGCAATCATCCTTACAGGATTTAGTACCCATGCCCAGAATGTGGACTTTGGCCGGTACAGCAGTTTTAACCTACCCAACCATTAGTGTATGAAGTTACTTTCCACCGGCATTTTCTTAGTATTCGTTATAATTATCGGAGTTATTCCCTTTCGATTATTATACATTTTCTCCGATTTAGTGAGTTTTGTGCTTTATCATGTAATAGGATATCGTAAAAAAGTAGTTTTCGAGAATCTGACTGGTTGCTTCCCTGATAAAACTGAAAAAGAAATAATCGATCTTGCCAAAAAAAGCTATTTAAACCTAAGCGATATCATAATCGAAAGTTTTAAATCGTTTACCATGTCAAAAACACAATTGGTAAAACGATATATCTTTACAAATCTTGATGTGATTGCCCCATATGAAACGACCGGGCAAAGCATCATTCTGGCGGCCGGGCACCATGGCAACTGGGAATGGTCGACGGTTTCAGCGGGTTTTCAACTTAAAAATAAAATGGTAGGGATTTACAAACCGTTAAGTAACAAGTATATGGACCGGATTTTAAGAAAAAGCAGAGAACGTACGAACACGACACTATGCTCTATTTTCAAGACAAAATCAACTTTTTCTACCTATCACAATAAGTCTGCCGCATTTATGATGGCAGGCGATCAAAATCCGGGAAATCTGAAAAAGTCTATATGGATACATTTTATGGGTCGGCCGACTGCTTTTTTGGATGGCATTGAAAGATATGCCCGCGAATATAACCTGCCTGTGATATTTGCAGAAGCTCATCGTGTTGCGAGGGGGAAATATACCATCGAATTAACAAAACTGACTGATACGCCATTGGAATTAGAAAAGGGTCGAATTACACAGATGTATGCCAATAAATTGGAACAGATCATAAACGATCGACCAGAATGTTGGTTATGGTCGCATAAAAGATGGAAATTGACCTTGCCCGAAAACACCCGGGTGCTGGGTTAGACTCAAGATCTTCTTTCAGGATTTATCAAATATTTTTTCATAAAAGCCCGTTGGAGACAAAAAAAATGTATTTTTGCAACCGATTTGGACTCGTAGCATAATGGATAGTGCATCTGACTACGGATCAGAAGGTTGCAGGTTCGAGTCCTGCCGGGTTCACAAAAGGGGACAACATTTCCAGATAAATGTTGTCTCCTTTTTCGTATCTACAAATGTGTAGCTTAATACAACTCACTGGATGACAGAGACAAATTGAGTGTAGCGGAAAACAACATTCATGATTCCAAATGCCGATCATGGCAAAACCATTTTAAACACCTCATTAAACAGTTTCTTCGATTAAACAGGGTCGGGAGGCTTAAGCCTGTAGACTTTAAGATAAAGATTCTTTAGTTAAGTTTTCTTAATTAAGCATTTACCAATTTAAAAAAGTTTAATTTTAGAATGCAAAAAACCTATGGTATAGGCATTTCTTTTCCTGGCAAAAAAAGTAAGAAATCATTTGAACCTTTTGGTTTTTGCGTGTACTGAAACAAAAGTACGTTGTATGGAACAAATAGAAATATCGAAAAGTGCACTGATAACCGGGCTAATCTTATTGATTAGCGGGTTTGTAATGATGGTTTTGGGTTCTGACACCTATAGTTTCTGGAAAATAACCGTGTCACCACTCATAATAATAATCGCTTTTTGTGTTATTGCTTACTCCGTAATGCACAAACCACGCAATAACAATGTTTAAATTTAAACCTCCAAATTATCCGCTGCTTGCCGACGAAAAGCTGATAGTTGCCATAACCAATGGTGATTCATCCGCATTTAATGAGCTTTACAAAAGATATAATGAACGTATGCTTTATTATTTCTACCGCATGTTGTGGAATGACAAAGAGATGGCCCAGGACTTTCTGCAGGATCTTTTTATTAAGATCATTGATAAGCCACACTTGTTTGATGTTGAAAGAAAATTTTCGACCTGGATATTCAGTATCGCTCACAATATGTGCAAAAATGAGTACCGAAACAGAGTGGTTCGGGATATTGTTGAGAAGGGTACTGATACAGATTACATTCCTGATGACGAAGAAACGACAAATTATTCGTCATTTCAAATTGAAGATGTTTTTAGCTGTTTGAATGAATTCGACGAAATGCACCGCACAGCCTTTTTGCTCAAATACAGGGAAGGCTTGAGCATTGATGAAATAAGCTCAATTCTTGAATTACCGGTGGGAACGGTAAAATCAAGGTTATTTTATACGCGAAAAAAAATTCAGAAAAAACTCCAACATAAAATTCATGGCAACAACGAATATTGAAATAATTAATTTGAATTAGATAAACATCTAATTACTTATAAACTTAATAATCAAGATAATGGATACCTTTGAGCAACATATAAGCAACCAATTGCAAAACGACAAATTGCATTTTAGTGCTGAACCTGCAATCCGCGTCAGGCTAATGTATCATATGCAATTGAAATCTGCAAAATCGGCTGTGCATAAAAATCAAATTCTGCCATTTTTAAGTATGCTTTTTGCCCCAAAACTGGTTGTCTGGAAACTTGGGATTGTTGCCGTTTTATTAATCTCCTCAATGAGTTACAACCATTACAATCTCAATAAAAGCGTTGTCCAGGTAGCCGATTCCACCCATACATTTAGTTCGATTGACACTTTAAATATTCATTTTAAAGATACATTATCCATCAACTAAATACATTCTCAATTTTGAAAAAGGATCAGGTACATCACCGCCAGACAATCTCATTATCAGGCGGACCCGCATAACAAGACCCCATCCGCTGAATAAAATACAATACGCAAACAATGAGAAACTGTCTAAATTTTTCCCGTAGGGAAAACATATGGGTAGAAAAGGAAATATTACGCTATTTGTATCGTCCCATCCGGGACGAAATAAACAAATAAAATGATTCTTCTACCCATATTTGGCTCCTAACGGAGCCTAAAACAAAAATTTAGACAGTTTCTGAGTCAATCGGGATTTATGTTGGAACACATGATTATCACAAAAACTTTTCAAAACCGCTAATTAATTTGTCGTGCAGCTGTTTATTGTTTTCGCTGCATATTTGGATAAGTTCCTGCATTAAATACACCTCCAATTGCACTTCGTAACTCATTTCGTTCCTGTTTATGGTATTTCCATAAAGGTAATAATGCAAGTTTTGGCTGGCGCTTTGATAAATATCTTCGACAAGTGCATCACCTTTTTTCTTTGCACCCATTTTGTAATAACATTTGGCCATTTTGGCCGAAAAATAGCTATACTTAAATTGACTTTGCGGGAAAGTGGCTAGCGCCAAATCAATTAATTTCTCAGCCTTTTCATTTTCCCCTAAACCAATTAGTTCTTCAGCCACCTCGGTAAACATTTGTCTAAACCTGAACGACTCAGCCATTTGCTTAATGGTATGGTCCACAAATACACTCGAATCGTTTACATTTCCCCAGACAAACTCATTGACAATCAGGTCGTACTGATGATTGGCAAATAGTCTCCTGTTGTGTAAAACATCGTTGTTCTTGTATGGAAGCAAGCGAAACAGCATGCCCTCGCGATGCAAATAATCCGACAACCCAATTTCTTGAAATATTTGGGGATAAATTGTGTACACCGGGCGTTTCCAATCGTTGTTTGCTAATATATCCAATACCAAAAGCTCGTCACGCAACAAATAATTCTTTTTGATAGAAAAGTAAATTTTTGAAGGCACATCACTTTTATCAATGTTTAAATAGCTGCTCTCATTTAAAAAGTGATCCGCATGAACAGCCAATGACAAATTTTTACCCGGTATATAGTTTAAAAATTCTCCCTCATTTGTTTGTAACTGCGTCCGTTTGTCGCTATTTTTAATAAACTGAATCATTTCTTTCACATCAATAGCACTGTCAATTTTGGCCATTACCGGAAAATATTGATTTGTATTCATCAACAACTCTTTTTCGTTAAATGAAATCGGAACACTCCCGCACCCCTTGTAATTGTTATTCATTTGATTGCCATACCAATCTATTGGTAAAAAAGTGGTGAGGATCTGCCGCACATCGGGTCGAAAATCTTCGGTCTGCTGAAGGTACCAAATGGGATAAGTATCGTTATCGGCAGAGGTAAAAAGTATCGCATTTTGCTCGCATGAGCTCAACATGTTTTTCCCGAAATCGCGGGCAGCATATCTGCCCGACCGATCGTGGTCGTCCCAATTTTCACTACACATGAATCCGGGAACAACAATAGCAAGCATTACAGCCAACACCCAATTAGCAAAAGGCTTATTCATATACCTGGCAGATGCCTGAAACAGGGCAGCGGCCCCCAAACCCATCCAAATGGCAAAAACCATAAACGAACCTACATGTACATAATCGCGCTCGCGGGGTGTAACAGGGACTTCATTGAGATATATAACAATGGCCGGACCTGTTATAATAAAAAGCGTCAAGGCTACCCAAAAATTCTGTTTGTCGTGCCTGAACTGAAAAAAAATACCCAATAGGCCAATAAGCAAAGGGATTAGAAAATATTTGTTTTGTGTTCTTGGGTTTCTATTCACACCAGGAATTTCGTTTTGATTGCCTAAGCGCCAATTATCCAGAAAAGGTATTCCCGATATCCAATTACCAAAAAATTGGTCACCAACTCCCTGAATATCATTTTGTCGTCCTGCAAAGTTCCACATAAAATAGCGGAAGTACATATAGTCAAGTTGATACCTTACAAAGAACTCAAAGTTATCGGCAAATGTGGGTACATGGATGATTTTTGAGTTGCCATCGGTTCCGGAAACCCTTACGTTCCGGCCTTTAATATCTACCCATTTTTTGTAAGCATCAACATGGCGGGCTTCCGTGCTGGCCATGCGTGGAAAAAAAACCAGTGTATTCTTATCGTATTCGTGTTCAGGGTTCAGCTCATCCTGTATATATGACTGATTGTAAAGCTTGTATGTAATTCTCTTTTTCGAATCTGCAATTGGCGAGTTAAAGTTGTTGCCATAAATTAACGGCCTTTGACCATACTGCTCACGATTTAAATAATCGACCAGACCAAATACATTTTCAACATTATTGATATCGACAAACGGATTGTCGGTTGAACGAATTACCAGAATGACAAAGGAAGAGTACCCAATCAGCCAAAAGGAAAACAGCAAAAGCCCAAAGCGCAAAAAATATTTTTGATTTCTCTTAAAATAGCGCATTAACAGAAGTATTCCTGCTATCAGCAAAAAAACGAAAGAAAGAACTCCCGAATAAGCAGGCATCTTTAGTGAATTTACAAAAAACAGGTCGAAATAAGCGGCTGCTTTTACTACTCCGGGAATGATTCCATAAACAAAAACCACAATTAACAATACCGACAGTCCGACTGTAATGAGTAGATTTCGTGTAGATTGTTTATTATGTTTGAAATAAATTACCAAAGCCATGGCCGGCAAAGCCAGTAAATTTAATAGATGAATTCCCACTGATAAACCCAACAAAAAGAAAATCAACACCAACCACCTGTTCTCTGGCCAACCATTGGGTTCTTGCTCGTATTTAGTAATACACCAAAATACAAGAGCCGAAAAAAGCGAAGAGGTAGCATAAACCTCGGCCTCAACAGCCGAAAACCAGAAGCTGTCGGTACAAGCATAGGATAATGCACCTATCAATGAGGCTGTCGCAGCCACAAAATGACTATGCTCAATTGTTACTTTTTGTAATAGTTTGGTTACAAACCAATAAATAATATGAAACAGCAGCAAAACTGTTAACGCACTCGCCACAGCCGATAAGGCATTAATGGCCACCGCAACATTTTCTGTGTTGCCCAGGGCAAGAAAGCTAAATATTCGTCCCAAAATCATATACAATGGAGCACCGGGAGCATGTCCCACTTCTAATTTGTAAGCGCAGGCGATAAACTCGCTACAATCCCAAAAGCTTGCAGAAGGTTCAATTGTCAGCAAATAGGTAACCAATGCGATTGTGAAAGTCAGTCCACCAAAAATTCGTTGCAGTAGTTGGTTTTTCATGCTAAGGTGTTTCTTAAAATTTACCATCAGTACACGCTTTTCGAAAAAGGTTCATGAATTACCTTTGTTTACTTAACTTTTGTAAAACCTTGTACGTTTCAATTCAAAATGAACCATTCCCCTCCCTACCGATAGTTTGCAATTGGCGGTACTTGTCTGTCCTAACGACAGAATGAAGCGAAGCCTGCCCCAACAAAATACCCATAAACACATCGAGTCCCTTGGCAGGCAAACGAAATGACGAGACATCTCCTCTAAAATAACATGAATGAAACAAGTATCTTCAATAAAACACCACCCATGTAAAACCGATAAAATAATTACCTAGATTTACCCCACCAAACACCCGAAGTTCCATTTACAATGAAAAATGAAACTGATTTACTCATTATTAACGATTGAAAATGGGTGGGTTAATATGTAAAGAGTTTAAAAAAAAAGTATTGGATAAATTGCTGCTGAAGACGGGTTTAGATGCTCGTTGGCCACAATTGCCTGTATCAGAAAACTGATTAATTTCTGAAGCTAACCACAATGTGGGGACAGAAAACCCAGTGAAAAAAAGTAATGTTGAGAAAATTCTAGAAGGCTGAATATTAACAACATAAATTGACACTAATCTCAATTTATGTCAAACATTTGAATTATGAATAAGTTTTTACTGATAATAGTTTTTAATATGGCATTATCATTTCAGATTAATGCGCAACACAATACTTCTGATATATTCAAAGTGAATGAAATTACCTGGTATGGTTTAGATTTCTCAAATGTGAGACTGATCGGAGCTATTGGTTTTAAAAATCCTGAAAAAATAAAGAGCTATTATTTTGACGCTTGGAATAGTTTGATTATTTATGAAACCAACAAATACAAATTGGATAAATTCTTTCACAAAGAATCAGTAGAAAATTACCTTAATATTGTTACAGACAGGAATACACTACCCAATCTCGATGAGTTGGTCATTGAAACTGAGTATTCGTTTGGTGCTGAAGAAGTAATGCGAATGATATCGGAATATGACTCTGGAGAAAAAGAAGGAATCGGTCTTGTATTCATACTGGAAAGTCTTAATAAATATAAAGAAAGAGCCATTATTTGGGTAACTTTTTTTGATATTCAAACAAAACAAGTACTTGTTACTGAAAGGTTAGAAGGTAAAGCAGGGGGTTATGGATTTCGCAACTTTTGGGCAGGAGCTTACTACAAGGTAATGAAGTCTGTCTATAAATCAATTTATATAGAATATAAAAAATCCAGTGAATAAATGCTGTTGCCTTATAGCTACTATTTTCCGACTGAATGAATATCAAATTTGATATGACCTAAATAAATTGACTAAAGAGAATAAATAATTATGGCCAACTATACATATACTATGTGGCTGTTGTTGGTCTGATATTCAGGTTTATAGATTCAAATCACAATTGGTGTAGTTAGAAATTGCTTTTTCGAAAAATTAAACAACTAATATACAACCAAATCAATCAAGAAGTGGCTCATTGGATCGTAAAACCTGTTGCGATGAGTACTTTTGAACCTAAAAGAACCGAAGCCACAGCATCTACATTTGCTTATCAGATTAATGGTGAGATGAATAATTCTCAGGTTGTTTAATCAAATTTTTATTATTATTGCCGCCTACTAATAAACAATACTAAATTTTAAACTCATGAAAAACTATTATTTTCTAATCACCTTTATGGTTATTGCCTTCAGTATTTCAAGTTGTAAAAATGATAATAAAGTCATCATTCCAACCGATTGCACAGATGTTCACTGGTCCTATGACGGAAGTACCGATGGACAAGACAAGTGGGTAGATCTGTGCACAGGTTATAGTGATTGTGGTGGCCAATCTCAATCACCGATCAATATTTCAGGTGCCATACCTGATTTAACTTTACCCGGATTGGATTTTAACTATTCTTCAACAACCACCGAAATTGAGAATAACGGTCATACCATCGAATTTGTTTGCGAAGCAGGCAGCGAGTTAACAATCGGAACAAAAACCTATCAACTGTTGCAATTTCATTATCATGCTAAGAGCGAACACCAGGTTGACGGAACAAACTATCCTTTAGAAGTTCATTTCGTGCACAGAGCATCCGATACAGATTATGCTGTTGTAGGCGTATTTTTTGAACCGGGAGAAGAAAATGAGCTTTTTGCTGAATTTCTTGCTCATTTCCCAACCGAAAAGGGAACCTATACCGACACCACCGAAATTAATTTGTCAGGCCTGTTGCCTGAAAATAAAAGTTTTTATCATTATAGTGGATCGCTAACCACACCACCCTGTTCAGAGGTTGTAAATTGGTATGTTTTAAAAAATGAAATCTCTGCCTCAACAACGCAAATAGCTCAATTTGAAGGCATTTTAAAGAATAATTACAGAGATATCATGAATTTAAATGGCCGGACAATTTACAGTCGGGATGAATAGACAGTACCTCGTATCGCGATGAACACTGTTGAACCAAAAAGAATAGAAGTTATAGCATCTGCAATTGCTCGACAGGTTAATGATGATATCTAAATAAAAAAGATAGTGTATCTGTTAGAATTGTCTTGGTTCTGGTTATTAATACTTCAGACATATTCAACGACATCAAACTTGGTTAAAACAATCGTCCTGATTTTGCATCAGATGCAAAAAAAAATCCCGGTTTCCCGGGATTTTCGGAGCGCGAAGCATCCAGTACAACAGTGGAAATTTCAAATTACAATTTTGCTGGCATAATTTTTTATTTCTTGTTGTAGGTTTTATACTTTCTTCCAATGGAGGTATCTTCGCTAAAATAAAGACTTTCCGTTTCGACTGCATTGTTAATACGTATGCTACTCTTCAAGTACATCAATCCACAAGGTGTCGCTGTTATAAGAAGTAAAAATTCCTTTTCCATTAATCACATTCGACTCGGGTTCTGTCAGGCCTTCCAATGAACTCTGGCTCAAGGTTTCAAAGAGTCTGGCGTATTCAGGGTTTATATGTGAAAGGACAATCTGATATCTTCCAAAAAACGAAAACTGCATG
>JAUYGX010000069.1 GCA_030690365.1 Bacteroidales bacterium | reverse complement strand
CCCAATCCGGCAAAGGAGTGGGTTACATTTGAAATTCCAGAAACTTCTCCCTCCCCTTCGGGGAGGGTTGGGGTGGGGTCAAAAACCGCTACCATATTCATATATAACCATACCGGGCAGTTGGTGGAAAAATTGGAGTTGTATAATTTAAGCACAAACTGGAAGGTGGGTAACTTACCGCGAGGCTTGTATTTCTATCGTGCAGAGCAGGATGGAAATACAGTTACTGGTAAAGTGGTATTGCTTGGGGAGTGAGTTTTTTTTTAAATGATTGATAGATGAAAAACATATTTGAAAGTGGGAGAAGTGGATATAGCAGCGTAGTTGCAAACTACGCTGAGTGGGGGGGGGGATACGGCCAATGCCCTGACACTTCTTAACCTGATACCCTCACTGTATGAACTACAAGGTGAACAGTTGGATGAATTTACCGATTATAAAGATTTGTTGCTGACCCAACTTGGCTGGAAATATCAGGGAAAAACTATTTTCGACCTGGATACCACCGACATTGTTTTGTTGGATTATTACGCTAACAATACCGCGGGTGAGGCTTCTTATATGGCAAAAAACATCCTGTCGTTTGCTTACAATCGGTATTACTGCGATTGCCTCAACCTGTATGATAGTTTGGATTATAAATCCGCGCGTTTACCCAATAACAGGTCTGCCTACGATGAGGTAATAAACATTAGTGCTTCGCCCAATCCGGCCAGCATCTGGGTCGCTTTTACTTATACTCTGTTATCCATCTATTCAACAGGCAGCATCCAGGTCACCGATGTAAATGGCCGTTTGGTAGCCACATTTGAAGTCAATGGCAAACAAGGACAACAATTATGGGATACCAGATCAGTTGGATCAGGATTATACGTGTACACCTTAAATTCTTCCAGATTTTCATCCTCCGGTAAGGTTGTGGTAAAATAATCAATCATTTTGTTGCCGTGGCTTCTTGCCACGGCAACTACTAATTTATAAGAAAATGAAAATTGTAAAAACGATATTTCTTCTGGTAATCATCCTGATATTTAAAACTTCCTTTACACAAATCAATACCATCACCTGGCAGCAGTGCTTTGGCACTGGAGGTGACTATAATCACCAAGACGCTGTAGCAATATACAATAATTGGTATCTTATATCAATAACTATTAACGAAACCGCGCCTTGGGTAAGTAACTTTCACGGTAGTGCCGATGCCTGGATAATACAAACGGATAGCATAGGCAATGTAATATGGGAAAAATGTTTTGGCGGAAGCGGTGGAGAAGGGATAAGTAAAATAATACCCATTGACTCCAACAATATTTATTTATTTGGAGGGACAAATTCAAGGGACGGAGATGTACACCATTTTGAAAATGAGTATTATGATAACTGGGTAGTAAAAATTAATAAATATGGCGATATTATTTGGGAAAACTGCTACGGGGGAACAAACGTGGAAGAACCGAAGGATGCTCTGTTAACACCGGATGGAGGTTTGATTATACTGTCGCGTATTTCTTCCGGTGGCGGAGACATTAGCCAGTTTTATGGTGATGTGGATAATTGGGTATGCAAAATTGACTCCATAGGCAATATCCAATGGGAAAAAACCCTGGGCAACCAGGGACATGAAAATGGATTAAGGTTGAGGTACGCTTCCGATTCCAGTTTTTTCGTGCTTGCAGGCGTTAATGAAGACGGGGGTATGGTCGAATGTAATTGTCATGAGAATGGGTCAATTCTTGACCTTGATGTATGGCTTGTTGAAATGGACCTGAACGGCAATATCCTGAGACAACTTTGCTATGGAGGAACAGGGCATGAGTTTGCATATGACTTGACTAAAACGGAAGATGGATTTGTTTTTGCCGCCCAAACGGATTCATATGATGGAGACGTTTCAGGAGTGCATGGATCCTATGGCAAATCCGATTTCTGGATTGTAAAAATTAATCTTGTGGGTGAGATTCTCTGGCAAAACTGCCTGGGAGGTTCCCACAGCGAATGGCCATTATATATTACCCAAACTCAGGATTCAGGCTTTATTGTCATTGGCAACGCTGCCTCGTTGGATGGGGATGTAACAGGTTTACATGGTTTTGAGGGTGATGTAGATCCCTGGTTTGTAAAACTGGATAAGGATGGCACACTTCAATGGAACCACTGTTTTGGAGGGTATAATGGGCAAAGAATTATGTCAAAACACGCCATTGCAAAAATCAGTGATGACCATTTTGTGGTAATGACCGAATCGATTGGTTTTATTACTGAGGATGTTCAATGTGATTTGAATCCGGATCCTTATACCAATAATCAAGATGCCTGGGTTTTTAGTGCCAAAGACTGCTCCCACTACCAACCCGCCACACCCCAAGCCCCCACAGGGCCGGATACCCTGTGCCATACCACAGACACAACCTCTGTATATACCCTTACCCCCGCTACCGGAGCCTGGGGCTATATATGGCAACTACAACCCGAAGAAGCAGGTACGCTGGTACAAGACAGCCTGTCGGCCACCATCACCTGGAACA
>JAUYGX010000103.1 GCA_030690365.1 Bacteroidales bacterium | reverse complement strand
TATGGAGCAGCGGGTAGAGCGAATACCTTACTGAATTATTGCGGGATAAGTACCCAGTATTTAGATTATATTGTTGATGAATCTCCTTCAAGGCAGGATAGGTTTACTCCAGGAACCAATATTCCAATTGTTAAGCCAAGTAAAAAGGATTTAAAGGCAGATTATATTTTAATTTTAGCCTGGAATTATCAGGAACAGATTGTGGAAAAATGTAGAAAATCGGGATATAAAGGGGAACTTATCATACCTTTACCAAAAGTTGAGGTTGTTTAATATGAATCAAAAAAATTGTAATTTGGGGTGTGGAAATGTACCTCTTCCAGGCTATATCAACATCGACAAATATTATTATCCTGGTAGTACGCAAGAAGGGATGAACCTAGAGGATGGTGTGACTTGGAACACGGAATATCCTGATTCACCGTGGCTGTATGGGGACATGGTTAAGCTGGATTTCCCAAACGAATGCTTTGATAAGGCGATAGCGGTTCACGCACTGGAACATCTTTCCATGAATGACGGAAATAGAGCAATCGGAGAAATGTTCAGAATAGTAAAAAAGGGCGGTAATGTTGAGATTGAAACTCCTGATTTGACCAAGGCTTGTCAATTATTTCTAAATGTTCACATTTCCAATGATAAAAATAACGCCGATTGGTTCAGGATAATGGGTTTATTGTATGGAAGTCAGGGAGCGGAAGGAGAAGGACAATTTCATTTATGCGGTTATTCGAAAGAATATTTGAGATTTAGGATGACAGAGCATGGATTTGCCAATATTGAAGAAATTCCGGTGGGATTCGGGCATGGCACCCGAATAGGTGCCGGTCACGCAGAGCCACAGTTTGATTTTCGATTGAGAGGGATTAAACCTTGACAAACTTGATTTTGACTCCAGTCTATCGTGCTTATGATAAAGTTGAAGAGCTTTGTAATGCAATTGATACGTTGACCCAAAATTCTTGTCTGCATATCCTTGTTGACGATGACAGCAATGTCAATGAACCATTTCCAGTCGAGGCTTCCAAATACAGAAGGATTATTCTCTTGCGGCGGGATTATTCGGGGTGGATTCACAAAAACGGGGGCGGGCAGGCGATGCAGATCGGGTACGAATGGGCGCATCATGCCTTTATCGGCGAACATCCCAATCCTTTGCCTTACGACCACATTTTCCTGATCGAGTCCGACGTGATTCCCTTGGAGCAGGGTTGGGATCAGAAAATGATGGACATTTCCAAGACTTTACCTGAGGATTGGGCGACACTGGATGTTCAATCGGTTAATGAAGAAGGGAAATTGACTCATCCAACCACCATCAGTCCCAGAAAGGGTTTTATCAGGGCGGATTTGGAACACATGGAATATTGCGATTTTCAGTGTTCGCTGTTCAACCCGTTGATTTTCGAATCAGGAGTCAAGTTCAGCGATATCCCGACGCATTTCGATATCGGTTGGTCGAAGGCTATAACCGAACAAACAGGGAGGCAACACTATAGAACCATGAACATAAAGGTTTTGCATTATTTTTATCAGAGCAGGCAATATTTGAATGAGATACCTAGGGAATAATTGACATTTATTTCTATTAATTGTATAATTAATGCATGGAAAGTTTAATTAGGTTAAGAGAAGCTGCAAAAACTTTGGGTGTTCATCCTGAAACATTAAGACGCTGGGATAGAGCTGGTAAATTTAAAGCTGTTATTATCAACACGCGTGG
>JAUYGX010000094.1 GCA_030690365.1 Bacteroidales bacterium | reverse complement strand
ATTCAAGAGATACCATGGAAGTGTGTTTGTTTGGCACTTTGGAAGTAGATTTTACAGCACAGAAAGAATGTCTTGGTCAACCCACGACCTTCTATGCCACCTACGGTCCGCCAAGCGACAGCGTAGCCAGCTACCGTTGGGATTTCCATGACGGCACCCCGGCACAGGTCACCTATTTCGACACGATACTACACACCTTTGCCAACCCGGGCATCTACAATGTAGAGTTGAGTGCATTGGACACGAATGGCTGCACAGCCATCATGTACCACGAAGTGATTGTAGACAGTTTGCCAACGCCACGATTTAGCTATGTGGCCGGCAGTTGTGAGACCCCGATGCAGTTTACCGATGAGAGCTTAGAAGGAGGCAACTTTATAGAAACCTGGCTGTGGGATTTTGGAGATACCATCTCGGGAACCAGCAACTTCGACACGATTCAAAACCCCACCCATTTGTATGGCCCCAACGACAGCACCTACCTGGTAAAACTCATCGTAACCAACATTAATGGATGTACGGACTCCATCACACAAGAGGTCACCACGAGAGCCTGTTTGATAGTAGACTTTTACCCAATAGACACCCTGCCTCTTTGTGCACGTGAAGACATCTGTTTTACCGACAGTTCCCATTTTGGCACCAACAACGGCAACATCACAAACTGGAGTTGGAAGTTTGGCGATGGCATCACAACTAGTTACAACGCGTTCCAAACAGAAACCTGTCACAGCTATGCTATTGGAGGTGCTTACGCAGTGACTTTGACTTTAACGGGAACCATTGGCACAGATGTGTACACCGACTCCATCACCAGGGAGGTCATTGTCAATTCAACGCCAACGGCCATGATAGAGGTAGCGAACAACTGTTTAAACGACATCACTTACTTCCTTGACAAGAGTGAGACCTACGGTACCGACCTGATCAAATGGCACTGGGACTTTGGCGTTGAGGCGCTCACCGACGACACCGCAGATATCCAAAATCCGGCATACATATACACAGCCTACGACACCTATACCACAGGGCTTACGGTCACCAATGAGGCAGGATGCATCCACGACACCACCCAAGCGGTGACCATCTACAAACCACCTGTGGCCGACTTTAGTTGGCAGGAGACCTGTCAGGGTTATTACACGAACTTCTTCGACACGAGTATCTCGGACAGTGCATTGCTTTCCAGTTATTTTTGGGATTTTGGGGACACGATCTCCCTACAGAACACCAGCACGCTAAAAGACCCGGGCCACATCTACGACACGCTGGGCTTTTACCAGGTGAACTTGCTGGTCACCGATGCGAACACCTGCTGGGACAGCATCACCCAAGAGGTAGAGATATGGCCTTCCCCCACGGCCCTTTTCACCCTGACCGAAGATTGGGAAGGCCGACAGGGGCAGGTGAAACTCGACAACCTGAGCCAGGGAGCCTTGTATTACGACTGGTACTTTGACGATGGAGATACCTCCCAACAAGTGAACCCTGTACACCAGTACCTCGACGACAGCGATCCTGTCTACATCCTCAGGCTGATAGCCTATAACCAATTTGGCTGCCCCGACACGCTTGACTACCCCTACACGCTGATCTTCACGGGCTTGTACGTACCCAATGCGTTTAGTCCTTCTATCAGTAACGCGGAGTTCCGCACTTTTAAACCTGTGGGCATCAACCTGAGCGAATACAAGCTGGAAGTATTTTCTTCGTGGGGAAACCTGGTCTATACCACCACACTCCTTGAGAACGGACAACCTGCTGTGGGCTGGGATGGCACCTTTGAAGGCCAGGACATGCCTACTGGCACATACATCTGGAGGGTCACAGCCAGGTTCAGGGATGATACCTACTGGCGAGGCAGCGACAACGGCGATGGCAACACCAAAACCCAGGGAACAGTAACGTTGATCCGGTAAAACGACACTTTGGAAGAACGATATTATCGTAATCCGGACATGCCAGAAAAGTTTCACGCAAAGTGCGCTAAGTTTTAAATACACAAAGTACGCAAAGAAGTTTTTTGAGGTAAAATCTTCATCAATTTGTGTTCATTGTGAGATTTGGCTTCGCGAAGCATGCGTGAAAGATTTTGTTGAAACAGATAGAATATTCGGTATAAGGCTCTAATAATCTGCTTTGATTGGGTTTCTTTAAATGTGTTAAGCTTCCTTAATTATTGGTTTTTTTTGTCTAACAAGAAACAGATTCGGCAAAAAATCAATACTTTCGCAAGATTATAAAAACAGGTCGATGGAAGGTTTTTTGAAAATCGTTTTTATTCTTTTTGTATTGTACTACGCTGTTATTCTATTTGTTAGGTACGCACTGCCGTGGTTGCTTGGACGTTTTATAAGGAAACAACAAGAGAAATATTTTGGTCAGAATCAGCCATTCGCAGAACAGCCTAAGCATGAGAAAGAGAAAAAAACGGATCCCCAAAAAAAGAAACACCAAGCGAAGGATGATAAGACCTTTGGAGAGTATATTGACTTCGAGGAAGTTCAGGAATAGCCATCATAATTGCTTCTAAATATGAGTGATAAGAAAAAGATTTTCAGTTCTCTTGCCCCATACCTGGTGGCGATTTTAGTTTTTATCGGTATTACACTGGTTTATTTTTCCCCTGTACTCGAAGGTGAAAAACTTAAGCAACATGACATCGCCATGTTTAAAGGCATGTCAAAAGAAATTTTAGATTTCAGGGAAAGTACCGGACAAGAAGCCCTGTGGACCAATTCTATGTTTGGTGGAATGCCTGCCTGGCAAATATCAGTAAAGTACTCGGGTAATCTGATGGAATATGTAGACAAAATGGTCACCCTTGGATTGCCTTACCCTGCCAACTTTGTGTTCCTGTACTTTTTGGGATTCTTTGTACTCCTTCTGGTACTCAAAGTAAATCCCTGGTTAAGTATTGCCGGAGCCATTGCATTTGCCCTTTCTTCCTACTTTTTTATTATTCTGGGAGCAGGGCATACTTCAAAAGCACATGCCATTGGATACATGGCACCAGTATTGGCGGGGATTATTATGGCTTTTAACGGTAAATACCGGAAAGGCGCGCTGCTGACTGCGGTGGCGCTGGCGCTTGAAATTAAAGCCGGGCATCTTCAGATTACCTACTATTTGTTGTTGATGGTGCTTGTTTATGGTGTTTTTAAATTGATTGATGCCATCACGCAGAAAACAATGCCCTCCTTTTTTAAAACAACAGGCATATTACTTGTTGCCGCGTTGTTGGCCGTATTGACGCATTCCACCAATTTGTGGGCTACGTATCAATATGGGAAGGACACCATGCGTGGGAAGCCTGAGCTTACAAAGGAAAAAGCGATTACATCAGATGGTCTCGATCGTGACTACATCACCTCCTGGAGTTATGGTAAAGGTGAAACCTGGTCCTTGATGATTCCTGATGTAAAAGGTGGGGCCAGTGGCGTATTGGGTGACGTGCCTGCTGTGAAAAAAGCAGATCCTGCTTACAGAAGCATGATTTCAAAACAGACAAACGCTTATTGGGGTGAACAGCCGGGAACTTCCGGGCCGGTGTATGTGGGGGCAATCGTTATTTTTCTCTTCATTTTGGGAATGTTTATCGTCAGGGGCCGCTTTAAGTGGGCTTTGTTTTCCATCACGGTTCTGTCGATTATGCTTGCCTGGGGGCACAATATGATGTGGTTTACCAACATTTTTATCGACTATATTCCGGGATATAATAAATTCAGAGCGGTTACCATGACGCTTGTGATGGCTGAACTGGCCATGCCCTTGCTGGCTTTTTTAGCTTTGAATGAAGTGATTAAAAATCCTGGCCTTTTAAAACAAAAAATCAATTACTTTTATATTTCTTTGGGATTAAGTGCAGGCATTATCTTGTTGTTTTATATGCTCCCGACTTCTTTTTTCAGCTTTTTGAGCGACCAGGAAAATGCGCAATTTTCGCAACTGTTGGTCGGTACCGATGGGGCACAGGTAGCTGCTTATCTCGAAAATCTGGAAGCCGTACGGGTAGCTATTTTTAAAGCGGATGCATTGCGAAGTTTATTCTTTATTCTCGCAGCAGCGGCCCTTATTTATGCCTTTTTATGGAATAAAATAAAATATGGGTGGCTGGTTGCCGGAGTGGCCATTCTTGTCCTTATTGATATGTTTGGAGTAAACCGCCGTTATCTGAACAACGACAATTTTGTAAGAGCCAGCCAGGTAGATGTTCCGTTTAAACCTTCAAAGGCCAACCTGTTTATTCTTAAAGATAAGAACCCGGATTTTCGCGTACTCGACATCACGCAAAGTACCTTTAACGATGCCAGCACTTCCTATTTTCATAAATCCATTGGTGGATATCATGGTGCCAAATTGCAACGTTATCAGGATATTATTGAATATTATCTACAGGGAGAAATAGAGGCTATTTATAAGACGATGTCAAATCAACCAACACTTGAGAAGCTCAATAATGTTTTCTATCAGCAGCAGGTGCTAAACATGCTCAATACAAAATATGTTATTTATAACCCCGATGGTCAGCCCTTGATGAATCCGGCAGCTTTTGGCGAAGCGTGGTTTGTGGATACGGCAGTTGTTGTTAATTCACCGGATGAAGAAATTGCCGAACTCGGAAAATTAGATTTGCGCAAGGCTGCGGTTGTGGATAAACGTTTTAAAGATCAGTTAACTCAGATTGATTGGCATGGTGATGCAGGTATTAAGTTAACTGATTATAAGCCAAATCAACTCACATATCAAACCGAATCCGGTGGTAGTAGTCTGGCCGTTTTTTCAGAGATTTATTATGCAAACGGATGGAATGCTTATCTGGATGGCGTTAAGTCGCCTTATCTGAGGGCAAACTATATTTTGCGTGCCATGAAAATTCCGGCCGGAAAGCATACCATCGATTTTAAATTTGAACCGGCAGTCTGGAAAGTGGGCGAACCGATTTCTATGGTGGCTTCTCTCATTTTGATCCTCCTTATACTGACAATGCTGGGAATGGAAGCCCGGAAATACTTTAAAAAGTAAAGGGAAATTTCATGCCTCTTTTATTTACAGATCGATAGTTGATGAAAAAAGTACTCATTATTACTTATTATTGGCCGCCAAGTGGGGGAGGAGGCGTTCAGCGATGGGTAAAATTTGTGAAGTATATGCGTGACTTTGGTTGGGAACCGATTGTGTTTACGCCTGAAAATCCAGAGCGACCAGCTTTGGATGAAAGCTTACTTAAAGAAATCCCTAAAGGTATAACAGTATTAAAGAATCGAGTATGGGAACCTTATTCGTATTATAAAAAGCTAACGGGGAAAAAAAAATCTGATCAGATTCAAACGGCTTTCCTAGCAGAAAAAAAGAGTACTATCAATGTGTTTGAGAACCTTGCGATATGGGTGCGAGGCAACTTTTTTATTCCTGATGCAAGAAAATTCTGGATTAAACCTTCCATACAATTCTTAGATACTTATCTTCAGAATAACCCGGTAGATGTAATTATTAGCACAGGACCTCCTCATAGTACTCATATGATTGCTGCATCACTGAAAAGGAAATTGAATATACCTTGGTTGGCGGATTTCAGAGATCCATGGACAAACATCGATTATTATCATGAATTGAGATTATCCAAATGGGCTGACAGGAAGCATCATCGCCTCGAAAAACAAGTGCTAAAAGAAGCTGATGATGTTATTGTAATCAGCCCTGGAATGCAGCGAGAGTTTGAAACCATTGTGCCACGTGCTTACACGGTAATACCGAATGGATATGATGATGAAGATGCCAAACAAAGTGGTGTCACGAGTCAAAGCAAAAATAAATTTAGCATCACACATGTTGGTTCGCTCACAAAAACCAGAAATCCAGAAAATCTCTGGCAGGCTTTACGTGAGCTTGTTTCAGAGGATGCAGGTTTTTCCAAGTGTCTGGAAATACATAATGTAGGAAAAATAGATTTTCTGGCTGTGGAATCTCTGGAAAAGTTTCAACTAAAAAAATATTTACGTAAAACAGATTACCTTCCCCATGATCAGGTAATTGTTGAACAACAAAAGGCATCCGTATTGCTACTCTTAGTGAATGATACACCAAATGCCAAACTAATCCTTACAGGTAAAATATTTGAATATTTGTCATCTCAACGTCCAATTATTTGTATTGCACCTGAGGATGGAGATGCCGCTAGCGTGATTAATTCAACAAATAGCGGTAAAGTATTTGGATTTCAGGAAGTTGATAGCCTAAAGCGATATTTATTCGAAAGCTTTCAGCTTTTTAAACATAATAAGTTGCATGTTACCTCAATTGGGGTTGAGAAATATGAGCGAAAGAACCTGACTTATAGCATGTGTTCACAGCTGAATAAGTTAATTGAATAAGAAACAGGAATCCGTTTTAGGTAAGATTT
Organism: Bacteroidales bacterium; assembly: GCA_030690365.1. GTDB lineage: Bacteria > Bacteroidota > Bacteroidia > Bacteroidales > F082 > UBA6244. The sequence continues at coordinate 10,768 of JAUYGX010000094.1, read as the reverse complement.
GATTTTAGAATGTTGTTTACAAAGTTGTTAATGTCGTAATTTTCGTCATTAAACACCTTGTAAAGCTCCTTAAGCATCAGGTTTTTGGTTTTGATTCCTCTTTTTTTTGCAATTTCTTCAACAAAAACATTCACAGCAATTTTGCCTTCGAGAATTACTTTTTCCGAAATGTAGTCGGTAAAAAAGCCTTTTCCAATCAGCAGTCCCAAGGTACGGTTACGGCTCAGGTCGTTGAGAGCTGTCAAGGTAAAATCGCCGAAACCACAGTAGTTAAACATGGTAAGTTCCTCACCTCCAAACTTATCGATGATAAAACGCATCTCGTTGATGGCTTTGGTCAGGATAAGAGAACGCAGGTTGGGCGAATCGAAATGTGCATCCACAATGCCCACCATAATGGCATAAATGTTTTTTAAAATACTGGCCAGCTCAACGCCCATCACATCGTCACTGTAGTCGAGGTAGATGGTTGTGTTTTTGAACATCTGGGTAAAAAGCTCAAAATTTTTGTTCTTCTTCGAGGCCAGCGTAAAAGCGGTAGGCAGGTTGTTGATGATCTCACGTGCAAACGAAGGGCCTTTCATGCTGAAAATCTGGTTGGGGATTTCCTTTGCCAAACACTGGGGGATGGTTCTTTGGTCTTCGCCGAAACCTTTTGCCAGGTTTACGATCAGTGCCTCTTCGTTGATAAAAGCCTTGTTTTCGCGAATGTATTTTACAACCACATTGCTTGGAATACCCAAAAAAACAACATCGGATTCGAGGAGGATGTTTTTGTCAAACGTTGCCTTTAAGGATGGATGCAACACAATATTGGGGAAATATTTTCGGTTGATATGGTCGTTGCTGATGGAGTCGACCACCTCCTGTTCTACCGAAAGCAAATACACTTCATGATTTGGCTTCTGAGCCATTACATTGCCCAAAGCCGTTGAAATTGTTCCGCTTCCTACAAAACAGATTTTAATTATTTCATCCATAAGATGCTATTCTAAAAGCTGTGCAAAATTAACAAAAAAAAGCACAAGTGAGTTTTAGCTTTTTCCCCTTTCAGCAGAACTTTTTTTGAATAGTTTGTCGGAATTAAGATTGATGAGATTATTCTCTGTAAAACAATACATGTTGTCAAAGTCCCGCAAATCTTTTTCATGATGTACTTCTTTCAGTTTTGATATTGTATTGCTGGATTTCTCCAATTGGAAAATTCTATAATTATTTATGCTTGTAATAAAGTTAAAGATGGTTACATCAGTATTATTCAAATTTTGTAATCGTTTTACATATTCAACACAAATAATAGGTGCATGCTTTCCGGAAAGTAAAACTTTAGCACCCCTTAGTACACTAATTTCGAATCCTTCAACATCTATTTTTATGAACTTGACGACATCAATTTTCTTGGATTCGAGGATCTCATCAAGAATAAGAATATCAATCATTTCAAATTGGCCTTTTGTTGTTTCAATGTCAATTATGGATGGGCTAAAAACATCAGTATAAAGCTTCAATTGTTGATTTACTTCTCCTAATCCGTTGTTAAAGGCTTGTATATTGGTACGACCATTTATCGCCATATTTCTTTTTAGGATCTCATATCTCTCTTTTTGAGGTTCAAATGAAAGTACAATTCCATCATTTATTTTCTTAGCGGCGAAAATGCTCATGAGTCCGATACTCGCACCAACATCAATAAAGTTATCATCCGGCCTTAAACAATTGTCAATTACATGTAGCGTTCCCACCTCATAAAACCCTAAATAATAGATTTCTTTCCCTCCATTTTGATTAACCATCATATCAAAATTATATATTGATGGAACTCTCGTTAGATTCTTTAATTTGGGTAATAATAATTTACTAATCAATCGCCCAATCTTCCTGCTACCAAAAAATCTGAATTGATTAAAGAGAAAATTAGTTAATGCATGAACACACTTAAATCGAATTCTCATTGTTTTGAAATTTTGTCAAACAAGTGAATAATCAACTTTCTTTTGTTTGATTAATAAGATGGAAATACAACCCCCTCAATTGAGTTCGCCATGAATAAGATGGAAAATGATGGTTATTTATAGGCATGGTACATTTTTTCGGAGTCCTTTTTTGTTTGCCAAAAGTATTGAATTTTTATCAAACATTAAATGCAATGCCATTTTTGATTATTAAAATAATTTGTGATTGAAACGACGACCACAACCTACATTAAAGTATATCTTGTATGCATTAACAATTCATCTTCAACAAAAATCTGATGCATAACCAGGTTAAAATTTAAACTGACTCGTAGTATTACTCATGTTATCAATTTATTAATTTTGCAATATTTTAAGAATAATATCAATGGATAAAGAGTATTGGGAACAATATTATAATCAACATCGTTTGCCGGGCAAGCCATCTCCTTTTGCTGAGGAAATTATTAACCACTTATTACCTCATGATTCACTTTTAGAATTGGGGTGCGGAAATGGGAGAGACGCCATTTTTTTTGCTGACCATAAAATTCAAGTTACCGGAATTGATCAGGCAATAAATGAAATTGATTTTTTAAATAGAAATTACGCCAATGATAATCTGAGGTTTATTTGTGATGACTTCACAAAAATCACTAAACTCAATGGTTTATTCGACTCCATTTATAGCAGGTTTACCTTTCATGCTATTTCATTGCAACAGGAAAATCATGTTTTGCAATGGATAAAAGAAAACCTGAAATCCGGAGGTTTGTTTTTTCTTGAAGTGCGCAGTGTTAAGGATAAGTTGTTTAATGAAGGTGTTGCTGTGGTTGATGAAGAAAATGCCAAAATCACCACGCATTATAGACGGTTTTCTGACTTTGCCATCATTAAGCAAAAAATTGTGGACTTGGGATTTTCGATCGTATTTTCGATAGAAGACAAAAACTTAGCCAGATATAAGGATGAAAATCCCATTATTATTAGAATTATTGCCAAAGCCAATTAGTCCTCACAAGTTAATTCATCATTTGTTAAAAATACCCAAGTGATTGAGATATTAAAGACCATACGCCTGTTAATTTCATTATTAGTGCCTTATCTGATTTGGTTTATTCCACGTTCACCCAAGATTTGGGTATATGGAGGTCGAAATGGAAAGTTCGTCGACAATACTAAATATTGGTTCATCTGGGCGAATCAAAATTTGAGGAATATTAAGCATATATGGATTACTAACGACTCAGAAACATTAAAAAATCTGAAGAATAGTAATTACCTGGCTTTTAAACCATTTAGTGTAAGAGGGTTATACTATATCATAAGGGGCAAAATTTTTTATTATACGCATGGTGCATCTTCTATTGTTCGTCCTATTTTTCTCGTGGATGGAATTAAATTCGATTTCTTTCATGGAATCCCAATGAAAACGATGCGTTTAGAGAAAACAGGAAAGTTCAGTCAGGCGTCGGAGCCAAAATTCAGGTGGAGTGTTTCAAAAAAATTGTATCACTATTACAAAACAAGGTATACCAACAGCGATTACCTGATTATTCCATCCAGGATCTATCTGGATCAATTTGATGGTTACCCGGGCGAACGAATCTTTGAAGGGTATCCAAGAAATATCGTTTTTCAGTTGTCGGTAAACGAATTGTTGGAAATTATTCAACTTTCACAAGCTGATGTGCAGTTTTATCAGGAAATAAGTTCCTATTCAAGAAGGTATATCTACATGCCCACTTTTAGAGAAGGATGTCCTGACTTTATAACCGGAGCTTTCAGGAATTTGGAAGAGTTGAATACTTTAATGCTTGAGCAACAGGCTGTATTTCTATTAAAGTTACATCCATACACAAAAACAAGCGTCGACTTTTCGGCTTATTCGAATATTAAGGTTGTGAATAATGAAATGGATATTTATCCTTTTTTGCCATTTATCGATTGTCTTATTTCCGATTATTCTTCTATCTCGATGGACTTTTATTTCTCAAATCACCCAGTAATTTTTTATATGTTCGATTTAGAGAGTTACGTTGGAACATCACGTGAACTTGATTTCAATCCACAAAAACTGGCCGGAAATTCCACCGCCCTAACCTGGGAGGAGTTAATCGGTTTAATTGCTGATTTTGATCATATACCAAGCTTAAAGGATCAAAGCGGAAACGGCCATTTTGGTTCACAAATTGTAACAGATTTGCCAAAATTGGCTCTATATATTAAAGAGAATATCCTTCGTTAGTACTGTGTTTTGACGAAAATTTAAGCTTAGACTAACCTTTGTTTATAATCGGTAACCGCCTTTGTTAAAATATCCAACTCCATACGGGTTATGATTGAAGAGGAACATGTGTTTAGTACATTTTCTCTGGCATTGTTCGACATTTCATTATATTCCTCTTTACTTAGTGCCATAAGTTTGTTTACCGCTTGCATAAGTTGCTCGCTGTCATTCTTTGGTACCAGATACCCGTCTTTTCCGTCTCTGATAAATTCAGGAATACCGCCCACATTGGTCGAAATAACTGGCAGGCCACAGGCCATGGCCTCACACATGGCCACCCCTTGCGCTTCAATTCTACTTGGTGCGACAAAAAATCCGTATGGTCTGTAGTATTCAGCAATCTTTGAATGCGGGATTACTTTTTCGATTATTTCAACATTTGCATTAAGGCGTTTCGACAAGGAAATAAACTTATCCCTGTATATTCCTTTGCCAACAATATCAAGTTTTACCTGGTCTTGTTTTGAAAAAGCCTTAATGGCAATATCCAGCCCATATTTAGTGTTGGAAAACCCGCGAAGCGAAATGCCACGCTTACGATCCCTTTTTTCAATAGCGGCAAACTTAAAGGACTCTGTGTCAACAGGATTGGGTATTATTTTTGCGTTAGCATATCTTTTTAATGAATGCAATTCAGCCGTTTCTTTCATCCACTTTGATACAAATACCACATATTCAACATGATTTAAAAAACGTCGGGTCCGGTAGATTTGAATGATATTAAATGGAATCAGCAACACCCACTTTTTTAAATTGATCAACAGGTTAGGTGTAGCTGATATATAGGGTTTCCAGAGAATCTCATGCCCATGTATCCATGCTACTTTTGGGTAGTCAAGACTTTGTGCAAAAGGAGCAAGGAGGATATTTGGAAAGTGAACAGCAAGTACATCGGGGTTTATATCCTTAATTTTCTCCCGCAATTTTTTTTTGTTTGATCTAAAAATCTCAACACCTTCGTATATTTCATGATGCTCATGTTTTGAAACGACAAAAACATATACTGAGACTCCCTGTTCCAGATATAGCTTTGCCCTTGAGTGAATAAATGCAAATGGCATTTTCTTCTCATTGGGATAATCCGGAGCTAAGATTCCTATTTTGAGATGATTCATTTTAATTCTTTAAAATTGATCTGAAGCAATACGGTGACAATTCGTTCAGCTGCTTTTCCTTCCCCGTAAGGATTATGTGCAGTTGCAAGAGAGTTATAGTACTTAGAATCATCCATCAGCCGAATGGATTCTAAGACGATCTTAGTTTTATCTGTACCAACAAGTCTTACCGTGCCAGCATCCACCGCCTCAGGTCGTTCAGTTGTCTCACGCATGACCAGTACCGGTTTGCCAAAGCTGGGAGCCTCCTCCTGAATCCCGCCGCTGTCTGTTAACACAAAATAGCAACGCTCCAATAGATAAATAAAGGGTAGGTACGAAAGGGGCGAGATTAAATGAACATTGGCCATGTTGCCTAGCAGCGAATACACTGGCCCTTGAACATTGGGGTTCAGGTGTACGGGATAAATAAAATGATTATTCGGATATTTACAGGCCAACTCTTTGATTGCTTCACAGATTTGGACAAAACCCGCTCCAAAATTTTCGCGTCGGTGACCTGTGATCAGAATAAAGTTTGAGCTCAGGATAGATTGAACTCCATCTTTGAAAAGCTTATCAAGCTCAAATGTGATTTTGTTTTCCAGTTCTTTGTCTTGGGATATTTTTTTTGAAGCAATCAGTAGCGCATCTATCACTGTATTGCCAGTTATAAATATCCGCTTTGGGTTAATGTTCTCTAAAATCAGATTTTGACATGCATTCTGAGTAGGCGAAAAATGAAGTGTAGTCAGGGCAGAAGTCATTTTGCGATTCATTTCTTCAGGAAATGGGGAATAAATGTTCCCTGTTCTTAACCCTGCTTCAACATGACCTACCGGTATTTGGTGATAAAAAGCTGCCAGGGCCGCCATCGAAGAGGTAGTTGTGTCACCATGAACAAGAACCAGATCAGGTTGAAAATCTTTTAGTACCTCTCTTATTTTTAACAAAACCCGGGAGCTGATATCAAACAAATCCTGATTCGGTTGCATAATATTTAAATCGTAGTGGGGGGTGATGTTGAAAATAGCAATTACCTGGTCGAGCATCTCGCGGTGTTGTGCGGTAATACAAACCCTCGTTTCAAAACTATCAGGGTGTCTTTCTAATTCTTTAATAACCGGAGCCATTTTAATGGCTTCGGGTCGGGTCCCAAAAATGGACAGGATTTTTTTCATGTATGTGATTGAATACAAACGAGCCAGACGAATAAAATTGAAACCCGTTGTAATTAACAATACAACGAATTTCCTTAATTGGTCAGGATCCTTTAAATAATAAGCAAATTTAGTTTAATTGCTGGAATCGACTGAATAGAATAAACATTTATTGATATCAAGGCATTGGGGGCCTAAAAGACCGGTCAGATTAAATGACTGAATAGTCCGATAAATTAATACTTTTGCTCTGTTTAAAAAAACTACTCACTTGGGCCTCATTCAAAAGCAAAGTATCTCAGGAACCATCTATTCCTATGTAGGAGTTGTGCTTGGATTTGTTACCACAGCAATTTTATACCCCCGCATATTTTCTACTGAAGAGGTTGGTTTGTTGCGTGTACTGGTTTCTTATTCTATACTCTTCTCGCAGTTTGCAGGCCTTGGTGTTAACAATGTTACAGTTAGGTTTTTCCCTTACTTTAGAGACAAAGACAAAAAACATCATGGATATCTCGGACTGGCTTTGCTTGTGTCTTTGGTGGGATTATTGATTTCATGTACAGGGTATGTGGTTTTCAAATCGGATATACTTGACAATGCAGAGGGTGGCAGCGATCTATTCGCACAATATTTCTATTTTGTTATACCCTTAATTATTTTTACGCTCTTGTTTAATGTGTTCGACACTTATTATCGGGTACTGTACAATGCTGTAAAGGGAATTATTTATAAAGAAGTTATTCAAAGAGTACTCGTTTTATTGGTTATTGTATTGTATTATTTTGCGTTAATTGACCTGTACACCACAGTGATTTTATATGTAGTTGCACTTGTGTTGCCAACAATTTTACTGTTTCTTTCTTTAATCTATAACAGACAATTATTTATAAAGCCCGATTTTGCTTTTATCGACAAAGGTTTTGCCCGTGAGATGTTAAATGTCGGTTTTTTTGGTATCCTATCCAGTTTTTCCGGGGTGCTTGTTATGAACATTGATATAATCATGGTTGAAAAAATGCTGGGATTGAGTGCGGCTGGTATTTATACCGTTACGTTTTTCTTCGGAACTTTGATTCTAGTCCCCTTAAGAACCATGGGTAAAATTGGCTCTGTCGTGATAGCTGACGCCTGGAAGCGCAATGATATTAAAACAATTGACGAAATTTATAAAAAGAGCAGCATTAGTTTGAGTGTACTTGGTGTGCTCCTTTTTATAGGGATCTGGGGCAATATCGACAATGTATTCTTTTTAATAAAAGATGAATACCTACCTGGAAAAATGGTGATATTCTATATTGGCATGGCCAATCTTATTGATATTTCATCGGGGATAAATCCTCAAATATTAATTAATTCAAAATATTACAGATATATATCTTATTTTCTTGCCGGATTTGTCGTACTGTTAGTTGTGTCAAATCTATTGCTAATCCCTGTCATGGGAATTGTAGGTGCGGCAGTTGCGTCGTTGATTTCAAAGTTTATTTACAACATGGTGAAACTCATCTTTCTATATCAAAAATTCCACATCCAGCCTTTTAGTATTAAGTTTGTTTACCTGATTGTTATCGGACTATCCAGTTACTGGCTTTCAACTTTAATGCCCGCCTGCCCAAACTTCATTATAGATATCGCGTTAAGAAGTATGTTAATAACAACTTTGTTTTTACTTCCGGTGTATTTTCTTCGTGTATCTGACGATGTTAACAGAAAAATTGAAGATGTTGTAAGGCTGATTATTAAAAGATAATTTCCATTTAATTTAGAATTTCAGCTTTTCGATAGTCACGTACATCACTTTAATTTCATTGGAATAAAAACCCTGATATTCAATAATCCATCTCCGAATTTAGAAATATCCCTTACATGTAACGATTAGTCTTTCATCTATAACTCCATTCTTTTTGCTTCATTAACATTCTTCGAGCCACGGATGCTGGCGTTTAATTCAAATCCTATCAGGATGATAAACGAATTGTAATAGAGCCACACCAACAAAATAATCAACGATCCCAGTGACCCATATAGTACGTTATAGTTGGAAAAGTTTTCAAAGTAGAGTTTTAGCAAATATCCGCCCAAAATAAAAAGTGCGGTCGCCAACATCGATCCGGCTGAAAAAAACCGGTACCGTCGGGCCCTGTCTTTTTTTAGTCCGAAATAGTATAAAACCGAAACTCCCAATAGCAAACTTCCGGCAATAACCAGCCACTGGACAACCGTGAGAATGACTTTTATGGTATATCCGGATATCATTTCGTATTGATCGAGCGTATTGATTAGAAATTTTCCGGAAGTGAGCAATATCATTGCAATCGTAACCAGAAAAGATATCAGAATCATGAGGAAGAACGCATTGAGTTTTTGCCTCCACCAAGGCCAGGTGTCTACTACATGGTAACTCTGGTTAAATCCTTCGAGGATGGCATCAACACCATTGGTGGCAAAATACAGGGTCATGAAAAATCCCAACGACAACAATCCGCTGTGCGGACGACTTACAATTTCTACGATGGTAGATTTTACCATACTAAAGATGTTTGCCGGAATTACAGCGTTCATTAAATCCAACAAAGTGCCCTGAAGGTCTTCAGTAGTTACATAGGGTATCAATGTAAAAAGAAAAAGCACCAAAGGAACCATGGCAAGAAAAAAATTGTAAGCAATGGCAGAAGCCCGATAGGTGAGGACCCCTTTAAACAATCCCCTCAGGAAAAAGTCCAGCACATCATACAATGGAACCCCATCGAAGCCCGGCAATACAATAAAACTCAACTTCCTTCTAATCAGGTGTTCTAATCCGGAAATATGGTCACGTATGCGTAGGATAAATTCTTTCAATGGCTTGGATTTATTTTTGATGCACGGCTTTTAAACTGATATCCAGACTTTTAATTTGATGGGTGAGCGCTCCTACCGAAATGTAATCAACTCCTGATTCGGCAAAATCACGGATGTTATCAATGCTTATGCCTCCCGATGCTTCGGTTTCCAACCTTCCATCTACCAGTTGTACCGCCTTTTTTAAATCAGCAGGCGTAAAGTTATCCAGCATCACCCGATCGATTCCATTTAACCCTAAGACGAGATCCAATTCGTAAAAGTTGCGCACTTCGACCTCTATTTTCAGGTTCTTGCCCCGTTGCTTTAGATATTTCTGAGTTTTCTTCACTGCGTTTTCAATTCCTCCGGCAAAATCCACATGGTTATCTTTAATCATAATCATGTCGTAAAGTCCAAAACGGTGGTTGTTGCCACCCCCGGTTTTCACAGCCAGTTTCTCCACCATTCTGTTGGCAGGAGTGGTTTTCCGCGTATCCAGTAGTTTGGTGTTCAGTCCCTGAATGCGGCTGGCCACCATATTTGTGAACGTGGCAATTCCGCTCATGCGTTGAATGAAGTTGAGGGCTGTACGTTCGGCCGATAAAATAGATTGCGATTTCCCCCATACCTTTAAAATAGGATCTCCTTTTTTTATGTGAGAACCTTCCTTTAGGTAAATATCAACCTGCAAATCCGTATCCACAGCCTTAAATACCATTTTGGCCACCTCTGCACCTGCCAAAATCCCTTCCTCTTTGGCCAACATAATTGCCGCGCCACTGGCTTCTTCTGATATGGTTGCCAGCGAAGTGTGGTCACCGTCGCCCAGGTCTTCGTCCAATGCAAATTGTATTGTTTTGTTAATGGCTTCTTTTTCGTGATCTGTCATGGTTAGGGTGTCTTTTCGATATCAATTTGTTGTATTAATTTCTGGTCTTTTTCGGACTTCAAAAGTACATAAACACGCCATTTTTCGCTGCCGGAAATATAATTCCAGATAAAATACTCCTGTTTTTCTTCGTTTTCAGATTTCGTAAGCGTTAATCCACTGTTTGGGTGCTGTTTAAAAAAGTCGGAAAGTTGCATCCTGGCCTGTTGTGCATTTACTACCTTTTGAAAATCCTGAATATGTATCATAATATATGGTGCAAACAAATCTGAAAGCGCACGAGCATCGCCTTGTTTAAACGCGGTGGTCAGCTTATCAGAAATATTCGGTTGTTGACCCGATGCGGAAAATGTCATCAGAAAGAAGCAAATCAATAGGATAGGATGTGTTTTAAGGTATTTCACGTTAGTGTAATTTGAATCTCAAAAGTAATAAAAATTGATTTGATATAGCCAGAGCGGTGTTATACACAGGTTATTTATTACTTTTGGGTGGTTGTTATCCTGATACAAATTCATATGAATTCTACACGTTTATTTTATGTATTGCTTTCGGTT
>JAUYGX010000083.1 GCA_030690365.1 Bacteroidales bacterium | reverse complement strand
AGTCAGCAGGACCTTTCCCTGTCGTTTACAAACAACCAACCGGAAATAAAGGTATCGGTAAAAGGAAACAGAATATCAAAAAAGCCATCTTCTTCCGGTTTTCTGATGCCCGTCGACCTGACACTAAACACATTAAATATCCACGATGGAAACCTCAAATACAATAAAGCGGGCGAATTATCTATTGAAACCAAAGGCATTCAATTTTACAGCGGCAACCTCAATATCAACAATCTGGCCGACCTAAAAACCTGTGATTTTTCGCAAGTATCCATGCAAACCGATCAGGGATTGGTGCAGATAACACAAAATGCTGTTCAGCTACAATGGAATCGGTTTATCCTGAAAAATACCGTGGCCGGAATTGATCTGGTAAAACTGAACGTTGGTGATCTTGAACAAATTACCCTGGATAAAATCCAAATCAACCAACCCGATTTTAACGCTCTGGCAGAAGGTAAACGCATTAAAACCGGACAGATTTTGTGTGTATCACCTGTGTTTTCAGGAACCATCGACTTGCGCAAAAAGCGGGGCGAAGAGACGCCGGCAAACTCTCCTGTCAAGGATCTTGCACCTGTGTTTAGCACCAAAGGAATCACCATCCAAAACGGCCAGGTTAACACCCGGTTGGTTTTCGATACCGACACCCTTCAACTTTCGACCCACTACACCTTAAATACAGCGGCATTTAGTCTGCCTTCCAGGGTGGATGAAAACTGGTTGGGCAATTTGCAATGGTCGTTGACCTTAAATCAATCGCAACTGCATCACCGGCTGATTTCGGCCAAGGCAGCCGGTGTTTTGATCAATACTGAAGAAAAAACACTCAAAATCAAACAACTGCAATTTGACGATCACGACAAACCCATTTCAAAGGTTGGACTCAACGAGCTTGTATTTGAATCACTTTCGGTGAATGAGTTGGATTTCAAACAACTGATCGTTGAAAAAACGCTGAATTTCGGAACTTTGCTGGTCGAAAATCCAAGGGTGGATTTAAGCTTGTTTCCTGCCGGAATGAACCAGAAAATGAAATCCGAACCAGAAAAACCTATCGACATCAATCAGTTGCCTTTTACATTTAAGGAGGTTATTTTTCAAAACATGAGTCTGAACATGGAAAAAATAGATTCTACCAATGGGATTCATGTCGGCTTCGAAACAATGGATTTAAACCTGAGCTTTCCATCGGCAGCCAGCACCAACCTTACCGACCATCTCCAACTTGATATCAGCGGGATTACGCTCAACGATCAACTCAAAAAACAACAGATTACCATTCATCAGATTCATTACAATCCTTCGATACATTCGTTGAATATCAATGGCTTATCAGGAATACAGAATCAACAAAAAACAGAAGGAGATACCTCGAAAACACTGATGAGCTACACGCTCGAATCCATCTATTTCACTGATTTTAACATCAGTAAAAGTCTCCCCGCAGTAGTGAGCATTCAAAAAATTCACCTGTCAAATCCGTTCGTCAGCTACCAGCATAGCCAACCCGGCTTCCAAAAGGAAACACCCGACAAAACCAGGACAAAAAAAATATCCCTGCCAAAGGTGATTGGTCAGCTAACCATCGACACACTTTTGTTTAGTGACCTTAATTTTCAACACATCATTCCATCCGGTAGCGGCCGCACAACCAACAATTTCAAAGACCTGACCATCCATGTTCACAACATTCACATCGATACCACAGGCCTTTCGGCAGACAATTTTTCGTTTGTAGAAAGTACCCGCATTGAGCTTGGCAACAACAAACTTATTTCGTCCGACAGTCTTTATTCCACCCAAGTGACAGCCATCAATTACAATTTCGCCCTTAACTCGCTTACACTCGATTCGCTGGAAATGAAACCCCGATATACCGAAGAAACTTTTTTTAAAAAGGCGGTTTATCAAACCGATATGACCCAAGTTACCACCCATCAGGTTGTTTGTGGTGAGATCAGGTTACAGGAATTTATCAAAACGGGTGAGTTACATATCGGTTCGGTGGACATTTATGGACTAAATGCAGGTTTTTACCGGGATAAGCGGTTTCCGATGGATCCGCATGCCTATAAAAAAATGCCTCAACAGCTGATGCGGGATGCAAAAAGCAAGTTTCTCATCGACTCGCTGAAGACACATGATGCATCCATTCACTACAAGGAAATCGTTGAAAAAGCCAAAGAACCCGGCACTATTTTTCTCGATGGTTTCGATTTATCACTTTACCACCTCACCAATATTCCACGGATAATCCAATCCGATTCAATCGCCAAAGCAAATCTCCGGGCCAGGGTGATGGGAAAAACAGACCTGCGGTTGAACCTCTTTCTGAATCTGGCAAGCCCGGTCGATGAGTTTTGGTTTACCGGATACACGAAATCCATCGACTTTTCGGAGTTGAATTCAGTAACGCAAAACCTGGTGGGCATCAACATGGAACAAGGAGAAGGCCGTGTGCTGATGCCCATTATTAAAGGCGATAGTTCGCACACTACCGGCCATGTTGTGTTCCTGTATAAAAAACTTCGGGTGGGCCTTTATAACCGCGAAAAAGCCACATCAACTACCGGTTTAGCCAGGGGAATGGCCAATGTTTTACTCAACGATATCGTGATTAAATCGAATAACCCAGGCTTTTTGCGCAAGCCAAAAACAGGCATGGTGTATTTTGATCGCGATGTGGAGAAATCATTTGTTTTTTATGTTTGGAAAAGCGTGTTAAGTGGTATGCTGTCGACATTTGGTATCAACACCCGCGACCAACGACAGGAAAAACGCGATTTGAAAAACCGTTCGCAATAAAAAGAACGACAGAATTATTTACATTTGCCTCTTTTAATTTAAACATGATGTAATGAATTTTAAAAACACCACATTATTCCTGTTTGCCATGCTGCTGACAAGCGTTTTAGCAGTTGCCCAGGATGAAAATGAAGAAGCAAAAGGCTATCAGTTTACCGATGAAATTTACCTCAACAACACACCGGTTAAAAACCAATTCCGGTCAGGGACCTGCTGGAGTTTTTCCGGTTTGGCATTTGTTGAAGCTGAGATCCTGCGTAAGACAGGAAAAGAATACGACCTGTCGGAAATGTTTGTGGTAAACCATACTTATTCCGACAAAGCATCAAAGTATGTAAGACTAAACGGCAACCTGAATTTTGGTTCAGGAGCCGAAGTTACCGATGTTTTCAGGGTGATTGGCCTGTATGGCATGATGCCCGAAAGTGTATATTCAGGCTTAAATTATGGCGAAGACCTTCACACCCATGGCGAACTGGATGAAGTGCTTAAAAGCTACGTAGATGCCATTATCAAAAACAAAAACAAAAAGCTTTCTCCCGTTTGGCACAAAGGTTTTGATCAAATTTTAAATACCTACCTGGGTGAAATCCCTGCTACTTTTACCTATGATGGAGTTGAATATACTCCTCAGAGCTTTGCCAAATCCACCGGATTTAATCCCGATGATTACATCGAAATCACCTCTTACACCCACCGTCCTTATTACAAACCTTTTATAATTGAAATCCCTGATAACTGGTTATGGGCTGAAATTCAGAATGTTAAACTGGATGAAATGATGCAAATCATCGACAACTCACTCGAAAACGGGTACACGGTGGCTTGGGGTGCCGACGTAAGCGACAAAGGATTTTCGTGGAAAAATGGCGTAGCCATTATTCCCGATGAAGAAAAAGCAGACCTCGCAGGAACTGAAAAAGAAAAATGGGAAGCCCTCACCAAAAAAGAAAAAGACAAATCCATTTACAGTTTTGATGGCCCTGCAAAAGAAAAGACGATTACCCCCGAAATGCGTCAGATGAACTACGACAACTACACCGTTACCGATGACCATGGTATGCTGATTGTTGGCAGGGCAAAGGACCAGGAAGGAAATGTCTTTTACAAAATCAAGAATTCATGGGGCACCGACGATGCCATTTACGGTGGTTATTTTTATGCCTCAGCTGCCTACGTAAAACTTCAAACTCTTGGCATCGCCGTCAATAAAGAGATTATTCCAAAATCCATTAAAAAAGAACTGGGATTATAGAAACTGTCTAAATTTTATTTTCCCTACGGGAAAAATTTAGACAGTTTCTAAATCATACACAAAAAAGCGTTGCTCAACAGGCGCTTTTTTGTGTATTGATGTTTCAAATCCTGCTTTACAATCCGCCAGATACACTTCTGTCGCCGGGTGAATTGTAAACTGTTCATTTTTAAATCACTTTTTCCGGCATATGTGCCTTAAAATTTTCACCCTTCCGGGTGAATGATTGACACAATACCTTTCCAAATGAAAGAATAGTGTTATTTTTACCGATTCATTTATTTTGCTTATGAACGAAGTTTATTATGATGCTGTAAGACCTTACTCTGATGAAGAGATTGAGGCTTCGATTCCACGGCTTATGGCCGATCCGGATTTTCACGCCATGATGGGCTACTTATTCGATGAGGAACAAAAGCAATCAATACTCAGTGAACTGAAAGAAGTTAGAAACTTAACCGGATTCCAAACGGTTCTTACCTTACCAGCCATCGAAACCATTATGAGCAGAACCAGCAATGGTCTCTTTACTTCAGGCTTCGGGAATCTTTCAAAAAGCGGACATTATACTTTTGTCGCCAATCACCGCGACATCATGCTTGATTCATCCCTTTTGGGACTCACACAACTAAAGAACGGCTTTAAAGTTAACCAGACCACCTGGGGCAACAACCTGATGATTAATCAGTTGATTATTGATCTGGGTAAAGCCAACCAAATGATTACCGTTTACCGTGAAGGAAGCCCAAAGGAATTGTTGCTCAATTCGCAACGACTTTCTGCCTACATGCGCTATTCTTTAACACAGTTAAACAATTCCATCTGGATAGCACAACGCAAAGGAAGAACCAAAGATGGTTTCGACAAAACCGACGTCACCATACTAAAAATGTTGTCCCTTTCTTGTGAAGATAATTTCATTAAAAGCATGATGGAGTTCAACATCACCCCCGCCACCATTTCTTATGAATGGGAGCCGTGCGATGCCATGAAAGTGCGCGAAATATACCTGTCGCAAAAAGGCACTTACGTTAAAAATCTGGATGAAGATTTCCAATCAATCCTGGGTGGCGTATTGGCTCAAAAAGGAAGAATTCAATTGACGATGGGAAATACCATAAACCCGGATATTGAATTGCTTGATGGTGAAAATTTAACGCACAACGAAGTTTTAAGCGAAATGGCCCGGATTATCGACAAGCAGATACATCAGAATTATTTCTTGTGGCCCTCCAACTATCTGGCTTACGACCTATTGAACAACACAAAAAAATATGCAAATGAGTATACTACCGAAACAGCAAAACAGCTGGAAACACGGTATACACACACCACCGAAATTGTTAGGCAAGAAAATGACGATATCAGGACACTCTTTTTAAAATTATATGCCAATCCGGTGATTAATAAATTGCACGACATACATTAAACCAGCTATTTTGTGGCAATCTACCCAGCAATATCTACCGATGTTAACAACAAAGTTTCGAATAACCTTTGCCAGATACCAGGTTCAATTGATTCGGGTATTTTAGCTAAATAAAGTATCTGATAAAAACTAACTACTAAATGGTTACGATTTCCGACAAACTACTGCAAATTGAAGATTACATGCAGGTTTTGATAAACAACGAAGATGTTTCGCTCGACGAAACCATGCTCGGGCAGGTTGAACAGTGTTATCATTTCCTGAAAGATTTTTCTGTGGATAAAATCATTTATGGGGTAAATACCGGTTTGGGGCCGATGGCACAATACCGGATCGACAGCAACGACCAGATTCAACTTCAGTATAACCTGATCAGAAGCCACGCCGCCGGATCAGGAAAACCACTCGAACCAATGTGCGTTCGGGCGGCCATGATTTCCAGGTTGAAAAGCCTTTCGCTCGGATATTCGGGCATTCACACCGATGCCATTAAACTTTTGGCCATTTTACTGAATAAGCAAATTATCCCCTTTATCCCCGAACATGGTGGTGTAGGTGCCAGTGGCGACCTCGTACAACTTTCGCACCTGGCACTGGTACTTATTGGTGAGGGTGAAGTTTACTATCAGAATGAAATGAAACCCACTGCCGATGTCTTTGCACAACTGAACATCACCCCTTTAAAAATAAGACTTCGCGAAGGATTGGGTTTAATTAACGGCACTTCCGTGATGTCGGGAATTGGCATCAACAATACCATTTTTGCCCAAAGAGCCATCGGCTGGTCCGTTTACGCCTCTTCGATGATCAATGAGCTGGTTGAATCGTTCGACGATCATTTTTCACTGGTACTCAATGGTGTAAAAAAACACGAAGGTCAGCACCACATTGCCGAAAAAATGCGTTTCCTGCTGAGCGACAGCCATCTGATTAAAAAACGAGACGACCACCTTTTCAACGGGAAAATTGAAGAGAAGATTTTTAAACAGAAAATCCAGGAATATTATTCGCTGCGTTGTGTGCCTCAGATTTTAGGGCCAATCATCGACACCCTCGAAAACACCAAAAAAGTACTGGTAAACGAGGTAAACTCGGCCAACGACAACCCCATTGTGGATGTTCGGGGCAAAACCGTTTATCACGGCGGAAACTTCCACGGCGACTACGTTTCGTTCGAAATGGATAAGCTGAAAATTGCCATCACCAAACTCTCGATGCTGGCCGAACGGCAGATCAACTTCCTGATGAACAACAAACTCAATAATATACTGCCTCCATTTGTAAACCTGGGCGTTCTGGGGTTAAACCTGGGGCTTCAGGGTACCCAGTTTACAGCTACTTCCACAGTGGCCGAAAATCAAACACTTTCGAACCCAATGTACATCCACAGCATCCCCAACAACAACGATAATCAGGATGTGGTGAGCATGGGAACCAATGCTGCGTTGATGGCCAAACGGACAATCGACAATACCTTCGAGGTACTGGCCATCGAATTTCTGGCCATTATCCAGGCGGTGGATTATTTGAAGATAGAATCAAAAATGGGAACGCTGACCAGTACCCTGTATCATCAGCTCCGGGAGTTGGTTCCGGTTTTTACCGACGACACCCCTAAATACAAGGAATTATCCGCTTTGCGCCAATTCCTCATCAACAACGAACCAATCACATTTCAACCATGAGTGAGTTGATGAAATATGCTCTGGTAACAGGAGGCTCAGGAGGCATCGGTGGTGCTATCTGCAAACAGCTTGCCACTGATGGATTCAGGGTACTGGTGCATTACAACAGCAACCAGGAAGAAGCTTTGAAAGTGGTTACCCACATTACCGAAGCAGGGGGATTTGCTGAGACTATTCAGTTTGATGTCACCCGGTTAGAAGAGGTTCAGCAGGTGCTAAAATCCTGGAGAGAGCAACACGACGAAACCTCCTATATTGCCGTACTTGTTAACAATGCCGGAATTTCAAAAGATACCCTGATGGTTTGGATGGAACCAGCCGACTGGCATTCTGTAATCAACACCAACCTGAACAGCTTCTACTATGTAACCAGCGTTCTGCTTAAAGATATGATTATTAAAAAATGGGGACGTATCATCAATGTGGTTTCCCTTTCGGGGATAAAAGGATTACCCGGCCAAACCAATTACAGTGCTGCAAAAGCGGGCGTGATTGGTGCCACCAAGGCCCTGGCACAGGAAGTGGGAAAAAAGAAGGTAACGGTAAATGCAGTAGCTCCTGGTTACATTAAAACAGAAATGGTAAAAAATCTGGACGAATCACAACTAAAAAACCTGATTCCGGTCAACCGGTTCGGTAAACCTGAAGAAGTGGCCGCTACCGTGGGATTTCTCGCCAGCGAAGGCGCCGCTTACATCACCGGCGAGGTAATTAACATCAACGGGGGTCTTTACACGTAAACAATGTATCTTGCTTTTTAAAAACGAAATATAAATACTACACTTACTAACACCATGAAAAGAGTCGTCATTACGGGAATGGGTATTTATTCAACCATTGGTAAAAACCTGGAGGAAGTTAAGAATTCTCTTTACGTTGGCAGATCTGGCATTGTGATGGATCAGGGGAGGAAAGAACTTGGTTTTCGATCGGCGCTTACCGGATTCATCGAGCGGCCCACCCTCAAGGGAATACTGCCGCGCCGTATGCGTGTGGGTCTTCCCGAACAGGGCGAATATGCCTACATGGCGACCATGGAAGCATTGAAAAATGCGAAGATTGAAGAAGATTACCTCGACAGTCATGAAATTGGCATTCTGTATGGCAACGACAGCAGTTCCACGGCAGTGGTAGAAGCGGCTGACCTGCTCAGAGAAAAGAAAAACACCATGATGATTGGTTCGGGATCTATTTTTCAGTCGATGAATTCAACCATCAGCATGAACCTGTCGGTGATCCTTAAATTAAAAGGCATCAACTTTACCATTAGCGGGGCATGTGCCAGCGGATCGCATTCGGTGGGCATGGCTTATTTTATGATTAAAAACGGCATGCAGGACACCATCATTTGTGGTGGGGCACAGGAAATCAACGCCATGTCGATGTGCAGTTTCGATGCCCTCAATGCCTTTTCCACCCGGGAAGGCGATCCCACCAAGGCATCGCGCCCGTTCGACCGCGACCGCGACGGACTGGTCCCCAGCGGAGGCGCCGCTACATTGGTACTCGAAAGCTACGAGAACGCCATTAAACGGGGTGCTACCATCTTTGGAGAGGTGCTTGGCTACGGATTTTCGTCCAATGGCGATCACATCTCGGTACCCAATGTAGAAGGCCCGGTACGGTCGCTGCAGCGTGCCCTGGATGACGCCCGCCTCAAACCTAAAGATATCGACTATTTGAATGCCCACGCCACCTCAACACCTGTTGGCGATCAAAACGAAGCCTCAGCTATTTATAAAATTTTCGATCAGGGAAGGGTGCCGGTTAGTTCAACCAAAGGAATGACCGGCCACGAAATGTGGATGGGAGGCGCCAGCGAAGTCATTTACTCACTACTCATGGCGCATAACTCATTCATAGCACCCAACCTGAACTTTGAAAACCCGGATGAATATTCTGCCAAACTGAATATCATCTGTCAAACCAAAGAACAAAAAATCAATACCATCCTTTCCAATTCCTTTGGTTTCGGTGGCACCAACTCAACCTTGATTGTCAGAAAACTATAGCCGGATTTGAGGGGTCTATTGATGTAATTATAGTATTGGGTTGGTAAAATTACAAGGTATTTTATTACTTTTGTGCCTGATAAAAACTCAATATCTTTATGATTGTGGACAGAAAAGAAACCATACTTAAAATTAATTCATTTTTAATCGAAGAGTTTGAGCTCGAAGAAGATCAATTGGTGCCGGATGCATTGCTCAAAGACGATTTAGACATCGAAAGTCTTGATTTTGTTGATATTGCAGTAATTTTGGAAAATAACTTTGGCGTGAAGGTAACCAGTGAGCACCTGGGCAAAATTTTAACTCTGCACGACCTTTATCAGTTTGTGATCGATTACAAACAAAACTAATGTCAGCCGAATGGGAAGGTAAGACGCGTGGAGGAGCGGCCGGTTACCGCGCTTTTATATTCTTGCTTAAACATTTCGGACTAAATTCGGCTTACGGACTTCTCCTCTTTGTAGCTCCCTATTTTGTTTTGTTTGTTCCAAAAGCAAGAAAGCCAATGGTTTTCTATTTTCGCCGTATTTTGGGATTCAGCCGTGCTAAAAGTTTTTGGTATTTATTTAAAAACAATTTTGTGTTTGGACAGGTGCTGATCGACAAAGTGGCTCTGATGTCGGGAATTTCATCGAAATTTACCTTCAATTTTGAAGGCGAAGAAAACCTGCATCAAATGGCTTCCGAAAAAGGAGGATTTATCATGGGCGCACACATGGGCAACTGGGAAATTGCAGGTCAGCTATTGCATCGGATCAAAACCAAAGTGCATATTGTGATGCTTGAATCGGAACATGAGAAAATAAAAACCATGCTGGATGAGGTAATGACCCAAAAATCGATGCACATTATTCCCATAAAAGAAGATCTGTCGCATCTTTTCGCCATCCGTGATGCATTGGAAAAAAATGAACTGATTGCCATCCATGGCGATCGTTTTTTGCCGGGATCGAAAACCATTACCACGAACTTTATGGGTTACGAAGCCGACTTCCCTGCCGGGCCTTTCAGTCTGGCCATCAAGTACAACAAACCCATTACTTATATTTCGGCCATCAGGCATCCCAAAATGCATTATCACTTTTTTGCCACCAGGCCAAAGACCTATTCCTCAAAACGATCTGAATTTGATCAATCATTAAAATCAGCTTTAAGCGATTATATTTCATTTTTATCAAAAACTATGCGTCAGCACCCTGAACAATGGTTTAATTACTATTATTTTTGGAAATAACTTTTTCACATGAAAATAACTTTCGGCAACGACAATAAAACAGCCCTGCAATCGAAGTTCGATGCACAAAAAATTGCCTTTGGGCCCATTATGTTTCAGGCTGCCAAAGCTTTACGCGATTTGGGCATTCTGGATTACCTGCTTAAAAACCGGCATCAAGGGGTCACCATCCAAGACATTGCAGAAGCGCTTAAATTGTCGGTGTATGGAGTAAAAGTGCTGCTCGAAGCAGGGCTTAGCCTCGAAATGGTGATGGTTGAAGAGGATCAGTACGTTATCACGAAAACGGGATATTTCCTGCTTAGAGACGAGCTCACCAGGGTAAACATGGATTTTGTGCAAGATGTAAATTACCTGGGCATGTTCAAGCTTCAGGAATCCATTCAGGAAGGCAAACCAGCCGGATTATCGGTTTTTGGTAATTGGAATACCATTTATGAAGCCCTGGCGGAATTGCCACCACAGGTGCGTAAAAGCTGGTTTGCATTCGACCACTTCTATTCTGATTATGCCTTTCCGGAAGTGCTTCCGCACATCTTTGCAGGCAACACCAAGAAAATGCTGGATGTGGGTGGAAATACCGGTAAGTTTTCCATTTTTTGTGCCCAAAACAACCCGGATGTTTTTCTCACCATCCTCGATCTTCCGGGTCAGGTGGCTGAGGCCACTAAAAATATTGAAGAAGCAGGTTTTTCATCCAGAATTTCAACCCATGCACTTAACCTATTGGATGGAAGCATCGCATTCCCAACCGGTTATGATGCTATTTGGATGAGCCAGTTTTTGGATTGCTTTTCGCAGGACGAAATTCTCAGCCTGCTCCAACGCTCATACAATGCCCTCGACGAAAGCGGATCGTTGTTTATACTCGAAACTTTTTGGGATTTACAGGATTTTGAAGCTTCGACCTACAGCCTGCATGGCACCTCGCTATACTTTACAGCCCTGGCCAATGGCAATAGCCAGATGTATCATTCAAACGACATGAAAGGGCTGATCGAAAAAGCCGGGATGAAAATTGACAGCGTAATTCAGGGGATAGGTGTTAGCCACACCTTGCTTAAATGTTCAAAAAAATAAAAAAAGTTGCACAAGTGCAACTTTTCTATCTAACTCTGGTGCAATCTATTTAATACTCATCTTCATTAAAGAAGAAGTCGTCCTTTGTTGGATAGTCGGGCCAGAGGTCCTCTATTCGGTCGTACACCTCACCCTCATCTTCCACTTCAATCAAATTCTCAACTACTTCACTCGGTGCGCCGGTGCGAATAGCCCATTCAACAAGTTCTTCTTTGGTTGCTGGCCAGGGAGCATCCTCAAGTTTTGAGGCCAATTCTAAAGTCCAATACATCTTCTTACCGGTTTAGTTATTTTTTGCAAAAATAATTTTTTTTTAATCTAATTCAACCTTTTTCTTTTTTATCTCACCTCGCCTTAAATCCTCGGTTTCCAAAGGGTTTCAACGGCACCCAGGTCGTGAGAAATTCTGCGTGACAATACAAAAAGGTAATCCGACAGCCGATTGAGGTACTTTATGTTCAAAACATTTACATTTTCAGTGCGCGAAAGTTTGATAACCAAACGCTCGGCACGACGGCAAATGGTCCTCGCAATATGACAATACGACACCAAAGTGTGACCTCCGGGAAGAATAAAAGAGCTCAATGCAGGCAAGCCCTCGTTCATCAAATCGATTTGGTTTTCAAGAAAAACAATGTCCTGTTCAACAACCATCGGGAGCGGGTTTTTTAACTCCGATCCATCATGGGCCAACAGCGATTCGATGGTAAATAAACGATCCTGAATTTCGATGAGTGTTTCCAACCAGGGCATTGCGGCCTCCTGATCGCGTACCAGTCCAATCCACGAAACAAGCTCATCTACTGTCCCGTAGCATTCTATTCTCAGGTTATCCTTTGTAACGCGTTCACCCCCAATCAGGGAGGTTTCGCCAGTATCACCTGTTTTAGTATATATTTTCCAGTTTTGGCTCATTTCAATCCTTTCGATAAGTAATTTCTACGCTTCCTCAGGGACTTGCTCGTAATCTTTGATGGTTTTGATATTTGTATTCTGAACATCAGAGGCAATTTCACCATCAATCATGCGGATGATGCGGTGAGCATGCAAGGCGATGTCCTCTTCGTGGGTCACCACAATGATGGTATTTCCCAACCGGTGGATTTGCTCCAGCAGCCCCATAATTTCGATGGAAGTTCTTGAATCCAGGTTCCCGGTAGGCTCATCTGCCAGAACGATGGAAGGATTGTTTACCAACGCCCTGGCAATAGCTACCCGCTGCCTTTGTCCACCCGACAGCTCATTGGGCCGGTGGGTCATTCTGTCGGTAAGCTGTACCTGCTTCAAAGCCAATTCAGCCATTTGCAAGCGTTGTTGTTTGTTCTTACCGGCATAAATCAACGGAAGCATCACGTTTTCGAGGGCGTTTGAACGCGGCAACAAATTAAAGGTCTGAAAAATAAACCCGATTTCCTTATTTCTAACATCAGCCAGTTCGTTGTCAGTCATTTTGCTCACATCAATGCCATTCAAAAAATAACTTCCTGAGGTGGACGTATCCAAACAGCCCAATAAATTCATCATGGTAGATTTGCCTGATCCTGAAGGCCCCATCAAAGCAACAAATTCGTTCTGATAAATGGACAGGTTAATATTGCGTAAAGCCTTAACGGTTTCTGTTCCAACCTGATAAAACCTACAAATTTGCTTTAAATTGATGATTTCTTTTTTCATGTTCCAAATTCTATTACAAGAGAGCCAAAACTACAAATTTACCCGATTGAACCCAACAATCAGGGTCGAATAATAAAGTCCTGTTTCTCGATTCCTTTTCTGAAAAACACCATCCCAAACCAAAATAAATCAATGGTTATGGATACTTTTTCTTGTTGTTTTATTTCTTCCCAGGCATCTTCCATGCCGGGCGACCAGTGGATGTCGTCAAAAATAAATACCGACGACTCATTGGCCAGGGGCAAACATTGATTGAAATAATTTAATGTAGGTTCCTTTCGGTGATTTCCATCAAAAAAAACAAAATCAAGCCTATCGACCTGTTGTAAAACAGATGGAAGAATGGCATCAAAATCTCCCACAGCCACTTGTATATCAGTCAGTTTTAAATCGCTAAAAACAGATTCTGCCACAGCTGCCAGGCCCGAACATCCCTCCATGGTAATCATCTTCGATCCCGGCCAGGCCATTTTTAAATAGGAGCCGCTAACACCGGCTGCCGTACCAAATTCGAGGATGGTATGTGGTTTAAGATATTTCACCAAACGGTAAAGCATCTCAATTTGGGTTTTGCGCTGGCTACGCAGTTTTACCAGCTTACCCACAGGAAAAACAGCAGTGGTGTATTTTTTTTTGCCTGCCCCTGCACCCATATCAACTGTTTCAACCAGATTGGTGTTGGCCAGAAGTTTGTTTCTAACCTGATCGAGCGTGGCATAATCTGTATATCGGGTGTTATCGCGAAGTACCTTATTCAACAAATCATACACAAAAGGCGAATGAATGGTATATCTGGTCTTTGCTGTTAGTAAATACTTTAAATATCTGTTAGTCTGAAATAATAACTGGTTCATCTTTAATTCTTTTTCACAAAAAAGCTACTTTGTTCACATAAAATACCGTTCTCACATCCTGGTTAGCCAGCGCTCTGTTTCGAATGGTTTCCTTACCATAAATTAAGTAGTAATTATTAAACCAAGGCACAATCACATTGTCGTCGTCGCGGGTAATTCTGTCGCGTACAAATAAGGGAGCCACCGGACTACTTTCTTTACTTATGGTGACCGGGCCCTCTATTGTTTTCGAAAATAATTTTCCGCCATTGATATAGCCGATGGTTACCAGCGAACTGTCGGGAACAATAATCGCATGTCGCTTTAGCTTAAAAGACAATATATCATCAATCACAAATTCATTGTCCCACAGCAGGTTCCCTTCTTCCGAAAACGAAGCCAGCAGAATATCATAAAACTGGTAACCGGCAAAAATGGTTACCGTATGTGGATAAGGGCGTCCGTAATAATCATAATCCATCCGGGTTTCGGTTTGATAGTAAGGCTTATAAACTTCAGTAGACAGGATGTACTGCTGGTTTGCCTTGATCGCCAGAGGTTGGGTTAGATGAAAACTGGCCATGACTACTTTATGTTTTTCCCTTTCACCGGTGGAATCCTTTACACTTCTGGCATTTACAATCTCACGGGCCTCCATTGTGCCCTTAATATTTGAAAACTGCATAAAATCGTAAAAGTTCAATGCTGTTTGAACATCCCCTTTAAACTTCAAAAAAAAGTAACCTGCACTTTTGGCCTCATCTGTTTCATCCAGGTCTTTTAACGAAGCCATTCTGCCTGTAATCATGTCGTAAGTACCTAAAACCACTAGTTCACCGCCCCTTTTCGGGAAAAACCTGAAATTACGCATCAACTTCATGGTCTCGGTGTTATCGATGGCCAGCTCAGATTTTATGTCCCCTTTCGGTGAATAATACCTGATGACATCCTGAAGATAACGTCCATCGCGCACCACCTTGGAAGCTACAATAAACAGTTCATTTTCGTTGTCACAATCTACATTCATGATGGAACACTGACTGTCATCAAACAAATGCACGGGTGTTACTTCGCCGGAAATCAAACTTATAAAAACCAAATCGGAAGCATTTTTCCGGAGATTGAGTGCCAGACAAGCTGTATTGTAAATTACGCTGAAAGCGGAAATTTCTGCCTTTTCGGGAATGGTTCCTGAAATCAAAGAAAAAGCCTGTATTTTAGCATCATAGGTCACTATCTCGTAAAAATCATACCCTGATTTTGATTTGGCTGTATTCCGGTATAACAGGTGGATTCGATTGCCATTTAGTTTTGCCTCCAAATATTCCACATGGTCGTTTAAGGCAACGAATTTGAGCCACTGCTGGTTCAGCATTTCATCAAAAAGACCAAAATACCAATTCCGTTTCCCCTCCTTATCAACCTCATTGCTTGCATAAAAAATAAGCACGCCATTTTTTCCGACAGGTTCCAGATGGTAACTATCAGCATCAATATCCGAAGGAATTTCGATACGCACTGTTTTTATATCCTGCGCCGAGAGTTGCAACGAAATAAATATAAATAACATGGAAACAAAAATCCGCATGATGATTGTGTTTGATTGTGGTAACGAAAATAGAGGATTAAAAGTATAAATTTCCTGAACATTGTCCAAAAATTATACCAAAAAAAAGGCCCGCCCTTTTTCAAGAGCAGGTCTTTTGTATATACATATCAAAACTACTTAACCATCAATCGGTTAACGGCAGTAGTTCCATTTTGATAGGCAATTTTAACCATATACATTCCTATAGTCAGGTCGCTGAGTGCAATTTGATTTGCACCTTTCACTACCGGAACAGTCTTTACTGTTTGTCCCATCAGATTAATGATCAGGGCCTGAGCATCTTCATCAGCTACCACAGTAACCTGATTGGATGCAGGGTTTGGATATACCACAAGCTCAAAAACCTCATTTTGCTCAATACCTATCTTGAGAACACCCATTACCAAACAATTTGTCACTTCCCAGGTGGCTGATTCAACATCTGTAGAGGTAAACTTATAAGCCAGATAGAAGGAGGAAGAAGCGTATGCATCCAGTGACACATCACCCGATTCAACCCATAGGAAGGAAAGTCCTGACCAGTCAGCCTGATCGGTAATTTCAACCCAGGTAAAATCATTTGGATCGCCAGCGCCATCGTAATTCTGTGAATAGTATAACTGCAAAGCAGGACCTGAATAATTGGCCGCCGTGCTAAAACTGAAGTTGATATTTTCATAAAGGGCCAGATCCATCTGAGGCGAAATCAACCAATCCTCATTGGCGAAGGCGGCACCTGCGTATCCGCTCATTTTGGCGAAGGTGATACCACCATAACTTGATCCTGCCCAAACCTGTTCGCCCAGTACATTATAAGGGGTCCAAACGCCCAGTCCTGTGGCAAAATCTTCAAAACTGATCACTGTTGCATTTATCGTAGTAGCAGAGGCTACAGGAACGGTTCCATCGGTTTTATAATCAATATTGGCACCAGCATTGGTATAGGGGTAAATGTAGAATGAATACTCCAGTGAACCCAGTAAGTTAGAGAAAGCGGCGGCTTCCTCACCATAATTTACATTAATAGTTGCAATTCCATCCGACCAGTCGAGGTCGTCAGCCACCGGAACACCATCCACAGGAGTCGTTGCGGTTACACCTGGCTTTACTCCCTGAATCAGATATGCTCTGGGCAACTGAGCACCAGTGGCATCAGTCCAGTTTAAGTTAATGCTTAAGCCATTGGCCACAGCAGTAAAAGCGGTTGGATAATTGGTTGGCTCCGGATCAAGGGAACCACCGAAACTCTGACTGTTGTTTAAATCTCCCTGTGTGGAAGCGGCCGGCATCTGCCATGCAAAATCGGCATAAGATGTTCCAACGCCCAGCAGTTGCAAAGATTCGCCTACCGGAGAGCTGTCTTCTGAAACGCCCATATCGGTCGAGGTAAGACCGGCGGCCGGTCCGTCTGTCGCTGTTAAAGTACCTTCATAGCTCAGGAACTGACCAGATATTACTGTTCCCTGATAACTTAATGAAAGGCCATCGGGTGCCCCATTCTGGATACTTGAAGGCATCCAGGTATAAATGGTAAAGATGCCAGATACAGTGCCTAAAGTAAAATTGTCTACCGTTTGGCTGTCATATAAACCACCATTGTTTCCATTGTATAGGGTAATGGCAAAATCAGACAATGCATAATCTCCCGGATTTTCAATTACAATCTCAACAAACTCATCTGCATCGGTTCCAATATTGTCGTAATGCAGTTCATTAATCCAGGCATTTTGAGCCTGCGCAACACCAAATCCAAGGAATAGTGCTACAAGGGCAAAAGAAAAGTATTTTTTTTTCATGATAATAAATATTTTCGTATTAAAATTTATTTTACTAATAACCAGGCATTTATACTAAAGCACAAATGCCTGGTTATTGATTTATTCATTCAATATAACTTCGTTAGTAAACTAACAATTTCTTAACCAACGATTGTTTTGACATCTGATCCTGAATCCGGACAAAATACAGTCCCTTTTCCAACCCGGTCAGGTTAATTTCGGCACCGGAAACTGCAAATTCGTTGTAAACCACTTTACCGGTTATGTCAGTTACCATGATGGTAGTACCGGCCATTCCTGGCATATTGATGGTAAAGAGTCCGTCGGTTGGGTTAGGATATACCGTAACTGATTCAGATTGATGGTCGCTGATACCGGTAATCAGTATGGTAACCACATTCGATGGACCAGATTCACCTTCGGTGTATACAGAAGTAACATAATAATCGTGTGTGCCAATAGCAGGCATCGGATCATTATAAGTAGTTTCAGTAACGAGAGCAGCGTTGATTTGAACATCATCGCGATAGACATTGAACCCAAGCAATTCGGCTGCTATGCCACGTAAGGATTTCACAGTTGCAGCCGGTTGTGAGTTTGGTTGTGTAGTGAAACCAATGCTTTTGGTGGCTTTGCCATTGATGGGCTGAGTTGGGTTATAAGCGATGGTTGATTTGGTAGCTCCAATGGTGAAATCATCTACCAGAAGAATAAAGGCGTCATTTGAGACGCACTGAATTCCAACGTATACATTCTGTCCTGCATAGGCACTCAGGTCATAAGTAAACTCGGTCCAATCGGCAACAGGAGCCTCAACATAAGCACCTTCGGAAATAATGGTGAAATCACCAGGATTGAGTCCTGTAGTTGAAACACCCACTTTGAATCTTTCAAGGCCATATTGATCGGTGTATGATTTTGCCCAGAATTTCAGCATAAAACCATTGGCAATATTTACCTCGGGAGTAATGAGCCAGTCGTTATTTGGAGGTGAGGTGGCTGCAAAGCAGGCAGCCAGTTTGTCACCGGAATGAGGAATAATATCATCAATGGCAGGAACAGTTTGCGATGGATTAAAAATAATGAAGGATTGCTCAGAGAAAGCATTTGGCCAGTCAGTATTTGTAATTCCATAAGTCGTACTTCCATCTACATCCAGATTTACCCAGGGAGCAAAGTCGATTACGAAATCTTCATAGGACTCAAAATCATCGGAAAAACCTTCTGATACGGTACCATTCCAGGTTAGTGTAACATCGTCAAACGGCCCCACTTCTGCGAGTAGATTGGTTGGCACCGGCAAATCCATGACGGTAATGTAGTCCATTTTGGTTAATTCTTCCACATTAACTCCATCGGTTATTGAAAGGGTAACATCATAACTTCCCTCGGCATCGTACATAATTTCAGGAGGTGTTTGGCCATCCCAGGTGTTGGGTGTTCCGCCATCGAATGTCCAGGTCCATTGTGTTACATCGCCAAATGAAAGGTCGGTAAACATCACGCTTCCACCCATACCAACAGTAGTTGGAGTTCCTTCAAAATCAACGAGAATGCTGTTGTCGCATCCCATTCCGGGAGTTGCCCAAATGCTGTCGCCAGCGGCATTAACGCCAACATAATGAATAGAATGTGTCCAGTTTTCGGCAATACTGTTATCAGTATTTGGATTGCAAAGTGTTAATGATGGACCGTGTCCGTCAGCCAGGGTATCCCATGGCAAAGCGTCGCTGAACAATACGTTATCGACGATATTACCAAAACTGTCGCTTAGTTCAATTTCTTCTCCGCTGTTGCTTAATGCTCCACTTGTCCACTGTTCGGCAACTACACCAAAAGTTGAAAGCATGGCTGCAGAATTAATACCAATAACCTGGTACGAATCGGGCAATAAGGTCATTGCGGGGAATGTATAATCTACTCCTTTGGAGAAATAAAATCCTTCCAAATCAACGGCATCAACACCATTGTTATAAAGTTCGATAAACTCTAAAGAATCGTTTCCTGATTCAGGAGGATTGTACATGATTTCGGTAATCACAATCTCAGGCATCTCGATTACCTCATTGACTGTGAAGAAATCATCGCTCATATCGAATGGATTGCCACCGGTGGTTTCGGAGATCATAATTTTATAATCGGTTGCAGGCTCAACGGTAGTAAATACGTTCCAGGTAAACGATTGATTTGAAACCGCCAGATTTGACACCAGCAGAACCGGGTTCTGTCCTTCTCTTACAAGATTGATATCGACATTTCCGTCCCAACCTTCAACTGTCCAGGTAATATCATAGCTGGATCCCTGGTCGATGGTTTCGCCACCGTTAGGAGTTACAATATTAATAGGGAAGTTGATTGTGCCAGGAGTACCGCCATCTTCGTTACTGCCTCTCCAGCTTTCTGGTAAAGCATTATCCAGATCGGGGTGAAACAACGAAAGTGACGGGCCATAACCGTCAGGGCTGGATGGCCATGGGTCACTATCACCAAAACTGACGATATCAATTAGAATACCATTTGCATTGTATAAACGAACTACATCAGTTGTATTGGTAAAATTAAAATTACCACTTCCATCATAATCAGGTGTAAACGGGAATGCACCACTTGTAGCCACTTCAATGGTAAAATAACCATAAGCACCAATAGTATAACCTGCAGGAATGGTGATGGGCGTGTGAGCAGCATCATTATCAAGCAGTTTCCAGTTTTCAAGACTTATAGGTTGATCTGTATTGTTGTATAATTCAACCCACTCTTCGTCAGAGCCGGGCGAGTTATACATAATTTCATTGATCACCAGTGCTGGTGTAGCAGGAACAGTCCAGCTTAATGTTTGAGGCGTTTGGTCAGGAACTGTAAATCCCCAGTTACCGGCAATCCAGTTACTTTCTGTATCGTTTACGCCCCATTCCCATGCATTGGTTCCTCCATCCACAACAAGTTCTTGCTGGCAGGTCCAGATATGATCACCTGCTACGGCATCACCATTTGTTCCATCATCGTAAAAAGCAGTATGCTCAGCTCCGCCGCCCCAGCTTGGGTCGTACTGGCCATTGGCATCCCAACTTCCTTTGAGGGCAAAACCATCATAATTCATTCCGGCTGCATCATCCACGATAAATGTAACCAGGTCGGTTGGTGGTGGAGGACCACTAATGGTGGTTGTATTGTTTGGAAAATCATAGGTAAATACGGTAGGTGTAATTCCATCGGTAGCAAAGGGTACGTTGCCACCTGTACTCTGGTTCCAGTTTTGGTTCAGGGTAACCTTGGCTTCGTAGTTACCGGCAGGAATAAGGAGTTCCAATGTGTAAATATCATCCCCTTCAGGATCTGACATTTCTCCAATTAAATCAGTCGGTTCCCAGTCGGTACCACCCAATTCTGAGACAAAATCACCAGCAACAACCGGAAGAGTATGCGAAACCAGGTTTGCTTCAAAGTTGTATTTCCAGGTAATGTCGGTGGTAGCGGCAAGTGTAATCACTTGGTTGTCGCCAGGAAACCAGTTACCATCTTCAACAACTTTATATTCATTTGTTCCGGCATCCAGGCTATGAGTAAGTTCTGCCAGTCCATTTGCATTTAAAGTCATGGCATAATCTGGATCGGCCGCATTCCATCCGTTGAACGAACCGGCAATATTTATTTGAAGGCTAAAGTCGCCTGCAACAGTGATATTGTCTACTTCCCAGGTGGCTGCATCTGCTGTTGTAACACTTACATATTTAAAAGCAATGTAAGTAGATGAACCAACCAAAGCATTAATATCTACTGTACCTCCATCAATGAAGCTCCAACTGGGAGTTGCAGGAAATGTACATAGACTGGTTAAATCGGTCCATGTAAAATTGTTTGGATCTCCAACTCCATCGTAGTCAGTTGAGATAAGTACCGAAAGGCCGCTATTATCAGCATAGTTTACAGCATGATCGAAGTTCAAGGTAACATTCGTATAATTGGTACAGTTGATGGCGTTGGTAACCAGCCAGTCTTCATTGTCCATCGGACCACCATCATAACCACTCATTGCTGAGCAACCAGCCGGGTTACCAAAGGCCGCATATCCCCACACCTGGGCCCCAATGACACTAGAAGTGGTAGTTTGCCCCAGATCGGCATCAAACGGCTCATAATAAATGGCTACAGGTACGGGAGGAGCAACGCCGCCAATACTTTGGTTATTGTTCTCTAAACCAGGTGTTTCGGCTGATGAATTTTGCCAGGTAAAATCACTGTACATGGTTCCGCCACCGCCTAATTGCAACGACTCTCCCGGGCCGGCACCTCCTTCTGAAACGCCTATGTCAGTTGATGTAAGGCCAATGGCCGGTCCATTGGTGGCAACGAGGGTGCCTTCATAGCTCAAAAATTGCCCTGGAATCAGTACGGTCTGATAACTTAAAGAAAGACCATCAGGAGCTCCATTTTGGATGCCATTTACCGGATATACATAAGTATAAAAAGTAAAATTGCCAATTGTAGAACCAACTGTAAAAACATCTAATGTTTTAGTGTTGTAGGTAGTACCATTACTTCCATTGTACAAGTCAACAGAAAAATCCGACAAAGCATAGCTACCCGGGTTCTCAATAACTACCTCAATAAATTCGTTAACATCTCCACCTGAATTGTCGTAATGCAGTTCGTTAATCCAGGCATTTTGAGCCATGATGGTTGGCATTGCAGCTGATAATGCAATTAGCAGCGTAAACACCTTTAAAAACGTAAATAAATTCCTCATAATAAATTAGTTTAATGTTTATTGTATTGTTGTTAATTTACAAAATTACGTATGATAAAATATCCCATGATTACCTATTCATTAACTGATTATTAATAATCGAATCGTATAATATAAACGAGCCGACTAAGTTAATAAAAAATCATACACTATACGGCATTTCTTAAAAATGTGGGTGTAAATAATGATTAAAAAAAAAAGCCATCCCTGCGGATGGCTTTTTTTAAAAACTCAAGTTCTATTTATCGTCAACTTCCTCAAAATCAACGTCAGTAACTTCGTCATCGCCCGATCCTTTGGTATGACCGGCATCTCCTCCGGGGGCAGCGCCGGGTTGTTCTTGCTGAGGATTGCCCTGAGTACCCTTGTACATTTCTTCGCTGGCCTTCTGCCAAACCGCGTTTAACTGTTCCATGGCTGCATCAACAGCAGCAATATCCTGGCTCTTGTGGGCTGTACGCAACTTTTCGAGTGCAGTTTCAATTTCCGATTTTTTATCGGCAGGAACTTTATCTCCAAACTCTTTCAACTGCTTTTCTGTCTGGAAAATCAGTGCATCAGCCGCATTGAGCTTATCCACTCTTTCGCGTTCTTTTTTATCGGAATCGGCGTTTGCTTCAGCTTCGGCCTTCATTCTTTTTATTTCTTCATCCGACAATCCCGATGAGGCTTCTATACGAATGCTTTGGGTTTTCCCGGAAGCTTTGTCTTTGGCAGATACATTCAGGATACCATTTGAGTCGATATCGAAAGTAACTTCAATCTGGGGAATGCCACGAGGTGCTGGTGGAATGCCATCCAGATGGAAACGACCGATGCTTTTATTTTGGTTGGCCATAGGGCGTTCACCCTGTAAAATGTGGATTTCTACCGAAGGTTGGTTGTCCGATGCGGTTGAGAATGTTTCTGATTTCTTGGTAGGAATGGTTGTATTCGACTCAATTAACTTGGTCATTACTCCACCCATGGTTTCGATTCCAAGTGTAAGCGGGGTTACATCAAGTAACAGAACATCTTTAACTTCTCCGGTTAAAACACCACCCTGAATGGCGGCACCCAAAGCAACAACTTCGTCAGGATTAACGCCTTTTGAAGGCTCTTTTCCAAAAATTTTCTTCACCAAATCCTGAATGGCAGGAATACGGGTTGAACCCCCCACGAGGATTACTTCATCAATGTCGGCTACATTTAAACCAGCATCGCGGATTGCATCTTCACAAGGTTTTATAGTGGCGTGAATCAACTTATCAGCCAATTGCTCAAACTTTGCACGGGTTAATTTTTTAACCAGGTGTTTTGGCACACCGTCAACAGGCATAATATAGGGCAGGTTGATTTCGGTTTCGGTAGCACTCGAAAGTTCGATTTTTGCCTTTTCGGCAGCTTCTTTCAAACGCTGTAAAGCCATTGGATCTTTTTTCAGATCGAGACCTTCGTCTTTCTTAAACTCTGCAGCCAACCAATCGATGATGGTCTGGTCGAAATCATCACCACCAAGGTGGGTATTTCCGTTGGTCGATTTTACTTCAAAAACGCCATCTCCCAATTCCAGGATAGAAATATCAAATGTTCCTCCACCCAAGTCGTAAACGGCAATTTTAGAGTCTTCTTTCTTTTTATCCAATCCGTAGGCCAAAGCAGCTGCGGTAGGTTCATTGATAATTCTTCTTACAATTAAACCTGCAATTTCACCAGCTTCTTTAGTTGCCTGACGTTCAGAATCATCAAAATAAGCAGGCACTGTAATTACAGCTTCGGTAACGGTATGTCCCAAGTAATCTTCAGCGGTTTTCTTCATTTTCTGAAGCACCATGGCTGAAATCTCCTGTGGCGAATATTCTCTGTCATCAATTTTCACACGTGGAGTATCATTGTCTCCCTTTACTACTTTGTATGAGGCTCGTTCTATTTCTGTACCCATTTCTTTGAACTTGTTTCCCATAAAACGCTTGATGGAGGAAACTGTTTTGGTTGGGTTTGTGATGGCCTGACGTTTGGCAGGATCGCCCACTTTGCGTTCACCATTATCCGTAAATGCAACAATCGAAGGTGTTGTACGACGACCTTCGCTGTTAGGAATGACAACTGGCTCATTGCCTTCCATTACGGCTACGCAAGAGTTGGTTGTTCCTAAGTCAATTCCAATTATTTTTCCCATGTTATATAAATTTTGGTTCTTTCAACGATTTTCATGGGAAACTCAATCATTGTGCCAAAACAAATACGGCAACGAAACACACTTTATAGAAATTTCTTCAAACCTCTAACCCAGGATATGTTAACATCTGATTATATGAGCTTTATCAGTAAATTGGAAATGCATATAACACTGGAGTTTACTTCTGGTAAACTGTGACAAAAAGGCAGCACGAGCCAAAGAAAGTATCAGAAAGGCAATAATGATTAGATGTGTCGGTCTCCTATTGAGGTGGTTTAAAACCCAGATCCTGCTTTATCAGGTCTGCTTCGGTAAGAGATGTAAGTTTTAACGAGCGCACCGTATTGTGACGCGAAGCAAAAATGCCAATGCCACCATCCAAATTGGTATATAAAGGGACTTCTTCAAGCAAACTGCCCGAAGCGCCATTTATATCGAGAAATGTTTGCAACACTTGCGATCCGGCAGCAATATGAATATCAACAAGGCCTGCCCACCGCTGAACATTTGGAATGTCCGGTAGTTCGTTCTCAAGCAAAGTAAAAAAGTTGCTTCCATTGTAAGTGATGGACATATCTTCGCCTCCCTCCACTGTATTGGATTTACGAACTCCTAAAAACCAACTCACCGATTTGTTTGTTGTATCTAACGACCCGGGCACAAGCTCTTTATAATTAAAGGTGAGCGATACTTCGTAGCGTTTACCATTTTTTACCGATTTCCACTCAATGGTGGGATCGGTTGGAGGAGGTGTGAGTGAAAATGAAATTCTGTTAACAGGTCCTGTAACTCCAAAATTGCTGATCATAGAGGTCTCACCCTTGATTATTTTTCCTTTATTGTCTATTTGCAATTGATAGGTATAGTCGTTTCGCAAAGGCTCGGTGGTATAATACATGAGTTGATTGGGACCGTAGAATGGATGCAAAACAACGGTATCTCCGTCATTATTTACAATATATTCTGCGATTTGCTTGTTATGAATGGTGATGGTATCCAACACGATTGGAGGTAGTTCATCGCTGCCCAATTTTTTTCCAATTAACTGAACATCAAGTTTAAATGGATAGTTACTCGAATCGGGATTGGCGGCAATCACAAGTGCATTACCGGGCCCGGAAAATGCTTTGGTTATCTTAATCCAGGTGGTATCGCTGTCGACATCTACAATACCATACACAACGGTAATATCCTTATAATCGTCATACATATCCACATCTGTGGAACAACCTCCAAAAAAAATCAGCATTAAAAATACGATGGAACCAAGGGTATATTTATTCATTTCTCACTATTTTTCAACGAAATTAAAACGAACAAAAGTACGTTTTATTCTGTTGTATGAAAAAAACAATGCACTAAATGAAAGGATATTTAACTAAAAAAATCCCCGGCCAACAGATTGGCCGGGGATTTTGGTTAACTCATCTGAATGATTAATCTATCGTCCAGGTTGCTCCGCTGGTGAGCAGATCGTCGACACATTTAATTTTAGATACTTTTTTCTCGTGAGCGATGGAAGCATACATGGCCTCTTCGAGGGTTTCAGCAGCTACCGACCTGATAACGCCTAAGGCTGCAGGAAGTTCAGGTGGTGCCATATTGGCCAGCATCAGGTGGATACCCGGATCAGGGTCTGAAGGATCGTGCACCAACAGATCGGCTTCGGTGATGCCATCTTTTCCAATTTCAACCGCCACCAGTTTAGTTCCTCTCAAAACGATTCCCTTATCGTTGTTGGCACCAAAAATCATGGGTTTGCCTGCTTCCAGGATAATCTGATTGTCGTCTTTGGTTTCGCGTCCGGTAATGAGCGCATGAACCTGGTTGTTAAAAATAACGCAGTTGGCAAGGATTTCCACGATGGAAGTTCCTTTGTGCTCAGCAGCTTCACGAAAAACCTGCGTCATTAACTTAAGGTTGGTATCAATAACTCTGGCAAAGAATTTACCACGAGCCCCGATAACAAGTTCACCCGGGTTAAATGGTGTTTCGAACGATCCCTGAGGCGAGCTCTTGGTTTTCGATCCTTTGGGAGTGGTAGGCGAATACTGTCCTTTGGTTAACCCATAGATTTTATTGTTAAACATCAGGTAATTGATGTCGAGGTTGCGTCGTGCGATGTGGATAAAGTGGTTCCCGCCAATGGCCATTGAGTCGCCATCGCCCGAAATCATCCAAACGCTTAATTTTGGATTTGCCAGCTTTACACCAGTTGCCAAAGCGGCAGCGCGTCCGTGAATTCCATGAAAACCGTAGGTATTCATATAATATGGAAACCGCGAAGAGCAACCAATACCCGATACCACCACAAAATCTTCCTTGGCAATACCCATTTCAGGAAATACATTTTCAATTGATTTTAAAATCGCATGGTCGCCACAACCCGGGCACCATTTTACCATTTGATCGCTTCCAAAATCTTCTTTCGACAACACTAAATTTTTTGTAACTATCGTATTTTCCATGATATTAATCGTTTAAGAGTTCATTAACCTTATCTTTCAATTCAGCAACCATAAAGGGCAGGCCCTGGATTTTATTGTATTGAAGATAGGCAAATTCAGGAAACTGCATGCGCAGGTAATTTACGAACTGCCCCAGATTAATTTCGCAAACAAGGATTTTTTTATGCCGTGACAAAATATCGCGGGTGTTTCGCGGCAATGGCATAATATGTTTAAAATGTGCCAAACTTACCGATTTGCCTTCATTACGCAACTCTTCGATGGCAGTCAACATCACGCCATAAGTTCCACCCCAGCTAACTACAAGTATATCGGCATTGTCATCACCAATCACTTCCTGCTCGGGAATGAAATTGGCCACTCTTTCTACTTTTTCTTTTCTTAACTCACTCATCAACTGGTGGTTCATCGGGTCGTGCGATACGTTTCCGAATACATTGTCCTTTTCGAGACCACCCAATCGGTGACGCAAACCCGCAGTTCCGGGTAATGCCCAACGGCGACTAAGTGTTTCAGGATTACGTTTATATGGTTTGTAATCAGGATCGTTGGCAGGGACAATAGGCGGGATGATGTTTGCTAAATCGGCTACTTTTGGAATTTTAAAAACTTCTGACCCATTGGCAATGGAACCGTCAGTTAATAAAATTACCGGTGTCATATGTTCAAGCGAGATTTTACAGGCTTCGTAAGCAGCAAAAAAACAATCTGCAGGGCTTAAAGCCGACATCACCACCACAGGAGCCTCACCATTGCGGCCAAACAAGGCCTGGTATAAATCCGACTGTTCCGATTTGGTAGGTAAACCGGTGGATGGTCCTCCACGTTGCACATCAATAATTACAATGGGCAATTCGGTAATAACGGCCAATCCGATGGCTTCACTTTTCAGAGACAAACCAGGCCCCGAGGTGGAAGTTACTGCCAGAGATCCTGTAAAAGAGGCACCAATACTAGAAACAATGCCTGCGATTTCGTCTTCGGCCTGAAGTGCGATTACAGAAAGCTCTTTATGTTTCGTTAATTCCTGAAGTATTTCAGTAGCCGGAGTAATGGGATATGAACCCAGGAAAATTTTTCGTCCTGACCGTTCTGAAGCAGCCATTAGTCCCCACGCAGTAGCCAGGTTTCCGGTTACATTGCGGTAGAGGCCTTTTTTCAAATCAGCCGGCTCTACTTTATAGGTGTTGGCAAATGCTTCGAGGGTATCGCCAAAATAGTAACCAGCAGTCAATACAGCCTTATTAGCCTCAATGATTAAAGGATTTGCCTTAAATTTTTGTTCAAAAAACTTAAATGTGGGTTTGTAATCACGGTTGAACATGTAAAAAACAATGCCCAGTGCAAACATATTTTTCGATTTCTGAGCCGTTTTATTATCCAGGTTCAATTCTTTTACTGCCTCTTTGGTCATGGTTGAAATAGGAGCTTTCACCAAAATGTGCCCATTGAGCGTACCATCCTCCAGGGGATCGGTTTTATAACCTGCCTTTTCGAGGTTTTTATCAGTAAAAGCATCACTGTCAACAATAATGATGGCCTCTCTGGTAATCCAGCTCATATTGGCTTTCAGCGAAGCCGGATTCATGGCCACCAATACATCGGCTAAGTCGCCGGAGGTATGAATATCTACCTGACCGAAATGGATTTGAAAACCAGAAACACCAGAAACTGTACCCTGGGGTGCCCGGATTTCTGCGGGATAATCAGGAAAAGTGGCAAAATCATTTCCTGCAAAAGCTGTTGAATCAGAAAAAAGATTTCCTGTTAGCTGCATTCCGTCTCCGGAGTCGCCAGCGAAACGAATAACGGCTTTTTTCAATTCAACTACTCTGTCTTTTTTGGATGTCATTTGAATTAATTTTAAAACAGGGCAAAATTAAACTTAATCTTATTCAACAAAACCCGGTGGAATGCCTTTTTTGTACTCAATTAATATACCTTCGAATGAAATCGATTGCACCATTTCTATAAATACTGATTAACAATACTTTAAAACATATCTAAAAACCCCGATTTAAAAATCGGGTAGTAAAATAGAATCAGACTAAATTACAAACTACCATTTTCGAAAGATCTTGAATAAATAACTGCTAATCACCTGATAAAATAACTAAAATCAGAAGCACCCATCCGGCTACTGGTACAATCGTGCTTTCAAATGCGTTTTTTTGCCCTTCTGCTGATCGAAATCAACAAAATTCAAACATTTTTTAACCTCATTCTAAAAACAATATCTGTATATTTGCAGCCAATTTATTTAATTAAAGATTAGCATTATGGCTTATAAAATTAATGATGATTGTACTGCTTGCGGAACTTGCATTGATGAATGCCCGGTAGAAGCGATTTCAGAAGGTGATATCTATGTAATTGATCCGGATTTATGTACAGATTGTGGCGCATGCGCCGATGTATGTCCTGTTGAAGCTATTCATCCGGAATAAGTACCATCCATCAAAATCAACCTCCCGACCGTGGTTTTTTTAAACGGTCGGGGTTTTTTTTACACATTTTTTCTATTTATAAACAATCTAAATTAAGATTGAGCCGATAGTTTCACTAACTTTGTTAACTAATCCTATTCAACGATTCAATGGATGATTATAGCTTTTTAAACAACACCGATCCGGCTGTTATCGAATCACTTTATCAGCAATTTTTAACCGATCACAATTCAGTTGAAAAAGGTTGGAGGGCTTTTTTCATGGGATTCGATCTTGCCCGGAAAAGTTACACCTCAAACGGTGGAAGTCAGGCTACCTCCGACGAATTCAAGGTAATCAACCTGATAAACGATTACCGGCGTCGCGGGCATTTATTTACTAAAACCAATCCGGTACGCAAAAGACGCAACTACCTCCCTACCCTCGACATCGAAAACTTTGGCCTTACCCAAAAGGACATGGAACGTACTTTTTATGCCGGGGAAAAAATCGGTATCGGCAAAGCCCGCCTGAAGGACATCATCAATTTTCTGAACGAAACCTATTGTCGCTCCATCGGGGTTGAATATTTGTTTATCAGAGATCTGGAAATGGTAGACTGGTTAC
Organism: Bacteroidales bacterium; assembly: GCA_030690365.1. Lineage (GTDB taxonomy): Bacteria > Bacteroidota > Bacteroidia > Bacteroidales > F082 > UBA6244. Next base: position 8,488 of record JAUYGX010000083.1, on the reverse strand, counting down.
AGTCGCGTTTCGAAACCACCCGCAACCACCCCCATTATTCATCCGAAGAAAAGAAATATATCCTGACCAAATTGCTCAGGGCAGTACATTTCGAAAAGTTTCTCCAGAAGAAATTTCCCGGGCAAAAACGATTTTCGCTCGAAGGCGCCGAATCGCTCATCCCTGCCTTGGATGCCGTAATGGAGAAAGGTACCGAATTGGGAATCAAAGAATTTATTATCGGCATGCCCCACCGTGGTCGGTTGAATGTACTCACCAATATCCTTCGAAAACCTTACCAGGCCATCTTTTCGGAATTTGAAGGGGTAGAATACGATGATGAAGCACTGTTGGGAGACGTAAAATACCACCTGGGGTTTTCAATCCGCCGAAAATCAAGCCAGGGTAAAGAAGTTAAACTTACCCTCGCTCCCAACCCTTCGCATCTGGAAGCCGTAGATCCCGTGGTAGAAGGAATTACCAGGGCCAAGATAGATGAAATCTACCATGGCGATCATAACCAGATTGCTCCTATTCTAATACATGGCGACGCTTCAGTTGCCGGACAAGGTGTAGTTTATGAGGTACTTCAAATGCAGGATCTCAAGGGTTATACCACCGGAGGAACCATCCACCTGGTGATCAACAATCAAATCGGATTTACTACCGATTATCTGGATGCGCGTTCAAGTACATATTGCACTGATGTGGCCAAAACTACACTTTCGCCGGTTTTCCATGTAAATGGCGACGATCCCGAAGCCCTGGTTTTCAGCATTCAAACCGCTATGGAATTCCGGAACAAATTCCATAAAGACGTTTTTATCGACATCCTGTGCTATCGGAAATATGGCCACAACGAAGGTGATGAACCCCGTTTTACACAACCTGTTTTGTACCGTGCCATCGAAACCCACCCCGATCCGTACGAAATTTATAAAAAGGAACTTATCGCCCAAGAAGTTACAACCGATGAAGCCTGCCAGTTGGAAGAGTCAAGGTTCAACCGCAAACTGGAAGAAAACCTGACCGCAGCAAGTTCGCATCAGAAAACCACCATCGACAGTTTTTTGGCAGAAACCTGGAAAGACATACGCCGGGCCGTTGACAACGATTTCCTTAAATCGCCGGATACAGCCATCACTAAAAAAGAAGTTGAACTGATCACCAAACAAATCACCCAATTGCCTGAGGGCAAAAAGTTCTTCAGGAAAACGGTGAGGTTGCAGGAACAAAGGCGTAAAATGGTGATGGAAGAAGGAACCATGGATTGGGCCATGGGTGAACTGCTGGCTTATGGAAGTCTCGTGAACGAGGGCTTTGCTGTCAGGCTAAGTGGTCAGGATGTGGAAAGGGGAACCTTTTCGCACCGACATGCGGTATTGAGCATCGAAGATTCAGACGAAAAATATGTACCTCTACACCACATCAGCGACAAGCAAGCCAAATTTGAAGTATATAACTCAAATCTTTCAGAATACGGTGTGTTGGGTTTTGAATATGGTTATGCACTGGCATCGCCCAGCAAGCTCACCATCTGGGAGGCTCAGTTTGGAGATTTCGCCAATACTGCACAAGTAATCTTCGATCAGTTTATCAGCAGTGCTGAGGATAAGTGGAATGTGATGAACGACCTGGTTGTTCTGCTTCCGCATGGCTACGAAGGCCAGGGCCCCGAACATTCAAGCGCCCGTATGGAACGTTATCTTACCCTTGCGGCTGAAAACAACATCCAGATTGCCAACTGTACCACGCCGGCCAACTTTTTCCATTTGTTGCGCCGACAGCTGTTTCGCCCGTTCAGGAAACCACTTATTGTATTTACACCTAAGAGTTTACTCCGACATCCCAGATGTGTGTCAACAACAAAAGATTTTACCACAGGTGGATTTAAAGAAGTGATCGACGATGAAACCGGCAATCCTAGAAAAGTGATCAAAGTGGTGTTTTGCAACGGAAAACTCTATTACGACCTGCTGGCAGAAAGAGAAAGACTTAACAACGATCAAATTGCCCTGATCCGTATCGAGCAATTGTATCCTTTTCCAACGCAACAGGTAAAAGCTGTGGCTGAAAAGTATCCTTTATCCAAAACCTTTATCTGGGCGCAAGAGGAACCTGCCAATATGGGGGCCTGGAATTTTATACACGATTTATTTGGTTTAAACATCCCGCTAAAACTCGTTGCCCGGCCAGCCAGCGGAAGTCCTGCAACGGGTTCCGGAAAATTCCACACCATCCGTCAGCAAAAAATTCTGGACAAGGTGATGAGTGAATGCAATTGTCCCTACATGGAAAAATCATGCGAAATGGTCTGCATCGGCAATAAATGGAAACAATTTGAAAAAGAATTGAAAGACATGCATGTGGATCATATCGACTCAAAATTCCACTCGGGTGTGAAACCACTAAATTAAAGATAAACGAATGATGATCACACAGTTGAAATAATACCACCATGATTGTAGAAATAAAAGTTCCCAGTCCGGGAGAATCGATTACCGAAGTTCAAATTGCCAATTGGCTGGTAACCAACGGTCAGCAAGTTGGATCGGATGAGGATATTGTTGAAATAGATTCGGATAAAGCTACCCTGAGTGTTGCCGCTGGTGCGGATGGAAAAATAACGATTCTCGCCGACGAAGGGGCCACCGTTGAAGTAAACTCCGTAATTGCCACCATCGACACAGAAGCCAAAGGAACTGCCGCAGAAAGTAAGGCTGCACCAAAGCAAATAGCCGAAAAGCCTGTTGAGCAACCCGTTGCTTCCTCCAAAAAAATCCCTGAAACCAAACAGCCTGCTCAGGATCAATCCACAACCGAAAATACCATGTCAGCCGACCTGCATCTGTCGCCTCTGGCTAAAAAACTGATGGATGTCAATCAAGTGACCGAAACTGAGCTCATCAACTTCTACAAAAACTACCGGGTTGGGAAAAAAGATGTTGAATTCTATCTGGAAAACAAAGATCAATCTCCATCAGGGAAACCTGTGACTCAGCAGTTTTCAAATTCCTGGACAGGAAGTCGCGAGAGCAAAAGCACTAACATGAGTCCGTTGCGCAAAAAACTGGCTGCCAGGCTTGTTTCTGTAAAAAATGAAACGGCCATGCTCACCACTTTTAATGAGGTGAACATGACCCCGGTGATGGAGTTACGGAAAAAATACAAAGAAGCCTTTATTAAAAAACACGACATTGGTCTTGGATTTATGTCGTTTTTCACCAAGGCGGTAACCGAAGCCATGGCCTTTTTCCCTCAGGTAAACGCGCAAATTTCTTCGGATCAGATTATTCACTTCGATTATGTGGATGTGAGCATCGCTGTGAGTGCTCCAAAAGGCCTGGTTGTCCCCGTTATCAGAAATGCAGAAATGCTCAGCCTGGCCGAGCTGGAAATGGCCATCAAAGAATTGGCTACCAAAGCCCGCGACAACAAACTCAGCCTCGAAGAAATGCAGGGTGGCACCTTTACCATTACCAACGGGGGTGTTTTTGGCAGTATGATGTCCACTCCCATCATCAATCCGCCACAGAGCGCCATCCTGGGCATGCACAACATTGTGGAGAGGCCTATAGCCGTTGATGGCAAAGTAGAAATTCATCCCATGATGTACATTGCCCTTTCGTATGATCACCGGGTGATTGACGGCCGGGATTCAGTTGGATTTCTGGTAAAAGTGAAAGAACTGCTCGAACACCCTGAACGTATGCTGTTTGGAAGTCGGCCCCCGGAAGAAATTTTGTTGGGTTTATAGGTCATTTTTCTGCCTTTCTGGCATTTGGGGCATTGCCAGCCGCCCTGCTACTCAGGCGTAACAACCTGGTAAAACGGTAGTTATTTCCTACAAGATAAAACAGGTTTTCTTCTGCGTGTTTTCAAGGATGCACTACCTTTGCAAAAATATTTCTCATGCGTCGTAAAGTTGATTTTTTAGTGATTGGTACCGGCATGGCCGGGCTCATTTATGCCCTTAAGGTAGCCGATCACGGAAGCGTTTGTGTGTTGTCGAAATCCTCCATGGACGACACGGCCACCAGTTATGCTCAGGGCGGCATTGCGGCCGTAATGTATTCACCCGACAATTACGAAAAGCATTTCGAAGACACCATGAAAGCAGGTGTGGGTCACAACAACGAAGAAATTGTCCGCATCACCATCAACGAAGGTACCGAACGGGTAAAGGAATTGATTGAGTGGGGAACACAGTTCGACAAAGAAGAATCAGGTCGGTTTTCACTCGCCAAAGAAGGTGGTCACTCGGAGTTTCGGATATTGCATCACAAAGACAATACAGGATACGAAATCCAGCGTGCTTTGGATGTGAAAGTAAAAAACCATCCCAACATCACCATTCTGGAAGACTATTTCTCCATCGATCTGATTACCCAGCATCACCTGGGAGAACTTGTCAAACAGAGCCACGACAACATCCAGTGTTTCGGTGTTTATGCGCTTAATACACAATCGAATCAAATCGAAACCATTCTGGCAAAAACCACCATGATCGCCTCGGGCGGCATGGGCAATATTTACCAAACCACCACCAACCCAACCTTTTCAACCGGTGATGGCATCGCCATGGCCTATCGCGCCAAGGCAAGGGTCAGCAACCTGGAATTTGTGCAGTTCCATCCCACCTCGCTGTATAATCCCAACGAGAAACCTTCATTTTTAATCACCGAAGCCATGCGGGGTGCAGGAGCATTTCTGGTAACAAAAAGCGGCACTCCCTTTATGGACAAATATGATTCAAGAGGTTCGCTGGCACCACGCGATATCGTGGCCCGTGCCATCGATACTGAGATGAAACTTTCTGGAGATGAGTATGTTTACCTCGACGCCCGTCAAATCGATAAAAGGGAAATCCTGAACCATTTCCCAACCATCTATGCCAAATGCCTGAGCATTGGCATTGATATCACCCGCGACCTGATTCCGGTAGTACCGGCAGCACATTACAGTTGCGGTGGAATCAATACGGATGAATTTGGACAAACCAACATTCACCACCTTTATGCGTCGGGTGAAGTGGCAAACACCGGTTTACACGGAGCCAACAGACTGGCATCCAATTCGCTGCTCGAAGCGGCTGTATTTTCGCACCGGGCCGGTGAAAAAGCGGCCAAAGACATTCATCATATTCAGTTTGAAGATCGGGTGCCCGACTGGAACGACGAAGGCATGATATTAAATGAAGAAATGATTCTGATCACACAATCGATAAAGGAATTACAGTCGATTATGTCGAATTACGTGGGGATCGTGCGCTCAAACCTGCGATTGAAAAGGGCCTTCGACCGACTGAAAATCATTTTTAAAGAAACCGAAGACTTATATAACAACTCATTGTTATCGGAACCCATTTGCGAGTTGCGCAATATGGTTAATGTAGCCTATGTGGTCATCAAATTGGCCATGCAGCGCAAGGAAAGCATAGGTCTTCATTATAACGTTGATTATCCTCCATCCGATAACATTAAACGCTAAACCAACAAAATTACCTAGTTATGCCAACGATCAGATCAGTAAAAGGTATCTCACCCAAATGGGGAAACAATTGTTTTATCGCTGATAATGCTACCCTCACGGGAGATGTGGTGATGGGCGACGATTGCAGCGTGTGGTTTAATGCCGTTGTCCGTGGCGATGTACACAGCATCCGCATTGGCAACAATGTCAATATTCAGGATGGAGCCATTATTCATTGCACTTATCAGAAAGCACCGGTCAGCATTGGAAACAATGTAAGCATTGCACATGGTGCCATCGTTCACGGATGTACCATCCACGACAATGTATTGATTGGCATGGGAGCCATTTTGATGGATGGCGTAGTGGTGGAGAGCAATTCGGTGATTGCAGCCGGAGCACTGATCGCAAAAAACACCGTGGTAAAATCAGGTTCTGTTTATGCCGGGGTACCTGCAACCCTTATCAAGACTGTTGATACCGCATTGCTGGAAGGTGAAATCCACCGCATTTCAAACAATTATAATATGTATGCCAGTTGGTACGATGAATAAATCGTGATAAACCACAGAAGTGTTATTCAACTTATTATCTGTGTCGGAATGGTAAAAACGCAGCTTTCTTAAATTAGCCATTTCCTCTTTTATAAAATCCTTATTTTTGCCCGCGTTTAAAATATATGATCCTTTAAAACCTACCTCATGAAACCAACCCTCGTTATACTTGCAGCCGGTGTGGGAAGCCGCTACGGCGGAGTGAAACAAATGGATAAAATTGGCCCTTCGGGCGAGAGTATTATTGATTATTCCGTATTTGATGCCATCAGGGCAGGATTTGGAAAAGTGGTATTTGTACTGAACCCCAAAATCATTGATGATTTTAAAGCCATCTTTGAACCCCGGTTGGCCGGAAAGATAGAAACAGAATACATCCTCCAGGAACTTCACAACATCCCGGAAGGTATTGAATTCAACCAGGAAAGGACAAAACCTTGGGGAACAGGGCATGCTGTGTTGGTTGCTGAAAAATATGTAAATGAGCCATTTGCCGTGATCAATGCCGATGATTTTTACGGTCGTGAAGCTTTTCAGGTGCTGGCAGATTTTCTGACCGATCCCATACGTCAGCAAAATGAATATGCGCTGGTGGGCTACAAACTGAGTAACACCTTATCAGAAAACGGAAGCGTAAGCCGGGGCATCTGTCAGAGTGAAAACGGATGCCTCACCGATGTGGTTGAGCGTACCAGTATCCTCCGCAAAGAAAAAGGCATTGTATTTGAGGAAGCCGGAACCGAATATCCTTTAAACGAAGACGACATCGTCTCCATGAATTCCTGGGGATTTACTCCCTTGTTTTTCAGTCAGTTGAAGCGTGATTTTTCGAGATTCATCTTTGAAAATGCCCATCAACTCAAAGCTGAATTTTACATTCCCCTGGTAGCCAACAACCTGATTAAAAGCGGCGAATCCAGCTTCAGGACGCTCACCAGCAACGATCAATGGTTTGGTGTAACCTATCAGGAAGATAAACCGGTGACCATTCAAAGGGTGGCCGGGTTGGTTGAAAAAGGACAATATCCAGAAAGCCTCTGGGCTTAAGTCTGTGACTGTGATTTCGAGTTTGTCCTCGAATTATATAACATTTACAATTCCGATAGCGCTTACGCTGAGAAATTCACAAAGCACCTGGTTGCCATAGGTACTGGCTTTGCCGGTTGCACATAACCTTTCAGGTTGGAAAAAACCTGAAAGGTTATTTACAACTCTCGATTAATAAAGGCAATTAGAATCAGTTTCTAACCTTCAAATACTTTTTGGATGGCTATGTTAAATAATTGATTATTTTAGTTCCATATAATTACAGGCATAAGCTGTAAGATTTGTCATTCAAAATCCAACTTAATGCATCTGCTACCCACTATTGGCGAACATCAAAAAAAATAAATACAATAAGATATGAACAGACTATTTCAAGTAATTACATTTCTTGTGATATTTCAACTGACAATGCTTCAGACATTTGCCCAGGATGTAGCTGCTGTAAATAAGAAAAACCACCTTACATTTAACATTACACGACTCATTTTGTTGGAAGCCAGAGTCGGTTACGAAAGGCAATTATCCGAAAAGGATGCTTTACGAACCTCCATAGGTATTCAATTCCCGGTTTCGGCAACCTCATTCGGGCACATTCCATCTGCTGATGTCTTTTATGAGATTCCTTTATATTACGCAGTTTCAAAAGGAGTGTATTTTTCAGTGGGATACAATTATCTGGTTCTGCCCTCCTCGCACATCTACCTTTCAGCTGAAGTGTATACAAATTTTAGTTACTACGACAAAAAAGTGTACAAATTCTGTGTGTCGGAGCAACACAGCAGCTACGCCAGTCTTCAGTCTCAGGACTTAAGAAAAACAGGATTGAAGTTTATAATCGGGAAAAAGACGTCAATTAGAAAGTCCGCCAAATCCATATTGCAATTTGATTTGTTTTCAGGGATCGGAATCCAATACCGACAGGAGGAAACAAACATTTTCAAACGAGTAGACGGCTATTGTGATATTGATTACCCTCATAACGTAACCCTGTATGATCCACCCAAAAAAGAGATTTCGGACAGGTGGTATCCTACATTTCATTTAGGTGTATTGATTGACTTTCCGTTTTAGAACATTTTTAATCCTTTGTGGCTCATCTAAAAATAAAATATGGCCCAATAATTAAACATATTGAGCTTTAAATATTATCTCTGTGAGCTAATAAATGCTATTTGCTTGATAACAAAGAACAACGGGTTATTGATTTTATCAAAAATGTTGGTGAAAGCACTTCAAAAGAAGTGTTTGATCAGGTTGATATGTCGGTAAGTTATGTGACACTAAAAGAAAACCCTGTGTAAGAAAGCCAAGTGATTGACCCGCCACAACGGCAGCCTTATTCTTTTGAGGATTCCTGACTACCACGCCCTCGACAGGAAATCCGGCAAGCAAGCCTCTGTTGGCATACTTCGTGCCTCAGCATACTCTATACCAAT
>JAUYGX010000070.1 GCA_030690365.1 Bacteroidales bacterium | reverse complement strand
TGTCATTATTTGAAAGAAAAAATATCCCTTGCTATGCCAGTACTACCATACGAGAAATTAAAATGATCGGAGATGGTGAAAAAATTTCGACATTTCGTTTTATTAAATTCAGACCGTTTTTTAAACAAAATATTATTGAATCATGAAAAATGCAAGTTATCTCAATTATCTTAAAAATGAATACTGGATACAATTGATTGTTTTTTGTCTGGTTATCCTTCTACTGATTCTGATTGTTATTCTTTTACCATCATACCTAGATTGTTGGTACACAAATTTTCTTGGGCCAATCGCGAACATCGGCACAGTTATAATTGCTATGTTTATCTGGTTCTTTCAGGTGAAAAATTATTGGAAAGAATCTCTCGAAAAAAGAATAACAACTCATTTTATTTATCAGGGCAAGCCCGTAATGTCTTGTTATGAAACATATCTTTCGGGTACAGGTGATATTCGTGCATGGACACAACAAATCGGGAGACAAATGAACAATGGGGAAGATCTTAAATTCGACCCTTTCATTTTATCAAGACCGCCTGAGATCTGTATTAGTTCTATTGAAATTGACGAAAGAGGCAGAGGAAAAAGATTTATGCTTTATGAGGTAACTCTTTTTTTAAGTAGTTATAAAAATAGTGATTTTATTGACAAATACCTGTTTTGGATTTATGATAATCCGAATAGAAAAATTTTAAAAGGTTTTTTCGATATACAACCGATTGAACCTGTAACTATCCAGAAGGCACTTTCTGAATTAAAAAAAGCAGAAGAGAATCAGAATAAAAAGTGATGAAAACGTGTAGTATGTACCCCCCAATCCCTCCCCTTGGGAACTCTTTATAATTGTTTGTTTCATTGTTAATCATTAATGTATCCCAAATAAAACATGAGTAAAATAGCCAATGTATACTCCAATGCCGTAAAGAACCACTTCAGGGTGCTTTATGCAAACTGGGAGCCGGGTACACCCATCGAACTGGGCGACTACGGCAAAATGGACGGGAATGTCTTTATCCCCATGGGGAAACTAAAAAACGATTTCCCTGAATTTAAAAAGACCCTGCTTAAAACCACTTCCGACACCCGGAAGGACACCAAAGAGTTTAAATCGGAGAGCGGCGTGGAGGTAAACCTGTTACCCAAAGGATCCCTCTCCGTGGATGGCGTCCCCCTGGCCAAAGCCACCCTCGACATCAAATTTTCGGGCAAGAACACCGTGTATTTCAATGCCATCGGCTGCACCAATACCCGCATCACCAACAAAGCCAAACTCGGCGAAGCCCTGATGGAAAAGTTCTCCGGTGGCCACTGGGAGAAAAAATACTATGTCGTTACCGACCTGGTTGAAGCCGACAAGGCCATCATCGCCATATCGAAAAGCGGACGATCAGGCATTTCGTTCGAGGCCGAAAGCCCGTTGCTTCAGAAAATCGACCTGTCGGATGCCAGCATCAAACTCGACCTGAAGATGGAGAAAGACATCGGCTACAAGGTACCTGCCGAAGAAGGCCTGACCCTGTTGCTTGGTCTGTGTAAAATTGAATCCCGGTTCTTTAGCAGAAAAATCATTTTCGAGCCAAAAACCCGCAAAGGACTTGGATTTGGCGAGCGACTTGGTCTTGAGTCGGACATTCCCGATTTTGAGGTGGAAGATTTTGATAACCTGTCCGGAATCCCCTTAGCGGAGATGCTGGAAGAAGAATTGGTTTTTCAACAAATGGGAGAGGAGTAAAACAGAAGCTATGATCAAAATAATTACCTTCCAAATCAAACCCTATCTGTTGATAGGACAGGCCGTGGAGCCATTTTTGAAGCCAGGCGCCGATTGGTTGCGCGACGTAATCAACCAGTTGATGAGGCACCACCGGCCGCAACTGGTGAATGCCGGCATCGACACCTCCATTTTCCACAACCACGACGAAAAAACCAGCCATACCATGCCGCCTTACCCGCGCATTGTGTATCAGAACCAAAACGGGTTGTTTCTTGTTAGCGGCATCGGCGAAGGAGCGGCAGCGTTGAGTGCGCTTTCCGCCTTCTATCAGCAGCCGACAGCCGTTGGTGCCCACATGATGATACAATTCAGTCAGTACCGGATACAGGAATCGGAAATCGTTCATACTGAGCACAAAACCACCTATCTGATAAGCCATTACCTGGCCCTCGACCAGAAAACGCACAAGCAGTATGTGGAGGCCACGGCTGTGCAAAAAATACAGTTGCTCGAACGCACCCTGAAGAAACACCTGGTGGGCGACCTGTTTCATTACCTTGGTGCCGACATCGGTGATCCTATGGTTGAAATTCTGGAGGTGCTGCCTGCCGAACCGCGCATAAACACCTACAAAAACCACCACTATCTTTCGTTTAACCTGGTATTCAGTCTCGATGCGGAGCTGCCCGATTATGTGGCATTGGGCAACGGCAAGGCCTTTGGATATGGCGTTATCACGCGTGTAACCGACTGATAACCCGACGACATCGTTCATTGACATGCTGAAATGTAGAAACACTTCGCGGCCCTCAGCGTAGACCTCCGCGGCCCTTTGCGGTTAAAAATTTACCGCAGAGTACGCTAAGTACACGCGGAGAACCGCAGAGGAAATGGTTCGGGTGATCCCATAGAATTTCGATTACTGAAACAATCGACCGTTTGCGATATCTTCAACATTTTCGTTCAAGTGGCACTATAGAATTTCGATTACTGAAACGGTTTACGACTCATTGGCGAGTGTGGAGCTGGAGGTTCAAGTGGCACTATAGAATTTCGATTACTGAAACATAATCTGTGTGCGATTTTTCATGATTTCTAAGTTCAAGTGGCACTATAGAATTTCGATTACTGAAACTAGCTTCGGCCGCATTTTTTAGGGCATTCATTAGGTTCAAGTGGCACTATAGAATTTCGATTACTGAAACCATCTCACCTTCTTTAGCCGATTCGCTACTAAGTTCAAGTGGCACTATAGAATTTCGATTACTGAAACATTAAAAATCTCCGGATGCCGGACGATTTCTAGGTTCAAGTGGCACTATAGAATTTCGATTACTGAAACGCAAAAATATGCCATCCGCCAGAAACTACAGGGTTCAAGTGGCACTATAGAATTTCGATTACTGAAACTGCCGCATGGACGGTAAATACAATGATTTAGAACTTGTTCAAGTGGCACTATAGAATTTCGATTACTGAAACTGGCGAGCTCTTGATATAAAGATTGTCGTAATAGGTTCAAGTGGCACTATAGAATTTCGATTACTGAAACTGTTTTTGTTTTGGTTTTTCAACAACTAATTGT
>JAUYGX010000064.1 GCA_030690365.1 Bacteroidales bacterium | reverse complement strand
TCCAGGCTTTTGTAATATTCTTCCGGTGTGGGCGCTTCGTCAATACTAACCTGCACCACCGAACAATTTGTCATATCAATATCACCCGATACGATGGGATCGGGGCACAGGCTGTCATATACAAAATTCTGAGTATAAAGGGTATCCTGTTCCAGGTTGGCATTGATTTTAAGTAATTGTATATTGGTGTGCATTTGATCGCTTTCGTAAACGCCTTGTGCAATCACATATTTATTGTCAAAGGTTTTTCTTAACAACGGAAGTACTCCCGTCGTATTGGGTTGTGACAAGGTATTATACACTTTACCACTCGTATCAATAACCACTTGTCCATATGGGTTTGCAGTTGTCAGAGGCCCAAAAACAGCAGTAGCAAGAAATAAAGAATCATTAATCGTTTCTATTTCAGCTAAAGCATTGTCTTGTGTACCCGGTGCAATTGAATCGCCCCAAATTCTTGTGTAGCCAAGTTCTTCGCCTTCATGGTTAAAAAACATGAGTAAAGAGCTGCGTATATTCCCATTGGGATAATCACGAAATTTACTCCCAACACCCATAATTACAGAATCGTTTAGCGGGATGGCTGAATAGGCCTGACCTACGATACTGTCGGTGACCCCGAAGGGAAGTATCCATTTTTCGTTGAACAGGCCGTCGATGCCGATAAAAAAGGGCCTTAACCAAACGTGGTTTGGATTATCTGGATAGGGATAATAGCAATGACCGCTGATAATGTAATCTTCACCAAAGTGGTAAAGTTTCTCACCAGACGCAAAAGCAATCAACGGGTGGTTTGTTTTGGATGCATAAGGCTTTGTCCACAAAAGGTTACCATCAGAGCTGTAACATAGCAAAAATATCTGGTTGATCTGTTGCCCACCTTCTTCGAAACGTGTTAATATTAAAATATTGCCATCGTCATTGATAATTATGTCACTTGGATAACCCAAAAGGAAATCCCAATGTTTTAACAAGCTACACCAGATTTTTTCACCACAAGGATTAAGCTTAATTAAAAAAGGCCAGGCGATTTCGCTAAAATCTATCCCAGCAATATATTTGTTGCCGAGACTGTCCTGACATCCGGCAACACCAACCCTTACCCCGGTATAAACCAATCTTTTATCATACAACAAATCACCATTGATATCCGTTTTTATGTCCCAACCCTTTCCGTTTCCATTAGCAATCGCATCCCATCCAACAATATAATACCCTTTATCATAATCTTCCAATAGATCATATACTTCATCGTAATGGTTAAGTGTGCCAAAAGTAGTGCTCCACCTTTGCGCAGTAGCTAGTTGCACAAGAAAGCATAGTATGGATATTAGAAATATTTTTTTCATTTTCTACACATTATGTATAAAGTTAAAAGCTGCCCTGAACTTTATCAGGGCAGCAAAAAAATGGCTTTCACTTTATTATTTAACAACGGTAAATTTAGTGCTTTCTGTTAACTTTCCGTTGATATGAAGCCCTACCAGATAGATTCCGGGCAACAAATCACGGGTAATGAAGGTAATTTGGTTTTGTTGCCCACTGGTGTTCACGCTTTTTATCCTCACCCCTTTCATGTCATGAATACTAATTGTGGCCGGCATTTCGGTTTCCAATTTGTATTCCAATACAACTGATGCAGAATCATGATTCATGGTTGCCTTTAACTTGTAATTTTCTGATGATTCCATCCTTGATATTTGTACGCTATCTGCATGTATGGGATCCTTGGCAACAACAACTGGTACTTCTAACACCTGCACCAGACGGGTGGTTTGGGTATTATATTCCAAGGGCATGGTAGAGGAGTTTATGTTATTTTGTACCGGGATATAATAGACCGTTTTCTCTACAGGGTTTTGTGCCCGGGAAAACTGAGTAAGAAAAACAAACATTATAACAATAAGTTTCTTCATGGGTTTACTTTTTAATTGTTCATTTCTTACTTCACCACAAATTTTACCTTTCCCGCAATCCGGCTTTCAATTGATATAATAGCTATATAAATACCACTACCCCAGCCGTATACATTGATTTTACTGCCCTGCTGCCCTGTGACAATGTCTTCTGCGTGTACTTTTTTACCAAGGGCATTGTAGCATTGCAACCGGATATTCTGATGACGATCGGTGTGCTTATAATCTAAACTGATGAATTTATTCGCAGGGTTTGGGTAGGCCTTAATAGGTATGGCATCCAGGCTTTTGTAATATTCTTCCGGTGTGGGCGCTTCGTCAATACTAACCTGCACCACCGAACAATTTGTCATATCAATATCACCCGATACGATGGGATCGGGGCACAGGCTGTCATATACAAA
>JAUYGX010000056.1 GCA_030690365.1 Bacteroidales bacterium | reverse complement strand
TATGGTTTTCACCTTTCTGGATCAGGACAAATGCATGATTTTTGAGCCACTGATTATCAATGCATCACGATATCTTACTATCCACATCACAGTCGATGACGACAAGGTGGTAAATATCAGGGAAGAAAAAAATATCCTGGTAGCTTTACGTTCGCTGGGGATGGATCTGGAGCCGATTTTATGTGGAGGAAACTTGGATCAATTCATTATGGAACGTGAACAATGGCAAAGCGGAGCCAACTTTTTTACACTGGAACCCGGCAAGGTAATCGGTTATGCAAGAAATACTAACACCATCGCAAACCTGAATAAGCATGGGTTTGAAGTGGTGAAGGCCAGGGAGATTGTAAATAACAAAGTTAACATCGGAGATTACAAAAAGTTGGTAATCACCATCGAAGGCAATGAACTTTCGAGGGGCGGCGGCGGTGCCAGGTGCATGACCATGCCTGTTTCGCGCCAACATGTTGAATGGTAACCTAATCAAATCGATTCATTGGAAAGTAAACTAAATACCTGGTATCAAAATCATCCTTTAAAAGCCATTCTCTGGTTGGGTTTGTTTTTCAGATTTCTGGCCTCCATTTTTGCCAAAGGATATGGATGGCACGACGATCAGTTTTTAGTCATTGAAATTGCCCAATCATGGGTGGATGGCATCGATTTCTATGGCTGGTTGCCTTCGTCCAATGGAGCCAACGAACCAGAGGGTTTTAGTTTTTTTTATGTTGGTATCCACTATGTGCTGCTTCGGCTCATGAAAGCAATAGGCATGGGAGATCCGGAATCGAAAATGCTGATTATCAGATTTTTTCATGCGCTTTGGTCGATGCTGATTGTTTACTTTGGCTTTAAAATTACACTTCTGCTGAGTTCAATAAAGGAAGCAAAAATAGTAGGCTGGCTGCTGGCCATTTTTTGGATTTTTCCCTTTATAAGTGTGCGGAATCTGGTTGAATATGTGAGTATTTCGTTTTTGATGGCCGGTTTGTGGATGATTGTAAAAGCCGGCAAAAGCAACCAGCGGTTCTGGTGGTGGTTTGTGGCCGGGATGGTTTTGGGAATGGCGTTTAACGTTCGTTTTCAGACACTTATCATTACCGGAGGCATCGGACTGGCCATCCTGGCTCAAAAACAATGGAAACAAACCATTTATATGGCTCTGGGTGTCATCACTTCCATGATTGTTGTACAAGGGATCATCGACTACCTGGTTTGGGGCGTTCCGTTTATTCAATTCTATGGGTATGTGGATTACAACATGCATCATGCTGCTGATTATGTGGTTAGTCCCTGGTATACCTACATTTTATTTTTGTCAGGAATACTCATCCCACCCATCAGCATTTTTATCATTGTTGGCTATTTCCGCACCTGGCGACAATTGCTCATTCTCTTTATACCTACGTTGATATTTTTAGTTTTCCACTCTTACTATCCAAACAAACAGGAACGTTTTGTTGTTACAATAATCCCTTTTCTGATGATCGCAGGTGTGATTGGATGGATGCAATTGCAAAAGATATGGAAAAACAGGATGACCGCCACCCGTTGGATTAAAGGATCATGGCTATTCTTCTGGGCCATAAATTTTGTTCTTCTGATACCCGTTACCCTGATGTATTCAAAGCAAGCCAGGGTTGAAAGCATGGTGTACCTGTCGCAATACGAAAACATTCATCATTTTTTAATCGAAGATGTAAATCAGGGGGTACTTCGGTTTCCACCTCAGTATTATCTGAAACACTGGATCAGGTACGATACCTTTATGCGCGGTGATACTTTGTCAACCTATGCTCAACAAATCAAAGCCGGGGGAAACATTCCTGATTTCATCCTTTTTTACCAACCTGACCATCTGGCAACCAGGGTAAATAACATGAAAACCATCTTCCCCGATTTACAATACGAAACCACCATAGAGCCCGGGTTTATGGACAAAGTCTTGTACTGGCTCAATCCTATCAACGACAATCAAATCATAACTATCTACCGAAATAACGCTTCCATTTCGAAAGCTACCCCATAACTGCCATGACTAAAGAAGAAGCCAAAAACAGGATTACGTTGCTGGTTGAGCAGCTAAACCAATACAGCTACGAATATTACAGTCTGTCGATGCCCACCATTAGTGATTATGAGTTCGATCAATTATTAAAGGAGCTTGAAACACTCGAAAAAGAATTCCCCGAATTCATCCAATCAGATTCTCCAACCTTGCGCGTTGGTGGTGCAATATCAAAGGAATTTGCCACTGTAGTACACCGATATCCCATGTTGTCGCTTTCGAATACCTATTCTGAAGGTGAGATCGCCGATTTTGACGCACGGATAAGGAAAGTAGTGGGCGATTCTGTTGAATATGTTTGTGAATTAAAATTCGATGGACTCTCCATCGGACTGATCTATGAGAACGGGGTTTTAAAACAGGCTGTCACACGTGGCGATGGTGTGCAGGGCGATGATGTAAGCAACAATGTACGTACGATTAAAACCATTCCGTTGAGGCTTCAACCCGAAGCACCGGAATATTTTGAAATACGGGGCGAGGTAATCATGACCATTTCAGGGTTTAGGACGCTTAACAATGAGCGGGAAGAAATTGGTGAATCGCCATTTGCCAATCCGAGAAATGCAGCCTCAGGCACGCTTAAGATGCAGGATCCCGGCGTTGTAGCCCAGCGACCGCTCGATTGTTTTTTGTATCAGATACCAGCACCCCTTCCCGAAATAGATACCCATTTCGAAAGCCTGCAATTTGCAAAGAAGCTTGGACTTAAAATTTCGGAAGATGCAGCCATTTGTCACAACCTGAAAGAGATTATTGAATTCATCAACCATTGGGACGTTCATCGGGAGAACCTGGACTATGAAACCGACGGAATCGTGATCAAGGTGAACAGCCTCTTGCAGCAGAAACAACTTGGCTTTACAGCGAAGAGTCCACGATGGGCCATAGCTTACAAGTTTCAGGCTGAACAGGTGGAGACTCCCCTACTCTCTATCGATTTTCAGGTTGGCCGAACCGGAGCCATCACACCTGTGGCCAACTTAAAGCCTGTTCAATTGGCAGGAACGGTAGTAAAAAGGGCCAGTCTTCACAATGCAGACATCATCCAGCATCTGGATGTCCGCATCGGAGATACTGTGTACGTGGAAAAGGGCGGTGAAATTATCCCTAAGATTGTTGGGGTAAACATCGATAAAAGGCCACCTGAAGCGATGCCTGTTAAGTTTATTGGTTATTGTCCTGAGTGCGGTACTGTATTGATTAAAAATGAGGGCGAAGCCGCTCACTTTTGTCCAAACGAAGACCATTGCCCACCTCAAATCAAAGGTAAATTGGAGCACTTCATTTCGCGCAAAGCGATGAACATCGATAGTTTGGGTGAAGGTAAAATTGATATGCTGTGGGAATCGGACCTGATTAGCAACCCTGCCGATCTTTATGACTTAAGCTATAATCAACTGTTAGGACTATCGAAGGTGATTCCTGCCGACGGGGATAAACCGGAGAAAAAAATTTCGTTCAGAGAAAAAACAGCCGAAAACATAATCAAAGGAGTTTCAAAATCGAAAGACACTCCATTTCAAAAAGTGCTTTTTGCTTTGGGAATCAGATTTGTAGGCGAAACGGTGGCCAAAAAGCTGGCTGCTCACTTTCAAAATATTAACAACCTGCAAAAAGCCACTTTCGATGAATTGATCGTTGTTGAAGACATCGGTGAACGCATTGCCGATTCTGTGCTGACCTGGTTTGCACGGGCCGAACACCTGGATTTAATTAACCGTTTGAAGACTCATGGCCTGCAATTTGAAATGGAAATTAAAACCGATTTCTTATCTGACAAACTAACCGGAAAAACATTTGTTGTAAGTGGCGTATTTAGCCGTTATTCGCGGGATGAAATAAAACAACTGATTGAAAAACACGGAGGCAAAAACCTGGGAAGCATCAGTTCACAGACCCATTATTTGATTGCCGGTGAAAAGATGGGGCCTGCTAAAAAGGCAAAAGCTGAAAAATCAGGGGTTCCAATCATATCAGAAGACCAGTTCGAGGACATGATTTCCTGAAACTGGTCTTCATAAATAAACTACAAACAAGCGGAGCTATTTCCGGGTTTTGTGCTGCATTCTAATCATCAACCAAGTAAAGCCAACAATAAGGTGCAACATTACCACACCCATGATCAGTATCGACAACCAATTATCTTTAAGCATCTAAGAAGCTACTTTACAGGGTAATAAATGTCGGTTTCCCACTTCGATTCATCGGGTTCGGTTTCCGGATCGGTTACATATACTTCCCAAACATAGTCATCGCATTCTATACCAAAATCGCTCATATAATTCATGATATCGTCATGAGTGGCACTTGTATCGTAACCGCCAAAATGCTTTGCAAATACCGCCTTGGTTGCAGGTAAATCGAAAAACTCAATATTCCCCTTGCCTTTAACAACACCCGATACAGGAATGGCAGCACGAATCCGAATGATCCCACTGGGATCCCAATTGTAATAAACGGCATATGGAACACCGGCCATTTCGATTTTCTTAGCCTTCATATAATCCATAATAAGCTGATAATCTTTCTCAAACATATCGCCAATGCCTTCCACAGTTGTAGAATCCATGATGGAAAGTGAAGGTACATTTTCAATCTCAATAATAGAAATATCAGCCGGAACAGGGAGTGCTTCGCATACAGCTTTCAAATCCATTAATCCACTGATCATAAATGGTTTCATCATGGTTTTGGCCATTATACCCATATATCTTCCCATGGGATAATCCAATCCAATAATAGTGGTTTTCCAGGTAACCAATAATCCATCTTCCTGCGGTTGAAAAGTCCATTCACCGATAGCACCACCTTCATCAGGGGTAAAAGTAATGTTGTTTTTGATATAGGAATAAGGTTTACTTTCGGCCACTACCAGTGAACCATCACCCATTGTTTTACTTTGCCAGGTCATGGTTGAACCAATGCCTTTTGTTGGCCCTGTATATTCGGCAATCATGGCCGTATCAGCCTTGTGAAAAGGCGACCAATTACTCCAGTTCGATGTGGTGATTACCTGATTAAATACTGTTACAGGTTTTGCATTGATAACGGTACTTTCCGAAATGGTCACTTGATTGGCCAAAAACAATGGTACGATAAGGAAAATGGCAATCAGGATGAGAATAATGACCCCAATAATTTTTAATGCTTTCATATTAAATTGTTTTAGTGATATTCAAAAATAAACATTATTGTATTGTTCAAACAAGCCAATTGAAAATTAATACTTTGGGTCTGACTAAAATGAATATCCAACTCCGGCATTGACCATGATTACACCCAGATGATCGGTCACATGAACCGGTACTTTGTTCCTGGTATAATCAAAATTTACTTTGGATCCAATATAGGAAATCATCAGATTTACATCCAGGTTGTCAGTAATCTTAACCCGACCCCCTGCAACCGAATAGAAAGCAAACATTATTTGTGTATCAGTGGTTTCTACAATTCTCTCTGGTCCGGAAATCGTTAATAAATTGATGGTTGCTGCAGGTTTATGAATACCACTCAAACCGGCCATCATTTTAAAGACAAATGAAAATTGGTCGTTCACAGGCAAGTCGAACCGCAAACCACCAACTCCAGAGAATCCCGTAAAGGAACCTGAGTTTACCGTAGCCGAAATATTGTTAATAGAGTCAGAACGCCTGTAAGCATCGGCCAACTTACTGGTATTGACATTATTCGAATTAAAATTCACATCAAATTCTACAGCCACAAATCGCGAATAAAAATAGGAGATTCCCGCTCCCGCATTGATTCCCAAATTTGCATAATGAGCAACTTCAAGATCACGGTAACTACCAAAATCAAAAAACGGAACTGCAACACCAAGATGCACCTCGGCAAGACCTCTGTCGAGGTAATAATATTGAGCCTGAGCCTTTCCGAGTAAAAGAATAAAACAAAAAAGGAGGATATATTTAAAATAAAACCGTTTCATAGATTGGAAATTTCAATTGTTTTACGAAAAAACTTACAATTAGTTACCGTGCCCTGAAAGTGAGAGAAAGTCTTTCGGCAGCTTCATTTATCAGTTTTCGCGGGGCAGCAAGGTTTATTCTTTGAAACCCTTCCCCTCCGGGATCGAACATTGATCCGTGGCTTAGCCCGAGTTTTGATTCATGGATCAGCTTGTGTTGAATGGTTTCATCATCCAGACCCGTGGCACTAAAATCAAGCCAAACCATGTATGTAGCCTGAGATTCAACAACCTTAATATCGGTATGCTGTTCCATATGGCTTCTCAAAGAATCAATATTTTGTTTTACATACTGCATCAACTCGTCCACCCAACGATCGCCATGGCGGTATCCGGCCTCAGAAGCCACAGCACCAAATAAATTTCCGCCTGAAAGGTGCAGTGCATCAATGAAACCTGCATATTTTTTGCGCAATTCCTCATTGGAAATAACCACCGAAGAAGTGGATAATCCTGCCATATTAAAGGTTTTGCTTGGTGCGATGCAGGTAAGGGTAATATCGGCAAAAGCAGGATCGATTCCAGCCAGGACTGTATGCTTATTTCCGGGCAAGATCAGGTCGTTGTGGATTTCATCCGATAAAATGAGTACCCCATGCTTCTGGCATATCTCGGCCATTTTTGTGAGTTCATCCCGGGTCCACACCCGTCCCATGGGGTTATGTGGATTCGACAGTAAAAACAAAGAAACTTCTTTGGCTTTCTTTTCAAAATCATCAAAATCGATTGTATAAATTCCCTCTTTGTAAACCAGTTGGTTTTGCAGCAGTTTGCGGTTGTGGTCGTTTACGGCACTGAAAAACGGGAAATATACCGGTGGCTGAATCAAAACACCATCCCCGGGTTTGGTGAGCGACAACACCGCGAAGTTGAATGCCGGCACTACACCCGGGCTAAAAACAATCCAGTCGTTCTGTATCGTCCACTGATGTCGCCGTGCGACCCACCCGCGAATGGAGTCAGCATACGATGGCGATCGGAATGTGTACCCATAGATGGGATGCCCGGCTCTTTTTAGCAAAGCCTCCCGGATAAAATCGGGGGTTTCAAAATCCATATCGGCTACCCACATGGGTAGGACATCATCCTGACCGAAGAAGCGGTTTCGTAAATCGTATTTAACTGATTCTGTATTTTCACGGTGAACCAGTGTATCAAAATTATATTGTGACATGAGATTGTCCTTGGTTTTTATGAAAAAAGCGGCGACCATTCCAAATGGTACCGCTTATTTCGCATTACAAAAATGAAAATAGGTTATTGCGTAATCATCACCGGCATGATTAGCATCAGTATTTCTTCGGGATCGGTTTCTTCGCGATCGCTTAACAGGATGCCTGCCCTGTTTGGGGCCGACATTTCGATGATAATCGTCTCAGGGTCAAGAGTCATCAACATATCAAGCATAAACTTGGAGTTGAAACCAATTTCCATATCATCGCCTTCGTAACTACAGGTTAACCGTTCCTTGGCTTCGCTGGCAAAATCAATATCTTCGGCCGTCAGCACCAATTCTTTGCCCGAAAGTTTAAACCTGATTTGATGGGTTGATTTGCTTCCAAAAATGGAAACGCGCCGAATGGCATTCAACAGGTTTTTGCGGTCGATGGTTAACTTATAGGGATTTTGGGCAGGGATTACAGCTTCGTAATTCGGATACTTGCCTTCTATCAATCTGCAAACCAGCGAAATATCATTGAATTTGATAACGGCATTGGTTTCGTTGTATTCTAAAATCACTTCAACACCTTCATCATCAGGCATAATGTTCTTGAGGTGATTGAGAGGTTTTTTTGGTAAAATGATAGAAGTATGCCTGTCGGCTTTTACATCATGACGGCGATAACGAACCAGCTTATGTGCATCGGTCGCCACAAAAGTCAGGCTTTCTGTATTCACCTCACAAAAAACACCTGACATTACCGGACGCAATTCATCGTTTCCGGTGGCAAACAGGGTTTTGTTAAAAGCGTTTACCAGCAACGAAGCATTCAAATTGAGTATTTGAGTGTTATCGAGTACGGGCAATTGAGGGAATTCATCGCTTTCGTGACCAATCAGCTTGTATTTACCTTCTCCGGCAAAAATTTCGATATTGGTTCCTTCAACCGAAATGGTGACCGGGAGTTCCGAAAATGTCTTCATGATTTCGAGCAGCATTTTAGCAGGAATGGCCACTACGCCAGTGCTTTCTGACATATCCGGCTTAACAACCACGCTAATGGTTGTTTCCAGGTCGGAAGCTGTAATGCGAAGATGGTCCTGCTCCAGTTCAAACAAAAAATCTTCCAAAATAGGAAGTGTATTGTTGGTGGTAAGCACTCCGCTTATCTTTTGAAGACCCTTCAATAATGTTGTACTTGATATAATAAACTTCATTGTGAATAGATTTTACTGTTCTCTTTAATTGATTTCAAAGTGAGTAAAAATAAAAAAATATCCTGAACTCAGCAGGTCCGCCTGATAAAATCTTTTTTGATGATGTTGGCAGACAACAAAAATACAAAAAATAACATCCCATTCAAACTCAACCAAAAATCAATTACTCTACTGAAAATCAATTATTACTTTAAACGTTTTTCCATTTCACGAAGAAACTCAACCACGCTGCGTTTGGTAGAAATAACATATTCGTAATAGTCGGTTTCGCTATTTGCATTTAGGATACGTTTTTCGGGTTTGGCTAACTCGAGTTTTTCATTGAAGGAAGCATCCGAACTCATCACCTGCATGATTCCGTTTTTATAGGTAAAGTAATACCAGGTTTCGGGTGTGGGTTGCAGGTAGATGGTAAGGGCACTCGCCGTTGTACCTGGTTCGATCTGAATATAACCATCCATGTATTTATTAATGGTTTGCCCCCCCAAATATCCCAAACCGATTTTTCCTTTAGAATACCAGGAACGGGTATCGCTATCCCACACGAGATTTAAATCAGAGAAAATCATGGTTTGTTTGAGCAGGTCAGGTAATTTTTTGATCTGTCCGTAAAGCGACAGCTCCTCGATTAACTCCGCCGGGTTGACATCATTAGGCAGGTTCTTTTTAAGGAATAACGGGAAAATGCCTTTCGCATCCGTTATCCCCGGATTGTACGACAACCTGATGCTATCTGTAATATCTCCGAGCAGTTTCTCATCAAAAAAGAAATTCAAAGCAAGCACAACCTCCATCCGTGTTGAATCGGGTACGATAAGATGCTCAAACGATCCGGTAATAGTTGATTGTAGCATATTAAAACCCAAACCCAGGTTCAGATTGCCATTTCCATGCATGGTACATTTTTCCGTTTCAAGCACCACGTTTTCGGCCAGCGTTTTACCGTTTGTTGACTTCGAACGGTTACCTACCACAAAATTGTTGTAAATCGTGTCGAAAACGAGTTGTCCTTTGGCATCCTTTAACAACCAGTCGTGTTCACTTCTTAAGGGCTGAAAGGCGAGCGAATAAAACTTCCTGAATTCATTGGAATAAGCCAATCCAAAATAAATTTTTCTCCCATCCTGATCGTAGGTAGTGTCAGCCAGATTAAAAACAATGTCTTTTGGGTTCAGTTTCTGGCCAAACGACACCCAACTGCCATAATTCAGGACACATTCCTGATTTAAGCGATAACCACCGTTAAAATACAAATCGGGATCGGAGGCAACCAGCTTAATGTCACCCTGATATAAATATTCAGGACTCAAAAAGAATACTTCCTGTGGCGGCGTCTGTCCCAAACCAGTAGTCACGCCCATATCGTTTACACCTACCTGACTCAGGTAAACGGGTTGCTTCGACCTCAACCTGTCGGTATAATCGATCCAGGCAGTGGCATTATATTGTTTTCTCCCTAATATGTTTACCTCGGCATCGTAAAGTTTGTGGTATTTATTTTTGGTATCTGCTATAATAACCGCATTGTTCAAAGTTTCTATCTGAGCATCGCGTTGTACCCTGACTTTTCCATCTCCCGGGAAAATGGCCGCATCAGCCACTTTTATCAACTTTACATCTTCAATATCAATGGTATAATTGCGCAGATTATAACTGGCCTGTCCTGCATAGAACCAAAGCGAATCCTGACCTTCCTTAACGCTGATAAACTCGGGACCGACCAATTTATAATCAATCACCTGTAAATAATTCAATGTGTCGAGCCCTTTATAATCCTTCGATAAATTGCTTTTAAGCGAAAGCATATCTGCTTTCATATCCCATTCCACTTCATCTAAAGTGGAGATATATTTGTTGAATGGAAATTCAACGAACGAATGGTCGTAAATATGATTAAACCAACCGGTTTGCTGATCAAAATTAATTTGAGCATGGTATTGATTGGCATAAAATACCAGCGTATCGTACTCTCTGTTTTTGAGGTAAAAGTCGGCCGAATCGGCTGATAAACGATTGTAATTGAAATTGATGGTATTTGAAACCAATTCACTCTGATCAAAATAAAACGCCCCGTCGCCCAGCATATAATCAGGGTTCAAAGCCAGTTTTCCTTTTAGCCAGGAATTGCTGTACATGATAAAAGGCTTGTTCAGGTTATCTACGTGCATCACGTTGGTGTCCACCATCCAGCGAATATCCACTGTATCTCCCTGAACAGATGGAAAATCAAATACAACCGGACTTTCTTCCACATTAAATGACTGTCCGATAGCCACCAACGAATCCGGGTAAAAGATGTAACGGTCGGAGGTTGATTTCGAACTCAGGTATTTTAACGACCCTTGCCCGACAAAACCCTCATTGCTAAGGGAAATATTTTGTGTAAAAGTACCCTTTGAATCATAAATAGGATAACCCGCATCTGGCGTAACGTGCTTAAATCCAAGAGAATAATCCGGCATCACAACCAAAGGCTGAGTAATCTCTGAAAAGATACCGGATGAAACCAGTGTCCCCTCAAAAGCCAGACCATCGGTGCTAAAGGTTTTAATGCTGTCGAATACAAAAGGATCAACCCGATAATAAAAACGATCAGCATATAGCGTACTGTCCTGAATATGTTTTTGGTTGTAGAATACATAACTTTCGTCGTTACTGACGAATGTGGGAAATTGCGGAAAATTCTTTAATCCGGATTTGTTGTTTGGCTCATCAATATAAATGCTCCCGTTCAGGTCGGTAATTACGCTATGAACGTGAATAAGCGAGTCGGGACGTGTGATCGAATCCAGGGGTTTTACCATGAAAGCCAGCGAATCCACATAGTTCATTTTCAACATAAAACTATCGTACAAAAAGGTGCTGTTTCTGGTATAAAAATCGAGCAAGCCCATGTGCACATGACCATTGAAGTTAAAATTGCGGTTTTTAAAGAACCGGATGCTCTTGTCATATGGATAAATATACACCTCCTGCGAATCGCTGATAGATACTTCTGGAACCCCATACACGCTTAATCCCAGATCCTTTATACTAAATGAGGCATTGGGATGGGTAGTTACGTTGGATACCAGTCTGATTACATCATAATCGGTGATGCCGGCTTTTGCATTCAGAAAATAATTAAGACGATTTTTTACCACCGCGATTTTGGTTTCTGTATTGTAAACCAGAAACCCTCTATTTGAAAGGCCTATTAACATGGCCGAAACCTGTTCGCTCGCCAGCTGCATGTACTCTGCAAGCACATCCAGATGAATTTCAGCTACCTTGTAAGTACTTAAAAAGTTTTGAATCACATAAAGCGGATGCAGGTCATCTATCCCCTGAAGCTGATAAAAATCCCTGTCGGAGAAATAATTGCTTGAGACAAAATAGGCCAGATTTTTATTGTTGATCGTTCTGATTCGTTTAAAAATAATGCTATCCTCATTCAATTTCCAGAAAAGGGCCTGTACGTAAATATCGAGCTGATGGTATGAATCAAAAAACGGTATTGAGCTGGCGCCATCCTTCTCATTGTATAGTACAAGCTGCTGATCTTCATTGGTATATTTTACAC
Organism: Bacteroidales bacterium; assembly: GCA_030690365.1. Taxonomy (GTDB): domain Bacteria; phylum Bacteroidota; class Bacteroidia; order Bacteroidales; family F082; genus UBA6244. The sequence continues at coordinate 21,363 of JAUYGX010000056.1, read as the reverse complement.
GTAGGCCGGGATGATAAATGGAATCGTTTTCAATATAAAAAACAATTGAAGCCTGAGCAGAAATGGCGTTTTCGCTTAAGATGCGGAACTTGTCAGAACTCAACCTGGCAAAAAGGGTATCGTTTCTGGTAAATGTTACTTCGGCCAGCTTTTCATTGGCTGCAATCCCGTAAAGGTTTGCCCCTTCAACCTTAACTCCGCCCTTATAATTCATTCTTGGGTAAATATCAGGTAATTCGATGTTTCCCTCATACGCAGTAAATTCAGGGAATACAGATCGCTCACCAGGCGGACTCGACAGGACTTTATCGCGAAAAACACCCGGGATTGGAGCTGTAAAGAACCTTTTATAATGCAACACGGCTGAATCTACCTGAAAAACAGGTTCGTTCAAATCGAGTGTATAAGAATCAAAATCCACAAAAATATCTTCACCGGTTTGTTGACCAAACCTGGACCACAGAACCGTGCCTGTGTCTCCGGTCCAACGCTTATGTTTATAATCAAATATTCCGGACGAATGCAGCACCAAAGCACTATCGTTTCGCGAGGCACAAACCAGGTTAACCTTCTCAAATTGAATAAAAAAAACGGTATCAAGTACAAATTTATAGCGCGTTTGACGAACAAACCATTTAAAGGAACGGTTTTGATGTAATTGACTTGATTCGAGCAGATTGGTAGTGAACGACAGAAACTCAGAGAAACCTGCGGTGGATTTATCCATCAGCAAAGTATCGACAAAAGCATGCCAGGCCAGAATACTTTTAGGAACCTGATTCGACTCTGAAAGCAGCGTCAGGGTAAACACATAATCATACAAATAGGGAAAAGCGCGCATCTTTTTTTGCCGCATGGTTTCCACCACATGCCTGACTTCATCTTTTTCCTGTTTATTAAAACGACCAATGGTCCAACGTTGATAAAACCTGGACAATAATTCGTCTGCTTTCTTTTCGTTGGTTTTAGATGGTGTGGCTTTTAATATTTGCGACAATTGCTGAAAAAATACCTCCGAATTGGTTGATAAAGTATCTGGCACCTGAGCCTGAGCTGAGTTTATAATTAGCTCAAAACATAGTACTAGTATCAGAAAAACGGAATTATTTAATCTCATTGATTCGGGTTTCGTTGTAGTAGTGAATAACAGATTATTCCTTGATAAAGTGTGCCACCACCCAATTATTTTCAGAACACGAGTCGATGTAAGTCAGATGATTAGTATTGGCTACGGAAGTAATAACCTTTAAATCAGCGGTATAAAACCCACTAAAATAAATACTGCCTCCGGGAGCCAGTACACCCACATAGGCCGGAATATCCCTTAACAGGATATTTTTATTGATATTGGCCAACACTACATCAAACTCCATGGGAGATTTCAGCAAATCAGCATCACCGAGCAAAATGGTTATATTCTGAATATGATTGATTTCTGAATTCTCAATGGTATTGCTTACCGACCATTCATCAAAATCGATGGCCGTAATTTCCGAAGTGCCTTTCATCGAACACAAAATAGCCAACACTCCCGAGCCACAACCCATGTCGAGTACTCTTTTCCCTGCAATATCCAACTTGAGTATCACCTTTAACATTTGTGCTGTGGTTTCATGATGCGCGGTTCCAAAAGCCATCTTCGGCTTGATAACGATGTCGTATTCGATATTTGGCGGGCACTCATGAAAAGGGGCGCGAACAATACAGGTTTCACTGATCATAACAGGTGGATAATTGCTTTCCCACAATTCATTCCAGTTTCGGTCGTTTATAAACTCTGTGGTTATTTTGTTCTTTACTTCCGGAAGCTGACAGTATTCAATTTCTGCCATCAGATTTGCCTTATAATCCTTTTCGGGAATGTAGGCCAAGAGTTGCGTTTCGGTTTCTTCAAAACTTTCAAATCCTGCCTCACCCAACTCGGCAATCAGCATATCTGTACGATCCTGATGATCAGGAATAGGTATGGTTATCAGGTAATAATTCACAATCTTCGATTAAAAACTTTTTACAATTTTAATAAAATCTTCCGCTACGAGCGAGGCACCACCAATCAAACCCCCATCCACATCCGGATTGGCAAACAATTCTTTTGCATTTTTGGCATTACAACTGCCACCGTATAAAATTGTGGTGTTGTCGGCAACCGTTTTCCCATATTTTTCTGTAATCAACTGGCGAATATAGGCATGCATTTCCTGCGCCTGAGCAGATGTAGCTGTTACACCGGTACCAATGGCCCAAACAGGTTCATAGGCAACAACCACTTCCGAAAACTCATCTTCGTTTAGCTGGAACAACCCTTCGCTCAACTGCTGTTTTACGACCTCAAAATGGCTGTTGCTGTTGCGTTCGTCCAACAATTCGCCAACGCAGAAAATAGGTTTTATGGCATGTTCAAGTAAATTCTCCACTTTTAAAGCCAGTTGTGCATTGGTTTCGCCAAAATATTTTCTACGTTCGCTGTGGCCCACAATGCAGTATCCAATCTCAATGGACGCCAGCATATCGGCGCTTACTTCACCAGTATAGGCTCCCTGAGTGTACTCGCTTACATTCTGAGCTGCAATTTGCAATCCTGACTCATCAGCATAATCCGAAGCCATTTCAAGATAGGGAAAAGGTGGGCAAAGCACTACTTCACACTTTGTATCCACTCCGTCGAGTTCCTCTGCAATGGTGCTTACCAGCTCTTCAGCATCCTGAAAGGTTTTGTTCATTTTCCAATTTCCGGCAACAATTTTTTTTCTCATTTTTATATTTATTATAATAGGCTACACTTCCCCAACAGGGATATTATCTGGTAATTAATTTAATATCTATTTGACCATTCTAAATCCAATTTCAGGTGCGGAGGTGGTCGGGATCACATTAAACCGGTCAGAAACCCGGCAACCACTTTCGCCGTTAAATGCCGATCCTCCACGGACGATACGTTCTACACCCAGGGCGGGGCCTGTTGGATTATCGTTTTCGTTAAGCGTATAATAATCAAACACATACCAATCTGAACACCATTCCATTACATTTCCTGACATATCGTAAATCTCCAACTGATTGGGATTTTTGGTTCCAACGTTGTGGTTTACATCTCCCGAATTGGCCGCATGCCAGGCTACATCGTTAATGTTATTGCTGCCTGAATACACATAATTCCCGGGGTTGTTGCCTCCTTTGGCAGCAAACTCCCATTCCGCTTCGGTAGGAAGACGGCCTCCATACTGGTTACAAAATGCAACGGCCCCACTCCAGGTAACCTGGCAAACCGGAAAGTTATGATTGCCCAGTACGGCATTAAACGAACCTCCACTGTAGGTGATTTTACAGTTTTCAGCACCAATGAAAATCAATTTTTCGCCTCCCAGTGATCCATCAGGACTACAGCCGATTACATTCAGAAAATCAGCATATTGTTTATTTGTGATTTCGTATTTACTTAATTGAAAAGCATTTACGGTAACCGACCGGACTGGTGTTTCATCATACAATTCGCAGGCATCCGTATTGGTTTGCGTGCAACCCATTTGAAATGTTCCCCCCGGAATGCTGACAAAAGTAAGTTCAATAACATCACCACTGCCAGAGCCAACCACCAATACTTTACTATCTCCATCAATATTTCCGTCCAAATCGCGTACTTGAAGAATTATCTCGTACGATCCCAATTGCGCATATTTATGAGTCGCAATTTTCTCAGTCGACCAATCGGTATCCCAACTTCCATTGTTATCAAAATCCCACCTGACCTGCAACAAGCTTGCATCATCTTTAACATCATGACAACCCGAGGCATTAAAAGTGAACATAGTAGTTTCATCTCCTGTTAAAGGATCTATTGTGAAAACAGCGACAGGGAATTCAACCAGATAACCACTTGTATCTACGATGGTTACATTACGCGACACCCATCCGGTGATTCCAGCTTGGTCCTTAACCTCCAGGCCAATGGTATAATAGCCGACGGCCTGATATCTATCACTTACAATGGGATCGGTGCTCCAGTCGGTTTCCCACATGCCATCGTTGTTAAAATCCCACCTATACTCCAGCATTTCCATTGAAGTATGGTCGTCGGTAGTTTGAGTAGCATCGAAAATAACCGCAGAATCTATCATGGCTATGTGTGGCGTAACAGTAAACGAAGCTGTAGGCGGAAGGTTTTGTGAATTCTTTGTACACGACCCAAATAAGATACATATCAGCGAAACTGCCAATACTACACCTGATAACCAGTTAATTTTGTTCATATTTTTAAAAATCAGCAGAGCCTCTTAAATATCAATGCACTAGCGGTAAAAGAGTACAAAAGTAGTAATAAAATACACGGGTTGGTATTAGCAACAGGTTAAGCTTTTCAAATGCCTGGTGTTGATAAAAAAGGGACCACGTGCTGTATTGCGCTCCCTAAAGCAAATAACCTTCTGAATTTAACATCAGGACATTTTCAACCTCATAATTTGTTGCCGGTGATTGGATACCACACAAGCGTTTATTACGTGATCACAGATGACCCTGTTTCACAATGGTGTTTTAGCCTAACTTTGCCACCCTAAACGATTGTAGTATATATGAAATCCATCACCAAAAACCTGCAGTATTATAAATTCTGCCTATATGGATTTTTCAAGAACCTGCGTTTTTTTGACGCATTCCTAATTCTGTTTTTCCTGGAGAAGCAAATTGGGTATTTCGAAATCGGGCTACTTTACAGTGTGCGTGAATTGGGCATAATGATGATGGAAATTCCCAGTGGTCTGATTGCAGATGCCTTAGGCCGGCGAAAAACACTGATTACTTCCTTTGTATTTTATATCCTGTCGTTTTTGATGTTTTACTTTAGTGAAAGTTTGATTCTTATGTTTTCAGCCATGCTTCTGTTTGCCATAGGCGATGCCTTTCGCACCGGTGTTCACAAAGCCATGATTTTTCAATATCTGAAAGCGAACGGGTGGTCCGGTCAGCGCGTTAATTATTATGGACATACGCGTTCATGGTCGCAGATTGGCTCTGCCTTTTCGGCCCTTTTGGCCGGAGTAATCGTGTTTTACACGGGGACCATTCAACAGGTATTTTTGTGGTCGGTGATACCCTATCTTTTTAATGTTGTTTTGATAGCCTCCTATCCAAAATGGCTGGATGGGGAAAAAAGCCGTAATCAACTGGATCAGATATCTCAGCGATTTGCTGACGTCTGGAAGTCTTTTGTTGTCTCCATCAAAGCACGAAGCACATTAACGGCACTCATAAGCACCTCTCTTTTTTCGGGCTATTATTCAGCCATAAAAGACTATGTACAACCCATGATCAAAACCATGGCACTGGCCATTCCAGTGGCCTTTTACCTGAACGATGATCAAAGAACCGCTTTTTTGGTTGGATTGGTTTACTTTGTTATTTTTCTCCTAACAGCCATTGCAAGCAGGCTTTCCGGAAGAATGGCATCGTTGTTTGCCCATCCGTATAAACCCATGAACCTGACCATGAGCCTGGGTTTTGCCGTTGGGATTGTTGGATTTTCATGCTACTATTTTAATCTTTACTACATTCCCATACTGGCCTTTCTAATCATCATGATGATTGAAAATGTTCGTAAACCTTTGGGCATTGCGCTGGTAGCCGAGCTTTCTGAAGACCGGGCCATGGCCAGTGTTTTGTCGGTAACTTCGCAGGCAAAATCGCTGATTGCAGCTATTGTGGCTGCTTTAACCGGCTGGGCAGCCGATAGCTGGGGATTGGCTACAGCATTGATCATTGTATCATCCGGATTGTTGTTGCTTTATCCGTTTTATCGGTTGGCAAAACCATCAGATGCTGATCGATAGATGGATCGTTAAGAGATTTTTTGATAAGTTTATATACAGCTCATGGATACTAAGTGGGCAAGTAGAAAGAATGTATGTTGATTTGGCAATGATAACAAGAATCACGTGTATTTTCACCTCCAAGTTTCCCACGATTGCACATATAGCCATCGGGGGGCATCGGGATAGGCACGACCGATATTGTAACCCTGGAACCTGGGAGATTTTCTCATCAGCCCGAGGCTGATATACCAATGACAACATTTTGCAATAGATTGTATATCTGCAATTTAATAAATTTAGCTAACATTCGCTATGGAGATTTCTCCGCTCCTTCGTCGGTCGAAATGACACCCTTGCGCTTTGGGTTTTGTCGTCATACTATGTACGCCCCCGCATTACTATCGGGGTTTCCAGCGTCTAGTTTCTCGTAATGACAGGTCAATTCTTTAGGTATTGCCGTTTTATTTTATTTTTTTCTCAATCCGGGATTTTATTACAATAAATCATAAATACCATACAATATAACAGTTATGCTTATTTATACCAAATAAGAATAGTATCTTTGCCAACTAAATTTAACTACATGAATTTATCTAATATACGTCAGGAAGTTATGCAAACTCTGGAGAAATCCATGGATGAATTTCTTGAAAAATTTATAAAACCAATCGAAGAAATCTGGCAACCACAGGACATGCTGCCCAATTCCAATGACCCCCAATTTATCATGGAAGTGCAGGAAATACAGGAGCTTGCCAAAGATTTGGATGACGACCTCATTACGGTGCTTATTGGCGATACCATCACCGAAGAAGCATTGCCTACCTACGAAGCCTGGCTGATGGACATAGCAGGTGTAAACCAGCACGATAAAAAAGGCTGGTCGCAATGGGTGCGGGCCTGGACGGCTGAAGAAAACCGGCATGGCGATTTACTCAACAAATATTTATATCTGAGTGGACGTGTCGATATGCGTCAGGTGGAAATTTCGACCCAGTATCTGATCCATGATGGAATTGATATAAAAACTGCAAAAGATCCATACAGGAGTTTTGTTTATACCAGTTTTCAGGAATTGGCCACCAATTTATCGCACCGGAGAGTGGCCTTACAGGCAAAAAAAAGTGGAAATTACCATCTGTCTAAGATGTGCGGATACATTGCTTCGGATGAAAACCGGCATGCAAATGCCTACAAAAATTTTGTCGCTCGTATTTTTGAATTGGATCCAAGCGAAATGATGCTGGCTTTTGAAGATATGATGCGCAAGAAAATCATCATGCCAGCCCATCATTTGCGGGAATCAGGGGGCAAGATTGGCGAACTGTTCGCACATTTTTCCGATGCTGCCCAGCGAACCCTGGTATATACCACCCAGGATTATATCGACATTATGAATTCACTCATAAAAGAATGGAACATTGGAGACATGAACGGTTTAACCGGATCGGCTGAAAAAGCCAGAGACTATATTATGGGATTGCCCGAAAGGTTACAACGCATTTCGGAACGAATGACCACCCCAACTATTCCATATCAGTTTAAGTGGATTGCGGTTTAATACTGTTTCGTATTTTACAATAGAACAATTTATTACAATATAAATTGGGGTTTTCAGAATAAATCTGAAAACCCCAATTTTTTTAAGGTATTAAAACTGTTACCAGATAGTACTCCCAAACATCTTTGTAATACAATGATTTATTTCTTGTAAACTTCGCCCGAACCATTGGCTACAACCTTGACTTTTGCAGGTTCGCCCCGATAAGTTAAATCGCCAGAGCCATTGAGTTTTGCCTGTAGCGATTCGGCTACCGTAACCAACATATCTCCTGATCCGGAGTTTGATACTGTTGCATTCACAGCTTTAAGTCCGTAAGCATTGATATCACCGGAGCCCATTTGCGACATAACCAGGTCCACGGTGCTTCCCGACAAGGAAATGTCGCCACTTCCAGAACCACTAATGGCGCAGGTTTCCAATTGAAGGTCATTGGCTTCCACATCACCACTTCCGGCAACAGCCAGTTTAAACGATCCATGAATGCCGCCAATATGTGCATCACCCGATCCATTTATTTCTAATTCCAGCCCGGTAGCCTCTAGACTTGCCTGAAAATCTCCCGATCCATTCAATATCACCTTTAAATCAGATGTTTTATAGTTACCTGTAATTTCAATATCGCCTGATCCCGAGCTGGTTATTTTATCCAGGTTTCTCACGGTAATATGGACTTCCATCACATGAACATTGAAGAAATTATTTTTATTTACATCTACCACAAGGGTGCCATTTTCAACACGGGTTTCGATGTAATCGATGATGTCGCTGTCGGCTTTTACGGTAACCTGTTGGGTATTTCCCTGATGGATAATCAGGTCGACAGAACAAATGAGTTTGATGGCTGTAAAAGTTGATAGTTGTCTGTCCTGGGTTAGTACGTCAGTATTTCCGGCATTTAAAACCGAAGAAGTAAACAACAATGCAATGAACATCGTAGTCAGACTATAAAGTAATTTTTGATTTAATGATTTCATGATATTCAGGTTTTTATGATTAGTTAATTTTAATAGAGCCATAGCTTGATTCGATATTAACCACTGCTGATGTAGTATTTTTTGTACCAACAACGGCTTCAATGTGGCGATTCGTAATATCCTGGATATCCTTTGATACTTCCGCATCTCCCTCAGGAAAATCAACACTTCCAAATTCCGAATCCAATGTTAACTGATAGGATGTTCCTGGTGCAAAGGAAATATGTGTGCTGCTAAATTCAGTTTCAAGAGAAATATTTGAAAATCCCTTTTCCACATTCAAAAGATCAAGACCTCCATAGTTCATTTCGATCCGGGCGCTTTGCGACAGATGTCCGATTTTAATATTGGAAAAATTGGATTCCCCCTCAACAACATTGATCTTTTTTACTTCAAAATGTCCGCCCTCGAGTTCAATTTTTGCCGTATTAAGTTCTCCGAAAATGGCATCCGAATATTCAGTTTCGAGGTTGATGTTCGCTGCCTTTTTAATATCCATATGTCCGTAACTGACTTCCAGTTTGGCATCGCTGACGAGTTCGATGACTGCATTTCCGAAGCTCACTTCGATCTGATTGTTTATCCCGGTAAACGAAATGGCCGTCAGGTCGCCATACTGACTTTGGATGGTGGCATCTCCCGTCACCTCCCCTATCCAGGCCGATCCAAAGCTGTGATCGAGATCGAGGCTAACTGATTTTGGCATCATCACCTCCATGGTGATTTCGATCTGTTGTTTGCCACTGTTGTTCCCACCGGATGACAATTTGCAGGAAGCATTCACTTCGTTGCGGTCGCCCGAGACATCGGTCATGATTCTATCCATTACGTCATTGGCCTTTTCAGCCGATCGGGCTGTTACTTTAGCCGTAATTTTAACAGAAATCACCGATTTATCCCAGTTTTTACAATACACTTTGCCAAACTCGTGGGTGATATTCAATTTCGCCTGTTGGTTAACATCAAATTGTTTTTCAACAAGCACCTTTTCGATGGTTTCGCCGGCCTGAAGAACCTGTTGTCCTGCGATGAAAACGAGTACTACCAGGGTTGCGAAACAAGTAGTTATTTTACTTTTCATGGTATGATTTTTATTGGTTTAAAATTTTGTATAGGGTTCTCCCACACGATAACCTTGTGAGGCTGTGCGGGCTTCTTTATTTAATGAATTCAATATTTCGGTTTTTTTTCGTTGGGTGTTCACCATGGCGGCTTTTACAGCTTCGCTTCCGGGATTCTTCATGTATTCTTTTTCAATACTCAGCAACCTGGCGTCCAGCTTTTCGATTTGCTTTGTAGCGGCCTGATTGATGGTGGATGCACTGCCGTTTTCATTCCCTGATTTACTGATTTGATCTTCCACCTGCTGGCTCTGATCATCATAATAGCTAATAACCTGTTGTAAATCTGCTGGTATTTCGATGGAAGTAATGTTGATTACTGATGATGCTCTTCCATCTTTAAAAGGTTCGAGTGTGAGCCAGACAAAGGATACAATCAACAGCACCGATGCGGCTGCTTTAAGCCAAAGCCCCCAGCGGTGGCGGTTGGTTTTTGAACCATCCTGTTTATCTAACCGCATCATAAAACGTTGTTCGTGGCCTTCCACAGGTCCTGATTCTTCAAACCGACCCTTGTTGTCGACGATATATTTTTCAATTTTCCACATTCCACACCTCCTTGTTATTGTGTTGATTTTGTAGTTTTTTTACCTCTTCGAGCAACCGTTGACGTGCCCGCGAGTACTTAGTTTTTACGTTGTTATATTCCAGATTGAGTATTTGGGCCATTTCTTCATGATCCATGCCTTCAAACAGGTGAAGCGATAACACTATCCGATACTGCTTGGGCAGGTTTTTCATGGCTTCCCGAACCTCAAACAATCTGTAGTGTGCATCGCCATCCTCTTCTTCGGCTTCATCTACTTCAGAAAGCTCTTGCTTCATCATTTCCTGATACGACTGAGATACTTTTCCGCGTTTTACAACATCTAATGCCCTGTTAATTACAATTCGCTTTAGCCATGCTCCAAAACTGGCTTCATCACTCAGCTGACCAATTTTCTGAAATGCATCGATAAATGCCTCCTGCATCACGTCCTCTGCTTCGGCAGCATTTTCCAATATGCGTTTGGCAGTATGATACATGGCTTTGTAGTAGTTGTTGTACAACATCATCTGTGCTTTTCTGTCGTTTCGGCGACAGGCGTTAATCAGTTCCTGATTGGGATGTATGTTGAGTGATTTTATCATCTTCAATTTATTACTCAAAAGACGATCTAAAATAAAATGGTTACACTTTACCGATAAAATTCAAAAAATTATTTTTAAAAGTAGTGTATTTATCTGATCACCTGAGTAGAAACACATCCCATCATAAATGAAAAAAGGCAGCGATAAGCTGCCTTAAAAACTATTGGGATATTTACAAAATGCTATTTTGAGTTTGATATCTTCTTTGCCGATCGGTACTGAAAATGCATGGATGTATTTGGATCGGACCATGTTTCGGTATGTACATCTGTAAAATCAACTGCGCTTCCATTCAGAATGGTTAAGCTCATTACAACAGTTCCATCTTTCAGATTTCCAGCCATATACAAATCTGCATCATACTGATTATTCGAAGTAAACGAATAATCTGCATTGTTTTGTCCCAGCAAGGTAATGGTTTCTCCATTCATGTTTTTGTATTGAATGGTATCCATAATAACGGTTCCTGTCGAAACAATGCTATACTGAACTGTATAAATGGTATCAGGAGTACTACTCGACTTGGAACAGCCGACAACACTGATTATTGCCAGTGCAAACAAGATTAAAGTAATTTTTTTCATAGGTATAATATTAATTTGTTTTGCTACAAATATATAGAATGATTCAATTGAATGCCCATTTAGCCAATAAAAGTTATCTATAAGATAAGAGGATTAAGCAAATCACTTCAGGATTGAGAGCTACAATCTATTTGGAATAGCGCATTTTCACCGGTTACCCTGGGATTGAATTGAACTGATCCATCAAATATCCGGCTTCAATGGCCAAATAAAAAGTCATCGCATCACAATGATTCTTACATTTGTTTTTTTGGATAAACCCATATGATAAAACAGTATCCTCTTTTCGAATCCTTAGGAGCCAGGTTTCCCATACTCATGGCGCCCATGTTTTTGGTAACCAATACAAAAATGATGGTTGAAGCATTAAACAGTGGTATTACAGCAGCCTTCCCTGCATTGAACTACCGTACCGATGAGGCACTGCGAATGGCCATTGCGGAAATCAGATCGCAAACCAGTAAACCTTTCGGTGTAAACCTGATTGTAAACAAGTCGAACATCAAATACAAACAGCAGTTAAAAACCTGTGTAGAGTTGAAGGTGGGATTTATCATCACTTCGTTGGGAAATCCAAAGGAGACCATCAGCCTTTGCAAACCCATCGGTATTAAAGTGTTTTGCGATGTGGTTGACTTGATGTATGCTAAAAAGGTTGAAGATCTGGGGGCTGATGCCGTAATCGCTGTAAGCTCCATTGCCGGTGGACATTCGGGCAACCTGCCACCTGAGGAACTCATCCCAATGCTTAAAAAGCACATAAAAATCCCGGTAATTTCTGCGGGTGGTATAGCCACTTCTTCCGGATTGAAACAAGCCCTTGAGCTGGGAGCCGATGGTGTTTCGGTTGGCACCGTTTTTATTGCGTCCCATGAGGCCGGTGTTTCGGATGAGTATAAACAAGCTTTGGTTGATTACTCAGGCAAGGACATTATCATGACCAAATTGATCTCCGGAACGCCGCTCTCGGTCATCAATACTTCGTATATGAAATCGCTGGGCAACAACCCCGGATTTTTAAATAAACTGATGCATAAAAACAAGATTCTAAAAAAATACATCAAAATGTTTATTGCCGTGAAAGGCATGAAAGCCATTGAAAACGCGGCTCATAAGGCGACCTACAAAACGGTATGGGTGGCAGGATCGTGTATTAACGACATTCACAACATTCGTTCTGTAAGGGAAATTGTGAATTCACTTACAGAGGTTTTCAATAACACAAGAAAAACAGGCTAGCCAATAATTCGGGTAAATTTTAGGATGTCAGGATCATTCAAATACGATTGGATACACCACTTCATCCAGAAAAAGACCCTCGGCAGGCACTGAGAATCCGGCACTACCGCGATTTTTGGCTTCGATAATGGTTTTCATATCATCAGGTTTAACCTTTCCCTTGCCAATCTCAACCAGGGTTCCAACAATGGCGCGTACCATGTTGCGCAGAAACCGATCGGCAGTAATGGTAAATATTAGCTGATTATCCATGCTTTGCCAGGATGCCCGGGTAACTTTACATAGATTGGTCTGGGTTTGCGTATGCAATTTTGAAAAGCTGGTAAAATCGTTGTATTTCAACAGGATATCTGATGCTTTTTGCATCGATGCAAAATCCAGCGATCCATAATAGGGGAAACTTAATCCCTTTGTAAAGGGATCTTTTTTTAATGAAATATAATAGCGATAGGTACGACTTACAGCACTAAACCTACTGTGTAAATCATTTGGAACCAGCTTAATAAAAAATATAACGATGTCTTCCGGCAGAAATCTGTTTAACTTATAGGTCAGGTCTACGAGGTGTTTCAGCGTATTTTCAGTATCAAAATGAGCAAAAAAGGCATGTGCATGAACACCTGTATCAGTGCGGCCGCAACCAACCACATTGATTACCTCCTGTAGCAACAACGACAACTTTTGATTTATTTCCGCCTGCACGGTATGGGCATTCTCCTGCAATTGCCAACCATGATATCGACTTCCATTGTAGGCCAGCTTGATAAAGTACCTGTTCATTAAGCAAAAATAGGCGAAATTCAGATATAACAAACCGATCCAACCAAAGTCACTTGCCGTAGACTCTGGCTGGATCGGTAAAATTAATGAGCTATTTTTTTAGAAACGGCTAGTCTTCGAAATCGCGTTTCATAAATTGAATGCGTTCGAAAGCAGCCAATGTTGTCACGTCCTTTAAGGCCTTTCCCCTGAAGTCGCTGATTTGATTAAATTGATGCACTTTCATCCATTCTTTCACTTCATTCAATATGGTCTCCAGATAAGGTATTCCATTAATATACAATGTACTGCATACCTGAACAGCAGTAGCCCCACCCAATATGAGTTTGATGGTGCCTGTATGGTAGTGAATTCCGGTGGAGGCCACCAAATCGCAACCTATATTGTTACCCGCCATCAACGCTATCCACCTCAGTGAAATATTTTGTTCCTCAGGTGATGAAAAATCGTTGTCGGTAATGACCTCCAAGGTGTTGATGTCGATATCAGGCCTGAAATATCGGTTAAAAAGAACCAAACCTTGTACTCCACTTCCTACAAGTTGAGTAGCCACTGAGCATAAATTGGTAAAATAGCTTCCAAGTTTAACCGATACCGGGATGGTAACTTCCTTTTTAACGGCTTTTAAGATTTCCATATACTGATCTTCCACTTCGCAGCTCTTAATGTTAGCATTAAAAGGAAAAATGCTGATATTCAATTCCAAAGCATCGGCACCTGCCTCCTGAATGGCTTTCGCAAATTTGGGCCATTCAACAGGCGTTTTACAGTTGATGCTTGCTATTACAGGGATGTCTACCGATTGCTTAACCTCTTTAACAAAAGCCAGATATTTGTCCAGATTGGCTTCAACCGACAAACCCATCACATGGTCTTTAGCCTCTGGAAACCAGTAATACATCTCATTGCTTTTTCGCACATGTGCCTCAGCCTCGGCCCTGATTTGCTCCTCAAATATCGATTTGAGTACCACAGCCCCGGCTCCGTAGCGTGCACATTGTTTGATGTTTTCGATGTCGCCAGTCAGTTTGGAACTACTTATTATGATCGGGCTCTTCAGCCTAAGGCCCATGTAGGTTGTTGACAGATCTATCATTTTAACATACTAATAGGTAAATTCTTCTTTATCAGGGCCCAGCCAGCTAATTGGCGGGTAAGAAACTGGAATGCCTGTTCCATATTTAGTTTGGCATTGGCAGTGAGTCCTTCCTTAAGTTCGTAATCATACCCTTTTATAGCCAGCGTATAAGTTTCGGGGGATTTACCAAAAAGTGTTTGTGACAAATGAAGTACATAGGCTGGAGATACTGCATGCATGGTGAACTCTACCTGAGCATCCGAAGGTTCCACAGTCCTGAATTTGTACTCATTAATGCGTTCTTCCTTGGTTGCATCAACAAAAACAACAATGTCCCAATGTGAGATTTTTTCACCATCTTCAACATTTAGTTGATAGTTACTGTCGGTTTGCATGCATTCAAGATGATGTGTTTCAATCCATTTTTGAATCATTGTGACCATTTCATTTCCAATTCCGTCATCCTGACGTCCCGGATTTCCATAGCCATAAATCAGTACTCTTTTCCTGGCTTCCATGATTATTTAGTTTTATAGTCCAATAAGTTGTTGTTTTCGTCTACCAATTTCATTTCCAATGGCATCTGACCCAATGCATGTGTTGCGCAACTCAAACATGGATCATAAGCTCTGATAGCTACCTCAACGGCATTCATCATCCCTTCGGTGATTTCCCTCTGACCGTTCATAAACGATTTAGCCGTGTGATTTACCGCTACGTTCATGGGTTCGTTGTTGTTGGTTGTCGACACGATGAGGTTTGCCAGGGTAATCTGGTCGTCATCATTTATTTCGTAGTGATGAAATAAAGTTCCGCGTGGAGCTTCGATAACACCCACTCCCCTATGCACTTTCTCACCTTTCACCACCAAATCATCTTTTTGAAGATCAGGATCTTTTAACAGATTCCGTATTTCTTCAGCAGCATGTAAAGTTTCAATTAAACGAGCCCAATGATAATGCAGGGTCATATTATTGGGTTTACCATTTGTGTAAGCCTTAAACTCTTCAAACTCCTTTTGTGCCAGAGGTGTCGGGATGAAGTCGCAGGTGTTGAGACGTGAAAGTGGTCCAACACGGTACCATCCTTTTTCTTTTCCAATATGTTTCAGGTAAGGGAATTTCATATAGCTCCAACTCTTGACTTCCTCTTCGATATACTTGTTATAATCCTGGCAATCTACGTCATCGAGGATGCGGTTTCCTTCTGCATCTACGGCACGCAGAACACCATTGTAAAGATCCATAGCGCCATCGGCACGAACAATACTCAAGTGATTGGATGGAAATTCGGCAAAGGTATCCACCAAAGTGCGGTTGTTTTTGTGATAGGCTTTAAAGAATTCCAAAGCAGCTACCGACCATTCAACCATTTTGTCGGCATTAAGCGGATCGGCACCATGCAAGAGAATATCACGTTCTTCGATACTCAGGTTTTTGTTGATACCTCCCGGAATGGCTCCTGTACCGTGAATTTTTTTACCTGCTGTATATTTAATGATTTCCTGTCCGTATTTACGCATCATAACGCCCTGAACGGCCAAATCCTTGTGGTACATGGCCACGCCGATGATATTTCTGATGGCAGGATCGGCATCTATTCCAAACAGGAAATCAGGTGAAGCCAGGTGGAAAAAGTGAAGTACATGCGATTGGAAGAATTGTCCGTAATGCATCAAACGGCGCATTTTTTCTCCGGTAGGTGTCAATCCCAGACCGGTTCCGGCCCCAACTATTACATCCAATGCTTTGGCTGCGGCCAGATGGTGGCTAACCGGACAAATTCCGCACAAACGTTGCACCAGTACCGGGGCTTCCCAATAAGGGCGCCCCTGGACAAAGCGTTCAAAACCTCTGAATTCTACAATATGCAATCTGGATTCGCGTACCTGTCCGGCATCATCAATCTGAATGGTTACTTTTCCGTGGCCTTCTACCCTGGTTACGGGTTCTATGGTGATTTTTTTTGGCATAATTCTATCTATTTCAAATAGTTAATCAAATTTAACAACTTCATAAGGCAAATCCAGTTCGCTACCTGTAAGCAAGGCTACCAACGCATCCCAGATTAAATCGGCACGCGGAGGACATCCCGGTAGGTAATAGTCAATTTTAACTATTTCATGACAGGGATAAACCTTGTCGAGTAACATGGGCAGCTCATCGTCGCAAGGCATGATGTGTTCTGTATTTAATCCAACTGTCGGGCCATTCAGGTAGGCTTCATTCAAACATTCTTCAATTGGGATACCGTTGCGTAAGGCAGGTAATCCACCCATAATGGCACATTCGCCCAATGAAATTAGTATTTTACAGTTTTTTCTAAAGCTGCGAAGTACTTCTACATTTTCGCTGTTGCAACAGCCCCCTTCAATAATGCCAATATCAACAGGCTTTGTAAAGGTTTTAATGTCGTCCACGGGTGATTTGTTAAACTCAACCAATTCAATGAGGTCAAGAATGCGTTCATCGATATCGAGAATGGACATATGACATCCGAAACATCCGGCCAATGAAGTAGTTGCTATGATCTTTTTTTCCATTTTTTTCAATTTTCAAAATTAATTTTCAATTTCACTACCGATGGGTTGATGATCGTATTTGCGTTTGCCAATAGGAGTTGCAAAACCTACCTCCTTATATATAATGGAACCCACGGGACAATTTTCCATGGCTTTTTTGGCAATAGCCTGCGACATTTCCTTACCCATTTTCTCGTCAAGGATTACTTCCAGCTTATGGCCTCTGTCTTTAAAGGCAAAGTAGTGCCGTCCCTGATCGTCGTGAATGGTTTTAATGCATCGTTTACACAGAATACACCGGTTTTGATCCTTTATAATATAAGGACTCGATCCGTCCACACTCCGCATGGGGAAATCGTATGGAAAACGGGGAACCATCATCTGGTAACGATAGGCCAGCGCCTGGAGTTCGCAATTACCGCTCTTTTCGCAAGAAGGGCAAAAGTGATTACCGCTTACAAACAACAACTCTACAATTCCCTTACGGAAATCATTGATTTCCTTTGTATTATTTTCAACTTCCATACCGTGGGCAGCAGGCGTTGTACACGAAGTCATAAACCTGTTATTGATCTTTATGGTGCACATTCTGCAACATCCTTTGGGAAGGGTTCCGGCAAAATTACAGAGCGTCGGGATAAAGATACCGTTTTCTTTGGCGGCTTCAACAATGGTTTTGCCCTCTTCGGTGATAATTTCTTTACCGTCTATCTTTATTTTAATTTTATTGGTCATTGTATTCAGGTATTAAGCGTTATGGTGAAAAATTGGTTGGCGTCCTACCACCTTGCACGATTCGAGCACTGAGGTTTCCAAGTTAAAACCGCTATCGTACTCCACCTCATGATTTAATAAGGCTTCGTAAAGAGGACGAAAGTTTTTGATGCTGGATACAATTGGATTGGCGGCTGTTTGTCCAAGCCCGCAACGGCTAACGTTGAGCAACCTGGCCCAACTGGTCATATCTTCAATATCTTGTTTCACACCACGACCGTTGATTACTTTGAGCAGTTTTTCGCGCAGTACATAAGGCATATTGCGACAGGTTGAACAAGTACCGCAGGATTCTTCAATAAAGAAATTCATAAAATTCAACACCACTTCAGTAAGTAAGTTTCGGTTTTTATTGAACACAATCATCGAACCACCTGTGGGTAAATCGGAATAGCTTAGTTCGCGATGAAAGTCCTTTTCACCGATCAAGGCACCGGATGGTCCACCAACCTGGATGGCTTGAACATTATCAGCTCCACACATATCCAGAACATCACCGATCTTCAAACCCCATTCCACTTCATAAATGCCCGGAAAACGGCAATCTCCCGAAATACTCAGGACCTTGGTACCAACCGAATCCTTATTTCCAAGCTTGTTAAACCAGTCGGCACCGTTTTTAATAATTTTAACCACAGTGGCCAGGGTCTCCACATTGTTTACCACTGTGGGGAGATTCATATAGCCTTTTTCAACCGGGAATGGAGGTTTGTCGCGCGGTTCACCACGTTTACCTTCAAGCGACTCGATCAGGGCCGATTCCTCACCACAAATGTAAGCACCGGCACCAAGCTGAATGCGGATGTCGAAATCAAAATCCTCAATACCACTGATGTTTTTGCCCAGATAGTTGTTTTTGCGCATGCTTTCAAGCACTCCATTCAGATAGCTGAGGAGATATTTGTATTCATACCTTAAATATAAGAGACCCATATCGGCACCCACTGCGTAACCGGCGGTTACCATGCCTTCGAACACCATTTCCGGATATTCGGTAAGCAAAACCCTGTCTTTAAAAGTACCCGGCTCGCCTTCGTCAGCATTACAAATGATATATCTATGTTCACCCTTCGCACGGCTTCCAAATTTCCATTTTAATCCGGTCGGGAAACCGGCACCACCACGTCCCCTGATATTGGATTCGGAAACGATATCGATAATTTCATCCGATGAAGTATTTGGCAGAATATCATTAATCACCGAAAACAACTTGTAATCATGGTTTAACAGGGCGCCTTTGCGGCGAATGTTGTTGCAAACCATTGAATTTATTTCAGGCAGTGCGTTTTTTCCGTCACCACACTCTTCAACCACCAGATCATCAAGTGAAAGGCCATGTTTTAAACCATTTACAATCTGTTTGACCCTGAAGGGGGTTAATCTGGTAAACACTTTATCGTTGATAATGGCAGCGGGTTCCTGGTCGTTCATACCAATACACGAAGTCGGAAACAACCCAAGGGTTCCATCGCTGGTTACCTGGCCTTGTTTTATTCCACAGGCGGCTTCAAATGCGGCCAATACTTCTTTGCGTCCATTCATGTTCGCTGTAACACTGTCGTTGAGGTAAATGTTGAATTTAGCCAGCGGTTTGTCACTATAAAAGTGGTAAAACGACACGGTTTCCTCAATTTGTGCTGCCGAGAGAGGTAATTTATCTGCCAAAAGTGCAATGGTTGCATGGTCGATGTAGCCGGCTACAGCCTGAATATCGTGAAGAATATCCATCAACCTGTAGCTGTCTCCATTGTATTTGCTGATAATTTCAAAAATTCTGTCCTTCATTGATCATTGCTTTTTATTGGAATAAGAATTACAATTTGATTGTTAATTAATTAACAGCAAATATAGACCTTTATCTTGTTAATTGATTAACAAAAGAAAATTTATATTGATTTTAAATTAGTTTTGTCGCTGAAAATGCGTTGAAATGATCGTCACAAAAATAATTGAAATCAAAGGATTGGTACAGGGAGTGGGATTCAGGCCGGCCATATACCGGATTGCAACTAACCACCTGATTAAAGGCACTGTTGAAAATAACAATGCAGGAGTGATTATCATGGCAGAAGGAACCCCGGAATTGGTGAACATTTTTATTCAGGACTTGCCCTTACAGATTCCACCAGCAGCCTCCATCACCTCCATTGTTGTTAAATCCGTTTCAATTCAGAATTATCCCGATTTTAAAATCATTCAAAGCAGTTCGGCCTCCAATGAAATTACCGAGGTAAGTCCCGACATCGCCGTTTGCGAAGATTGTCTGATAGATCTAAAAAGTCAGCCACACCGAATCGATTATCCGTTGACCAACTGTACCAACTGTGGTCCCAGGTTTACGATCATCAAGGCATTGCCATACGACCGACCGCTCACCTCCATGGCAACTTTCAGGATGTGCCCAATGTGTGAGAAAGAATATGTAAATGTCCTCGACAGGCGATTTCATGCGCAACCCGTGGCCTGTTCGGCATGCGGTCCGCATTACACGCTCACCACATCAGACAAAATCATTGAAGATATTTCGGGGGTCCTGAACGAAACCGGTAAATTGCTCGATTCGGGTGAAATATTGGCCATTAAAGGGATGGGCGGTTTCAACCTGGCTTGTAATGCATTTGATGCATCTGCTGTTGCAAAACTCAGGGTGCTTAAATTTCGTGAGGCGAAACCATTTGCCCTGATGGCACGAAACCTTGTACAGGCACAAAGGTTGATTACACTCAACGCACAAGAAAAACAGTTGCTACAAAGCTGGCGCAAACCCATTGTCCTGGGTGCAAGTAATGGAATTTTACCCGATGAGGTATCAAAAGGACTTAATTCTGTTGGTGTCATGCTTCCTTACATGCCCTTTCATTACCTGTTGTTCGAACACATGAAAACGGATGTGATGGTTCTTACCAGTGGTAATTTTTCGGATGAGCCGATTTTAATTGACAATGAAGAAGCTAAAGAGGCCTTTCTGAACAGAACCGCCGCTGTAATCAGTTATAATCGTGAAATTGTTAACAGAACGGATGACTCTGTCACTTTTGTGGTGAATCGAAAACCCAGGCTGATCCGACGATCCAGAGGCTATACTCCATCACCAATCAACATCAACACGAATACGGAGGGTATTTTTGCAGCAGGAGCCGAATTGGTGAATTGTTTTGCCATCGGGAAAGGGCAGCAGGCTATTGTAAGTCAGCATATTGGTGATTTAAAAAACATGGAAACTCTCGACTTCTACAAGGAATCCATTGATCGGTTTAACCACCTCTTCAGGTTTAAACCTTCATTAGCGGTGGCCGATATGCATCCCGATTATTTGTCCACACGATATGCAGAAGGCCTGAAAATACCCATCACCTATGTTCAGCATCACCATGCCCATCTGGCCTCCTGCATGGCCGAACATGGCTTAACAGAAAAAGTTATCGGGGTTTGTCTGGATGGAACCGGTTATGGAATGGATGGAAACATTTGGGGTGGTGAGTTTTTGTATGGTGACCTGATTGATTTTGAACGATTTGCTCATTTTGAATACATTCCGCAACCAGGGGGCGATGCAGTAACAAAACATCCCTGGAGGATGATGGTTTCTTATTTGAACCATTATTTTGGTAATTCCTTTTTTAAAAACAACCCCGACCTTCTTAAGGGTATTGAGAAATCAGAGGTCGATCTGGTTTTGTCAATGATTGAAAATCAAATAAATTCACCCTTCACTTCCAGTGCCGGCCGGTTGTTCGATGCAGTTTCCGCTTTGCTGGGAGTATGTCGTCATGCGGCCTATCATGCGGAAGCA
>JAUYGX010000054.1 GCA_030690365.1 Bacteroidales bacterium | reverse complement strand
ACCGGATAAATAATCTATCAAGACCTTTGGGTGACTATTGCGGCACGGTCCACCTCTTCCCATTCCGAACAGAGAAGTTAAGCCTGCCTGCGCCAATGATACTGCCCCTGTGGTGGAAAAGTAGGTCGTCGCCAAAGACATCGAAAGCCTGTTCTTAAATAGAACAGGCTTTTTTTTTGGCTTAAGGTTTCTGTTAAGGATAATCAAACCCTTTTACTAAGTTTTTTGTGGTTCGGTTTTTGCATTGGTGATCGCTTATTGCGTAAATTTGACTCGAATAAAAATTCAAGAATTTGAACAAACATAGATCTACTAAACATCTGATTGTACTGGTTGTTATCAGTCTGCTTGGAAATGTATTTTCTATCCATGCTCAAAATACAATGGCGAGCGATACCCTGGTAATGATTCCTGATACCAGCATCATCGATTCCATTGCTCCGGATTCAGCCCTCATTGTTGTCGATTCATCCATGATCGATGTTAATTCTACTCAGATTGTTATTGATTCAGCCATGATCGATGTTGATTCTACTCAGATTGCAGATGATTCATCCCGGTTAGTTGTTGATTCCATGTCGGTTAGCTATTTTCAGTCCTCTTTCGATAACCTCAAGTTTGGAAAATTGTATCCATTCGATACCACCATAACCTACTTTCAACAATTCGATCCACTTACCCACCACAATAAACTCTATTCTACTTTAAGCAATATTGGCCTTGCTGCCAATAATCAGGTGTTCTCCCCTACCCTATCCATTGGATATTCAACTCAAATTGAGTCGTTTAAAAACTATCTTTTCACCAATCCGGATGTTAAATACTTTGAACTAATGCGTCCCTTTACCGAAATATTCTATGTGATGGGGTCGAAAAAAGAGCAAAATCTGGGAGTGTCGTTTGCGAGGGAGATTTTCGAAGGATTTACCTTTGGATTGGATTTTACACTGAATAGCTCACCAGGATTTTATAAGAATAGCAAGTCAAACGATTCAAGGGTCTATTTTACAGCCAGGTATCAAACTCCAAATAAAAGATATGGTGTGCTGGCCAATTACCTGCACAACAAAATAGATGTTCAGGAAAATGGTGGCATTCAATACGATAGTGTATTTGAGCTCAACCTGGAAACCGACAGAAGGGTTATTCCGGTAAACCTGAATAATGCTACTAACCTCCTGAAAAAATCCGGCTTTTTTGTGGATCAGTATTTTAATCTCCTAAAGCCACTCAGCAAGAAGGGAAATCAAATCCGCAAAATAGATGTTGGTCATATTTCGTACTCATTTCTTTACGAACAAAACAAACTAATATACCAGGACGCCGACACATTATCAAACTTTTACATCGGATACCTTACTCCCCTGGATTCGACCTCTACCCTTGATTCCATATATCAACAAAAAATCAGCAATACCTTCAAATGGTCGAGCATCGGATATCAGGATACTCCCGAAGAAAAACACTTTTATTTGTTTTTTGGCATCACTCAGAACCATTTAATCCAATCCTATGCCTACGATTCTGTTAACAACACATATAATCAGCTCGTACCGTTTGCCGGGATGGGAATCAACATTGGCAAAAGCTTTTATCTGAATGTGGATGCTCAACTTGCCATGGGCGATTATAATGGTGGCGACTACCGCCTTTCGGGAAAACTCAACCAATATCTGGGTAGAAAAGATAAAAATGTGGGAGAATTTTCGGCAAGTTTGGATCTGATGAGTAAAACACCCGAATGGTATTTTAATAAATACAACAGTAACCACTACCGCTGGAACAACCACTTAAAAAAGGAGCAATATTCAATCCTGAGTGCGAAGTATACCTACCGTGATATTAGTGTGGGAGGAACCTTAAACAGTATTGAGAATTACACCTATTTCAACGATTCGATGCAGCCATCGCAGATTGAAAAAGGTGAGAGCATCCTGCAGTTGTATATTGAAGGATCGCTTCCGTGGAAAAGTGTTGGTTTGAATACCAGAATCGTATACCAGGAAACCAGTCAGCCAAACCAAATCAGGCTTCCGAAGCTTACGGGTACAATAGATTTGTATTTCCAACACACCATTTTCAAGCAGGCAGCCACGGTGAAAACCGGATTCCAGGTCACTTATTTTACTTCCTATTATGCGGATGCATCTATGCCAGAATTAAGGGTGTTCTATCTACAGAATGAACAAAAAATCGGCAACTATCCTTATGTTGATTTTTACCTTACTTTGGTTGTAAAGCGTGCGCGGATGTTCTTTAAATGGGCCCATTTAAACGGATATCTGAATGACAACAAGTACTATGCGGCACCACATTATCCATCACGCGATGCCCGCCTGTATTTTGGGGTAAGCTGGCGGTTTCACGATTAAACCATACCCCGCTTCGCTTTTATTGAATCGTAAGCAGCATTCAACTGCATAATCTTTTCTTCTGCTGATTTTTTCACCTCTTCACCTAAATGGGCCACCTTGTCGGGATGATATTTTTTCGCCAGTTCGCGGTATGCCTTTTTAACTTCTTCATTTGAGGCAGATGAATCAATCTCCAATATCTTATAGGCACTATCGGTATCCTTGATGAACATCGCTTTTATCGAATCATAATCAGGCCGATTGATTCCAAGATAGGAAGCAATGGTATTGATGAGTCCAATCTCTTCCGTTCCGGCTTTTCCATCCGACATGGCCACCCCAAACAAATACTGCAACAGCATCAATCGCGAACTATAATCCATGTATTGTTTGATCTGAAGGCTCATTTCGCTGACGTTGAATTCTTTTTTTACAATTTCGCCCAGCATACTAACGTACTCTGAGGCACGCTGTGGGCCAAAATTGTTCACCAGAAACCTTTTAACAAATTCAAGCTCACTGCGGGTAACTTTACCATCCACTTTCATCACGGCAGCAGTAAGTACAAGCAAACTGGCTACAAAATCCCCCGATCCGGGGCCACCACCAGTGGGCCTGGTAATGGAAGATCCATCGAACATCGACCCAAATACAAACCCCAGCAAACCGCCAATGGGACCACCAAATGCCCAGCCCAAACCACCACCAATCCACTTGCCATAGCCACCACCACTTTTACTTTTAGAAGTGCCACCAGCTTGCTGATAAGGACCTGTATCACTTTGAGCAGTATTTTGGTTTGTGCTTTCCGGATTGGAATATGGATTTCCTGATGACTGGTGTTTTGGTTTCTGCCACTTCATGGCATAGTAAATGGCAATGCCAATTAAAATCAGTAGGAGCAAATATTTCATTGATTCATAGTTAAATAAAAAGGGTGCAACCTGTCGACCACACCCTTTTTAATTGTGTTAAAAGGTATTAAGCAATCAGGTATTCCTGCTCTTCAAATCTTATACCAAAACTCTCAAGCTCTGCCAAAATAGGTTCATAAATTTCTCTCCTGATTGGAATTTGAATTCCCTTTTGAGCGAATTCACCTGTCAGCACCAGCTTGGTGGCGATGGCCAGAGGTGTACCCACTGTAATTGCCATGGCGGTTTCTTCCTGATTATTTCCAATCACGGCCATGGCGGAGACGATCATCTTTTCAGCGCCATTGAGTTTATATTTAAACTCATGCTGCATCACAATCATGTCCTTGTCATCGGGATCCATGGTCCATTTTTCCTCCAGTAATTTCTGAAGAATTTGAGCAGGAGTTGCATTTTTCAAGCCTATCTTGCGGTCGCTGAAAATTCCAAGCCATTTCAATTTCTCAAAAACAATGGGATCAGCCGCATTTGGACAATAATCCTGAAGTTTGATTTCGACAGGTACATCCGGTTGATATTTCATAAATGTATTGATAAACTCCCGGTAGGTCATGTTTTCTGAATTCTCAATCCGATAGGTATCATCGGTGCAACCTAGAGTTACGAATACATTCCAGGCTTTTGAAAATCCAGGACGCCGCATGGTTCCTCTAAACATCGAAGGAATGTCTTTGAGGTCGTAAATTTCACGGTATTTGAGCGAATCCCGGTTTGGATATACCTCAAAATCACCATATTTCAAAACCCTGCGGTTTAAAATACGATCAAATAGATGAAAATAAGGGATATATTTATAACGTCCATTGTTGATATACTGAGAAACGCCGGTGCCGGCCATCACCACATTGCGTGGATTCCAGGTAAATTTATAGTTCCATGGATTGTTATCGTATTCGGGAGCCACCAAACCTCCGGTAAACGAATAAAATGAAGTTACTTCGCCACCAGCATCCTTGATGCGGTTGATCACCTTCATGGCCGACATGTGATCGATTCCGGGATCAACACCCAATTCCATAAACACAGGAATTCCAGCTTCCAGTACCCTGTCGTTTAGGGCTTTGATATCATCGGTAACATATGAAGCGGTTAACATGGGTTTTTTAAACTCAATACATTTTTCGATAACCAGTTTATGCATGAAGGCAGGCAACATCGAAATAACTACATCTGCTTCGGCGATGGTTTTTTTACTCGCAGCTTCATTAAGAATATCGAATACGATGGCTGTACCACGTTCATGATTGCCCACTTTTTCACGGGCTGCTTTTTCTGAAAGATCGCCCACAATAACATGCCAGTCGTAAACTTCCGCATTCTTTAATAAATATTTGATCAGGCTGATGGTTGACAAACCAGCACCTAATATCAAAACTTTCTTCATATTGAATGGATTAATTGTCAAAAAGGATTACAAGGTTGTATTAACTTACAAATTCGCTTAAATATTGATAATCAGGAGTTAATTTTCCATGAAATAATATCATGGCCCGTTTTAACGGAGCCGGAATTTTGAGATCTTCAAAGGAAACATCGAAATTGGCCGAAGCCAGTTCAGGGATAAAGCCAATCAACGCATCCGAAAAAGTCTGAGATGCCTCCCGAGGCAATTCGCTGGGAAGAATATCAACGGCCATCACAAGGATTCCCTCGCCTTTGAATCCCATAATCGGTTTGCGGGAAAAAGGATTGTATACAAAAACAGGATTTTCAATTTCGGTACCTTTATGCGTACACTCAATGGAACCATCCGGATCGCAGGTTACATCGCCAATCACAAGTAATTTTGGTGTGGAAGTCCGGAATAAAATTTCCAGATAGTCTTTGCTAACTATCACCGGATAACGGTCATCCCAATACATACAGTTCATCAGAATAGTCAGATGAGGCAAATACTTTTCAAACTGGTTTTCAAACCGTTCAGGAAAACCATAATATTCTTTTAAATCAAAAGGTTTGCCTTTGTGGAGAGGAGCAGAAATGTCTTCCTCTTTAAACACCACCACATAAATTAAATTTGGATCGGGAAAACCTGCTGCTGAAAACTGAATCAATTCCAGAGGTGAGATGAATTTTACGGGAAGCAGATTTAGAATTTCCTGGGCACCCTTGCTCACGTTTCCGTATCCGGTGATGCCAACCACCATCGGTTCAATGGCAACAGGTAACCCATTTTGTTTAATATCGGTGGCTACCTCTTTAATAACTGTTTTGGCTTCGTCGAGCGATTGATAATGATGGGTTTGCTGTATCTTTAAAAAAGGAGTGACCACGCCGGATTCTTTCCAACGCTGACCTGCCGACCACAAGGAGTTGATCATTCCGGCCAGACCGGCAAAATGACCAAAGAAGATGAGACGTTTCCCGTTTTCATCGGTAATTCGTTCGTAATCAATCAGATTTACACTAAGATCCATCATATTTTGCAACAAAGGCATGTTATAATCCTGGCCTTTAATGGTATGACTAAAAAATAAATAGGTCCGGTTTTCTTTAAAATAATTGATGGGCATTTCTTTCACTCCAAGGATAATATCAGCCTCAGGAACCCCATCGACAACGTTTGCACCGGCCAATTCATACTCAGCATCGGTAAAAATACGTTTCGGTGATTTCCTCACTTCAAATTCCAATCCCTGATCGTGAAGGATTTTAACATGCTCAGGAACCAGAGCTACACGACGTTCCATCTTATATTTATCCTCGAACCTGAGACCAATTTTATGCTTAATACCCATTTTTTATTCCATTTTAATATGGGGGCAAACTTAGGAAATAAAGGGGTTTGTCCACCTTATATTGAGTAAAAATAAGACTTTCCGAAACAACAAGGTTCAATACCACTATCTGTTCGATCGATCAGGCAGGTATAATTTGTATCTTAAGAAAACGCTTCAACATCAATTCCGATTTTGCTGTTATATCACAAATAAAAACCATAGTTCAAAGAGATTGAGGTGAGAAAATCAATTGCAATCGTTTTCGTTTCAGCTTAAAAAGCATTTTGTAAGTCAGGAATGATCTGTTTGTGATTTATTAGCAATTACCCGGCTAATTTACAGCATAAAATCGACATTTTTTGTACTTTTGCTCCCCTTGAATTTGACCGTTATTTAAATAAAATCTAATAAAAATGTCGAAAAAAAAGCATGTTTACCTGTTTGGCGATCGCAAAGCTGAAGGTAATGCAACCATGAAGAACCTTCTGGGCGGCAAAGGTGCCAACCTGGCTGAGATGAATTTAATTGGTGTTCCGGTTCCTCCCGGATTTACCATTACCACCGAGGTGTGTACATTGTACAACTCAAAAGGAAAAGATGCAGCTGTTGAAGCTATCAAAGAAGAAGTTGAACATGCTGTTGCCCAACTTGAAAATATTATGGGTACCAAATTTGGTGACAAAAACAACCCGTTGCTGGTTTCGGTACGTTCCGGAGCCCGCGCCTCCATGCCAGGTATGATGGACACCGTTCTCAACCTGGGTTTGAATGACGACGCAGTTGAAGGAATTGCCAAAAAATCAGGTAATGAGCGCTTTGCATGGGATTCGTATCGTCGTTTTGTACAAATGTACGGCGATGTGGTTCTGGGCATGAAACCCGTTTCTAAAGAGGATGCAGATCCGTTTGAAGAAATTATCGAGCATCTGAAAGAAGAAAAAGGAGTTGAATTAGACACCGATCTTTCGGTTGACGATTTAAAAACCCTTGTAAAAAGATTTAAAGAAGCCGTTAAAAAGCAAACCGGACTTGATTTCCCAACCAATCCTTGGGAGCAACTTTGGGGATCGGTTATGGCCGTTTTCGATAGCTGGACAAACCCAAGAGCGATTTACTACCGCAAAATGGAAAAAATTCCTGATGAATGGGGAACCGCAGTAAACGTACAAGCCATGGTTTTTGGTAACATGGGACTAAACTCAGCTACCGGCGTAGCTTTTACCCGTGATGCCGGTACCGGAGAAAACCTGTTCAACGGTGAATACCTGATCAACGCTCAGGGTGAAGATGTGGTAGCCGGTATTCGTACTCCTCAGCAAATCACCAAAACAGGATCACAACGCTGGGCAGTTTTAGCCCAGGTTTCTGAAGAAGAACGTGCTGCAAAATTTCCTTCCCTGGAAGAATCCATGCCTGAAATGTACAAGGAGTTGTTCAACACCCAAAAACAGTTGGAAAAACACTACCGCGACATGCAGGATCTTGAGTTTACCATCGAAAACGGTAAATTGTGGTTGCTACAAACCCGCAACGGAAAACGTACTGGTGCTGCCATGGTGAAAATTGCGGTAGATATGCTCAATGAAAAGCTGATCGGCAAAGAAGAAGCTTTGATGCGCGTTAACCCTGAGAAACTGGATGAACTATTACACCCGGTATTCGACAAAACAGCTCTTTCCGAAGCTTCACTAATGGCCAAAGGTTTACCGGCATCACCTGGTGCAGCCACAGGTCAAATCGTATTCCATGCCGAACACGCCGAAGAATGGGCACTCCAGGGTAAAAAAGTGATCCTTGTTCGTATAGAAACCTCACCCGAAGATTTAGCCGGAATGAACTCCGCTGAAGGTATTTTAACCGCTCGTGGCGGAATGACCTCACACGCAGCCGTTGTGGCGCGTGGTATGGGTAAATGCTGCGTTTCAGGTGCAGGAAGCATCAAAGTTGATTACAAAGGTAAAACACTCACCATGAGTGGAAAAACCTTTAAAGAGGGAGATTTTATCTCACTCAATGGTACAACAGGTGAAGTATTCGACGGTATGATTAAAACTGTTGAAGCTGAATTGAGTGGCGACTTTGGTAAATTGATGAAACTGGCCGACAAAAAAGCCAAAATGTATGTCCGTACCAATGCCGACACTCCCAACGATGCCAGAGTGGCACGTGATTTTGGTGCAAAAGGCATCGGATTGTGCCGTACCGAGCATATGTTCTTTGGTGATGAAAAAATCATCGCTATGCGCGAAATGATTCTCGCTGCAGATGAAGCCGGCCGTCGTGAAGCCCTCAACAAATTGTTGCCTATCCAGCGCAAGGATTTTGAAGGCATCTTCGAGGCCATGCAGGATCTGCCTGTAACCGTACGCCTGCTAGACCCACCTTTGCATGAGTTTGTTCCCCACGATGAAAAAGGCCAACAGGAAATGGCCGAAGTGATGGGCGTTAGCTTAAAGGTGATCAAAGAAAAAATTGAAGACCTTTCGGAAGTAAACCCCATGCTCGGACACCGTGGTTGCCGGTTAGGAAATACCTATCCTGAAATCACCGAAATGCAGAGCCGCGCTATTATCGAAGCTGCTCTCGATTTGAAGAAACGCAAGATCCATACTCATCCTGAAATCATGATTCCATTAACAGGAACCCTGGCCGAATTGAAGTTACAAGAGCAGATCGTAAGAGATACCATCCAGAGAGTATTCGACGAACGTGGTGAAAAAATTGACTTTATGGTAGGAACCATGATTGAGATTCCACGTGCGGCACTGATTGCTGACAAAATTGCTGAATCAGCCGAGTTCTTTTCATTTGGAACCAACGACCTTACCCAGATGACCTTTGGTTATTCGCGCGACGACGCTGGTAAATTCCTGCCCATCTACATCGAAAAAGGACTTCTGAAAGAAGATCCATTCCAGGTGCTTGATCAGGAAGGTGTTGGACAGTTGGTTGAAATGGCGGTTAAAAAAGGCCGTAAAACACGTAAAAAACTAAAATTGGGTATCTGCGGTGAGCACGGTGGCGAACCAAGTTCCATCGAATTCTGCCACAGAACCGGACTCGATTACGTTAGCTGTTCTCCTTTCCGGGTACCCATTGCACGCCTTGCAGCAGCTCAGGCGGTTATTGTAAACAAGAAGAGCTACAAGCGTAAGAATAAATAATTCATTTATTTTGCTTATTAAAGCCAATGTTACTTTGAAAATTGTAGCATTGGCTTTATTTTTGCCCATTAATATTCTAATATTTGTATTATTGCATACGTTTGCATTAAGCGTTTCAGGATAAATAACATGACATTGAAAAAATTGCTTACCAATTCATTTATCAATAATCCCAAATAAAATTATTATGGCAAAAGGTTTAGAGAAAATCAAAGCCTCACTCAAAAGTTACGGCATTACCAACGCTGAGGAGATTATTTATAATCCCTCCTATGAAAGACTGTTTGAAGACGAAACCAAACCCGGTCTGGACGGCTTTGAAAAAGGTTTTGTAACCGAACTTGGTGCAGTGAATGTAATGACCGGAAAATTCACCGGACGTTCGCCTAAAGACAAATACATCGTTCTGGACGACAAAACCAAAGACACCGTTTGGTGGGCAGATAAAACAAAATCGGATAACAAACCAATTGACCAGTCCACCTGGGAGCACTTGTATCAACTAGGTGCAAAACAGCTTACAGGTAAAAAACTGTATGTAATGGATGGTTATGCAGGAGCCAATCAGGATTCACGTATCAAGGTTCGGTTTATTATGGAAGTAGCCTGGCAGGCTCATTTTGTTAAAAATATGTTCATCCGTCCAACGGAGGAAGAACTGGAAACATTTGAACCCGATTTCGTTATCCTGAATGCCGCCAAAACCAACAATCCCGATTGGCAAAGCATGAAAAGAGCCGATGGCGTTCCTTTCAACTCCGAAAACTTTATTGCATTCAATTTAACCGAAGGCAGTGCTGTAATTGGCGGAAGCTGGTATGGTGGAGAAATGAAAAAAGGTGTATTCTCCATTATGAATTACTATTTGCCACTCAGAGGTATGGCATCCATGCACTGTTCGGCCAATGTTGGCAAAGATGGCGATACTGCCATTTTCTTTGGCCTTTCAGGAACAGGTAAAACCACTTTGTCTACCGATCCGAAACGGGCTTTGATTGGTGATGATGAACATGGATGGGATGACGAAGGGATTTTCAATTTCGAAGGTGGTTGCTATGCTAAAACCATCAACCTGGACAAAGACAGCGAACCCGATATCTTCAACGCCATCAGACGTGATGCCTTGCTCGAAAATGTCACCGTTGATGAGAACGGGATCATTGACTTTAATGATGGTTCCGTTACACAAAACACACGCGTCTCCTACCCTATCTATCATATTGAAAACATTGTAAAGCCTGTTTCGAAGGCTGGTCCGGCTAAAAAGGTGATTTTCCTGACGGCCGATGCCTTTGGTGTGATGCCACCTGTTTCGATCCTCACTCCTGATCAAACCAAATACCACTTTCTTTCAGGATTTACTGCCAAGCTGGCTGGAACAGAAGTTGGCGTAACTCATCCTGTACCAACTTTCTCAGCTTGTTTTGGTGCTGCCTTTTTATCGCTTCACCCGACCAAATATGGTGTAGAACTTGAGAAAAAGATTATTGCCAATGGCGCAAAAGCGTATTTGGTAAATACCGGATGGAACGGAACCGGAAAACGAATCTCCATCAAAGATACACGCGGAATTATCGACGCCATCCTCGATGGATCGATCGAAAAAGCAGAAACAAAAATGATCCCGATTTTCAATCTGGCAGTACCCACTTCACTTCCCGGAGTTGACCCTAAAATTCTTGATCCACGCGACACGTACGCCAACGCGGCTGAATGGGATACCAAAGCAATAGAATTGGCCGGATTATTTATTAAAAATTTCGAACAATATACCGACGAAAAAGAAGGCCGGCTTTTAGTAGCTGCCGGCCCTCAATTGTAGGTTCATCTCACTCAATTTAAAAAAGGCTGTCAGAATACTCTGACAGCCTTTTTTGCGAAAATAGAATAATGGATTTAAAACTGCAATTGAAAAGCGTATCTTTGAGTTTGGAATTAATTCTGAAATTATTTGATTTGAATTTAATGCTGTAATCACATGTCACTGCTGTTTAAAAATGCCAAACAACTGGTAGTTGAAATCGACGAATTTATAAATACTGTTGAAGAGGGAGTTTTGGTATTCAAACAAGGAGTACTCAATTACCTTGACAACGAAAAAGAACTTTTTGCTGATAAAATAACGAATATCGATCGGTTGGAAGCCGCTGCTGACCGCTTACAACGTAAAATTGATGATGAATTTTACCGGCATTCTCTCTTGCCCCAAAACATCAATGATATTGAGAGCATGCTCGACCGGATGGATGAGTTAATCGATATTGCCAAAGACAACTTGTATCAATTTGAAATTGAACTGCCATTTTTTCCGGATAGCATACGGGAAGATTATATTCGCCTGACCAACAACTCAGTAGAAGCCGCATTATGTGTAATCCCTGCGGTACGTACATTTTTCAATGAACCCGTTCAGGTACGCAATATGTTGTCGAAAGTTTATTTTTACGAAAAAGAAACAGATAAAATCTCCAGAAGTATCAAGCGCAAGCTGTTTCATGATATGCCCGAGCTTGATTTGGCCCACAAAATTCACTTAAGATATTTTGCCTTACACATCGAATCCATTTCGGATAAAGCAGAAAAGTTGGCCGATGTACTATCGCTCATGGCGTTGAAACTCAATATATGATCATCCTCCTTTTTTTATCGAGTGGTTTGTTTTTAGGCTGGTCGTTGGGAGCCAATGATGCTGCAAACATTTTTGGTACCGCCGTGGGCAGCCGCATGGTTAAATTTAAAACGGCCGCCATTATAGGGAGCATTTTTGTTATCCTGGGTGCCGTAGTTCAGGGTGCCGGGGCCAGCGAAACACTTGGTAAACTAGGTAGTATGCAATCGCTTGCGGCAGCTTTTACCGTTGCCCTTGCAGCATCACTTACTGTTTTGTGGATGACCCGTTTAAAGTTGCCTGTTTCCACCAGCCAGGCCATCGTGGGATCGATTATTGGTTGGAATTATTACACCAACAATCCCACAGATATTGGTGTTCTTACCCAAATTGTCTCCACCTGGATATCAGGTCCTATACTGGGTGGAATCTTTGCAGTCGGGCTGTTTATGCTGTTGCAATTAGCAACGAAGAAAGTAAAATTGCACCTGCTATACAAAGATGCATTGCTAAGGCTGAGCCTTTTGGTAATTGGCGCCTTTGGAGCTTACAGTCTGGGGGCCAACAACATTGCCAATGTAATGGGAGTTTTTACACATGCTGTTCATTTTAATTCCATCGATTTTGGCTGGTTTGTAATCAGCAGCAAACAGCAACTATTTTTCATTGGTGGAATCGCTATCGGCATCGGCATTATCACGTATTCGAAGCATGTAATGGAAACGGTTGGAAAAACATTGATGCCTCTTACACCGGAAGCAGCCCTGATTGTTGTACTGTCTCAGGCACTTGTGTTGTTCATTTTTTCGTCAAAATCTTTATCCAACGCCTTTGTTTCCATCGGCCTCCCTTCAATTCCCCTGGTTCCGGTTTCAAGTTCGCAAATAGTAATAGGTGCTATTATTGGCATCGGTTTATACAAAGGCGGCCGTGAAATCAAGTTTAACATTCTGGGCAGTATCAGCCTTGGCTGGATTGCAACGCCAATAGCTGCAGGCATCTTGTGCTTCTTTATGTTGTTTTTTGTAAACAATGTTTTTAAACAAGATGTGGTAGGCATGGAGGTGCATCAGGTTTTGATCACTGATAATCAAACTCCAAAAACCAATAGCAGTTTGGTTTACGACACCATTGTCCTGCAAATGCAAACAAATTCCGGCCAGGTAACAGCAGAACATTTTCAGGCTGAAAAACTGCCCCAAATTATTGAAAGCAAGCGGGATATCCACCTGTGGTACGTCGCATTACTATTCATCTCATTCATATCCATCATCGTGCTGGTCATTATTTTTAGTAATAAACAAAAGCGGTGGCAATCGCAGATATCGTATTTAAAGAAACAACATCTGAATGAACTTAATGACCTACAGAATTCAATTGAAGAAAGCACAATTAAGGATAAAAACCCGGATAAAGAGCTTAATATCTATCAGAAAGAGTTCGGCGACCGCGAAATGTTACAGTTCCATATTGATGAACAGAACCGTCGGTTTCTTCAACTGCTAAGCCTTGATTTCCCAACCATGACCGAAAATGAGAAACGACTGGCCGCACTTCTACGATTGAAGCTTTCATCAAAAGAAATTGCATCCATCCTGAATATACCTACCAAGAGTTTGGAAATGAGCCTAAACAATCTATGCGAAAAACTCAAAGTTCCGGATAACATCGGGCTATCCGATTTTCTCGTGAAAAAATACAAACTTTAGGCTGGATACAGTTTGTTTTAAAAATAAAAGTAAAAAATGGGTTTATCCTCAATTATCTTTAGACAATCAAATTAATCTACAACGGTCAGAGGACAAACTCAAAACCCTACAAAATATGAGACTATGTTAAATATAGCATTATTCGGACCTCCGGGAGCGGGGAAAGGTACGCAATCGGAATTTTTAATCAACAAGTACAAGCTGTTTTATATCTCAACAGGTGACATCCTCCGGAAGGAAATCTCAGAGGGATCGGCACTTGGACTCGAAGCCCGTTCCATCATTTCATCAGGCGGGCTGGTTTCTGATGAAATCATCGTGCAGATAATCGAAAAAACCATCCAGTCGAACCCCAATGCCAACGGCTTCCTATTTGACGGATTTCCAAGGACCTACATTCAGGCCTACATCCTCGAAGGATTGATGATTAAATTAAATACCTCGCTCAATTGCCTCATCAGCCTTGAAGTAGATGAAGAAATTTCGGTACAACGGCTTCTGGACAGGGGCAAAATATCAGGCAGGTCCGACGACAATGAAGTAGTAATCAGAAATCGCTTACGCGAATACGCTGAAAAAACCCTGCCTGTTCTCAATTTCTACAAAGAAAAGGGAAACTATTTCGCAGTAAATGGCGCACAAAGCATTGAAAAAGTAAGTGCCGACATCGAAGCCATCGTTCAGCTCGAGCTCAGCAAAAGCCTGATGAACATTGTGCTTTTTGGATATCCCGGATCAGGAAGAGGTTCGCAGGGCAAAGCACTCGCCAAAGCTTACGGCCTCGAATATATCGCCACCGGCCCGATGCTTGAAGCCGAAATTGAAAATAAAACTGCCATTGGCAAACGGATCGCCGAACTCTACGAAAGTGGACAACTGGTACCTGATGAAATAGTCGTTAAATTGATCGAGAAAAAGCTGGAAGGTTCAAAAGGAGTAAAAGGCTACATTTTTAAGGGATTTCCTCGTACGCTGGTTCAGTCGTATATTCTGGACGGTTTGCTGAAGAAACACGGTTCGTCCATTTCAAAAGTAATTGAAATTGAAGTACCTACACTTGAACTCATCAAAAGACTGGACGCCAGAAGTAAGACCTTAGACTGTATGCCTTACGATACCAGTACCGAAAAAATTGTAAACCGGTTGCAGGAACATGAAAATAAAACCGTCCCTGTTATCAACAAATACAACCAACGGCATGGCATCACCAAAATCGATGGTCAGGGAACGTTTGAAGAAGTGAACAAAAGGTTGTCGGACGAAATTGAAAATGCCTTTAAAACACTTTCAAATAATTGGCCATGCAGGGCGGATTTTACAACAACATTTTTTCCAAATTTTCAATTTATTACAATATCTGAGTGGCCGATTAGCAGACTTTGCAGGAGCTATATAATGAGAGATATTCAACCAAACACAGATAAAGTCCCGTTGGCGAAGAAGAGGCTGGTTGAAGGCATGACTGATAAAAAAACAGATAACTAAAATCAAACGACTATGGCACAAGAAATAGAACGAAAATTTTTGGTGACCGGTGATTTTAAATCACTGGCCACCAAATCCATCCGCATTTTACAGGGATATTTGTCATCAAATCCCGAACGGACGGTGCGTGTCCGCATCAAAGGAGATAGCGGATTTATCACCATCAAAGGAATTGTAAACGCATCTGGCACCAGCCGTTACGAATGGGAAAAAGAAATTCCGGTTGAAGAAGCCGATGAGTTGTTAACACTTTGCGAACCTGGCATAATCGACAAAACACGCTTTTTGATTCCTGAAACCAGTGGGCTTACTTTTGAAGTGGATGAATTTTACGGCGACAACCAGGGGTTGATCGTGGCTGAAATTGAACTTCCAAGCGAAGATACCTCTTTTGAAAAACCTTCCTGGCTAGGTGAAGAGGTTACCGGAGATGCCAGATACTTCAATTCAAGTTTGATAAAAAACCCATTTCAAAATCAGAAAACACGCTGATGATTCAGGATTAAACCTGATCTTGCAATCGGCTAAAGCCAGACTGCAATGGATGTCCAATAATTACATTCATGGTAGATGAGTAAATCACAAAATACAGTCTGATGACCTGATAAAAATCACCGGATCATTTTACCTTTGCAAGAAAAAATAACCATGAGTAGAACCATTTTACTTTCAGCTGCTATCATGCTGGCCCTGGCAGTGGCGATTGGTGCTTTCGGGGCGCACGCCCTCAAACCCAAACTTACCGAAGAAATGATGCAGGTATATAAAACCGGTGTAGAATATCATTTTTACCACGCCCTTGGCTTGCTGCTGATAGGCATGATATCAATCATGTGGCCATCAGGATGGCTCAACTGGTCGGCCTTGCTGATTGGATTGGGCATCATTCTGTTTTCAGGAAGTTTGTATGTGATGGCCATTTCCGGCATCAAATGGGTAGGCGCCATTACCCCAATTGGCGGACTGAGTTTCATTGCCGGCTGGATATTGCTGTTTGTTGCCGTTTGGAAGCATTGAGAAGTTCTTTCGCCTGAGTCCGGGAATAAGCACCTAATTTATGTTAAGCGTGCTGTAAACAAACACTTTACACTTTGCTTTTACATCAATATTTAAACTAAAAAAATCAAGTTAATACAATGCTCCGTTAGTTTATCCGTTATTGGTTTTTTACAAAAAGTTGAACAACAGGCGTCAGGTACCTGATTTTTGTTATTTTTGGATTGAATAAGATAACCTGTTCAAATAAATCTGACTCAAGTATGATTAACCCGTGGATTTCGAATAAATAACAACAACATACCAACCCATTAAAACAAATTCAATGCAAAAAAAATTTTTAATCTTGTGGCTCAGCCTTGGCTCTTTAATGGTAAGTGCACAAAGTGAGGATATTACATCCATTCCCGCCAAAAAGAAACACCAGATTTATTTGGGCATCGAGGGCGGATCCAGGTCGTTTGAGACAAAAAGTCGCGACTACGAATTTATCAGAGCCGAAGCTGTGTACTACTTTGGGTATCACAACAATTACTCGCAATTATCGTGGCTGACCTATGCGCCATTTGTAGCCTTAAAGGCAGAATACAGGTCGCACAACGACAAATTCTGGTTGTCTTCCGGTCTGCGCTACTCATCCATCAAAACCATCATGGATTCGTATTCGGACTATGCTAACAATTCAGATTACTTTTATGTGATGCTGAATCAAAATCAGCAAGAAACCTATTACTATCGGATAAATGAGATCAGAGAAACAAACCAATACATGGGTGTTCCTTTTGAAATCAGGTATTCCCCGTTTAAACCAAGATTTTTCAGGCTCTATTTTAAATTGGCGATTGATCTCAACTTTAAATTGGCCAACAAACGGGAGATTGAATTTTTTGATCCGGCCATGAAAATTCATGAAAAGGAAATTGCTGGTTTATTCGATCAACCGGGGAGTTTTTATGCAGCAGGAGATTTAGGAGTCGGTATTCAGCTGGGGCGGCAAAACAAGCCAAATTTCAGGCTTGAGGGCGACTTCCCATCCTTAGTCTTTACCCCCGAAGCCTTCGGTTTGGCAGACAACACTTTTGGTGGTGGTGTTCGTATCAGTTTTATATACCCTTTAAAAACAAAGTAAAATGAAGAAGTTATTAATATTGTTCATCATCATAGCAGCCGTTGGTTGTTCAAAACGAAGCGGTCTTTCCGATTCAGTATTTATCCCCGATAGTGAATATACCGATTTACCAGCTTATTCAGAGTGGGGTTACAATACCTTTGGTGCCAATTACGAAAGAAGTGTATTTGTTTATAGCCGAAATGTAATGCCTTTAAAGGTTATTGTGCAAAATCAGGAACTTTCGTTTGTGTTTCAGGGAGTTATTGGGAATTATTCAGACGACTATTTATCCATGAAGATCACAATTCCTGATACGGCTACCACGAAGTATCAGGATCTGCTGGGTTTAAACGATACCAGAATCAATCTGTCAGGTAGTGAAGTTGTAGTAGAGTTTATTACCGACCAAAATAACAAGGTTATAGAAATCCTCGAAGGTGAGCTGTATTTTAAACGGACACAAAAAATATTTGTCGATGATGTGGAAGCAGAAGTCATCCTTTCGGGATATTTTAATTTAAAATTTCTTGAAGATGGAATTCCTTTTTCCATGACCGACGGACGGTTTGATTTTGGAGTGGACAATGATAATTTTTACAACCTGAATTAGGATATTTTTTGATCTCCTTCAGATAGTATGTCAGGTAAATCGGAACTTTGAAAGGTGAGATCAATTGGCAAGTATTCTAAAGCATTATCCTGAACCCCGATCCCGATCCCGAAAGTGTTAAGCGATTCGGGAATCATGATTGCGGGGAGTTGGGAGTCGGAAGTTAGAAGCACTCTTAATGCCAATATCATTTGAAAAGAAATTATTACATAGAAGAGTAAGCCGCGACGGTTTCCCCCTTCGGGGGAATAAGGGGGTGAAAAGCCGGATCCCCCCGATGAATATCGGGGCCATCGGGGGAAGTCGGAAGTTGGGACACTTCAAAATGGGGGATGTTCATTGATTTTCAACTTATTCTCTACATTTGCAACATGAACGTTGTGAAACAGATCGAATTGTTGTGTCCTGCCAAAGACCTGGAAACCGGGCGTTTGGCTATCAACTATGGTGCGGATGCCGTGTATATCGGGGCCGGAAAGTTTGGTGCCCGTGTGGCTGCTGCCAACGAACTTCGGGATATCGAACAACTGATCAGTTACGCGCATCTTTTCAGGGCGAAGGTGTACATCACACTCAACACCATTCTCTACGACCACGAACTTGAGGAAGCAGAAGCACTCATCCACACATTATACAACATGGGTTCCGATGCCCTGATTATTCAGGACATGGGCATTCTTGAAATGAACCTGCCTCCCATCCCATTGCATGCCAGCACCCAAACCCACAACTACGATATCGAACGGATCAAATTCCTCGATCAGGTGGGATTTGAACGGATTATCCTGGCTCGGGAGCTGACGATTGATGAAATCGGCTCCATCAGGAAACAAACCAATGCCGAACTGGAAGCCTTTGTGCATGGGGCACTTTGCGTAAGTCTGAGCGGACAGTGTTATTTCAGTCAGGCCATAGCCGGACGCAGCGCCAACAGGGGTGCCTGTACACAGGCTTGCCGCATGAAGTTCGACTTGGTGGATGCAAATGGAAAGACCCACTACAAAGACCGTCATTTACTTTCGTTGAAAGACTTTAACGCTTCCGCGAAAGTGGCCGACATGATGCAGGCAGGCATTACTTCCTTTAAAATTGAGGGCCGTTTGAAAGACAAATCCTATGTGATTAACAACACAGCCTATTACCGCAAGTTGATTGATGGCATCCTGGATAATTCGCATGGTTATTGCAAAGCTTCATCGGGCAGCACCAAATTTTCGTTCGATCCTGATCCCGAAAAAACCTTTAACCGAGGATATACATCCTACTTTCTGGAGGGTAGGAAAACGGAAATGGCCTCTTTTGAAAGTCCCAAATCCAAAGGTAAGTTGGTGGGAAAAGTGAATCAAATCTACAATGACCATTTTCTGATTGAGGCAAACGAAAAGTTTGCCAACGGGGATGGACTTTGCATTGTTGACGAAAATGGTCGGCTTCAGGGGTTTAACCTAAATAAAGCCGAAGGAAATAAGCTGTACCCGGCACGCATGCCCAACTTAAAACCAGCTCAGGAGGTTTACAGGAATTATGACAAGGACTTTTTAAAACTTATTGAGAACAACAAGGACCGCAGAAAAATAGCTGTATTACTTGAGTTTTCGGAGATTCAACATGGGTTCAGTCTGATGGCGGAAGATGAGGATGGAACCCGGGTTGATTTAACCCTGGAAACCGAAAAAATAAAAGCCGATAATCCTGATCAGGCAAGGGAAAACATTGTTAAACAATTGATGAAAACCGGAGACACCGATTTTATCGTAACACAAGTTGAAGTAAAAACCACCGAAATTTACTTTTTGCCTGCAAGTGTTTTAAATCAACTTAAACGGCAGGTGATCGTAGCCTTGTTGCAAAAGAGAATGCAAGAATACCCAACACCTGTGGCACAACAATCTGTAAACCAAGTGGATTATCCACGATCAGCCATTGATTACAGAGGAAATATTGCCAACAAGCTTGCCCGACAGTTTTATTCCAAACATAGCGTAAATGCCATTGATCCAGCCTTTGAGCTGCTGAAGTCGGAAGAGATAACCGGAAAAACCATCATGACCACACGTTATTGCCTAAAATATGAATTGGGGATTTGTCCTTCAAAACAAACCGCTGCGAACAGGTTACCCGAACCTTTATTTTTAAAAGACGAACTCCGCTCCTACCGCCTCAAATTCGACTGTCGTAACTGCCTGATGAAAATTGTTTTAGATGACAAAGCGTAGTGCAACCAGATATTAAATCGCGGCTTCTACCAATCAAACTCTTGCTTCTTATATTCACGCATTTGCTTTGTTGGCTCAATAATCGGGTAACCATCCCACAGCTGATCAGTAAACTGATCCACATAAACTACCTTCATAAACTTGGGTTGCCGGTAACTATTAAATTGAGTTTCAGAAATCGGCTGATTTTCCAAAAACAAAACCTCGACTGAAGCCTGGGCTTTTACAGCCAGATTCAAATTCACCTTAATTTCGTTGAGTGTTTTATCAGTCAACCATCGTTTTTGCTTCTTTACAAGGGCAATATTCCTGTTGAGGCTAAAGCGTATACCCGATACTTTTGAAAAATATTTTAGCTGGTAGGCATCCTCCTGTTTTTCGAAATAAATGGAAGCCTTAAAATAATCTTCCGAATATCCGATGCCAAAAAGTTGGAAGTCACGACCCGTTTTTCCTTCGGCATACTCATAATCAGCTCTGACCAAGGCATAGGTGGTGGTTGAAATATAAGCCCTTCCGATATACTCACCCCCGCTTTTCGGAACAAAATCGATAATGTACACATCTTCACCATTCACATGGCTTCCTCCCAGCAGATCATATTTATATTTACGCGTATCATACAGGAATTCCCATTCTTTGGTATCGTTGATAGCCGTATACTTAAGCCAGTATTTGATGCTTGAAGCATAGTATTTAACATAAGAACTATCCTTCCCTGGCTTGTTTTCCATAGCAGTATCGCCCACAGATTCATTGTCGATTTCAAGCTTTTGGCTTAGAATACCCGTTTTCACTTTCCAGTATTCTTCTTCCTGTGTTTCATTAAACAGATTTTCAAAAATTTTTCCAAACTGATCCAGTTCTTCAATTTCGATTTCTTTCAACGAAACTGTTCTAAGTGGCTTAACCTTAAGGCTGTCGGTACTTTCAGAAAGAAAATACAATTCATCCAGCATGTCGGTATAAGAAGTAAGATTTCGGGGAATCTTAATCAGGGCATTTTGAATCATTTGCTCATCCAATTGAGAAATGGAATTCTTTTTAAGATCGGTAGACAATTCCTCAATGTCGCTGATGTCTCGTTTCCGTATAAAAACCTGATTTTTAGAACTGATTGTTTTATAATTTGCATCCCTGTTTTCAACCACTTTTTTAATAATGTCTTTGGCGTTGGGAGGATTGCCATAAATGAAAGTCTCGTTCAGATTGATTAAATCCTCTTTTAACGAAACCGTAAAGACACTATCCAAATCACCAACAATACATTTTTTAGTCTGGTAACCAATGTATTGGAAACTAATGGTGTCAGTAACCTCCAGATCAGACCTCTTCAGATAGAAATCGCCACTTTCGTTGCTCACCGTTCCTATGTATTTGTGCAGAACAATTATATTGGCGTAGGGCAATGGCTCGTTGGTTTTTTCATCGTAAACCACACCCCGCAAGGTCGCAGGATTTTGACCGCTGGCCGTGAACATGGCCAGCAGAGTCATTAAAAGTAGTAAGGTAGATTTTTTCATATGTCTATGACTCATTAAACCATGATTTTGTTACAGCTAAAATTTGATAATCCCAAACAACGTTGACTACTTTTCAAAAATAGATTAAATGAATAGCCATTGATTTGTTTTTTAAAATTGTTAAGAAAATAGTTCCGGCCAATGCATCAAAAAACAGATAAGTTACCGTTGCATTAAATTGTAATATCGGTCTTCAATCTGATTAAAATTTTGATACTTTTGCCTCCAATTTAGTTTACAATCCTGCTATTGTGCATCAAAAGTAACCTGGCAGAACAACCCGCTTGATGATCAGGAAGTTTAGACATATTATTTCTGTCTTTTTTTTGGTGGCCTTTTTGCTGCCTTCCGTCATTATGTTTGAGCACCACCATCAGTATGACAATGGAAGTGCTGATAGCCATGAAAACATTCATGAATTTCACCAGAATTGTCTCATTTGTCAATTTGAATTTTCTGTTTTCCATGCTGACATCGAATACTTTGAAATTCCTAAAGAGGCTCCGGAAGACAGCTACAGCAACCAATACAGCTTCGTTCCTTATTCCAACCTGTTAACCTTTTCATTTCAATTACGCGGACCACCTGAGCAACAAATTTAAGATTGTCATCCCCTTGCGGGCCAATAAAAATTTGTTTCAGAAATACGTAATACAATGAAAAAACTATTGATCATTTGCTTGATGGTTTGGTTGAATCAATCCATCAATGCGCAAAACAGCCTTCGCGGCAAAATCACCGATAAGGAAACTGGAGAATCACTACCCGGAGTCAGTATTAATTTTCCCGATTTAAAAACCGGAGCCATCAGTGGATCGGATGGAACTTATAAGCTTGATCATTTGCCCAATGCAAAACTGTTGGTTCATGTTTCGTTTATCGGGTACAAATTAGTGGCCGAAAACATCGATCTTTCAACCACTTCCGCAAAGGATTTCGCCCTGGAGCAAACTGCCGCCGAACTCAACGAGGTAGTAGTAACCGGACTGTCGAAAGCCGCCGAAAAGAACCATACGCCTACGCCCATAACGGTAGTACCAGCAATTTTACTGCTTCAAAATGCATCCTCCAACATTATTGATGCACTGGCAAAACAGCCCGGAATTTCACAAATTACCACCGGATCAGCCATTTCAAAACCTGTTATTCGAGGTTTGGGCTATAACCGTGTAGTCACTATCAGTGATGGAATTCGTCAGGAAGGGCAGCAATGGGGCGACGAGCATGGAATTGAGGTTGATGAGTATACCATTAACCGTGTAGAAATCCTGAAAGGTCCGGCAAGTCTGGCTTATGGATCGGATGCCATGGCTGGCGTCATTAATCTGCTTCCGGCACCTCCCGTACCAGATGGAACCATCAAAGGAAATATCCATACCAATTACCAAACCAACAATGGGTTGATTGGATACTCTGCGGATATTTCCGGAAATAGGAATGGAATCACCTGGAACCTGCGTTACAGCAACAAAATGGCACATGCCTATCAAAATAAGTATGACGGTTATGTTTTTAATTCCGGATTTAAAGAAAGTGCCGTAAGTGGCACCATTGGCATAAATAAATCCTGGGGCTATTCGCATCTTCACCTCAGTGCATACAACCTGATGCCCGGAATTGTGGAAGGAGACCGTGACAGTGTCACCGGAAAATTTATTAAGCTTGTTGCTATTAACGACACTACCGAGGGCCAGGCATTGGCCACCACCCATGATTTTAAATCTTACACACCAGTTACACCTTTTCAGAAAATCCACCACTACAAAGCGGTACTCGACAAC
This sequence comes from Bacteroidales bacterium, assembly GCA_030690365.1. Lineage (GTDB taxonomy): Bacteria > Bacteroidota > Bacteroidia > Bacteroidales > F082 > UBA6244. The sequence goes on along the minus strand of JAUYGX010000054.1, from coordinate 29,664 downwards.
AGTTTTATATTGGGCAATGGAAATTTAAAGGTGATATTTGGCTTCCAGCAAAATCAACGTCAGGAATACGCCGACATTTTGAATGAAAATCAATACGGGCTGTATTTTTTGCTTAACACCATTACCTACGACCTGCGTTATATACTTCCTGAGAATCATGACCTTAGTATATCCTTTGGAATAAATGGCATGATCCAAAACTCCCAAAACCAGGGAACTGAATTTCTCATTCCCGAATACAATTTAATAGAAACCGGGGGATTTATTATTGCAAAGAAGACCATCGGCCGATTCGACATCAGTGGTGGAGTGCGCTTTGATCTGCGCGATGAGCAAAGCCGGGATTTGTATGTAAATGCAAACGGCGAGCAGGTGGTCAACTCCGAATCCGGTGCCATTCACCAATTCACCTCATTTAAGAATACCTTTTCAGGAGTTTCAGGTAGTTTGGGTGCCACCTATCAGTTTTCTGAGAAAATGTTTACAAAACTCAACCTGTCAAGGGGTTTTCGTGCGCCCAACATTGCCGAACTGGCATCAAATGGTGTACACGAAGGCACACTGAATTTTGTGATTGGAGTGCCAACCTTAAAACCCGAATACAGTTTACAACTGGACTATGCACTGGGGCTGAATTCAAAACACGTGTCTGCCGAACTGGATTTGTTCAGTAATAATATCAGCAATTACATCTTCCAGCGAAAGCTTGAAAGTGCATCAGGTGGCGATTCCATTACCGATGGCTTCAGTACATTTAAATATGCCTCAGGAAACGCAAATTTATCCGGAGGTGAAATCACCATCGATATCCATCCCCACCCTTGGGATTGGCTGCATTTCGAAAATACGTTCTCGTATGTGGTGGCCGTGCAGAAAAATCAACCGGATTCCACCAGGTACCTGCCTTTTACGCCTGCGCCGAAACTAACGTCGGAACTTAAGACGACAACTAAAAAACTCGGGAAACACCTTTCAAATGCCTACTTCAAAATTGATCTGGAAAATTATTTCGCTCAGAATAAAATCTATTCTGCCTTCAATACCGAAACAACAACACCGGGTTATACCTTACTAAACTTGGGGTTTGGCACAGATTTTACACTGAACAACAAAACACTTTTTTCCATTTATGTCAGTATCAACAACCTGACCGACGTGGCTTATCAAAGTCATTTAAGCCGGTTGAAATATGCCGATGTCAATCACCTTACGGGAAGAACGGGCGTTTTTGAAATGGGCCGAAACATCAGCTTTAAGCTGATTATCCCAATCGATCTTACCCCTGAAAACACTGACCTGTAGTGGATTGGTCGGTGATATTATATTTTATTGGCAGGTAAAAGAATTTCACCACAAAATTCATGTTAAAAAAATAGGTTACTTTCTATTTTAATATGAAACGAGGCTGTCAGATATAGGCAGCCTCGTCTATATGTTTCTCAGAATACTCAAGGAAGAAGCGGATATGTACGATTTTATATTGTACAATCTGATAAAAAACTAAACGAAGGCCAATATGAGATTGGCCTGGCGGTTTCACATGAAATCGTTTCAGCTGCAATCTACTCGTCTCAAAAGCATACCTTTGCCACAAATCCTTATTCGAGGGATTCACCATTAATTTGTATTCAACATGACCTTTTCAGATATAGGAGTTAACCAAGAACTAAACCACGCATTAAAATTCAACAAGATTTCCAAACCAACGGATATCCAGATTCAAGCCATCCCTGCCATTTTAACTACCACAAATGATTTAGTTGCTGTGGCTCAATCCGGTACAGGAAAAACAGCCGCTTTTTCGTTGCCCATCCTGCAAACCATCGACCCCAAATCAAATCAAATACAAGCATTGGTGCTGGTTCCCACCCGCGAACTGGGGCAGCAGGTAGCTCGTGAGTTTTTCTTATTTTCCAAATTCATGTCCCGTGTTTTTGCCGAAGCCGTGTATGGCGGTACTCCCATCGACGACCAGATTGAAAAACTGAAACGGCCTACACATGTAGTAGTGGCGACACCTGGCAGGTTGATCGATTTACTCAACAGAAAAGCCCTCAGCCTCGATCACCTGAAGTACCTGATTCTGGATGAAGCCGATGAGATGATCAGCATGGGATTTAAATCCGAAATAGATGAAATTTTGAAATCGTGTAAGCCGGAGGTCAGAAAACTGCTGTTTACGGCCACCCTGGCGGGGGATGTTAGAAAACTCGTCAACGAATATCTGTCGGACCAAGTGACCGAAATACGTATCAACGAAAAGGAACTTGTAAATCAAAATATTGAAAACCAGTATATTATAAACCAACAAGGGTTAAAACTTGATACCCTGAAATCGCTTTTATTGCAACGACCCGATCAGCGGGGCATCCTGTTTTGCAGGACGAAAATTGCAGCCAAGCGGTTGTCGAAACAACTGGCTGGTTTTACGGTAGCCACTGATGCCATTCATGGCAATCTGAATCAGGAGGCGCGCGAAAAGGTGTTACGGGGTTTTAAAAACCGACGGATTAACCTGTTGGTAGCCACGGATATTGCTGCCCGTGGAATTGATGTTCAGGACCTTGACTATGTAATTCACTACCGCCTGCCAGAGAATAAGGAACAATATACACACCGCAGTGGCAGAACCGCCCGGGCAGGAAAATCGGGAATGTCGGTAAGCTTTATCAATCAAGAAGGATTGAAAGAAATCAAAAACCTGGAAGACAAGCTCAACATTCAATTCACACCTTTGGAGATCAATGTAATAACCGACAACCAGATCTATCCCGACATCACCATCTATATGAATATGGGAACATCACAGGAATTTGACAACGATCGTCTGAAGGAATTTTTGGTTGAGGAAGCCGGTCTGGATGCTTCCGACATCAAAAATGTGGTGGTCGAAGAACAACGTTCACACTTTGATGTACCTGAAAAGTACCAGGTTCAGATTTTCGCCAACCTCAACGGATTCAAACGTTCGCACAGAAATATCCGACTGTCGCTCAGCAATAGAAATGCTAAACGGGATTTATAGTACTGTTTTATTGCTATTTAGGCGGATATTAATTGGCCTTCTCCTTCCATTAATCATACTTTTTATGGCTTAATATGGCCAATTAATAGATTGATTTTCTGTCAACATAACTGTCCTCAAACGAGTTGTTCATTGCTCTTACTGCATTTCCAGTAATTGCTTTCATTAAATTGGTCAATGGCTATTTTATCGACACTATAATTCTCATTACCTGTATTTTAAATATTTTTTAGATTAATTTATTGACAAAAGTCGACAGGCTATATATTTTTAACCTGAGAAAAGTTTCAGATAACGTTGCGTTATTTTGTAATCATTAAAAAATAGTAATAATGAAAGAAGTAGTTATAGTTTCCGCAGCAAGAACAGCCATCGGGTCGTTTGACGGTGGATTATCAGGTTTATCAGCTGTTGAAATTGGCGTAGTAGCAGCCAGGGAAGCCATTAAAAGAGCCGGAATTTCGGCCGACGTAATCGACGAAGTAATTGTTGGTAATATATTGTCAGCAGGATTGGGCCAGAATGTTGCCCGTCAGATTGGAATTCATTCGGGACTTCCTGTTACAGTTCCTGCCATGACCATCAACAAGCTGTGTGGATCGGGATTAAAAGCAGTCAGTCTGGCGGCACAAATGATCATGTTGGGCGATGCTGACGTGGTGCTTGCCGGCGGAACCGAAAGCATGTCGAATGCCGCTTACCTGTTGCCAAAGGTTCGTTTTGGACTTAAAATGGGCAACTCACAGGTAATCGACAGCATGATCCAGGACGGACTAACCGATGCATTCAGCCAGCAACACATGGGCATGACAGCCGAAAACATTGCCGAAAGGTGGAATATCTCCCGTGAGGAACAGGATGAATTTGCCGTCAGAAGCCAGAATAAAACAGAGAAAGCCATTAAGGAGGGCAAATTTAAAGATGAAATTGTTCCGGTAGAAATTCCACAACGAAAAGGAGATCCCATCATTTTCGATACCGATGAATTTCCAAAATTCGGGACGATACTCGAAAACCTGAAAAAACTCAGACCCGCCTTTAAAAAAGACGGAACCGTCACCGCAGCCACTTCTTCAGGAATCAACGATGGCGCGGCCATGCTGATTGTGATGTCGGCCGACAAAGCCAAAGAACTGGGAGTAACGCCACTGGTTAAAATCATCTCCTATGCCAGTGCAGCTCTCGATCCTGATATTATGGGATACGGACCTGTTCCTGCCACCAACAAAGCCCTCAGGAAAATCAATATGGATATCCAGGAGATTGATCTTATTGAAGCCAACGAAGCCTTTGCTGCACAGTCGATTGCTGTAGCCCGTGATTTACAATGCGATGTAAACAGGATCAATGTAAATGGAGGTGCCATCGCGTTAGGTCATCCCATTGGTGCTTCAGGAGCGCGTATTCTAACAAGCCTGATTTATGAAATGAAAAAAACCAAGGTCAAAAAAGGGCTGGCAACCCTGTGTATTGGCGGCGGTCAGGGAACGGCCATTATTGTTGAGAACATTTAAAACTTTAATATGAAAAAATTAGAAAATAAAATCGCCATTGTTACCGGTGGTGCCGACGGACTTGGAAAAGCCGGTGCAGTTTTGTTTGCGGAGCATGGCGCTCAGGTAATCATCTGGGATCTCAATGAAGAAAAGGGAAATGAAACCGTTGAACTGATTATAGGGGAAGGTGGTAAAGCTGCTTTTATGAAGGTAAACACTGCAAACTTCGAAGAAGTGGAAAGTGCCGTCAAGGAAATTATTTCCACCTATCAACGCATTGACATCCTGATTAACAACGCCGGCATTACCCGCGATGCCACCCTGATGAAAATGACCCACGAACAATGGGACCAGGTGATCGACGTAAACCTGACTGGCGTGTTTAACTGTACCAAATGTGTAGCTCCGCATATGGTGGCCAACCAATATGGCAGAATTGTGAACACCTCTTCGGTGGTGGCTTTGTACGGCAATTTTGGACAAACCAATTATGTGGCCACCAAAGCAGGATTAATTGGCATGACAAAAACCTGGGCCCGCGAACTGGGCAGAAAAGGAATCAATGTAAATGCCGTTGCTCCCGGATTTATTGCCACAGAGATGGTCATGAAAATGCCCGAAAACGTTCTCGACGGAATGAAATCCAGGGTGCCATTGCAACGTCTGGGCAAACCGGAAGAGATTGCAAACGTCTATTTGTTTCTGGCTTCAGCCGACTCTTCCTATGTTAATGGAGCCATTATCAGCGCTGATGGTGGCATGACGATTTAAAAAACACGATAACCGATTGGCTGTAAGACTTTTTACAGCCAATCATTATTTCTGTCATCTACCAAAACTGACCAGTAATTTTAGTAGTTTCAGGTTTGGATTAAAACTAAGAAATCGCAATTGGAAATGATTATTTACAACTTAAAATGGCCACATCACTTCAAGTAACCGGAACCTGGATTCTCATTGGAATATATGCCGGCATGGTACTATATTTCGTTATCCGGGGTGCCCTTTCCATCAAAAACATTTCTGATTATGCTGTTGGAAACGTGAGTTTTTCACCCGTGGCCATCGGACTTTCTCTGGCAGCATCCATTACCAGTGCTGCCACGTTTGTGATAAATCCCGGACTCATTGCAGTTTACGGACTGGCAGGTGTTTTATCCTTTGGTTTTGTTTTTCCTGTTGCTTCCATGATATCACTGGTCGTCCTATCGAAAGCCTTTCGAAAATATGGCCAGTCAGTGAAAGCGCTCACCATCGCACAATGGATTGGGGTGAGATACAAAAGCAAGGGCTACGCGCTGTTCATGGCTTTTCTTTCGTTGCTGCTAATCACGTTTATCGTATTGATTCTGGTAGCCATCACCAAAGTATTGTCGAAATCATTGAATGTGGATGAAATTTATATCCTCATCGGGCTCATCACCTTTGTGTTTGGATATATGATGTTTGGCGGAGCCAATTCAATGGTATACACCAATACCATCCAGGCCATTATCATGATTTTTGTTGCTTTTATACTTTTGGGATCGGGTTACGAGCATTTTAAAGGCGGAATTGATGCCTTTCTGGCTAAATTCAGCACCATCGATCCCAACCTGGCAAGAACTACCAACCCGGCAAGTCTCCTTTTCAGGGATTATTTCGAGATCATCTTCGCCCAGGCCATTGTTGGAATCGCAGTAGTTTGCCAACCACATATCATCACCAAATCGTTGTTACTGAAAAAAGAAAAAGACGTCAATAAGTTTTTGTACACTGCCGTGATTGTACAAATGCTCTTTTATTCGGTAATTGTTGTGGGGATGTATGCCCGATTAACATTTCCTGATTTAAGCATCGATGGCGTTCCTTTGAAAACGGATGGAATTATTCCTGCATACGTGCTCCAGGTTTTTGCCAAAGGATGGGTATCGGTGATCATCGGGTTGATCGTTGTACTAGGATTGATTTCGGCAGGGATGTCAACCCTCGAAGGTCTTATTCAGTCGGTTTCAACCACCATTACAAGCGACATTATCCAGGTATTATTTGGCAAACAGATAAAAAATCAAAATACCTATATCTACATCAACAGGGCAGTGATTATTGCCCTGGCCGTTGTTTCTTTTTTTATTACCTACGACCAGATTCTGTATCCAAAACTGAGTGTGGCCATCCTGGCTCAAAATGGTGTATATGCTTATTTTTCAGTGGCATTTATTCCCATTTTGTTTGGAATTTTCTCCAAAAGGTCGGGATTAATTCCTCCGTTGGCTGCCTCCATTACAGCTTTGGTTGTTTACTTTAGTGTATATTATTTTCTCCCGGTTTTGGTTCAGAGTTACCAGTTGGATTTTGGCTTTTACACCAAATACCTGGAAGGGGGAATTAGAAATCCGGCTATCGCCTCCTCAACAGCCATCGTATTTAGTGCATTGGTAGGAATGGCCCTGATGATGTATCAAAAAAGAGTTGAAAAATCTGAAATCAGATATGAAAGATTACAAGGAAATTTATAGCCAAAAGCTAATCAGCATCCAGCAGGCTGTTGGCATGATGAAATCGGATTCCGATGTTATCGTAGCCCAGTGTGCCTCGGAGCCACAAGGCTGCATGGCTCAGTTTCATCTGGTAAAGGATCAGGTGAAAAATGTAAAAGTGTTTTCGGTGTTAACCTTAAAACCCTACGATTTCTACATGAAACCAGAGATGAAAGGCCATTTTGAACTCTGCAGCTGGTTTCATGCCCCGGGATCGCGGCAAGCCATAAAAGAACAAACACATACGGTGAGTTACGTCCCCAACATGCTTCACCGGGCCGGTATCGATCGCCTGCACGTGAGGAAACCCCACATGTTTTTTGGCACCTGCACTCCGCCGGACGACAAAGGATTCGTTTCACTCTCGTTGGGAATTACTTACGAGAAAGACGTAATGGAAGCAGCTGACATTGTTGTTCTTGAGGTAAACGATCAACTTCCCCGCACCTTAGGCGATTGCCACGTGCATGTAGTGGATGTGGATTATTTTGTGGAATTTTCACAAGACCCGCCTGCTTTGCCTTCGGTTGAACCGGATGAAGTAGCCATGCAAATTGGCAACAACATTGCTCTGCTGGTCGAAGACGGATCTACCATACAACTGGGCATTGGCGAAATTCCCAATGCAGCTGCTTTGTCGTTGAAAGGAAAAAAAGACCTGGGTGTCCATACCGAGATGATGGTAGACAGCATGATGGAACTTTACGAAGCCGGCGTTATCACCAATAAAAAGAAATCCTATTACAAGGACAAGTTCGTTTGCACTTTTGCCATGGGATCGCCCAAACTGTACAAATGGCTCGACAACAATCCGTCCGTAGAATTTATCAGAGGTAAGTTCGCCAACGATCCGGCACTCATCAAGTTGAATTCCAAAATGGTTTCCATCAACACCTGTATCATGGTCGATCTAACGGGTCAGGTGTCCAGTGAGTCGTTTGGCACTCAGCAATATTCAGGTACCGGCGGACAAGTGGACACGGCCATTGGTGCCGTAGAAGGTACTGATGGAAAAGGAAAGTCTATCATTGCCTGCAGGTCCACTGCCAGAGGAGGAAAAATTTCCACCATCGTGAGTATGCTTCCGGCCGGAACGGCTGTAACCCTGCATCGTTCGAATACGGATTTAATCGTAACCGAATACGGGATTGCCTCCTTAAGGGGAAAAACCATTCCCGAAAGGGTCATGGAACTCATCAAAATTGCACATCCCAATTTCAGGGAACAACTCTTGAAAGAAGCCACAGAAATTGGATTTATTTAATCGATAAATAATGAATAAGATAAAAATTACAGGTTCCGGCCTATATGTTCCGGGAGATGCCATCGACAACGCTGAACTCAAACGGCTGGCATCTATTGATTTCGATTCAGACAAAATGGAATCGAAACTCGGCATAAAGCAACGACATATCGCCCATTTAAGAGGGATCAAAGAAACCACAGCCGACTTTGCAACCAAAGCCGCCGAAAAAGCCATTGCCGATGCAGGACTCAAAGCTGATGACATTAATTTAATTATTGTTGGGACCGACACACCGGAATTTATTACACCTGCCACTTCGATCCTTGTTCAGGGAAGATTACAAAAGGAGGAAAAATGGACCAGCACCTTCGATGTTTCTGCCTCCTGCGCCAGCTTTACGATAGCCTTCGACAATGCGGTGAGAATTATGAAAACAGACTCATCCATTAAATATGCAGTGGTCATTGGAGTGTATAATATGCCAGCCTTTATTAGAACCGACGATGCTTTTTCGTATCCGATTTTCGCCGATGGTGCCGGGGCCATCGTCCTGGAAAACCTGGAAGAAAGTAAATCGGATTATATTAACAGCCAGTTGCTTACCGATGGAACACAATGGGATTTTATCGGAATATACTCCGGTGGAGCGAAAAACCCGATTACTAAAGAGAAAATCGATCTAAACGATTTTGGACTGATGAGCCTGCAGCCTATGCCCGGCGACCGCAACGTCAGACTCTGGCCCATGGTAATTAGAAAATTACTGCAGAAGTCGAAGCTTGAGTTAAATGAAATTGATCATTTTATTTTTACTCAGATCAATAAATCGGTCATCCTGAAGGTGATGGACAAACTGGGATTGCCATACCACAAGACCACGTGTATCATGGATAAATACGCTTATACCGGTTCGGCTTGTGTGCCCATTGCATTTCATCATGCTTTGCAGGACGGTAAAATAAAGCGTGGTGATAAAGTAATGTTTGTAACATCCGGAGCAGGCCTGGCCGTAGGCAGCAACGTTTTTACCTATTAATTTATGACACAAGAAAAACCAACGGTTGGCATCCTTGGAACAGGGATATACATTCCGGCAAACAGGATGACTGCGAGAGAAATCGCGGATAAAACAAATGGGGTTTGGACAGAAGAAGCGGTAGTTGAAAAACTCGGCATCATAGAAAAACCCATCCCGGGAGAAAACGACGGCACCCAGGAAATGGGTGTGATGGCAACATTGGATGCACTAAAAAATACAGAAACCGATCCTGAAGGCATCGATTTAATTATCAGTATTGGCGAAGAGTGGAAGGAATATCCGCTGACCACCACCGCCATTTACATCCAGGAAAAAATCGGAGCAAAAAATGCCTGGGCCTTCGATTTGCAACAAAGATGTTGTAGCACGGTTTCAGCCATGAAAGTGGCCAAAGACATGATGATTGCTGATGATTCGATCAATACCGTTCTGATTGCCGGTGGATACCGCAATGGCGATTTTGTGGACTATGCCGACCCCAGCATGTCAATGATGTTTAATCTGGGTGCCGGCGGTGGAGCCATCCTCCTTAAAAAAGGAATGACTAAAAACCTGCTCCATGAAACCCATGTAATTACCGATGGTACACTGGCGCGCGATGCAGGAGTCATGTACGGAGGTACCTGTCACCCCATCACAAAAGAAAATGTAGACGTGGCCTATAAATCCCTGAAAATTTTTAATGTAGACCACATGAAAAACCGCTTAAACGAGGTATCGCTTAACAACTGGTTTGAGTGTATTGATAAGGCATTCCAAAAATCCGGAATAGAGCAATCAAAGCTGGGTTATCTGGGGATTCTTCATTTTAAACGGTCCATGCACCATCAAATTCTCGAAAGATTAAACCTGTCGGACAAAAACACCATCTACCTGGAACATTACGGACATTTGGGTCAGATCGACCAGATTCTTTCATTGCATCTGGGACTAAAGCAGAACATAGTGAAAGATGGAACCGTCATCTCGATGATTTCTGCCGGAATTGGCTATGCCTGGGCCGCAAATGTGATTACATGGGGAACTGAATTTAAAAAGTCGTAACTATTTTTTTAAACATTATCATATTGATACAAAACTTTTTAAACACTTTCAACCAAGTAAATATAAAAATAGTCACAGGCATCAAACAACAGAAAGGGATGTCACGATAATTATCCAGTCATTAAATTTGTCGTTAAATCATAAACTTAATTTAAACTTAATCAAAATGAAAAAAAACCTATTTCTTTCGTTCATTGTTCTGGCAGCAATTTCGCTGGCTTCCTGTTCAAAAGATGCAGCTAATCCGGCTCCTGCAATTGAGAGCGTCACTGCTGTTAATAATATTGTAACGGTTACCTTTTCGGAGGCGGTGTACGCCAACAACGATGCCACAGGAAATCTGACCACCGCCAATTTTACTGTTGCGGTTCCCAATGTTACCTTCACCACCTCTGTTGCACATGTAGCAGGTGAAAAAGTAGCCACCATTACGCTGGATTACACCTCCATTATTCCAAACGGCACAAAAGTAACTGTTACCACCGCCACATCTATTTATGATGACAAAGGAGAAGCTCTTGCTACAGGTGCCACAGCTAGCGCCGACCTGGCTCCAGACTTAGGAATTATCGGTGAATGGATTTCTTCAGGATCCAACGTATCTCCCTTGCTCGTTACCTATTTCCAGGTAGATTCCATCTATGCCAAGTTTGGTGAAGACAATACCCTCCTGGTGCATCAATTTAATATTGGCAACACAAGTGGTACCCCTGATGTAATTTATCAGAGCACATTTACCATGGAAAAATCTGGAGTTGGTAACATCTGGAATATTGTAATCGTGCAGGAAATGCCTTATTTGGCTGACGTTTCAGGTATTTTTGAAATCAAAGCTGACCCAGAACTTTTATGGTACGAAGTAGTTCAAACTTCAGGCACACAAAATGTTCCTCCAACGGCTGCTGCCGGATTTGGAAGTACCAATGGTGGCGTCTTCGGTGACACCAACATTCAAAAATTCGTAAGGAAGTAAAAAAAAGAATCAAGAAAAGGACTGCCGGATTATCTTATGTGCAGTCCTTTTGTTATTCATCATGGAATGTGAATTTCTTTAAACCAGCTAACAATGAAAAACAAGTTACTATTGTTGATTCCAGGAGTATTCTTTGTTTTGAGTCAGCACACTGTTGCTCAGACGCATAACCTGATTCAGGATGCAAAACAAAACCCTCCCACTTCAAAATCCATCTTTAAAAAAGACCTGCCTGTTTCTGCCGGCGAATACAAAACGCTACAGTTTTTTGCATTTTTTATCACTCAGGGGGTGGCCACCAACATGTATCCTGAAAGCAGTTTGTTTAATGGTCAGTTGGTTGGACGGTTGTTTGGTTCCAATTCATCATCCACCTCCAGCACAAAAACCTCCTGGTATGCTGAACAGCGACTGATTCCGTTTTTCATTTTAACTCCCAAACTCTTTAACGGCAAAGCCCTGCTTCGAACTTCATTTGAGATCGACTGGACCTGGGGTGACCAGGCCTATGGTGTGGGCGGAAACAAAGGAAGTGCCATTTCGGCTGATCAGGTAAATATTCAAACGCAAAATATTGAGATAGAATTAATTCCGGCTCCTGGCTGGGCTGTAAATTTAGGATTGCAACGGTTGTTCGACACGCCGTTTAATCCATACCGCACCTTTTTCGACAAGATGACCTATACCGGTTACCGACTAGCCTATTGGGGCTCAGATGCGGTAGGTATTTCAGTGAGAAGAGATACGGACCTTTCAAAATTAAAACTCGGCTATTATAAGCTGTATGAAAATTTCCAGGAACTTCATGACGATGTAACCCTTCTGGAAGCTGTGTATCGACATAAATTGCCTAATTATTGGAATATAGGCGTATCGGCGTATGCCATTCTGGACCGTGGAAAAAACACCGGAGGCGTTTCCGTTTTCGGACAAGGACTTACCAGCACGCTGGTGGCTTACAATGGCGGATACAGGTTTAATTTCGGAACCAACGATTACACAGCTAACATTGGATGGCTGGGTATGTTTTTCAGTCGCAATCCCGACTTTATTATGGACCGCTATCAATTGACTGGTTTTTTCAACTATAACCTGGGAAAAGTTAATGTGAACAAGGTAGGCTGGGAAAACGGAGTTGACATCGGTGGCTTTGGAATCAATGGAAGGGCCGCTTATCGTTACGGACAAACCCTCGAAGATTATGTCTCGGTGGACTATGTATATTCTTCCGGCGATCAAAACGGCATTTCTGACGGCAAGTATTCAGGCGTCATTACAGGTAATACCTGGGGGCTACCAGCTTCTATTTTTATTAGTTCAGGCGCTTATCTCTTGTTTCCACATGCCAATGTGGTGAACCGTTTTACTCCGGCAGTGGCCGATATCTCCAACATGGGATATGGATTAAACGCGTTTACGATCAACGCGTACCACGACCTGATTCCCAATAAATTAAACGTAAAGATTGGTGCTGCTCAAGGGTTTAGCAACGTTAATCCACAAGGAGGAGGAAACAATCTCGGAACAGAACTAAATGCAGCCATCAAATACAATCTGGGTGTTTTTATGAGTGTGGAATTACATGCCGCCAACCTGTGGCTGGGTGATTTCTACGACAGTAACGACGACAGCTATAGTTCTGATATCAATGGTAGTTTCACAGGAAGGCCCACCGATCCGTGGACTGTTTTTATCGTTTACAAATGGTTGATATTCTAAAAAAGCAAAAACATGAAAAATATTATCTATAGCCTCACCTTTGTAGTACTCTTCCTCATGAATTCATGTGCGCCTTACAAGAATATACCACAGATAAAAACCTTTCAGGACATCCAGTATCTGTCGGATGTAAAAATGGCCAACCTCTCAAATGGCGTACAACTGGCTTACACCGAAAACGGAAATGGCAAGGAGACCATTATTTTTATTCATGGTTTAGGATCCTACATTCCTGCCTGGAACAAGATCATTCCTGAATTAAGCAAAAAATACCGCTGTATTGCCATCGATTTACCAGGTTATGGCAAGTCGAGCAAAGATCCACACAGTGGTTTGATGAGTTATTACGCTGATGTGGTGAACGAATTTGCCGACACTCTGGGTCTTGAGAAGTTTACGCTGGCTGGTCACTCCATGGGTGGACAGATTGCCATTGTTTACGGGCTGAGCTGGCCTGAACAGATTAACAATCTAATCCTCTTTGCCCCTGCTGGTTTTGAAGGCTTTACAGCCGGACAAAAACGCTGGCTCGAAGATGTGATGACGCCCGTATTGGTAAAAACTTCCAACTATGAGACCATCGAAACCAACCTGGCCTTCAATTTTTATAATATGCCAAAGGATGCCGAATTTATGATTACCGACCGGCTGGCCATGCGGTATGCCGATGATTTCGATAATTACTGCTATGCAGTGAGTCAATCGGTGGCTGGCATGGTGAACGAACCGGTGCTTGACAAACTTAAAAATTTACAGCCCAGGACCTTAATCTTCTTTGGTGAAAACGACAACCTCATTCCCAATCGCTATTTAAATCCGGGAGCAACCATAAAAATTGCTGAAAAAGGTCATGAATTAATTCCCAACAGCAAATTAGTGATGATTCCCAAATGTGGTCATTTTTTGATGTTTGAAAAGCCCGAAGCAGTCATCCCTGAAATCATTCAATTTATTGATTAAATAAAGGAAATATCATGTGTAGATCAGGGGGTAAAACCTCTGCCTCATACTGTAGAATGAATCTCGTAATTGTAATTTTACCTGCCAGACACCTCGTGTTGGCAGGTTTTTCTTTTTTATGCTACAGAGTTCTGAATTCAACCAGAATAACTAACTTTGGGTAAAATTAAAACCGATTGCAAATGAACTTATCCAAGTTTTCCAATTTTGTTAACTTGCTGTATCCCCATGAGTTAAAATACCTGGATACCGTCGGACAGTTTGAAAACGAGGAAATACTTCGCATCATCGACCGCATCCGTTACAACGTTTACAATCCCGAAAAAACCAAGGACTTTTTTGAAGACATCGACAAACGCAAGTATTCGTATCTGATGAAGTGGATTAAAGAGAAACTGGTACAAGCCGATGTGGATGTGTTTTTCGAGTGGATCATCAAAATGGAAAAGGACATCAACATGGATAATGTGCTTCCCGAAGATGAAAAAAAACTGCTGAAATACACAAAAACCATACTCCCTACCTCGTATTTTTTCATTCGTTTTTATGAAATGCTCAACGCTTACCGGGATTATTTGCTGATCCGAACCCGCATTTTGTACTATGAATCGGTATTGCACTTTTTACGAAAGTATGAATCTGATTACCTGAAAGCCGTGGAGCTAAACCGCAAGATGAACAATTCCGCAGTGGATATCATCAGTCACCACCTGTCGTCGCATGGCGATTCCATCCAGTGGGAACCCTTTTTAATAGACACCTTCAACAACAAATCCATTGATGGTTTTACGCGGTACAAGGCTTTGATCAGAACCACTTACATCCATTACAACTACCGCAAGTTTGATGAATTGAGGAGTATTTACGATGAGTTAGATAAGGTAATCCAAACAGAAGCATTTTATTCAAAAAGGATTCTGGCCAATTATTATTCTAACCGGGCGATGATGCATTCCATGTTACGTGAGATGGAACAGGCTGAATATTATGCCTATCTGTCGGTAAGACAAAAAAATTCCGATTACCTGTTCTATCTTATCAAACTCTGCAATATTCTCATCATTCAAAACAAGAATAAAACGGCCCTAAAGATCATGACCGAAAACATCAGCGAGTTAAAGACCAACAACAGCATGTACACGCAGATCGGATTTATTTCGGTATACATCAGAACGTTAAACAAAAACGAGAAATATGCCAAAGGGGAGAGTTTTGGAGAATCGTTTCTGGCCACCCATAAAAAGGAAATCTTTAGTTTCAGGTGGCACATCTTTTTCTGCGCCTATTTTATGTCGCTGTTAAAGCAGGAGAAATACAAGAAGCTACTGAGCATTGAAAAAAGATACAAACTGGTTCAACGCGAAGAAGAGTTCTATGGCAATGCACGCTACATACCTACTATTCAATGGTATCACAGTTTGGCGCAATATATGGAAGGTAAAATCAATGAAGAACAACTCCAGAATATCATTTTGATTTCGAGCAGGAAAACCCAGAACAACAAATATTTAAACATGAAAATAAAAGAATTGCGCAACGATATTTTTGATTTTCTGCCGAATGTATTTTAGCCACCTTTAAAAGATGTTAAATCTTTTAAAACCAATTGCTTTCTGGTGAACGAAACAACTAATTTAGCACTTCTTCGGGGTAGACTTGTTTGATTTCAATCAATTTTATTCCGGGTTACTTAACCGCATCTCTAAATGAAACAGTTTAAAAAAATAGCCGTTTTGGGTGGCACGGGAAAGGCCGGCCGGTTTGTAATCAAACAGTTGCTTGAAAAAGGGTACGAGGTTAAAGCACTCACCAGAAACCCGGCAAAACTCACTCAAAGCAGCCGGTCGCTGGAAATAATCCAGGGTGACGCCCGCGATGCAGAAACAATCCATTTATTGCTCAAAGGTTGTGATGCCGTGATCAGCACCATCGGCCCGGCGATTAAAACCCCGGACACCTGTAGCATTGCCACTGGCCACGTAATAGATGCTGCCAAAAGAAACAAAATAAAAAGGTATATTGAACTCGCAGGCTTGGCCATTGACACTCCCTCCGACAAAAAAGGATTCAAAACAAAGCTTGTTGTCAGCATCATGAAACTTTTTGTTCCGAAAATCATAACCGACAGGCAAAAAGCATATGGACTTTTATCAGGCAGCGACCTTGACTGGACGCTGGTTCGCTCCTCAATGATTGAGTTAACCGACACACGCCGGGTTATCAAAACCAGCCTTTATGATAGTCCGGGCCGCAAAATCAGTGCCACCGACCTGGCCAACTTTCTGGTGGATGAACTTACTAATGAAAAGTATATCAGGAAGGCTCCTTTTATTTCGAGTTAAGTTTCTTAATATTATTCCACTCATGGACTTATCAAAGGCTATTTTCAGTAGTTTAGCATGATAAGAATGTAACAACGTAAAATCGTAGCTACAAAGTCGTTATAAATACAACTACCATGAGTTCGAAAATGAAAAATATGCGGCTGAACTTCAAGATTTGGCTCGAGACCTCTGATCACATTGGCGTTTTAGGTGACAACAAATGTGCTTTGCTCAAGGCCATTGATGAAACAGGTTCGTTAAGCGAAGCCATGAAAAAGCTGGGCCTCTCCTACCGTAAAACCTGGGATAACCTGCGCAAAATTGAGAACGAATTGGGATTTCCCTTAATTAATCCAACCCGGGGAGGTGCCGATGGAGGAAACACAGTGCTGACGTTGGAGGGAAGAATTATACTGGCCGCCTTCGAGAAATTCCATGCAGAATACGACTCCATCATTCACAATGGATTTGAAGCCATTCTCACCGAAATGAAACAAAATATACGATAGTACAGGGTGATTATGGAAGACACGAGTATTTTTCAGGATAAATCGATTATGCCCACCCGTGAGGAACTTGCCGATAAGCTGGGGAATTCCTTTGTATGGTGGCAAAATATCTGTGAATTTGTAATTGACAGATATCCTGCTGGCAAAGAAGAATGGACACATTCAGGAAAAAAATATGGTTGGAACTTTCGGATTAAAGACAAAAAACGCGCTATCGTTTATCTTTTGCCAAGAGCCAACTATTTTAAGGCAGCATTTGTATTTGGACAAAAAGCCGTTGACCAAATTATGGAAAGCGAACTAAATCAGGGGATCAAAACCGAATTGATGAATGCCCGAAAATATGCCGAAGGACGCGGAATACGCATTGAGGTAGTTAATGGAGAAAACCTGCCCGATATATATAAACTGGTTGAAATTAAACTTAACAATTAACGAATGATTACAAAGCACACAAAGCATCATATTAAGCCTTTCTTATTTACAATTACGATGATACTCCTGACATTTATCAGTCAGGCACAAACCGAAATGGCAAGAATAGCTGTGGATACCAGAAAGGCCAATGGTATTTATGAAAAGCATAACAACCTTGGCATCCATTGTTTCTACATTAACCTAACCGATAAGTACCTTTTTGTAGTCACCGATTCCACTTTCAATGAAATCTTTAGCAAGGAAGGTAATTTTTATTCTGGCATTAAACCTGACTTTGTTGGTTGCATCGCTACAGACAGCACCTTTGTATTCTTCTTCAATCGGGTGGCAGAGAATGATTTAATGGTATTGACAGTCAACTGTGCGCTACACAAGGTTACGGTGATAAAATCGTTTAAGCCTTTTTCATCAAGAGATTACAAGGCTCGAAAATTTATCAATCACAAAAACAGATTTATTATTTTAACCCTATCAAAAAAACTTGATCTCTTCTGCCTATTTGAAATAAAACATGTCGGAAATATAGAAAAGCATATCATGGCACCTCCCGATGCAAAACTGCTTGATTATGTGGAAAAAGGACTTTTTGAGTCCTATGGGTTAGAAGAGGATAAGATTAACGTGCTGGTTTACTACTATTCGCTTGGGGAACGGGTAACAAATTATCATGAAATTCAATTCGATTTAGCAAACGATAAATGCAAAGCCTTGAAACTGTCATTGGATGCGATAGATATCAATCCAAACCATTTGTTCAGGTATTCACGCTTAACGGGAACAACTTTTGATACTTGCATCATGATTAGCAGCTTCCACATGGAGAAGAAGAAACAGGTACAACTTCTTGTTTTTTCACTTAATACCGGAATTCCATTATTTAATGGTAACTTCAACATCCAGGATTTGGTTGATAGCAATGCAATTAGAGGTGCCAACCTGGACTTCCGCAAACTCATCTCTGGTCCGCTTGATAGCAATAGTTTTGGAAACTATCCTCAATACCCTCTGTATATAAGCGTTTTTGACAAAACGGAAGACACAATAAAATTGAGGTTTATGTATTCTATACCATTGTACGATTCAACTGAACCCTCAGGAAAATATTTGCTTTTCTCTATGAATCTTAGTAAAGATGATTTTCATGTATTTCCCGACAATAGAGATAATCTTCAACAATTTAACGAAAAACTGACCTATGCGGGAAGTAAATCATTTCATCTTAACCTGCTTGAATATCCAATTGTTGAATACAACAACATGCAACTATTTACCGATAATCATCAAAGAAACTATTTTTGTACCATAGATAAAAAGCAACATGAATTGGTCATCGAATGGCTTAATTTTGAAGTTGAATAACCAACTCTGATTTTTTGAAGGGAACCATGACAAATCATCAACTAACCCACCTCCGTTTATTAAACCAGTGTATATCAATCACTAATATTAAAACACCTGAGGATGTTGTTCGGTGGATGGGTTGTATGCAGGCGCAGGATTTGTCCATGGCCAAATGGGCGGTTGGCCTCAGAATGCAGAAATCAACCATTCAGACGGTGGACGAAGCCCTGAACAAGGGCGACATCCTCCGGACGCACATCCTCCGTCCCACCTGGCATCTGGTTGCTTCAACCGATATCTCATGGATTCTAGAAATCACCGCACCACGCATAAAAGCTTCACTGAATTCACGCCACAAACAACTGGGATTCACCAGTGCAATGCTGGATTTAAGTTATCGGATCCTGATAGAAATTCTTTCGGGTAACCGGCACCTGACCAGGGAGGATATTTCGTTGCACTTTAACAATGCCGGTCTGTCAACCGACGAAAACCGACTGTCGCACCTGCTTTTGTGCGCCGAACTTGAAAAAATCATCTGTAGTGGTTCCTCTATAAACAACAAACCTACCTATGCCCTTTTCGACGAAAGAATTCCGCAACAAACCGCTTATACTAAAGAAACAGCCCTGAAAAATCTCGCCATCCGATATTTTCAAAGTCACGGGCCGGCCACACTTCCGGATTTTAACTGGTGGTCGGGGCTTTCGGCAAAGGAGGCCAGGGAAGCCTTTGAGATGGTGAGAAGCGGTTTTGAATCCATAACCTTAGGACCAGACACTTACCTGTACTCAAATCCACACCAAAAATTTTTGGCAATGCAGCATAATCTCTTTCTCTTGCCGGCCTTTGATGAATACCTCATCAGCTACAAAAACAGAGCAGCCATGCTGACATCCGCACCAGAAAAAGTGGTTTCCAACAATGGCATTTTCCGGCCTATGATTGTGCTGGATGGAGAAGTCATCGGAATCTGGAAACGTCAAACTAAAAAAGACACCATTAGCATCGAAACTCAGCTTTTTAAGGCCATTGATAAACAGGCTAATTCGCTTATAGCGGAAGCGGCAAACAGGTACGGTAACTTTTACAGTAAAAAAGTGGTGATTTCTTGAACAAGATCCTGAAGGTAAAATCCGGTTCAAAATCTCAGGTCTGCACTTCACCCCTCCTATTCTGAAGTTCACAGGATAATCATTCCCAAAACCTTGTTTCTGTGGTAGTTTTGCTTCATAATTTAAATCTATTATAATTGAACTATAAAATTTAACGTCATGAAATCAATCATTCTAACCATCGCCCTGGCAGTCATTACCGCCTTTAGCATTGCGCAACCTGCACCAAAATCCAACACCGGTTCATATAGCTACATTACAAACGACCTGAAAGCCTCCATCGGGATGAACAACCCATCAATGGTAGCAGTTAAAGTAGCAAAGGTTCCCGGTGAAAAGGTCAAAATCAGAGTGAAAGGCAACCACGAAGTGCTATATCAAAAGAGTTACAAAAACTACGCAACTGTTGACATGAGCTACGATATCAGTGAGTTACCTATTGGAGAATACACCTTTGAGCTGGTGAAAGGCAATGAAGTAGTTTACTCGCAAACCATCCTACGCGAGCCAAAAACCGACGATCTGGCTCAGCGATAAAGATCCGGCATTTGTACATGCTTTTGTAGCCTCCCGATGAAGAAGCGCATTTGGGGGGCTACTTTTCTGCATTTTGAATTGTTAATTAATTCACTCATAATGTAGAAGTTAAACTATTAAAGGACTTTTGTTTGCTGATCAGGCCTGGGTGCCTTAATCACCAGAATACGGGCTGGTTCGTTGGTTTCGTTGCTGATGTAATGAACCAGGTTGGCCGGGCTTTCCACCAGAAAATCCCGTTCCCAGGCAATGCTTTCATCGCCAACGTGGATAGTGGGTTTCCCTTCAAGGATATAAAACGCCACATTTACGGGAGTTTTGTGTGGTTTTAAACGCTCTCCCGGCATTAACTTCATGTGCACGATTTGTGCCGAGGGATCATTATACAATTGTCGAACATCCACTTTGTGTGGATTGTCCTTTATTTCGAGGTTTTTATAGTTTCTGGCATTCATGTTTTTGATTTTTTAGTTGTTATATATTCGATTCATTACAGCATTACCTTCGGTTATTTTTCTGGCAAGCGATCGAATGGTTTCTGAAATAGCAATCTGATAAAATCCATCCCGGATGGCTTCAAATTTGTCGTGCAACGGACATGGATGCTCACTGCTGCAGTGATGCAAACCAAAGCCACATTTATAAAAGAAACTATCTCCATCCACCACCTGAATTATGTTGTACAAGGTATGATCTAATTGGTCTTCACGAAAAAAGAAACCACCTCCCCTGCCTTTGACCGATTCAACCAAACCCTGCTTGGTAAGCAATTGCAGGATTTTAGCCGTATAAGGTTCGGGAGCTTCTATTTCATGTGCAATCTCAACAACCCCTGGCCGTTTTTCCTTTCCATTTTGAAGCTGGATATATACCAACGACCGGATCGCATATTCTGTACTCTTCGATATCATATTTATTTAACTTATGTAACTATTTTCAAGTTCAACGGCTTTCTTAAACAGGATATTGTTTTCCAGGTGGATATGACGATGTAAATCCTGTTCAAATTCTTGAAGTGCCTGATAAGTAACCTTAAAAGTTGAACAACCATCAGGTGGTGTTTTATAATGACCAGACAAACGCGAAATAGAATCAAAACGTCCTCCTTCGGATGTATGCTCCTGCTCCATTTCAGAAATGGTAGTCGCAAGTTTACCTTTGGTGATGGCTTTGTTGTATTGCACCTGGTGGTTTTTTGCCATCCTGCTTATAAAAGGAAACAGGATAAGTTCCTCCTTCTTTATGTGTGCCGTCAGATTGGTGGCCACTTGATTGAACAAGGTGTTTATCTCAAATAATTCCAGGTGATTTTCACCATGAACCTCGCAAAGCTTATCCAGGTTTCTCAATATAAAAGGCATTTTTTCATTCACGTAACTGTGGTGCCGTCTGATAATATAGGTGCACAATTCGTCGAGCTCCATTAAATCGATGTACTTTGAATCGGGATCGTCCTGTTGCAATATGGCACTGATCTCTTCAATAAGGACATTTGCACTCAGGTCCGACTTTTCGCATGCCTGGGAAATGGAAATATTTCCGCCACAACAAAAATCAATGTGGTGATCACTAAACCATTGGGCAGTTCTAAAATTCATTCGTACAATCTCGCCAATGCTGGTATCTGGTGTTATCATGATCAATCTTCATTAAAAATTAATGAGGCAAAAATACACAAAACAATAATATAAAGATATTAATGTCCTTTTATATTTATTTATATTTTTGCCGCCAGAAATTAATCATAAAAGATAAATATAATGAAAACAAAAAGACTTTGGATAACATTTATTGTGGTAATGGTAGCGTCTTTTAGCGTTTTGGGATACTATGGTATCGAAATATACCGACAAGCGCCGCCCATCCCTGATAAGGTGCTGGCCCCCGATGGCACTGTTTTATTTACAGGTCAGAACATCAAAGACGGCCAGAATATCTGGCAATCGATGGGAGGCCAGGAAGTAGGAACCATTTGGGGCCACGGTGCATACAAGGCCCCGGACTGGACAGCCGATTGGCTTCATAGGGAAGCCATATTCATCCTCGACACATGGTCGAAAGCCGATTATAGTGTTACCTACAGCAACCTGGACACCGAAAAACAGGCCATGCTTGAAAAACGCCTGCAAAATGAAATCAGAGAAAACAGATATAATAAAGCCACGGGCAACCTGACTTTGACTGAGTCGCAAACCCTGGCTTTCAAAGCCATTAGCCAGCATTTTGAAGGATTGTTTATGGATGACCCTGAAATGGATTACCTGCGTGAAGCCTATGCCATTCCTGCCAACAGCATTAAAACCCTTGACAGGATGAACAACATGAACACCTTCTTTTTCTGGGCAACCTGGGCTACGGTTACCGAACGTCCCGGACAGGAAATTACCTATACCAACAACTGGCCACCCGAAAAACTGGTTGCCAACGAGCCAACAGGATCGCTATTGTTGTGGACTGGCTTTAGTGTGATTGTTTTGTTGGCCGGTATCGGACTTTTAGGATGGTTTTATGCCACTAATAAAGATGATGACGAGGAACACATTGTTCCAAAGGTAAACCCTTTGTCAGGAAACCAGCTCACCCCGTCGATGAAAGCCACCTTAAAATATTTCTGGGTGGTAACCGCTCTGATTTTAGTTCAGATATTGATGGGGGTGATAACCGCCCACTATGGCGTGGAAGGCCTGGCCCTTTACGGATTCCCATTGGCCGACATCCTCCCCTATTCCATTACACGCACCTGGCACATTCAGCTGGCTATTTTTTGGATTGCCACTTCCTGGTTGGCCACAGGGCTGTTTATTGCACCTGCCATTTCAGGTAAAGAACCTAAATTTCAACGTCTTGGAGTAAACTTCCTATTCATCGCCCTTTTGATTATTGTGGTGGGTTCGTTGGCCGGACAGTGGATGGGTGTGATGCAAAAATTAGGACTCGTCAGCAATTTCTGGTTTGGCCATCAGGGTTATGAATATGTTGATTTAGGCCGTTTTTGGCAAATATTCCTGTTTATAGGCCTGTTTTTATGGCTATTTTTAATGACACGTGCCATCTGGCCGGCCCTGATTAAGAAATCGGAAAACAGACATTTGTTATTGATGTTTGTAATTGCTTCGGCAGCCATTGCCTTATTCTACGGTGCCGGATTGATGTGGGGAAGGCAAACCAACCTGTCTATTGCCGAATACTGGCGTTGGTGGGTGGTTCACTTGTGGGTAGAAGGCTTTTTTGAAGTTTTTGCTACCGTTGCCATCGCTTTTTTGTTTGTACGTATGCAGATCATCAGGGCTTCGTTTGCCACTTCAAATGTTTTGTTTTCGACCATTATTTTCCTTTCGGGAGGTATCATTGGAACTTTTCATCACCTGTATTTTACTGGAACACCCACCGGTGTGTTAGCGCTGGGGGCTACCTTTAGTGCACTGGAGGTGGTTCCGCTGGTTTTGATGGGTTTCGAAGCCTACCACAACATCCGGTTAAGCAAAGCACAGGATTGGGTAAGTGCCTATAAATGGCCCATTTACTTCTTTGTGGCCGTTGCCTTTTGGAATCTGCTGGGTGCCGGTATCTTTGGATTCCTGATCAATCCGCCCATCGCATTATATTATATGCAAGGCTTAAATACCACTCCTGTTCACGGTCATACGGCACTCTTTGGTGTGTATGGCATGCTGGGAATCGGGTTGATGCTTTTTGTGCTACGCGATATGGATCTTAAGACTATCTGGAAAGAAAAACACATTAAAACGGCTTTCTGGGCTTTGAATATCGGATTGTTACTGATGGTGCTATTGAGCGTGCTGCCTGTGGGACTGGCCCAAACCGTTGCCAGTGTAAAACATGGATTGTGGTATGCCCGTTCGGCTGAATTTCTCGAAAGCCCCACCCTGGAAACCGTTCGGTGGATGCGTGTGATAGGTGATACCATTTTTGCCATCGGTGCCTTGTATCTTGCTTGGTTTATTTTTGGTTTAAAAACCGGATGGTCGATTGAGAAGCAAAAATAATTTACTATTTAATTTTTAATCTCTGGTTTTTGAAATTCCCTTTTTTCAAAATAACAGTTACTTAAACAGAAGGGGGTTAAGTGCAGTCGGCTAAAGCAAGACTGTAATGGATTGATTATAAGTAGTTTTATTCATCTACAATGAACATGCTAAAAGGACATCCAT
Source organism: Bacteroidales bacterium (assembly GCA_030690365.1). Taxonomy (GTDB): domain Bacteria; phylum Bacteroidota; class Bacteroidia; order Bacteroidales; family F082; genus UBA6244. Next base: position 5,207 of record JAUYGX010000054.1, on the reverse strand, counting down.
TGCAGTCGGATTTATCCGACTGCTTCCTTAAACAGAAGGTGTTTAAAGATGATTTGTTAGCGGCAAAATGGGCATGCCTTCTCAATTGCTGTGTCTGCCCAATTAAACCTTCAGAGAAGCCCTGAATCCTCTTACGGCATAGTACGATTCGGCACCGTTGTGGTACAAAAACACATGATTGTACCGACGGTCGCAATACACAGCACCACCGAGTGCTCTAATATCCGGTGGCGTCAGCACCCAGCTCGATGTTTTTAAATCGAAGGTACCAAGTGCTTGGAGCTGCCGGTATTGATCTTCTGTTAAAATATCCACCCCCATTGAATTGGCCATGTTGATAGCACTGTCTTTTGGCTTGAATTCTTTCCTCGACTCCAACGCGTGATGGTCGTAGCATATGCTCCTGCGAAATTTCGGACTTTCTGTTGAACAATCATAAAAGATAAATTCACCTGTGGATTTATCAAAACCCACCACATCCGGTTCGCCACCGGTTTGCTCCATTTGGTTGAGCGACCATAGTTTTTGAGTACTGGTTTTCAACTTTACTTCCACCTGATCCCATTCGAGATTCTGGTGGCGGTTATTGTTTTTGCCAAAACGGTCTTTTAGTATGTTGAGCAGCTCTTCTTTTTCTTCTAAAGACAATTCCTTTATATTTTCCATAGTGATTGTGATATTAGTGATTAAAGTTCTTTAAATCAGGTTATTAATTACTGTTTAGCTTAGAACTTTAGTGGTAGTTATCGTTGCTACGCAAGGCAAATCAGTGTCAAAATTAATCATCATTTGTATCAATGATGATATATTAGCTTAACTTTGCTAACTTCTGGCATCGTTGTCACTGTTTTTGATACACTCCTGCCTTGCCAAAAAATAATGAATATTCCGCCTTCTGCTTGTCAGCAGGCATTCAGATATCACTTATTTAGAACTTTATCCCGTTTTATCACTTAAAGGTCATCATTTTCTTCCATTCCTTATAAAAATAAATTTGAAATTATACATCAAATACATGGTAAGCAACCGCTGTAAAATTGCGGTGAAAGAAGACCTGAAAAGGTTGGGGCTGCATTTTATCGTGGTGGATTTAGGCGAAGTGGAACTTATGGAAGCCCTGACCGATGATCGGCGCGAAGAGGTGAGAATTGCGTTGCTCAGTTCCGGATTTGAATTAATGGACGATAAACGGGCCATCTTGATTGAAAAAATAAAGCATGCCATTATCGACATGGTCCATAACTCGAAGGAAGGCCTCAAGACCAATTTTTCGAATTACTTAAGTGAGAAACTTGATCACGACTACACCTATCTTGCTAATTTATTTTCTGAAGTTCAAGGAACTACCATTGAACAGTTCACGATCTCACATAAAATTGAAAGAATCAAAGAACTAATCATTTATGGTGAACTCAACATAAGTGAAATTGCCTGGAAAATGAATTACAGCAGCGTGGCCCACCTATCCAATCAGTTTAAAAAGGTTACAGGACTTACTCCTTCTCATTTTAAACAATTAAAAGAAAAAAGACGCAGGCCGTTTGAAGAAATTTGAATCAGATAGCTTTTTACAAAAAGTGAAATAACTTGAAATGAAAATAAAATCAAATCCCGAAAGCAATCGGGAACTGTACGTCAGAAGCTTAATTGAAGCCGGTCTGGACCAGTTTGTTACCATCAATACCGATGGCAAAATAACTCACGTTAATAAGGCATCGGCAAAAGTGATAGGTCTTTCACGGGCCAAATTGATAAATACTGACTTCTCAGGTTATTTTGCAGATCCCAAAAAAGCACACGACGCATATATCCAGGTGTTTAAGAAAGGGTTTTTGGCAGATTATCCTTTAACCATTAAACATAAAAACGGGACATTAACAAAGGTTTCGTACAATGCTTCCGTTTATAAAGATGACGAAGGCAATGATATGGGGGTATTTGAGGCTGTGAGAGATGTCACTGCTCAAAAATGGGAGCTGGAATTAAGAAAAGCCATTAAGGAACTTGCTTTTCAAAACGATGAAAAAGAAAAACGGGCTGCAGAATTGGTAATTGCCAACGAGGAACTTGCTTTTCAAAACGAAGTAAAAGAAAAAAGGGCTGCTGAATTAATTATTGCCAATGAAGAGCTCGCTTTTCAGAATGATGAAAAAGAAAAACGGGCTGCTGAGCTGGTGATTGCCAACGAAGAACTTGCTTATCAAAATGAAGTAAAAGAAAAAAGGGCTGCTGAATTAATTATAGCCAATAAAGAACTCGCTTTTCAAAATGATGAAAAAGAAAAACGGGCTGCCGAGTTGGTGATTGCCAACGAAGAACTTGCATTTCAAAATGAAATAAAAGAAAAAAGGGCTGCAGAATTAATCGTTGCCAATAAGGAGCTGGCTTTTCAAAATAATGAGAAAGAAAAAAGGGCAGCTGAATTAATCATTGCCAACGAGGAACTGGTTTTTCAAACCAAGGTAAAAGAAAAAAGGGCTGCTGAGTTAATCATGGCCAATAAAGAGCTTGCCTACCAAAAAAACGAGAAAGAAAAAAAAGAAGCCGCCAATAAAGAACTGGAGGCCTTCAATTATGAGGAACGTTTGGCCTCCCAATATACCCTTAGCCTGATAGAGGCCAGTTTGGATCCACTGGTGACCATCAATACGGATGGCAAAATTACCGACATGAACGAGGCTTTGGCAAATATTACCGGGCTTACGCGTGAAGAATTGACGGGTACCGACTTCCTGAATTATTTTACCGAGCCTCAAAAAGCACGCGAAGTTTACCAGGATGTGTTCGCCAAGGGATCTGTGGCCAATTTCCCGCTTACGCTTCGCCATAAAGCCGGCAAGCTGACTGATGTATTGTTTAACGGTTCGGTATATAAAGATGATGGTGGAAATGTGCAGGGAGTTGTGATTGTGGCACGCGATGTTACCGAGCAAAAAAGGATTGCAACCGAACTCACTGAAGCAATAGTATTTGCCGAGATGGCCACTGTAATTGCAGAAGAAGCCAAGAGCAAAGCCGAAAAGGCAACGCATATTGCTGAAGATGCCGTAAAAGCAAAACAGCAATTTCTATCAAACATGAGCCACGAAATTCGCACACCCATGAATGCGATTATCGGCTTCACCAAAGTATTGCTAAAAACCGAATTAACAGTCAAACAAAAAGAGTATTTACAGGCCATTAAATTAAGTGGCGATGCACTTATCGTGCTGATTAACGACATACTCGATCTGGCAAAAGTTGATGCCGGAAAAATGACTTTTGAACAAATACCCTTCAAAATGAGCTTTTCCATATCAGCCATGCTTCATTTGTTTGAAACAAAAATTCATGAAAAGAATTTAAAACTGGTAAAGGAATACGACAATGCGATACCTAAAATTCTGCTCGGTGATCCGGTACGTCTGCACCAGATTATTTTAAACCTGCTGAGCAATGCCGTTAAATTTACGGCAAAAGGAAAGATTACAGTTAGTGTTCGGTTACTCGCTGAAAACGACGATACAGCAACCATCGGGTTTGCGGTTTCAGATACTGGAATTGGCATACCGGCATCTAAACTAGGAAAAATATTTGATAACTTTCAGCAGGCCTCCAGTGGTACTTCGCGTTTGTATGGAGGCACAGGATTAGGTCTTTCCATCGTTAAACAACTGGTAGAACCTCAGGGAGGCACCATTAAAGTAGAGAGCAAAGTGAATGTGGGCTCTACCTTTAGCTTTTCACTAAGTTTTCAAAAAACGAAAGCCAAAACTGAATTTGATTCAGAAATAGTGGAATTGCATGAGGATATTACCGGTGTAAAAGTATTGGTGGCTGAAGACATTCCGCTCAACCAACTACTCATGAAAACATTGCTGGATGATTTCGGTTTTGAATGTGATATCGCCGATAACGGTAAGGTCGCCATCACAAAAATGCGAAATAACACGTTCGATATTGTTTTAATGGATCTGCAAATGCCTGAGATGACGGGATTTGAAGCTACTGATTACATTCGTAACGTAATGAAATCGGATATTCCCATTATCGCATTAACGGCAGATGTTACCACTGCTGATTTGGCAAAATGCAAGGCTGTCGGAATGAACGATTACATTGCAAAACCAGTTGACGAAAGATTATTGTACAACAAAATGCTTGAATATGTAAAAAAATCGCCAACTCCGGCGACAGACGATGAGAATATGCTTGTTGAGAACAAGGTGGGAGCCGACCATAAAGACAGGTGTACCGACATGGATTATTTAATCCGGCGTACCAAATCCAACCCCATCCTGATGATGGAAATGATCTCGCTGTATCTGAAACAAACACCACCCTTAATTGTTGCGATGAAAAAAGGATATAAGGATAAAGATTGGGATACATTGTACTCGGCCGTTCATAAAATGATACCATCCTTTGTAGTGGTTGGCATTAAAACCGATTTCGAAGACATGGCACGAAAAGTACAGGAATATGCCAGCACCCAAAAACAATCACATGGAATCCCTGAAATGGTTGTCCAACTCGAAAACATCTGTGTGCAGGCATGTAAAGAATTAGAGCTAGAGTTAGAGTCCATTAAAAATACGAAACGATGACAATCGACAATAAAATAAGACTTTTCCTGGTGGATGATGATGCTGTTTATTTAAAGCTATTGGAAATTGAATTTCTGGAGCATGCTGATTTCACCGTTGAAACTTTTGCTACAGGGGAACTTTGTCTGGCACATTTATCGCATAAACCGGACATCATCATATTGGATTATCTTCTTGATGGTGTGGATAAAACAGCCATGAACGGCATTGAAACACTTGACAGAATAAAATTATTCGATCTGAATATCCCGGTTGTGATGCTTTCGGCCCAGGATAAAATTGACGTGGCTATCGATTGCATGCACCATAAGGCATTTGATTATGTTGTGAAAAGTGAAACTGCCTTCTTAAGGTTGAAAAAAATTATCACCCGAATCTTCAGTTACAAAAAAATTGAAAAAGAGTTGAATTGGTACATGGACCGGATGTAAAGTAAAATACAACCACCATGTGGTTTGGCTGGATTAGATTCGCATTCCCTTAACCGATGATTATTAGCTTGAATAAAACAGATTTGTAATTATATAGCTACCCTTTCTTTAACCATAACTTTTATCTCATTCCTCTACACCCCAACCCTAAAGATACTGTGTCTAAATCCAATATATTCGTTCATTATTT
>JAUYGX010000053.1 GCA_030690365.1 Bacteroidales bacterium | reverse complement strand
ACCGGATAAATAATCTATCAAGACCTTTGGGTGACTATTGCGGCACGGTCCACCTCTTCCCATTCCGAACAGAGAAGTTAAGCCTGCCTGCGCCAATGATACTGCCCCTGTGGTGGAAAAGTAGGTCGTCGCCAAAGACATTAAAAGCCTGTTCCTAATAAGAACAGGCTTTTTTTTTGGCTTGGGGTTTTTGTTACGAAAATGCTGTCTTTTTTACTAAAATCGTGATTGGCGACTGACGAAATATGAAGGTTGTAATTTTTTTACCTGGAAAATAAAATCTTAATTTCTACCCCGAAATTTATTGTAGTCCATTCAAACTTTTGACATGTCAGGTACTCCCAAATCATTTGTTCATTGTATGAAAGGGTCGAATTATTTTGCCTAAATTCTGGCTATTTTTTCAATGATCATACACCATTTTTAACTTTACTATTGTCTAGTTATTAATAGAGATTAAAAATTTGCACAATGAGGCGGTAAATATGAAGAAAAGCTGTAAATTGTGCCTTCTTTTGAAGAAATCCATAGTTATGAGCATATTAAAGAAATAAAGTATGAAACGAAAAAATTTACCTTTAATCTTAGTGTTGATTACCATTGTATTAGGCGTAATTTCCCTTGGTTTTGTTAATTTTAAAAGTGGAGCATATGCTTCATATTTTAATGGCGATGAGGGTACGGTGGTATCGGCTGTTAAGACCTCTTCAGACTATTTGGCCATGATTCGAAATAATCAGGCAAGTGGGGTTATCACACCTGAAGATTATAATAAGGTGCAAAAACAGCTTCAGGTATTCAATTCTGAAAGAGCCACAAGTGAGTTAAAATGGTCACAACTTGGCCCTGATAATTTTGGTGGAAGTACCAGAGCTGTTATTTTTGATAATAAAACTGCTAACGCAACTGTTTTATATGCAGGCGGTGTTACTGGTGGTCTCTGGAAATCAGTAAACTCAGGAATAACCTGGCTTAAAGTAAACGAATCGACGTACAACTTAAATGTAAGCTGTATGGCGCAGGATGCTGAAGGAGCCATTTATGTTGGAACCGGTGAATTGTTTAACTCCCAGTTATATTCAGCAATGGATGAAATGGGTTACACATCCGGGTTTATGGGGCAGGGAATTTTTAAATCGACTGATGGAGAAAACTTCCAATTGTTGACTGCAACTGCTCCTACATTTAACAATATCGAGAGTGATTGGGCATTTATTAATGAATTAGGTATCAATCCTGGAACAAATGGTGTATTTGCTGCTACCAATACAGGTCTTAAGTACAGTGCCGATAAGGGGCAAACCTGGGTTACCGTAAAGGATACCGCCGGTACAGAACTGGTGGAGAATGCCTATGATGTGCAGGTTTCTTCAAGCGGAAGCGTTATTACTGCCATTGGCAACAAATGTTATGTTTCACTGGATGGTTCGGTTGATGCCTTTATGTTAAAATCAACAGGTGATTCAGTAAGTCTACCAGTAGCAAACGATGTTCGTCGGATAGAATTTGCTTACGCTCCCTCTGATCCAAATATTGTGTATGCAAGTGTAGTCAACAATTTTGGCTCCAACTATGGTATTTATGTGTCAGAAGATAAAGGAAATACCTGGAGAGTTATTTTACCTTCTTCAAATGCCATTGTCATTTTCAATGGAATGGGTATCTACAATAATATTATTAAAGTGTTTCCAAACAATGCCGGTAAAGTATTGTTAGGGGGTGTTGATTTATGGGAAGGAACAAAAGTGCAGGAGACAGGATTCTATTCATGGGTAAAAGTTTCAGAAAGTTTTTCAAACAATTTCAATTCTTCCTATCTACATTCCAGTCAGCATGCCATTGTTTTCCGCCCTGGTACCAACAATTCATTCTTTGTTGGAAATGATGGTGGTGTTTCCATTGGAAGTGTTGCCTCAAATGAATACTCTTTTGAAACCAGCAACCGCAATTATTTTACAACTCAATTTTATAATATAGCTCCTTCCGGACATGAGAATTATGTTTTGGGTGGTGCTCAGGGAAATGGATCGATTTTAATTACTGGGCATGGTAATACAACTAAACAAGGTGTGATGGTACTTGGCGGAGATGGAGGGGCTTGTGCACTCTCGTTGATAAATAAAGATGTAATGGTAGTAAGTAGTGTTAATGGCGCTTTTTTTCGTTCTGAAGATGCCGGAGTAACTTACTCAAACCAGTTTCTAGATGGTATTTCATTATCTGGTTCATCCTTTAATACCCCACTGGCTCTTTGGGAGAGTTTTGACAATCCCAATAGCCGCGATTCACTTATGTACTACGCTCGTACTACTATCCCCGGCGGAACACGCATTCAGGTACAAAGCAATAACAGTCAACAACCATTTTATTATACTACACCAGCCGATGTAAACTTAAACTCTGGTGATTCTATTAAAGTATGTGATGTGGTTTCATCACGTTTATTCATTGCCAGCAATAATGTTGTTGGTATGACCAAAGAGCTTCATCTTTTTGCCAAAGATCCAGAATGGTTTATTGTAGCCAATGCCGCTGTTAGCAATTTTATTGGCGAACCGCAATGCCTTGCCTACTCATCTGATGCCAATCATTTGTTTGTTGGTATGCGTGATGGCAGAATCTATCGGATATCAAATCTGGCCCTGGCATATAACTACGCACGTGCAGACGTAAACAGTTCAGAATGTATAGTAGCTTCACAGGAAATTCCATTGTATATGCCGGGTACCAGCACACCAATAACACAGGTGGTTACTTCCATTTCTGTTGACCAAAGCAATCCGAACAATGTAATGGTTACTTTGGGTAATTATGGAAATGAAACCTATGTGCTTTATACAGAAAATGCATTGGATCAGGTGCCTGTATTTACAAGTAAACAAGGTAACCTTCCTCAAATGCCTGTTTATGCCTCTATTCTGGAAATGACTAATACAGACATGGCCATCATTGGTACCGAGCATGGTATTTTTGTAAACGAAAATATTCATAGCACTTCTGCTCAGTGGATGAAACAAGACAGCCTGATGCGCAGTGTTCCGGTATTCCAACTACAGCAGCAAACAGTATCAAAAGTAAGCGATACCGTTATCCTTATTAATGGTAGTGATTCAACAATGGTTGTGTATCCCGGAACAAATAACTATGGTATTATCTACTCGGCTACTTATGGGAGGGGACTATATAGGTCGAACACCTACCGCAAACCTGTTGGCATTGAGGAACATGATATAAATACTATTTCTCAAATTCGCTCATTAAAATTATATCCGAACCCTGTAAGTACTCAAGCCACCATTGAATTAGCGGTTGAACAAAGCGCTGATATTATGCTTACTATATTTGACATTTCCGGACGTCAGGTTGGTCAGCAACTGGTTGGCGTACAAAAAGGCAACAACAAAATCCAATTGAAAACTGATAATCTCAAATCAGGAGCTTATTTAATTACTGCTACCGCAGGAAGTGCAAGGTATTCGCAGAAATTCATCGTAAAATAATTTGATTGAAATATTAAAATTGAAGGATATGAAAAAAATTTATTCAGTATTTAGTTTGTTGATGATTTTGGCGGTTTCATTGTCAGCTCAAACAAGAATATATGCCCCAACACTTAAGTTGCCAGTTAATGGTGATGTTAAGCAGATGCCAGATGTGTTTCTCGATTGGCTGGCCGTTACGGGTATTACACTCGATATAACTTATGAAGCACAATTGGCGACTACCAATGATTTTAGTGACCCGGTTACTTATCCACGGACAGATGTAACCTCTGTCCAAACAAGCGATCTGATTTTTGGTAACCAATATTTCTGGAGAGTACGTGCATTCGATGCCGAAAATGCATCAGATTGGTCGGAAGTTTTTTCTTTTCAGGTAGTTTGGACTGTTTCACTTTTTAAACCAAATGATGGTGCGATTGTTGAGTCTGATCCTGAGATAGCCTGGACTCCTGTAACAGGAATTGCAAAATACCAATTCCAGATCGACACAACCTATGCCTGGAAATTGGCAAATAGTGGCGTTACCTCATCATTAAATTCAACTTATGTTGTGAATGAAGCTAACATATGGGCCGTGGGAGCGGATGGATTGGTGTTGCATTTTGACGGAACTTCATGGTCTACTATTGAAAGTGGTGTTACAGATAACTTAAATGATGTGTGTTTTGTTGACGATACGCACGGTTATGCGGTGGGTGATGCAGGTACAATTCTGTTTTACGATGGCACAACTTGGACAACTCAAACAACCAGTATTGCTGCCAACCTAATGGGTATTAGTTTTGCTGATGTTGATAAAGGAGTTGCTGTTGGAGCTGGTGGTAAAGTAGCTCTTTACAATACTGGCACCTGGACTGAAGTCACCAGCGGTGTAATCGATGATATCACAGATGTGGATATGCTCGCAGAAAATAACATCTGGGCTTGTGGTAAAAGCAGTAAAGTCGTGCATTATGATGGCACAACTTGGTCAAGTGAAGATGTTGGTACCAGAGATTATAATGGAATAAGTTTTCAGGATGAAAATAACGGGTGGATTGTTGGAAAGAACGGTGTTATTTTTCATTATGATGGTGCTGCATGGTTCGAGGAAACTTCCAATACCACCAAAGAACTCAAGAGTGTAAGTGTTTACAATTACAAGGGCTTTGCTGTTGGTGCCAGTGGTACACTGCTGGCTTTGGACGGAGGCTGGGCGTTGGTTTCTTCCGGTACCACCAAAGAATTGTTGGGGGTTTCTGTTTTGGGTAGTTATGGCGCTGTTGTCGGCACTTCGGGTACACTTCTTCAAAAAATGGATGACGGTTTTAACAGTCCTGTCCTTAAAACTATACTCCTTTCTGCAGATATAACAACTTACAAGTTGGCCAATTTATTTTTTAATAAAACCTATTATTATCGGATTCGTGCCATCCATACCAGCGATACTTCGGGATGGTCGCAGGTACGGTCAATGAACACCAGAGCAAATGTTGCATTATCAAGCCCGGACAATAATGCCATTACCGAATTGATAATACTTTTTAAATGGGTGAAATACAGTGGAGCAGCTGAATATATCATTGAACTTGATGATAATTTAGGTTTCAGTACACCAACTGAATTTTTTTCAGAGTCAAATTCTATCTCCCTTATAAGTTCGGTATTTGGCACTGAGTTTTATTGGCATGTGGCTGTCAGAAATGCAAATGATGTTTCTGAATGGTCAGATACATGGTCATTCACCACCAAAGATGCTGTTGAATTAACAGCTCCTGCGAATGGAATGCAAGAGGTTTCGGCCTGTCCTAAATTTATCTGGACGGCTATTGTGGGCTCTCCTGAATATGAAGTTTGGGTTTCTAAAACAGCCGATTTTGCCGATCCTATTTCGGGTATAGTTACCGAACCAGTGATGCAATGTGTGGCACAAATGGAGAGGAATACCACGTTTTATTGGAAAGTTCGCGGTGTAACCCTGATCGATACTTCGGGCTGGAGTCCGGTTTGGTCGTTCAGAACCGAAGGTTATATCGGAATTGAAGAACATTTGAATGGTGATGCAGTTTCAATTTACCCAAATCCCAATCATGGTGAATTTACACTGTCAGTGGAGAGTTATACATCGGATGATTATCTTGTGAAAGTTTCGGATATTGCCGGAAGAGTGGTTTATTCAACCAATACTGCTTTTGTTCCTGGTGGTAACCAAATCAAAATTTCGATTCCTGAAATTCAAAAGGGAATGTATACAGTAAGTATTTCGCAGGGAGATCAGTCGATCACACAAAAATTGTTGATAAAGTAAGTAATATTAGATATTAGGAGAAAGGCTTTCCCAAAAGGAGAGCCTTTTTTTGTTATTGAAAATGGATGTGATAATTGATTGGGACTTATGCGTTCGGGACGAGATTGCGGAGATTTGAGATATATACCTGAAAAGGGACAACAGAGTACCAGACTTTTATAAACGGGATGTCTTTTGGTTTTCTTCATCCTGTGAGAGTATTCGTACTTTTTGATTGGATTGTGGCAGTGGAAGAAGTATAGAATTAGAAATCCGCCCCAATAAATATTTACTGTAAATCAATAATTATTGTACCGTTTCCCCAAGCTAAAGTTTAAATAGATTCCCGGAAAAGCAATTTGATTTCTTTTGTCTGCCATGATGCTTAAACCGGTAGGCAGGATATCCGCACATACTCCCACCTCAAGGGATTTTATAACGGTACTTCTGGTTCCATATTCAAAGTTTAAACCTGTTTTTAAATATAAACCCGGGTGCAGGGTGATTTCTCCCAAACCATTCGAAAAAGGGGCTTTACCATAAATATAAGAAGCGGAGTGTTTGTCGGGATCGAAACGCTCGGTTACAATTATATAATCATCTGTATTCCCTGCTACAGGTTCCAGTATATACAGGTAGTATGGTTTGGCAATGCCAATCGACAATCCACCTCCATAAATAAAACGCACTTCCACACCTCCCCAATAAGGCTTTTGGTTGAGCAGTTTTTTCCAAATGAGTCCGGCGCGAAGAAAGAAGGCATCATTTTCCTTGCCATAAACATAGCGCCTTGAGTTGGCAGCAAAAGAGTTGACCAGTTTTATCTGTTTATACGAACGCATGCTCACGAATTCAACTTCAAACATGCGGGTTTTAAAATAGGTGATTCGCTTCCCTTTTCTAAAATTTGCCCCAAACCCTAAATTGTGAAATGTAACCCCGTAGGTAACCTGTTTGTTATATAAAATCTTATTTTCAAGTGTATCAACTTGTTCTGTGTCGAATTGCCCAAAAACAAACAACCCGGAAAACATCAATAAAATAATCAGTGGTATCTTCCGTGAATAATACATTTTATAAGAAATCTATTTGATGAGTTCATCAAATATCAACCATCGGTTGCCAAAACCATTCAGTAAAACTTAATATCTGGCTTCTTTTTGATACTTTTGTGTTTCGCCGTAGGCTGCGCATTTGCTTGATGATTTGCATGAACTTGCAAGTACAACGATGAGTATAAGGGTTGATATCAGGACGATTACTTTTTTCATAACTCTGCTGAATAATAATAGTTAGCTTTCTACAAAGGAAAGCACATTTTAGTTAAATAACAACATTTTTATGAATTTATTATTCGCATGCCAATAAAATATTCAAATGTCGGAGATGAAAGTTGAAATAGAAGAAAGCTGGAAAGAGGCTATGGCGGATGAATTCCACAAGCCCTACTTTTCGAAACTCGTTGATTTTGTGAAGTCTGAAAAGAAATCGTACACCATATTCCCGCCAGGGCCAAAAATATTTTCTGCCTTTCGGTACACACCTATATATAAGGTAAAGGTGGTAATTCTTGGACAAGACCCGTATCATGGAGATGGTCAGGCACATGGTTTGTGTTTTTCGGTGCAGGAAGGAGTTCCCCAGCCTCCCTCTTTAAAAAATATCTTTAAAGAATTGAACGATGATTTAAATATCACGCCACCACGGTCGGGAAACCTGGAAAGATGGGCGCAGCAAGGTGTGCTGTTGTTGAATACCACACTTACGGTACGCAAAGGCCAACCTGCCTCGCATGCTGGCCAAGGTTGGGAAGTTTTTACCGATGAAGTGATTAAAACCATTTCACGACAATTAACGGGTGTGGTTTTTATTTTGTGGGGAAATCATGCCAAACATAAACAACAGCTTATCGATACCACTAAGCATTTCATTCTTTCCGCACCACATCCATCGCCATTTTCAGCTTATTCTGGCTTTTTTGGATGCAAACATTTCTCGAAAACCAATGAAATACTGCAAATTAATGGCTTAGAAGCTATTAATTGGTAAATATTTTATTGTGAAAAGATAACGGTATTATTTATTTTGTAGTTTTACCTCGCATAATTTAAAAAAAAATTATTTATGAGAAAAATTACACTGTTTTTGTTGTCATCATTGCTTTTTTCGATGACAGTATTTGCAGGCGGATATCAGGTTCGTTTGCAAGGAAATAAGCAAAACGGAATGGGACTCGTGGGTACTTCATTGAATATGGGGTCCAGTTCTATCTTCTACAACCCCGGGGCACTTTCATTGATGAAAGACAGATTTCATTTTGAATTGGGTGCCAGTGGTATTATGTCTAATGTTGATTTCCAGCGGGCTGGATCCAACGAAAACTACCAAACCGACAATCCCATGTCTACTCCTTTTTATGTTTATGGTGCCGGAAAAATCAACGACATGATTACAGTTGGTATCGGTGTTTATACTCCATATGGAAGTACTTCTAAATGGGACGACAATTGGACCGGTAAACTGCTGATTCAGGACATTGCCTTAAAAGCCATTTTTGTTCAACCTACCGTTTCATTTAATTTTAATGAAAAATTTGGGATCGGTGCCGGGTTTATTTTGGCCATGGGCGATGTTGAAATTAACAAAGCCATCAACTATAGCAATGATGCCAAGGCCAACCTGAAAGGTTCATCAACAAGCTATGGATTCAACATTGGGGCTTTTTACAAAGTTACCGACAAGCTTGCTTTTGGTGTAGATTACCGCTCCGAAATCAAAATGAAGGTTGAAGGTGGTGACGCCACTTTTATCGTTCCTGCTTCGTTACAAACAACCATTCCACCAACAAACAAATTTAATGCTGAATTGCCATTGCCGGCAAACCTCGATTTTAGTGTTTCCTTTCAGGCTACTGAGAAGTTATTGCTTGCTTTCGAACTCGATTGGGTGATGTGGGGAACCTATAAATCGCTTGATTTTACTTTTGATAAACAAGGTGTGCTTCTGGATTCAAAAAATCCAAGGGAATATAAAGATACTTATATCCCGCGTATTGGTGCTCAGTACAGTTTAAACGATAAATTTCAGTTGAGAGCCGGAATGTATTATGACCAGTCGCCTACCAACGAGAAGTATTTCACTCCCGAAACGGTAAGCTTAAACACCTTTGCTTATACACTTGGCCTTTCATACAATCCCATCGAAAAACTAAGTATTGATGTTTCATTTTTGCAACTATTTGGTCAAACAGCAGAAAAGGAATATACACCGGACAACTTCAAAGGAACCTATCAGACCATTGTATATATCCCCGGGATTGGTATCAGCTATAAATTTTAATTTTAAAAAGAAAGAATCATGAAAATAAGATATTTATTTTATTTGGCATTGCTGGCTTTTGTTGTTTCGTGTAAGCCGGAGGTTAATGAATTTACACCAAGTAAGGGAGGCGCCGATTTTACAACCTACGTTGCTGTTGGCAATTCACTTACAGCAGGTTATGCTGATGGAGCACTTTACAAATCAGGACAAAGTTATAGCTGGGCCAATATTTTGGGACAGCAATTTGCCACTGTGGGTGGTGGTGCCTTTGTACAACCCGTTGTTACAAGTGAATTCGGTGTGTTACCCGGAAAACGTAAGTTAGGTTTAAGTACCGATTGCCTTGGCGTTCAAAGTCTGGGACCTGTATTGGATAATGGTGAACTTGATCCGTATACAAATCATGTGGATTATGCTGTCAATAATTTAGGCGTTCCCGGTGCGAAAGCTCTTCACTTATTGGCTCCCGGCTATGGCAACCCTGCGAATTTAGCAGCTGGCCTGGCCAATCCCTATTTTGTGAGATTTGCTTCTACTACCGATCCCAATATCACTGTTGTTGGGCAAGCCATGTCGATGTCGCCAACTTTCTTTTCACTATGGATTGGAAACAATGATGTGCTGGGTTATGCCACCTCAGGTGGAGCTGGTGACGTTATTACAGACACTTTAGCATTTTCTGAATATTATTTTGGCTTGATTCAGACTTTGACAACTGGTGGAGCGAAAGGCGTAGTGGCGAATATTCCAGGCGTGACGAGTACAGCTTTCTTTACCACCATTCCTTCGGATGTAATTGATATTCCCGATACCCCGGAAGGTCAGGGATATTTGGCTATATTGAATGGCGAACAAGGGTATGCTCCATACAATGCTTTCATGGAATCTCATGGACTACCTTATCGAATCACTTTTGCTATAGGGCCGAATCAGATGGTTATTAAAGATCCGGCTATGTCATTCTATGATTTGCCTGAACAATTACAAATCCGTCAAATGGTAGACGGTGAATTAGCTCTGTTGACTCTTCCTCAAGATTCGATTAAATGTGCTACCTGGGGTAGTGGTGTGCCAGTTCCAGATCAATACATCCTGACCAAAGCCGAAATAGACTACATTACTTCATCTACCACAGCCTTTAATGATATTATTTATCAGGCAGCCTTAGCCAAAGGTTTGGCTTTTGTGGATGTAAATGCCATCATGAGCGAAGTGGCTACCACCGGCGTCACCTTTGATGGAATCACCTTCACCAACACTTTTGTAACCGGAAACCTGTTTTCACTGGATGGAATTCATTTAACTCCACAGGGAAATGCAGTAGTTGCCAATTATTTTATCGATGCCATCAACGGACAATATGGTGCGCAAATACCAAAAGTATCGGTGGCCAATTATCCACCCATTCCGTTTCCATAAAGAAACACACATAAAAAAAGCGGGCATTAAGCCCGCTTTTTTTATGTCTTATCCTCTTACCAGGTATAGTCGCATTCGCTCCAAATTTCTTTCTCCTGTTCGGCCGTTATGTTTTCTGCTTCTTCGGGGGTATACTTTTTGGAAGTCTTCTCATACATACAATCACAGAAGTCTGCGGCATCTTTTTCTTCAACGCCTCCGTCTTTCATAAATTTCATACAATTCGATTTCCATTCCTTTTGTTGATCGGCGCTCCAGGTGGATTGTTTGGAATTGCTGTTGCAAGCACCCATCATAAAGATTAAACCGACAACTAATGCGACTACTCTGATAATTTTCATGGATTTAAATTTTTATTTGATGTTATACAGTGTTTTTATCCTTGGGAAAAGTCAAAAATAGAAAAATATTTAATGTTAACTCCATACTTTTGTCAATTAAACCAGTGTTCACAATTTTATTTATGAAGAAAATACTATTTGTCACCAACAACCAACATAAATTAAGCGAAATCAGTGCCATCCTGGGTGATAAAATGAAGGTGCTTAAGCTAAGCGATATTGACTTTTACGAAGATATCCCTGAAACAGGATTTACCCTTGAAGAAAACGCCTCTCAGAAGTCGCATGCCATTTTCGACCGATACCACATCGATTGCTTTTCGGACGATACAGGATTGGAAATAGATGCTTTACATGGTCGTCCGGGGGTGTTTTCGGCCCGGTATGCCGGTGAAAGTTGTTCCTTTCACGACAACGTGGTAAAGGTACTTGGGGAGATGGAACATGAAGAAAATCGAAAAGCCCGCTTCAGAACCGTTATATCTTTAATACTGAATGAGAAGGAGTATTTATTTGATGGAGTGGTAGAAGGTGAGATTATACACCATGAAACGGGACTTGGCGGATTTGGCTACGATCCCATATTCAAACCTCTGGGCTATGACAAAACTTTTGCAGAGATGGAAGATGGTGAGAAAAACGCCATCAGTCACAGAGGAAAGGCTGTGGCGAAACTGGTTGATTTTTTATCTCAAAATATTGTATAAAAAGAAGGCTAAAACATGGCATCCACAGCTATCGCAAAAAGTTCATCAATGGGCATTCCCATCGCAGCGGCCTGTTGAGGCAAGATGCTGGCATTTGAAATACCCGGAACCGTGTTGATTTCAATAAAATAGATGCCGTTTTTTGCAACGATATAATCAATCCTGACAAAGCCTTTGCAATTTAACTGACGGTACAAAAACGAAGACACAGTTTTAATGTCGAGTTCGGCCTGCAACTCAAGATTCACCGGCGGAGTAATTTCGTCGGCCATGCCTTTGGTGTATTTGGCTTCATAATCGAAAAACTCTTTTTTACTGATGATCTCGGTAAGCGGAAAGACAATGAGTTCCTGGTTTTTCATGATCAACCCGCAGGCAATTTCCCTGCCATCGATAAATTCTTCAATGATCACCCGGTCGCCTTCTTTAAAAGCAATAGCAACCGCCTCAGGCAATTCAGAACTGTTTTTAACCTTGGTGATACCAACGCTCGACCCGCTACTGGCGGGTTTTACAAAGAGAGGCATTCCCAGATTTTGAACAATTTCTTCATACGGAATGGCTTCACCTTTTACAAAGGTGGCCGATTTTGCCAGTGTGATGCCATACGAACTCACAAATTTATTGCAAAGGAATTTATTAAAAGTCAATGCTGATACATCTGCACTGCACGATGTGTATGGGAGTCCCAGCATATCGAAATATCCCAGTAATTTGCCATCCTCACCGGGAGTGCCGTGTATGGCATTAAAAACCCCATCAAACCTGATTACTTTGTTGTCCTTTAGGGGTAGTGAAAAGTCGTTTTTGTCAATATCAGTTATAGCACCGTTATTGTCCTGATAATACCATCGATTTTTGGTAATTACAATCAAATAGCTGTTGTAACGGTTCTTGTCGAGATTCTCTGCTACTACCCGGGCACTCTGAATAGAGATTTCGTACTCACCCGAAAAACCTCCGCATACAATGGCTATATTTTTCATATTATCTGATTATCAGTTGTTAAAACAATTTTTGTTGGCCACTCCAAAGGTAAAAGCTTTTTGGAAATGGTTACAAGTGTGTGAAGTGTTTTATGTCAAAATAAATGTTGTTTTTGTATTTTGAACAGAATCATTCTTTGGTTGTTATTTTAAATGTTGCATTACCTTTTCAAATCTCCATCGCGGAGCGCCCAAAAATCAAATCAATTATTGTTACCTTTGCACCTTTCACAATAAATTCCTGTAAATAAAGTTTATGGGACTATGAAAGTTAGCGAATTCATTTGATTTTTTCCGGGATGGGCTTTGGGTATTTTTTTAAGGAACGAAAATTTTATTTGCATTTTCTCATCGCTATTGGCCTGAGTTTGATACTATTTTGGATTGTATTGAAGTCGTTGGACGCATTTACCAAACATGGGCAGGTATTTTTAGTACCCGACTTTGAGGGAAAAACGTTAATCACAATAAAGGACGAAGGATACAATGATTTTTTTACATTTAAAATCATTGATTCGGTTTACTTTAAAGCCAGAGAAAAAGGATCGGTGGTAACCCAAAATCCGTTGCCAGGATCCAAGGTAAAACAAGGACGGCATGTTTATTTAACTGTTGTGGCTCAATTGCCCAAAAAAGTGTTGATGCCCAACCTTAAAAACTTAAGTCTGCGTCAGGCCTTGGTTACACTGGAATCGAAAGGGCTAGAAGCAGGGGAGTTGGAATATATTGAATATTTCGCAAAGAATGCAGTTATAGATCAACTGCTTGGTGAAGAACCGATTGAACCCGACACCGAAATATCCAGAGGAACCATCATCAACCTTGTCCTTGGCAAAGGCGATGCAGTTACAAAGATCCCCTTGCCTTTTCTGGTTGGACTTACTACTGAGCAGGCTCACGCCCTACTTCATTATCATTCGTTTAACGTGGGAAAGGAATATTATAGAGAAGGATTTGATCCTGTACATTCAAAAGTTTATAAAACAAATCCTGATATCCTGAGCAGGCAGTTGCTTGTTTTGGGTGAAAAAGTAGATTTGTGGTACCGCTCCGATGAGTTAATTAATTTTGAAGAGTATGTCAGACAGTTTAAAGTGGATTCGTTGCGAAAAGATTCCATTGATTATAGAAATTTTGAAATAGAAAATGAACAGTAAATTATTCATATTCATTGCATTGCTATTATTTGGAACTGCACTAAATGCGCAGATCGTGTTAATGGGAGTGCAAACCAATGAGGCAGTACGTCAGGAAGCGCAAAAAGCGGATGCCCAGCTCCGTGATTGTAATTGTAAGACTTCTGAAGTTGTTCAGCCTGCCCTAAACCTTCCATTCTTTGATGATTTCTCAACCACTACCATCTATCCTGATAAACAACTCTGGGTGGATAATGCTGTTTTTATCAACAAAGATTTCGGCTACCGACCTCCAAATCTGGGGACTGCTACTTTTGATGCAGTAGATAGCGCCGGTACTATTTATAAAGAGGCTGAAAGGTTTCCTCCAATCGTTGGCGATCGGCTAACCTCCCGACCCATTCGCCTCGATAGTTTGCTCTCAATCGATCGTGCCTTGTCGCCTGCCGATTCGCTATACCTGAGTTTTTATTATCAACCGCAGGGTATGGGCTATAGCTTTCCGCAACCATACGATACCCTGGTGTTGCAGTTTGGTATTCCGTCAGGTGATTCGGCTTTTGTCAGGATGGACTCGATAACGGTACTTGCCGACGTGCTGATGGCTCCCGGACAGGAAGAAATCGTGATGTTTGATACACTGTGGGCACCTGCGGATTTGGGATGTAATCCATTGGTTTTTATGATCAACTACAACCCAATTCCATTCGTAAGAGGCGATTATATAACCATTTTGTGTGATTCGGTATTTGAACCTGTTACCAAGTGGACAAAAGTCTGGTGGTCCGAAGGACTTTCGTTGAGTGATTTTCAAAGTACCTATAAAAAGAATTTTGTTCAGGTGATGGTGCCATTATTGGATACTGCCTGGTATCATCCGGAGTTTCAGTTTCGGTTTGTAAATTATATCACGGTTGCCTCCGATATGAGTCCGGATGAAAAAGTGAATGGTGATTACTGGAACATCGACTATGTGTACCTCAATTACAACCGATCGAAACGTGATACCACTTATCGGGTATTAACATTTTCTGAAAGAGCACCTTCGTTTCTGCGCGATTACCAGGTGATGCCCTATCGGCAATACAGGGCAGATCCAACCAATTCGGTACGACCACAGTTTAATATGTACATCGCCAACCTTGATAATGTACCTCACAATACCACCTATGAATACCGGGTAAATCAGGTAAGTGGCAACTATGGATATCGTTACGACGGAGGAAGCTGTAATCTGTCTCCGGTCTATACTTTTGGTTTTCAGGATTGTGCGGAATGTGCGGCACATGCCTGCCCACCTGTTCAGGCTTATTTTAATCTTGATTACAATACAGATACCACTTCTTATATCATTAAACATTATATCAGCGATTCATCTGATATAAACCCCATAGTGGATTCGGCCATTTACCGGCAGGGATTCTACAACTATTATGCGTATGATGATGGTACCCCTGAATATGGGTTCGGCCTGGAGGCTCCGCACAATGCGCTTGCCTATCAATTTATTGTAGCCACGCCCGATACTTTACAGGGCATTCAGATGTATTTTAATAAAACCCTGGATTTTGTAAATGAGGTGTACTTCATGTTAATGGTGTGGAACGACAACAATGGGAAACCCGGTGAGGTGATTTACCGCCAGGAAAATGTAAAGGTAGCCTGGGAGGATGGACTGTATCATTTTTATCCCTATATGCTTGAGCAACCGCTGATAGTTTCGGGTACTTTTTATGTTGGATTTGAGGTATATAACAGTACATTTCTTAATATTGGGGTGGATGCCAACAACGATAAAAGCAATAGAATATTTAATAATCCTTATGGTGAATGGATAAATAGTCCATTTAGTGGAGCCATGCTCATGCGTCCCATTGTGGGTTCTAACCTTGTTTTGGGGCAACCGGAAGCTTCTTCAATATCCGGCACTGATTTAAGATTGTTTCCAAACCCGGCAGCTACCTGGTTCTCCATCAACCAACAGGAAATCACCACAGATGCAAATTGTAAGCTGGACATTTATAACTTACTTGGAAAAAAAGTCTTCTCTCAAACAGGGTTCGATCAGCAGGTCAACATCGAAAAACTTACCCCCGGACTTTATCTGGTTAAAATACTGAGTCACCAAAAATACTACACTGCAAAGTTACTGATCAATAGGTAAATATGGAAAAACCAGAAGATTTTATTGAGGAAGAAAATTCAGAATTATACGAACACCACCATATTGTAGTTGATCCCGGTCAGACACCCCTGCGTGTAGATAAGTTTTTGTTTAACAGGGTGATGAATGTTTCCAGAAACAAAGTCCAACAAGCGGCAAAAGCAGGAAATATTCTCGTCAACACAAAACCTGTAAAATCAAACTATAAGATAAAGCCCGGAGACGAAATTTCGGTAGTGATGACCTATCCGCCACGCGATGTAGAAATCTATCCCGAGCAGGTTGCCTTTGATGTTGTGTATGAAGATGACGATGTAGTGGTTGTAAACAAACCGGCCGGAGTTGTGGTACATCCCGGATACAATAACTATACAGGCACGCTGCTTCATGGTCTCGCCTGGTATTTTAAAGAAACCAACCAGCTCGACAAGGTGGAGAATGGATTCGGATACCTGGTACACCGCATCGACAAAGATACCTCAGGGCTACTGCTGGTCGCCAAAAACGAACTGGCGCAAACCCGACTTGCCAAGCAGTTCTTCGATCACAGCATCCAGCGTACCTACAACGCTCTTGTTTGGGGAGATGTTGTAGCCGATGAGGGTACCATCGAAGGACACATCGGCCGCAGTTTGAAAGACCGTCGCGTAATGACCGTTTTCCCTGACGGGGAATATGGTAAGGATGCTGTATCGCATTACACAGTGCTTCAGCGATTTGGATACGTTACCCTGGTGGCCTGCAAACTCGAAACCGGACGTACACATCAAATCAGGGCACATTTCCGGTTTCTGGGTCATCCGCTTTTTAACGATGCCATGTATGGTGGTAACGCCGTACTCAAAGGCACTACGTTTACCAAGTACAAGCAGTTTGTTAATAATTGCTTTAGCATTATCCCGCGCCAGGCGCTGCATGCCAAATCCCTTGGATTTGAGCATCCCATCACAAAGAAACAACTGTTTTTTGAGTCGGAATTCCCGTCAGATTTTCAGGATGTTATCGATAAATGGATGGGCTATACCCACAATCATACTTTGGAATAGCTGTACATTATTTCGTTAGCACCACTTTGTAAGTATTGTTTTGGGTGCTTGAAGTAAACCGGATAAAATAGATCCCACGGCGGTTATTACCCAGATCGAGCATCAGATAACTGGCATTCACCTCAGAAACCTCAAATGTTGCTTTTTTTCCAACCGAATCGAAAACTTCTATCTCCAGGTTCTCGGGTAACTTCTGTCCAAAGGCAAGTTTAAAAAGTCCGTTTCCGGGATTGGGTGAAATATTTGGCAGCACATGAATGTATTTTTCACGGATGAGTGTATCGGCGTTGAAGGAAGACGAAGCCCGAAGTGTTACAGAAAAATCGCCAGATGCGGGGTAAGTAATTAAACCAGGATCTTTAATTTCCACGTTCGATGGCTCACCACCTTCAAATTGCCATTGGTATGATGAAATTTTTCCAACGGAAGTATTCACAAAACGGATAGATTCACCCATGAGAATGGTAGTGGTTTCGGTGTTAAACCAGGCCGTTATCTTGTTGGTATCCAAATCGGTTCCAGCCAGCGTAAGGGTTCCGGTATTATCCGGGTCAAGCCACAACGACAATTGCCCGGTGCTGTCCTGTACTCTAGGTGATTCCCAGGAGGAGCTGATTTTCCCGTAATAATCTACCTCCTCCAAAAACGTACACGAAGCACTGCCACCTGTCAGACTTCCAACAATTAATCCTTCAGCATCGAATAACGGGCTTCCTGAAGAACCTCCTTCGGTAACGCCATGCCCGTTTTGTGTTTCAACCCATTTTACCCGCCAATATTTACCATTTATATTCACGGTTGTGGAATTGAAATCAGACGAAACCAGGGGTGCTGTATAGGTAGAAATCATTTTTAAATCACCCTCAGGATGGTGAATGGTTACACCTGTGAGTGAAATATTCCCAGTACGGTTCCAACCATTATAATATGGATTATAGGTTTTTGGTACATTTTCGTTTAGCAGAAGGAGCTTAAAATCAGATCCATTGGTAATTCCGGATACACTGTGTGCTACTAATTTAGATCCGCTGATGGTTTGGGCTTCAGGCTCGAATACCGGCTGTTGACAGTCGGTGGATTCGTAGTTAAAGTAAAAAAGCCATTTATCTAAATCACTTGTTGAAGCGGTTTCACCGCAGTGGTTCGCGGTTAAAAAATAGGGTTTTCCATCTTGGCGCACATTATTGATCAAGCTTCCTGTACACCAAAATGTCTGGCTGCCCTCTTTAACAAGAATTCGCGCAACACCTTGTTTTTGTTGCTGCCAGTCGTTTCCTTCCATGCAATTAATATGTACCTCACACTCTCCGGCACCTCCAAACCCCCTTGTGTTGCCAACGGGTAACCGCACGCCGATTTCATGTATGTCAAACGGTAGCAATGTTGAATTGTGATCGGTATTCAGTTCGATGGTCAGTTCATCACCTTCAATAAAATCTGTACACAAGTACTTGCCATTGTTGAGGTTGGTAAAAGCTCCTCTGACCTGCGATTTTGTTTTGTCGTACAGATACACCCTGTCGTTGTTACCTAAATTAAATCCATCGAAATAGATATTTAAAGCAAAGGCATCATTCACTTTGAAGGTACATCGCCAGATATAAATCGCAGATTTGCTGTCCCACACGCCCGATTCCACTAAGTTATTCAAGTCAACATTCAAGGTATAGCCTGCCTGAACAGGCAACTTTCTGTTGTTTTCAGGTTCCAGACTGAGGACGTTTTTAATATGGATAACAGGTAGGTCGGAAAGATTCTTTTTATTTAGTGAGGCTGGTGTACCCACGGAGTATATTTGCGCCATAGAAATCACCGGAACCAGGAGTATAATTAGAACCAGAAAATAAGGTATTGTTTTTTCTTTCAGCATTTTACCCGAATATGATTGATGCATGCACCTGAATTAGCTTAATGTCTTCACAAAAATAGCCAATAATTATTGTCCATACACTGGTTTAGGATATAAATTCATGCGTTGTACACTAATAGACACTGTTTTGCAACCATTTTACATTTCGCTTGACAGACAAGGGGTATTTGACCTATTTTTGATGAAAATTTATTCAATGATTGTTGTTACGGGAGCTGCCGGGTTTATTGGTAGCATTTTGGTGGCTAAACTAAATAGCCTGGGATACGAAAACCTTATTTTAGTTGATGATTTCTCAAAAATAAACAAAGAAAAGAATCTTGCACGCAGGAAATATATTAAAAAAGTAGAACGAGATGAGTTCTTCTCCTGGTTCGACGATTATTTTTTTAATGTTGATTTTGTCTTTCATATAGGTGCACGAACGGATACAGCCGAATTTAACCACAAGATTTTTGATGAGTTAAATGTAAAATATTCCAAAAATATTTTCAAGCGTTGTGCCGAACATGGAATTCCCCTTGTTTATGCTTCTTCGGCCGCAACTTACGGAATGGGCGAATTTGGTTTTGTCGACGACCATTCCATCGTAAGTAAACTAAAGCCATTAAATCCTTACGGTGAATCGAAAAACAATTTTGATAAATGGGTTCTTAAAGAAAAACAAACCCCGCCTTTTTGGGCCGGATTAAAGTTTTTTAATGTCTACGGGCCCAATGAATCACACAAAGGTCGCATGGCTTCGGTGATTTTTCATGCTTACCATCAGATATTGAAAACGGGTAAAATGAAGCTGTTTAAATCGCATCATCCTGATTACAAGGACGGAGAGCAACTGCGTGATTTTGTCTATGTAAAAGACCTGGTGAAAGTCATTATGTTTCTCTTTCAAACTCAACCTGCCAGCGGGCTGTATAACCTGGGCACCGGGAAAGCACGTTCGTTCCGCGATTTGGTGCTGGCCACCTTTGCAGCCATGGACAAGGAACCCGTTATCGAGTTCATCGATACTCCGGTGGATATCCGCGATAAATACCAGTATTTTACAGAAGCCGACATGCATAAATTGCTCAAAGCGGGTTATCAAATTCCGTTTACTTCTTTGGAAGAGGGTGTAGAAGATTATGTGAAAAAGCACCTGAAAAAAGCGGAATTGTAATCGAGCAACACAATTATCCCATTTGGTTGCTTCCTCCCCGAATAACCGCACTTCCGAGGCAGGTTTTTTCCTGTTCATCGTAAATAACGGCAAACTGGCCTGGCGCAATACCGGATATCGGGGTGTCGGAAACTATCTGGTGTCCATTTTCATTGCGAACCAGCATACCTGAATTAAACTCCGGCTGATGCCTGATTTTAAACTTAATCTGTCCTAGCTGCTCAACATCACTGTTTGGATTGATAAAATGGAGTTCGCCCAAATGAATTTTATTGCCGTACTGGGCCACAGGATCGTATCCGTTTGAAACGTAAATGATGTTTTTCACGATGTCTTTGTCAACCACAAACCAGGGACCTCCACTCAGCCCCAATCCACGACGCTGCCCAATGGTGTGAAACCAAAATCCTTTGTGTTCTCCCAAAACCTTTCCTGTCTCCAGTTCAACGATAGCTCCCGGCATTTCGCCCAAATGCTGTTTAATAAAGTCGTTGTAGTTTATCTTTCCCAAAAAACAAATCCCCTGGCTGTCAGGGCGGTTTGCGCTGGGCAGTTTCATATCGATGGCCATTTTTCGAACCTCAGATTTTACCAAATGTCCGATAGGAAACACCACTTTTTTAAGTTGGTCATAATTTATCTGGCCCAAAAAGTAGGTTTGATCCTTAACATGGTCGGTGGCCGTTGACAGAAATTTACCCTGATCGGTTTCGTAAGTATTGGCGTAATGTCCTGTGGTGATGATATCGAATTCCTGGCCATAACGTTCGTTAAAAGCGCCGAATTTAATCAACAGGTTGCACATAATATCCGGGTTGGGGGTCAGTCCCATTTTTACATGGTCGATGGTATATTTAACCACCGTAGCCCAATATTCTTCCTGCAAATCCACTACACTGAACCGGCAACCGTATTTTTTGGCAATCCAGGTGGTAATTTCGATGTCTTCTTCCGAAGGGCAATCCATAAAGGCCGACTGGTCTTCCATTCCAATTTTAATGTAAAAAATGTGCGGGTCGTAACCCTGATCTTTCAACAAAGGAATGGTAACAGAACTATCTACACCGCCCGAAACCAGAGAAGCAATTTTCATTTAAAACAGTTTTAGGCTGCAAAGATCGGGAAAATTAGCCTTTGCGTTGAAAACAATAACGCGTCTAAATTGTACATTGGCACTCTCTGAATAATATGTTTGCTTATTTTTGATACTTTTATAGAAAACCATTTTCAAAAATCAGAAAATCATGTACGGAGATTTTAAAGCCTTTTTATCCAAAGAACTAGCCGATATTAAAGAAGCTGGTTTGTATAAAAACGAACGCATCATCGTTAGCCCGCAAGGTGCTGAAATTGAATTGAATTCAGGTCAGAAAGTGCTCAACTTTTGCGCCAACAATTACCTGGGATTGTCCAATCATCCTGAATTGATTGCGGCTGCCAAAGAGGGACTCGACAGTCATGGGTACGGAATGTCATCGGTGAGGTTTATTTGTGGTACCACCGATATCCACAAAGATCTGGAACAAAAAATAGCCAATTTTTTTGGCACGGAAGACACCATTTTATATGCGGCTGCTTTTGATGCCAATGGAGGCGTTTTTGAGCCTTTATTAGGCGAAGAAGATGCTATCATCTCCGACAGCCTGAACCATGCTTCCATCATCGATGGAGTACGGCTTTGCAAAGCACAGCGCTACCGCTATCCCAATGCCGACATGGCCGCTCTGGAAGAAGAATTGATCAAAGCTCAGGCACAACGATTCAGGTTGATTGTTACCGACGGGGTTTTCTCCATGGACGGCAATACGGCTCCTGTTGACAAAATTGTGGCTTTGGCCGAAAAATACAATGCCATGGTGATGGTGGATGAAAGCCATTCGGCAGGCGTTGTCGGGAAAACCGGACGTGGTGTGAGCGAACATTTTAATATTTACGGTAAGATCGATATCATCACCGGTACGCTGGGCAAAGCCTTTGGTGGCGCCATTGGCGGTTTTACCACCGGGCGTAAAGAAATCATTGAAATGCTGCGTCAGCGTTCGCGTCCATATCTGTTTTCAAATTCGCTTCCTCCCATGGTGGTGAGTGCCGGCATCCGGATGCTTGAAATGATGAGCGATACCAACGAACTACAGGACCGTCTGCACGAAAACACCAAGTACTTTATGGAAAAGATGCTGGCTGCCGGTTTCGACATCAAACCCACACAATCGGCCATTTGTGCCGTAATGTTGTACGACGCGAAACTCTCACAGGAGATGGCTGCCAAACTTTTGGAAGAAGGGATTTATGTGATCGGGTTTTACTTTCCGGTTGTTCCTAAAGGCGGGGCACGCATCCGCGTTCAGTTATCGGCCGCACACAAACGCGAAGATCTGGATAAGGCCATTGCTGCATTTACCAAAGTAGGCAAGGAATTAAATGTGATAAAATAGACATCTCATTTGGGGCAGACTTTGTCTGCCCCAAATATAAAACCCTCAAAAGTGATCTTTGGAATAGGAACAGATATTATTGAAGTGGCACGCCTGGAGCGGGCTTTGGAGAAAGGCGATGCCCTGATGAAGCGGGTTTTCACCGAGCGCGAACAAGCTTATTGCAACAAGGGCGCGGTAACCCGCTATCAATGTTTTGCAGCCCGGTTCGCCGCAAAAGAGGCCTTTTTTAAGGCCTTGGGAACCGGCTACCGGTATGGGATGGCCTTTCACGAAATTGAAGTACTGAACGATGAACTGGGCAAGCCTTATATTCAGCCACTGGGCAAAGTAAAAGAGTACCTCGAAAAACAGCAGGTAAAGCACATCCATCTCTCCGTTTCGCATGTAAAAGAAATGGCCAACGCCATGGTGGTGATGGAGAAATAGCGAACTGGTATAAGATGAGATTGACATTAGAAGGATAAAACTATTTCGAGGCAAAAGCCACTTCTAGAAGTAGGATGAGTCTCTATAACTCTCCATCCTCCAAACAATATATTACCAGAATAATGGCACTAAAAATCAAACCAATAAAATAAATTCCTAGATTTACCCCACCAAACACCCGATGATCCAGTTACAATGAAGTAGAAAGAAACCGATTTAACTATTTATAAACGGTTGAAAATGGGTAGAATATTGAAAATGAGATTAAATGTATACTGAAAGGAATTTTAACAAGAAAGCATATATAAAAAGCATAGCGACAATTGACGGTATATCGACGTTAGGCAAAATAGAAAAAACTATGGCAGAATGGATTCATGATTTTAGTAATTTAAATATTCAGATATCCGAATTAGGAAAGAAAATGCTTTTTATCGTTGGACCAACAGGTTCAGGCAAATCACACCTTGCTGATTTAATTTGTTCAAAGAGTAATAAATTTATTATTGTTCCGAACTGTACAACAAGAATGAAAAGAGAATCTGATACTACTGGACATTTTAAATATGTAAATAATCAGGAATTCTACACTTTTATTGAGCAAAAGGATTTCTTTCTGGCTCGAAAATCTCCTTTACCTCATTATGGTTATTTAAAAGATGACATTAATTCCATAATATCGTCGAATTTTATTGCAATTTTCATGTTCAGATTTAGCGGAATAAAATATATACATCAATTTTTTAATAATTATAATGTGATTTTTCTTACATCAAATCCTGAAATTCTATGTGAAAAAAGTAAAGATATTTTCAGCCCACCTTGCTTGTCGGAGATTAATATGAATTTGAAAGAGAATGAAAACTTATATGAAAAAATAAAAAGACATAATAAGAACACTTTCTATTTTAAGAATGATTTTAAAACTTCACTCAAGGGAGCAAGAGATATAATTATTGAAAGATGCAGTTTTTAAGTAAATTGAAATATGTTAGTGATTCAAGATATAAGAAGTAGATATTTAAAATTTAAACAAAATAGATATGGGCTTTCAGTAGTATTTGGATTGCCAATACCTAATAACTTATCATTCTATATTCAAGATATAAAACAGACTTGTCAGTTATTTTTCCCCAATTGTTTTGACTGGTATGAAAATGAAAAAATTCACTCTACTTTAATACGGTGTAAGTCAACTTCAAATAAGATTCCATATGACCTATTTGAAAATCATCCTTTTCGGAATAACATAAAATCCATAAAAGAATTCGAAATGACAACTGATGATTTAATAATATCGCATGATGGTGCAATAAGACTGTTTTTTTCCTCAAATCGATTACCATTACCAATTGAGATGGATGATATAAGCAAATTTGAAAAGGATTTGAATATTAATCTACGTTTAGTTCAAAAACCATGGATTACCCTGGCAAATATGAAACCAATTCAAAAAAAGATTGATTGCGTTAATAATAATTTAAGTAGTTTTAGTAATGATTTCTTAAAGCAATTTTTTTCAATTAAAGTGGAAAGTTTAAATGCAGTTTATTTTGAAGATACAGGATATCGAGAATTTAAAATATTAGATGTTATTAAATTACTTTAAAATGGATAAAACAATTGATATTGGTATTATTACTGTTATTCCTAGTGAGATTGAAGCAATTTTTGAAGTTTTTAATGTGGATAAATCCAAAATAATATACTCTGATAGTAACTACAATTATTGGTCCACTGAAATTTACAGCCCATTATTAGATAAGAACTTGAAGATTGTAATTTCTCATTTAAACGGTGAAGCAGGTAATACTGAAGCCGCTATTTGCACAACACATTTTTTAAGAGATTGGCATCCTCGATTAATGTGTTTAATTGGAATTACTGCTGGCATCAGAGGTAAAGTTAAAATAGGAGATGTTGTAATTCCAAATAAAATTCATAATCGAACAATAAAAGCATTCAAAGGAGGAAAATATTTTACACGAGGAACAACATATAATAGACATGATATTATAGACCAAATGATAAAAATTAGCCCGGTGGATGCAGGAAAATTTTCAGTCGAATATTCCCCATACCTCTTTGAACAGTTAAAAATTGCTAAAATAGTCGCAAAATCAAAGGAATTAACTGATTCAGAATTCTCTACAGAACTATTGCTTGAAGATGGCTCAATTTCTTCTGATAATACATTAATAAGAGACCCCGAATACTTTAAAGGTATAATTGAAGAAACCGATGAGAAATGTCGTGGCGGAGAAATGGAAGCAGCCGGCTTTGTGCGGTCATGCGAGATTGAGAATATAGCTCTCCCATGGATGGTATTTAGAGGAATCTCAGATTTTGGCGATAATTCAAAGGGTGACGAGTTTCAGAAAATCGCTGCGAAAAGTGCTTGTATTGCTGCAAAATTGTACTTCAGCAAAATTATAAATGTTGAGTCACTGCCATTAAACATAAGGGCAAAAGTTGATGAAAATAAACTTCAGTATAATATTATCGAAATAATAAACGATTCTTATGATTCTGAAAGATGGCAAGAAGTATGTGATATTGGCGCTTTACTTAGCAGACACTTATGGTTAACGGGGCAGTACCAATTGAGAATAGAAATCGGTAAGAAAATTGAGCAGGCAGCATTTAATATTGATTTGAAAAGTTTAAGAGCACGAACTCTAATTGATGATTTAGGTTGGACATCATATATAATTGGAGAAAATCAAAACGCTAAGAAACATATTACTGATGGCTTAATGATTTCCAAAGAGATAAAAGATTTTTACATGCTTGCAAAAGGGAATAGACATCTTGCAGCTATTAATAGACAAAATAGCAAATATGATGTTGCTAAATTTCATTTGAAAGAAGCAAACAAATATGCTAAAAATATAGTTAACGAAAAAGATAAAGAAACTTTATCGGCAAGCTTACTTTTATCGGAGGGGAAACTTAATAATGAATTAGGAAAAATTGATGAATCGTTAAAATTATTCAATAAGGCTTTAGAGGTTTACAAGAATATCAAGGATATTGGTAGAGAAGTAAAAGTATATTCGTTAATAGCAAAAATCCAATTAAAGCTTAATCAAAAAGAAGAAGCTTATAAAATGGCTTATCATGGGCGTAAATTAGCTTTTGACCTTGGTAGATTTGATGAGATTTCCACTAATTCTAAACTAATTATTGAAAATTTTGATAGTATTAAAAAGTCAGAGAAAATTTCAATTGCCTTAGAAGTTCTAGAATTTTCAAAATCAAAAGGTTTAATTTATGGAATTAAGGAGTGGACACAGATAGTTAATAGTTTAAAATAATGCATATGAAAACTTTAGATTTAGACAAAATGGTTGTTTTAGCCCAATGTGCTGAAAATATTAATAAATCAAACGACGAATTGCTTGTTGTTTACGATGATGACGGAATAAGCCAAGGAACAGCTTCACGCTATATTTGCCATAAACTTGGATTACTTCATAAAGTTGTATATCTGATTATAGAAAATGAAAAAGGTGAGTTATTAGTTCAAACCAGAGGAGACACTAAAAAAGGAAGACTAGATGTACCTGTTGGTGGTCATCTTAATATAAATGACAATGACGAAATTCAAGCCTTAATTAGAGAAGCAAAAGAAGAAATAGCTATAGAGATAACCTCCAAAATGCTGTCATTTATTTTTACTTATAAAAGAAAAAACTTTGGGACGTTAGAAAAACCTCATGAGAAAAACTATGAGATTCGCAAAGTTTTCTATCTGAAAATAAGTAAGGATTCAAGTTTGGATGTATTTAAAAACTTTGAAAATCGCGAGGAGATTGAGATGGTTAGAAGATTAGATTGGGTCTCAATTGAGGAGGTATTAATTGCGATTGAAAACAACAGATGTGCAGACGGTCTTAAAGAATCAATCTCGCATTTTTTAAATTGGAAATTAACTACTTTGCCTAACAATGTATAAAAATAATAGCCGGGACAGTAGTAAATTCAAGGGTTGTAGTGAGATGGTCTAGGTTAGCTGGACAACATTTTCAAATTTATAATATTTTTCTTAATGCACAAGTCATCAAGCAAAGTTATTCTAAAATTTCGAGGAGCTCTTACAACAAGCTCAACGAGAAATTTTGGAAATAACTTTGCCTGGGTGTTCATAGAATAAGGGTTAAGCGGCTGATTTATAAACATATTCAGGTGTTTTATCATCCAAGGATGAGTGTCCTCTTCTGTAGTTATAGTAACCGATAAATTCCTCACAGGCTTGCCAAACATCGTGTCCGGTTTTGAGTTCAAGCAAGTAAAGCTTATCGTATTTAATCGTACGCCAAAATCGTTCAATATACACATTGTCAATGGCTCTGCCTTTTCCGTCCATTGATATTCTCACCGTTTCAAGGCTTTTTACATAATTCACATATTCATCCGATGTAAACTGACTGCCTTGGTCTGAGTTGATAATTTCAGGTTTGCCATGTTGCAAAACTGTCGTTCGCAGTAAGTCTACAACCCATTCGGCTTCCATGGTGTTTGACAAACTCCAGCCTAAAATATAGCGACTGTAAACATCCATAATGGCCACAAGGTACATGAACCCTTTTCGCATAGGTATATAGCTGATGTCCAGCGACCACACCTGGTTTGCACGAGTGATCCCCAGGTTCCGTAGCAGATAGGGATATTTATATTTTGCCGGATCAATCACCGTGGTGCGCAGGCGACAATAAACGGTTTTCATCCGCATGATTTGCATCAACCTTCTAACATGACATCGTCCAGCTTGATAGCCCTTCTTTTGAAGTTCTTTGGACATCCTGCGGGTTCCCCTGGTAGGATCCTCCAAATACAGTTGGTCGAGTTCCTTCATGATTTGAAGATCTTTGTCATTGGCCATAGAGGGTGTATAATACAAGGTACTGCGTGCCATGCTCAACATCTCGCATTGTTGACAGATACTCATGGAATCTTTTTCCCTGTCTATCATCGTCTTACGAATGTCTAACGGAATCATAAAAGCTTTTTTTTTAACCAATTGTTAGCAACTGTCAGTTGACCAATTTGCTGCACCAGGTCCTCTTTTTCCTTCTCAAGTTCCTTGATTTTATCAGCTTCCGGGGTTCCATTATCAAAAACTTTTCCGGCATTGGATAGAAACTCCCGCTTCCACATACTGATTTGGTTGGGGACTAACTGGTAATCCTGAGCCAGTTCGGACACGGTTTTAAGTTCTTTAATCGCTTCAAGTGCCACCTTGGCCTTGAATTCAGCAGTAAAAATTCTTCTTGATCTTTTCATAATAACAGAAATTTTAAAAGTAATAATTTTTCTGTCCAGTTTTTTTAGACCACTTCAGTAGCCCGCTTCAACTCTATTGTAACTTGACAGGAATGAAGCCCGCAATCGGCTACTATTCTTATACTAACCGTTGCCACACATTTAAAAAAACCCCGATTACAATTTAGAATAAAAATTTGATGAGCAAAAGAAACATAAGTGAATACCACCAATTACCAATTCTTGATGGATTAGAATTACTAAATGCAAAATCACATACGTTAGATTTTCCTTTTCATACACACGATACCTTCAACATTGCTTTAATTTTAGAAAACACTTTTAATATTAGACTTGATGATAAAGATATAATGGTACCCAAAGGAGTACTATCAATAGTTCGTAAACCTTCGGCCTCCTACATCTTGACCAGGCTTCAAGATCAATCTATCTTGCGCTCAAAAAAATCATGCACAAGAGCGACAAATATTTTGAACTTATCAGACAGCAAGAGGCATCTGGTTTCAGCGTAAAAGAATTTT
>JAUYGX010000040.1 GCA_030690365.1 Bacteroidales bacterium | reverse complement strand
CATGTCGATACGGCCTCCATAAATACGAGGGTTTCCTGCCAGATCAAGCGGTGGGAGGTTTAGCCAGGTGGTGTCTGGTGTTCCGGTGTTTATGCAGGGTGAATTATCCAATAATGACCAATCGGAATTAAGGGCATCATAATCTAACCCATATCCAGCAGTAGGATTAGTAAACTCAGGGCAGGTTTCAATACTCCATTCGCCAAAATATCCGTCCTGAACACAAGAATAGCTGATGCTATAACCATTGTTTTGCCACTGGGCTTTTTATAGGTAATTAGTTTAAATAGCTACATTAATCCTTGACACAGCGCACTGAATCTCCATGTGTTTTCCATACATTACCACCGACTACCCATGAAGAAGCGTAATACAAAGATCTATACCAAACCGTCTCAGGGTTTGGCAAATAAACCGTTGACAGATAAAAATCAGCACCTTCCCTTAGCATCTCAAAAACCCCACTATTGTATCCACGATAGCCCGCAGGTAATGCCGTAAACCCTGTTGAGTTAGTGCCATAATTACCAGTACTCCAATGTGATGTTCCTGTTTCTTTCAGGTCACTTCCGCTATGATTTAATGTTAGTTCATTAAAATCATTATCGCTGGCCACATGCCATTCAGGTGGACAAATACCCTGCGATTCATCTTGGGTAGTATATTGCATAAGTTCGTCCCATTGATACAGGCCACCATATATTTCGCAATTCTCCGGTTCATTGTTATAGCAATATTTTTCAATCACCCCATTGTTAGTCATATTGGTATCCCCATTAATCATGAGCCCAATGTTAATATTTTCCTTCAGCCAACATTGTTCATCTATTTGCACAGTTGGATAAAGGTGTCCATCATACTTGACAGCTTCAGTGCCCTGGCATGGGATGCCCTCGATGATATCGAAAATGATTGTTGTGTCCGATTGTGGGATGCTTTCAATCACATCGCTGCCCGTTATCATGCCGGGGGTTATTGAATAGCCAATATACCACAAAGTATCGCCTTGCTCAAACTCGAAAGGAGTAAAGGCATAATCGGTTTTTAAGTTGCTTGATATGTTGCTATAAGAACGCTGTATTAATTCCGGTACACCTTTACTTTTATTGCCAAAACTCATCATTTTAATTGATTTAGAAGATCCAGTTACTGAGGCTGTAAGCATATATGTGTTCTGGTTTAG
The DNA here is from genome assembly GCA_030690365.1 of Bacteroidales bacterium. Taxonomy (GTDB): domain Bacteria; phylum Bacteroidota; class Bacteroidia; order Bacteroidales; family F082; genus UBA6244. The sequence continues at coordinate 3,858 of JAUYGX010000040.1, read as the reverse complement.
GTTTAAAATGTCAAAAGTATACTTCCCTTGTGTCATGTTGTTTGAATAATCTAAAACAGCATTGCCATAAATATTAAATAGTTGCATCCTGATTTGTCCACTTTCTGGCATGAATACATCAAATGATGTATTTCCATGAATAGCCGGGTTTGGATAATTTTGTGAAATCGAAAAAGTATTTTTTGTCTTTTCAGGTATTCCAACGGTATAAAACAAAACCAATGTTGTGTCGGGCGAATAAATTACAGTATCGCAATCCCTGCTTATGTTTTTTACAAGCAGGCTGTCCAAGCCAATGTAATTTCCATAATAATGGCCGGAGAAAGTTAACTCAATACTTTGTTGAGCAATGCTTAATGTACTAATGATTAAAAAAACGATCATTAGTTTTGTCCTTTTTTGATACATCTTCATAATAAATCTAAGTTGATAAGGTAAAAACCATGAAAGGGTGGATTGCCGTTTTAAGGCAACCCACTCTTGATATATGTGCAGCATTAGTAGCATTTTGGAGGATACGGTCCTGCATAGGCATCAACAATACATGTCCATTTTGCATATTCAACAGCAGATCCTTCAAAATACAACTCCACGTCACAAGTTTGAATAAACCCGGGGCCTGTAAAACCAGGCTTTGGCAACATATGAATAATGCCATCATAGCCATTGGTCCAAAGATATACTTTATAGTTTTCAAAAGTATTTTGTATCTCAAGTATTTACAACCTAACAGGGTTAGTTATTTTACTTCACGATGAATTTTAACAGGTTTTTACTGTGGATGGAGGTTACACAAATAATGTGAGTACCCCTTTTTAAGATAGAAACATCGATGGTAGTGAAGTTTGATCCAGGTAAATTAATGTGGTGAATAACCTGTTGACCTTGCATGTTAAAAATCTGAATGTCTGTTATTTCATCGGATTTATCTTGGAGTTGGACTTCCATAATTTCCCTTGCTGGATTTGGGAATATAATCAGAGGCGATAATTCCTGATTGTTCTCATTTATATCGTCCGGCATCATGTAGGTAGCCACCAAGCCATGACTGCCACCAAGCCAACCCTGATGGCTGTCCAGAAAGAACATGTCTTCGATAAGGATATATTGGAAAAAGGTTTGTTTACTTGTCCAGGAGTGGCCTCCATCACGGGTATGATAAATGCTACTACCTCCGCGATACCACCCTTCAGATTCACTAACGAAATTAATTCCGGTATGTATACCGCTATAAGGAAACATGTAAAACTCTTCCCAGGTTTCTCCGCCATCTGTCGTGCTAAAAAGCATTCCTTCTTCAGTAGCAACAAAGCCTTTACTTTCGTTAACAAAAAACACATCTATAGGTTGAAAATCATTTTGCAAGGTCAAAGAAACGGTAGTCCAGCTATCGCCGCCATTTTGGGTTTTGAGTATTGTTTTGCCATTATTATCGATCATCCATCCCAAATTTTCGTTTATAAAGAACAAGGATGTGAAACTATTTTCGGCTTGTAAGGATTTATTTTCCCAGGTGAGGCCTCCATTTGTTGTTTTTGTTAAAATGCCCAAATTCCCACACATAAAACCGTTGTTTTCATCAATAAACTGAAAATCCTTGTATAAGTCGTGATTGGGGTAGATGTCGAGCAATTCCCAATTTTCCCCTGCATCGTTTGTTTTCATCATTTGTGAATTGGTATTCAGCAAGTATCCGGATGATCCCGCGATGCGCATCATATAAAATTCGCCATTGGGAATAATGGTGTCATTCACCCAGGTGTAGCCTCCATCTGACGTGCGTACAAAATACCTGGTATTGCCAATTAATCCCAAGGCCAATCCGTCCATAGAATTAAAAAAGCCAATGTTATAAATGGACGCTTTCATGCCAGAACTGACGTTTTCCCATGTACTCCCGCTATCAAAAGATTTGGCAATACTGCCCCAATTGCCAGTAGCAACAATATCTTGCTCTCCCCGACATGATAGTTTTGTCAAACTGCCTATGGCTCCGGTTTGAACTATTGAATCCCAGGTTTCACCACCATCAAAAGTTAGATTAATGATGTCTCCATTAACAAAAATTCCATTATTCTCATTAAAGAAATGAATATCGGTTATATATCCGCCATGTTGCCCTGAAACATTCCAGGTACTCCCACCATCAATTGTTTTATACAAACTTACTATGCCATATGCGGGAGACCAACCAGTAGCCCAGCCCACCAACGAATCCTGAATCAATACTCTTTGAAATCCGGCTGACTCTGGAGGTGATATAATAGTTTCAGTCCAGGTGAGTCCACCGTCATGAGTAACCATAATTAATCCATCACCAGGATTATAATTGGTGCCTACAGCACAACCATATAATTCACTCAGGAAGTTAACACTTAACAAGCTTAGCTCATTAGATCCGAGAGAGAACATGATTTTGGTCCAGTTCTCACCCCCATCCGTGGTTTTAAAAATGGTTTTGTTGCTTCCCACGATCCAGCCGATATCATGATTTAGAAAGAAAACATCCATAAGGCTACCTGAGTAAATGATGTCCGGGTTTTCCTGTTCTTCCCAAGTGGCTCCTTTATTTATAGTATGGTAAATTTTTTTCCATCCAACTACCCAACCTTCATTGTCATCAATAAAAAAGATACTAAAAAACGATTCGGCGGGATTACTGTGCTGGGTTATCCAGTTAACACCTCCATCCTGAGTGTACATGATCAAACCATCCGGACCCACAATCCATCCTTCGTTTTCTGAGTTAAAATGAATGTCGGCCAGCTGGTTTAATGTGGGGTTTGGGTGGATGTAAGTCCATTCGTCTTGTGAAAAAGAAATAGAATAAAAGGTAAGAAGAAAGAAAAGGAGAATTGTTTTTTTCATGATAATGTGATATTTTTATTGATATAATAGCATTTTGTGTTGGGAAAAGGGGATGCAAGTCAAGCTTGCATCCCTTGACTAATTACAAATTACAATCATTCGATTGGAGGGATATAAATTGGGGTGCCATAAAAAATAATGTATTTATGCCAATATTTACCATCTGGAGGATTTGGATTATTTGTCCATAATGTCATTGATTGAAAGTACATGTCGTCTGTTGTAGGAAAAAACCCAGATGGAGTTTCATTTTCGTGATTATAGATAAAATAATATCCTTGCTCAAGGTAGTTTCTAAGTTCAGTATATTCGAGGCACGGAGGGCTTGAAGCTGTTTCTGAAAACAATCTGCTCGGGAAGCTACTTGGCTCAATATTGCCTGAGTTCACTATATTTATCCAGCTATTATGAGGAAACTGTATTTCGATATGTGGGTCATTCATCCTTGTTGAAAGCTGTATGCCTGCATCGGACCAAGTATGAGGATTTACGCATTCGCCAAGCATATTCCCATAGCGCCAGTTGTCATCCTCAGTAATTGGATCGTATAATTGAAGTGGATTTCTGGAAATACTTCCAGTCAACTCCAGGGTTAGGTTTCCATCCCTGGCGGCCTGAGATCCAAGGTCAGCAATGATTAAATACTTGAAGTCAGAATTTATTTGATCTAATTCAGTTTCCAGATCAAGTACCATTTGGCTGTAAACACTGGTTACTTCATCCATACCGACCAATCCGTCTTCATCTACCTCAAGTGAATAGTTTTTCTTGTAACAAACAGTATTGCCAAAGGTAGTGTCGGTAGCTTGTTGAACGTTAAACATCGTTTCCAGGTACCAAATAGCACTGTCAGCTGAGATCACCTCATTGTCCCTGCTCCCGGTTTTCATTTTTTCGTTAAAGATAACCAGTTTATGCCAAATGGCTAGCGCTTCCGGCGTGTATTCGCTGTTTTTTTCGTTGGAAGTCAATTGTTGATTGGTGTCTTTT
>JAUYGX010000009.1 GCA_030690365.1 Bacteroidales bacterium | reverse complement strand
ATTGTTGTATCAGTATCTAAAATTTCATTCTGAGAATATAAATTCTGTTGCCCAATGGTCATTAAAATTAGTATTGATATTATTCTGCTAAAATTCATACTTCATTTTTTTTGGCAATCCTTTTTTGCGCTTGCAGCTAACATCCATATAGCGTCAATTGTCGCTATGCTTTTTATATATGCTTCGTTGTTAAAATTCCTTTCAGTACACATTTAATCTCATTTTCAATATTTTACCCATTTTCAATCGTTTATAATTAATTAAATCGGGTTCCTCCTTCTTCTTGTAATTGGGTCATCGGGTGTTTGATGGGGTAAATCTAGGAATTTATTTTATTGGATTGATTTTTAATGTTATTATTTTGGAAGTTTATTTTTAGGCGGAGGGGAGGGGGGAGATTGATCCTGCTTCAAAAAACTGCTGTAGGCACGAAGGCATGGAGGCAGTTCTAATTCATTTGCTTCCTGTCCTCAAACTTTGAGCTGCCCCAATTCCCGGAACAATAAAAAAAGCCCGGTGCATCGAACCGGGCTTTTTTTAAACTGGATTGTTCCTATTCTTCCGGTAACAATACCACCCTGAGGTAATGCTCCGAATCAAAATACTTCTTGGCCATTTTCTGAATGTCCTCGGCCGTTACGGCCGAAATCATGTCCTGTATTTCTTTGATGGTGAGCATCTCAGATTGATTGAAAAGGCTTCCCTGAATTTTACCTAACCAATATTTATTTTGTTCGGCATTGGTTTCATAATCCCTGATCAGGGTTTCTTTGGCTTTGCCCAGGTTGACTGCGGTTGGCCCCGATTCCCTGAGGTTGTTCATCTCAAAGAAAACGGTCTGCGACAGGGTGTCCGCCTTGTTTGGATCGCATCCCCAGCCAATCATAATCGACACCTCTTCTTTTGGGTATTTACTGGTGTTCTGCCTGGCACCAACACCATAAACGCCTCCCTGGTCCTCGCGCATGTTCTCGCGTAACCTGATGCCCAGAATTTTCATCAGCATAGCCATTTCAATGTCGTTTTTGGCATTCCATTCAAATTTGCTCTCCATCATAATGGCCACTGAACTTTGGGGCTCGGTTCCTTTATGGACGGTGACTTCGGTGATACCGGCCGGGAATTTCGGGCTTACATCTTTCCACATCGATGGTCGTCCGGTGTTGGGCAAGCTCCCAAGGTATTTGGTGATGAGTGGTTTAATGGTGTTTAAATCGAAATTTCCTGCAAACACAAAACTAAAATCGTTGGCATTGGCGAAGCGTTCCTTGTAGAAATTGTAAGCATTGTTCATGTTGATGCTTCTAAGCTGGGCTTCTGTGGGTATCACAACAGTTCTAACGTTGTTGCTTGTAGCCAGTTTGTAAAGTGTATCGTAAAATACCGCCTTAGGATTGGCACTCATAAATTTAAACTGGGTGGTCATCTTCTCCATAAAGGTAAGATAGGCGGATGAATCGTTGCGTGGCTCTGCAAAATACAAATAAGTGAGCTGGAATAGGGTCTCAAGGTCCTTTTTTACTGAGTTTCCACTCACTTCCTGGGTAAGTTCCTGGATGGATGGGCTTACATTTACATTGCTGCCGGTTAAGAATTTGTTCAGGTCGTTGGTGTTGAATTGGCCCACTCCGCTTTGGTTAACGATTTGAGCTGCATACTTTGCCGACATAAAATCAGCATCCGAGGCCAATGAAGTTCCGCCGAGGCTAAATCCGGTCATCAGGATTTCATCGTTTTTAAAATCAGTGGGTTTTAGGTAAACTTTCACGCCGTTGCTGAGTTCGAGTTCGGTGATGCCAAAATTCTCCATGGTGGTTTCACCTACAATTTCCCCTCCGGGCAGTGGGTGATTGATGAGTGAAGAAGCAAGTACCTCTTCCTTGTATTGTTCGAGTTTGCTTTCGGTGGCTGCTTTAAAAACAGCCAACACCTCTTCTTCGCTGGGAATAATCACTCCTTCACGCTCAGGTCCGTTGATCATGATGACCAGGTTGCTGTCGCTTACCAGCTTGGCGGCCAATTTGTTAACATCGTTTAATTTGATGTTTGGCAGCATGCCTTTGGTGAGTTCATAATCGAATTCGATGCCGGGATAAGGTTCTTTTTCCAGGAAATTGTCGACATACTTTGAAACGAACACCCTGGACGGGGTATGGTCTTTTTCTTCGAGTGATTTTTCCAAATCGCTGAGCATTTGCGCCTTTTGGCGATCTAATTCCGCTGCTGAGAACCCGAACCGTTTTACACGCTCATTTTCTTCGAGCAATACCTGGAGAGCCTTATCGATTTGGTTTTCTTTGGTAACGGCAAACGACATATAGGCATCGATGGAGCGTCCCAGGAAACCGCCATACTGGGTACCTGCATATAGAAATGGGGATTGGGGAGTCTGGTTGATCTCTCCCAAACGGGCATTCAACATGCTGATATATAAATTAGTAATCATGTCGCTTTTGTAATCGTTTACCGTGGAAGTAATTTCTTTGGGGTGTTTGTAAAACAACATCACCATATTGGATGTGGCTTCGGGGTCGGTAGCGATGGCGATAAGCGGCTCCTTGTTTCCGGGAATGTCAAACTCTACACGGGGGCGTCCGTTTTCAGGATTTTTCAAATCGCCAAAGGTCTCTTTTATCTTTTGTTCCGCGAAAGCGGGATCGATTTTACCAACTACCACCACGGCCATTAAATCGGGGCGGTACCAGTCGTGATAAAAGCGTTTAGGAGCTTCATACGAACAGGAATCTATCACGCTCATGATGCCAATCGGGATGCGGTTGGCATAACGTGAGTTGTTGAAAATAATGGGGAACGACTTTTTCATCATGCGGTCGTTGGCACCCAGGCCAAGCCGCCATTCTTCATGGATTACACCACGTTCCTTGTCGATTTCTTCGTCTTTAAGCGATAGATTCTTCGACCAGTCGTGTAAAATTAAGAAAGCTGAATCAACCAATCCTTCACTGTCGGCAGGTATTTGAAACATATACACCGTTTCGTCGAAACTGGTGTAGGCATTCAGGTCGGCTCCAAAATCAACTCCTGAACTTTCGAGGAAATTGATCAGGTCGTGTTCGCTAAAATTGGTGGTTCCGTTAAAGGCCATGTGCTCGATAAAGTGGGCCAGCCCTTGCTGGTCGTCGTCTTCCAGAATAGAGCCTGCGTTTACCACCAGCCGGAATTCGATCCGGTTTTCGGGTTTGTTGTTTTCGCGGACGTAATAACGGAGTCCGTTGCTTAGGGTTCCGGTTATAACCTGTGGGTCGGTAGGTAATTTATGCTCACCGGCCGATTGTGCGGACAGGTTGATAAACCAAAATGTCAAAACCATTGTTAACATGAGGGACCAGGAAAATTTTGTTTTCATTTTTTTAAGGTATAATTATGTTGTTTTTTAAGAGGTGTAAATCTACGAAATCATTTTCAGGTATTGAGTTTTTTTAAGAATCAATTTTCAGAATGCATTTCACAATTGTCTTACCTTTGTTCAAACCTAATCTTTAAAAATTAAGACATGAAAATTAATCGGTATGTTGATATTTCAACAATTGACAGAGAAGCTAAAAAAGATTACATCGATCGCCATTCCCCTTTCGTACATTGCGAAGGTAAAGCCACTATGGGTGAGCCTTTTAAGGTAACTGTAAAGTTGGGCGATGAGTACACCCATCCTGATGATTTCGATCATTTCATTTCGTACGTACAGTTGTGGAATGGTGAATTCATGTTGGGTCAGGCGTCGTTTGCACCCGGAACACTGGGCAACAAACCCGGGCATGTTCAGGTTGATTTTCACGTAGTGCCAAACAAGGATCTAAAACTTACAGCCATGGCTTTTTGCACCAAACATGGTTTGTGGCAGTCAGATGAAATCATGGTGTCGGTAAATTAAGTTTTCCAAAACATAAAAAAAGCCCGGAGCAATCCGGGCTTTTTTTATGAGTAAATCCTGCTACCAAATAATGGCCCTGTCTTCAGCCGGAATAAACAACTTGTTGTCAGGCTGAATGTTAAAGGCTTTGATAAAGGTCTCGAAGTTGAAAGGTGGTACATTTACCCTCGCATCTCCCGGGCTATGCACATCTTCCTTCAAACGACGTTGAAGTTCTTTGTCGCGGATGTTTTGTCTCCAAACCTGACCGTAACCCAGATAGAACCTTTGATCCGGGGTAAAACCATCTTTTTTATCAGGAACAGTTCCGTTATAGGCTTTTTGCAAAGCATCGTAAGCTATGCTCAATCCACCCAAATCGGCAATGTTTTCTCCAAGTGTGAGGTTGCCATCTACATGGAGAGAATCGAGTTCTGTATAATTGTTATAAAGAGTAACCAACCTGGCTGTTTTTTCGTTAAAACGGTTGGCATCTTCTTCTGTCCACCAGTCGTTCAGGTTGCCATCTTTGTCGTATTGACGGCCCTGATCATCAAATCCGTGGGTCATTTCATGTCCGATCACTACACCAATGGCACCATAATTTACGGCGTCGTCGGCATCTTTGTTAAAGAAAGGAGGCTGCAGGATTCCGGCAGGGAAAACGATTTCGTTGTGGGTAGGATTGTAGTATGCATTTACGGTTTGAGGCGTCATTCCCCATTCTTTTTTATTGACGGGTTTTCCCACCTTTTTGATGTCGTAGTCGAATTCAAAAGCGCGTGAGTTAACGGCATTCTGATAGTAGCTGTCGGGTACAATGGTCAGGGTCGAGTAATTTCTCCATTCATCGGGATAGCCTACTTTTACGGTGATGGCATCCAGTTTTGCCAGGGCTTTGGCCTTGGTTTCGTCAGTCATCCAATCCAGGTTTTTAATCCTTTCTCCAAAAGCAAGGCGCAGATTTTCAACCAATTGTACCATGCGTTCTTTGGCCTGAGGTGGGAAATATTTTTCAACATACAGTTGCCCGATGGCTTCACCTAATCTGCCGGAGGTTACGTTCAGGACGCGTTTCCAGCGTGGCTGTAGTTCCTGACGACCCGACAAAGCCTTACCAAAAAATTCGAAGTTCTGGTTTACAAAATCATCGCTCAGGTAATTGGCCGAATTGTCGAGTAAATTCCACATGAGGTAGGTTTTCCACTCATCAACAGGGATGGTTTGCATCAGGTTGCTGATTCCTGCAATAAACTCTGTTTGGCCCACATTGATTTCACCCGGATTGGGTAATCCGATTTCGGTAAAATACATTTTCCAATCGAAATTGGGTGAAAGCTGTACAATTGAATCCACACTCATCTTATTGAAATTGGCTACGGGATTGCGTAATTCAAGTCGTGTTTTGGAGTTTTTGGCAATTTCGGTTTCAATTTTCAAAACCGTTTTGGCTTCTTCGGCGGCTTTGGCTTCATCGTCGCCTTTCAACACAAACATTTTGGTCAGGTGATCAAGATATTGGGCACGCATTTCAACAGAACGTTCGTCATCGCTGAGGTAATAGCTTACATCAGGCAGTGATAACCCACCCTGATAAAAATTGGCAATCTCCATGTTGCTGTTCGATTGATCGGCTCCAGAGTAAATGTAAAACAAGGGATATTCGCCGCTCCGGTGAACCTTTGCAATATAATTCTGCACGTCTGCAATATTGCTGATCGCCTCAATTTGTGCCATCTCGTTAGCGATGGCTTTTACACCCAACGCGTTGATACTCACCGTGTCCATCCCACTGTTGTAAAGATCGCGGATTTTTTGGCTCACACTTCCGTTTTTGGCGTCCAACTGAGCTGAAACTTCCTCAACCAATGATTTTAATTGTTCCTGGTTGTTTTCGTAAAGGATTGTAAAAGCGCCGTATTGGCTGAATTCGGGTGGAATTTCGTTGTTCTTCATCCAGGTACCATTTACATACCCGAAAAAATTGTCTCCAGGCGCTACGCCTAAATCCATATTGGCCACATCAATGGCCGGTACAATTGCTTCATTCTTCATTTTACTGTTGTTGTTGCATGATAATACACCCAACAACATTCCGGCTGCTAAGGCATAATAAATTGGTCTTTTCATCTGCAAATTTTTAATTCTTTTTGGTTTAACTACATGGTGCTCTAATGTAATTGTTTTCTGTAATGAAATAATTTTGTACAGAACGGTTGCATCAGGTTGCGATTCATTTTTTAAGGTCGACAAAGGTAGTAAAGTTGTCTGAATTAAAAAGAAATTATGGAGTTCTCTTCGGGTACTATCAGTGGTTATCTCTCCGGGAATATATGGAATAAAGTAACTATTTAACCAGTATTAACTGGTTGAAATGCTTGATTGTAATGAATTGTTTCTATTTTTGCCGGTATCATTAAAGGAAAAAGATTGACAAATTACTCTCTTACTAACCGCAAGGCTGAATTTACTATTCCCGGTTGGATTTTGGTGCTTGTGATATTTTTTCAAGTATTATTTTCAGGTACACTTATTGCGCAAGGCGAAAATTGGCGTAAGGTGAAGGACAGTGATGGCATTCAATCGTATGTGATGAAATTGCCTGATTTGGATGTAAACAAAGTTAAAGTTGAAACTATCATTAAGTCAAGCCTTGCTTCATTGGTTTCGTTGATCATTGACACTCCGCGGAATGTGGATTGGGTTTTTTTAAACACCTATGCCATCACCTCCCATCATACGGATCATTTTAACTGGGTTTATTACGGGCAAAACAATGCACCCTGGCCGGTGTGCGACCGCGACGTGGTTACACGTGTACATTTATGGCAAAACCCGATTACCAAGGAGGTGGTTTGCGAATCGGTGGCCGATCCGTCATTGGAACCCGAGCGCGAAGGTTTTGTGCGCATACCTATGCTTCGTGCGGTGTGGCGGTTTATTCCGCTTGGCGACAAAAAGGTGAAAGTGGTGTTTGAGCTTGTGATCGACCTGGGTGGTAATATGCCCGCCTGGCTCACAAATCTGGCCGTAACCAAAGGTCCCTCAAGCTCGATAAAGAAATTTGTTGCCCTCGTCGGGGAGGAACCATACCTGAGTGCTCAACTCGATTATATCAAGGAACCAGGGTGGTAATGTCAGAATCCCAATTCCAGGTTAAACTGATCTTTCAGCTTTTGGACATTTGGATTTTTCTCAATAAGCCTTTCCAGTTTTTCCCTGTCGGTGTAGGCCTTTTTTTGTTCATTTTTATCAGGAACCACGGCTTTCAAGGTAATCTGGTTGTTGTTTAATTCCCGTTTCAGATGCTCCATCAGGTGATTCACCGAAATGCTGTTCTGCATAATTTGTATTGAGTCGATTTTGTATCTAATCTGGTTGTTTTCTGCTAGTATCGGGACATATTTGGCCAGCGCATGAGCAAAACTAGGGGATTTTTCTTCGTATGTTTTACAAAAATCTGACCATGTTTTTTCCAGTTTTTCCTGGGTGAACGGGTTGTCGATGATAGGTTCAGGCTGGTTTTCGTCGCTAACCGATTGTTCTTTTATCGATCGTAGCCCGGCTTTAATTGAAATATTTTTGATGTTTTTTCCATTTCCCGAATCCGGAATTTTAGTATTTCCGGTAGTTTCGGTAATTGGTTTTTTGGAAGGTAAAATTTCCGGTTTTGGTTCGGGTTCAGGCTCACTGACCATTTCTACCGGTTTTACTGGAACAGTTTCAATGGGCTTGGCATCTGGGTATTCAGTTTTGGGTTCCTTTACCACGTTGATTTTTTGCTCTTTGGGGATGGCTGGTGGCGGGGGCAGTGCGGTTGAACCGAATGAAGTATTCAGCAATTCGGCCACCGACATCAATGCAATTTCAATGTGTAACCGCTTGTTGTTGCTGGCTTTGTAATTGATGTCGTATTGATTGCAGATGTCCAGGGCTTTAAACAGAAATTCAGGGGTGCAATGTTTCGCCTGCTCCGTATATTTAGCTTTTAACTGATCGCTGGCATGCATTAATTTGATGGTAGCCGGATTTTTAATGACCAGCAAACTGCGCAGGTGGTCGCTCAATCCCATAATAAAATGCTGTCCATCGAATCCATTTTCGATGACTTCATTAAATAGCAACAACAATTCCTGGATGTCATTCCGAAGTAAATCGTTGGTAATGCGGAAATAGTAATCGTAATCCAGGATATTCAGGTTTTCGATCACATTTTTGTAACTCATCGTATGACCGCTGTAGCTAACTATCTGATCGAAAGTGGAAAGGGCATCGCGCAAAGCACCATCGGCTTTTTGGGCGATGATGTGCAGTGCTTCGGGCTCTGTTTCAATGTTTTCTTTCGAAGCCACATAACCTAAATATTGGGCAATGTCTTCCACGTTAATCCTGCGAAAATCAAAAATCTGACAACGCGACAATATGGTTGGGATGATTTTATGTTTTTCGGTGGTAGCCAAAATAAATTTTGCATAGGAGGGAGGCTCTTCCAGCGTTTTTAAAAAGGCATTAAACGCACTCTGAGAAAGCATGTGGACCTCATCGATGATGTAGACTTTATATTTTCCCACTTGTGGTGGAATGCGTACCTGTTCAACCAGATGGCGGATATCGTCCACCGAGTTATTGGAGGCGGCATCAAGTTCGTGGATATTGAACGAAGCGTTGTTGTTAAACGAAGTACACGACTCACAAGCATCACAAGGCTCCAGATCGTCGGTCAAGTTGGTGCAGTTAATGGTTTTGGCCAGAATGCGGGCGCAGGTGGTTTTGCCAACTCCACGCGGACCGGTAAACAGAAATGCCTGCGCCAGGTGGTTGTTTTTGATGGCGTTTTGCAATGTGTTGGTAATAGACTGCTGTCCTACCACCTGATGAAAAGTGGCCGGGCGGTATTTTCGGGCCGATACAATAAAATTATCCATACAATTTCTTAAGAGCTCCAAAAATACGATTTTTTCCTGCGCACGAAGAGTTGTCAGAATTTTCTGTACTTTTGAATGGATGGAAAGTCTACTTATTTTTGTTCCAAAGAAGTCCAGCCGGGTGCGGTATGTATTCAGGTTGGTGTTTAAGGATTTGTTAAAAATCCCACATGAACTCACCTCCGATCTGGATGCTTTTCAATCGTCGGATGCACATAAGATGGTATATGCCGAAAAACCCTGGTCCGACGATTTATATTTTAAATCCACAGGTTTCCTCTTTAAAAGAGGAGTGGATTCGGTTGAACTGAATGCCTTCGACTACGAAGGAATAAAAGCCTTTTTTCCGGTTTATGATGTAGAATCGGCCTTGCCATTTGATGTGTTTTCATCGATTTTCTACCTGGTTTCCAGGTATGAAGAATACCAGCCTTATGTGCCTGATAAATATGGTCGCTTTACCGCGCACCTGAGCATCAGTTCAAAACTGGGAATTCTACAAAAACCAATGGTCAATATCTGGGCATTGATGGTCAAAAAAATCATTATGAAACGTTATCCGGACATCGTGTTTCCGGTTCTACAATACAGGTTTATCCCCACTTACGATATCGATTCGGCATTTGCTTACAAGCAAAAGGGATTGGTGCGATCGGCAGGAGGTTATCTGCTGGGACTTAAACGTTTTGACTGGAATGACATTGTCCACCGGACGCGTGTGCTGCTTGGCCGGACAAAAGATCCATTTGACACCTTTGATCTTCAGATAGAATATCAAAAAAGATATCAGCTTAAGCCTGTATACTTTTTTCTTTTCGGGCACTACGGACAATACGATAAAAACATCAATACCCGGAACCGTACATTTCGATTTCTAATAAAGAAAATACTTGATTATGCACGTATTGGCATTCATCCTTCCTATAATTCAGGGGAATATCCACAATTGCTATATCAGGAAATTGCCTCGCTCGAAAAAGTGGTAAATAAGGAAATTACCATCAGCCGCCAGCATTTTTTGCGGTTGATGCTGCCACATACCTACCGAAATTTAATTGAAGCGGACATCAGCGATGATTATACCATGGGCTATGCGGCACTTCCGGGATTCAGGGCGGGTATTTGCGATTCATATCATTTTTACGACCTGGATCTGGAGATGGAAACCAAACTCAGGATTCATCCGTTTATGGTGATGGATGGTACTTTGTGCGATTATATGAAATTAACCCCGGCAGATGCCATCGCACAAATAGAAGCTTTGATAGAAGAAGTCAGGAAGGTGAACGGTACTTTTATTTCGCTGTGGCACAATGAATCGCTGAGCGAAGATAAGCGTTGGAAAGGATGGCGCATGGTTTAAGAAACCCTGATAGAGAAGGCTTTACCCTGACATTTCTTGTTTACAGTTAAATAATATTGTAAAAATATCATTATGATAAAAATCAGGTACTTAACAAATGAAGAGATTAATAAAAAAAAGTGGGATGCTTGTATTACACATGCATTTAACGGTAACGCCTATGCCTACTCCTGGTATCTGGATATAATCCATCCCAATTGGAGTGCCCTGGTTGAAGATGATTACATTCGTGTAATGCCACTTCCCATTAAGCAGAAATATCAGGTTACTTATTGTTATCAGCCCTATTTTGCACAACAGTTGGGTGTTTTTTCGGTGAGTTTGCTTACCCCTGATATTGTTACCGGGTTCATCAACAAAATACCTGCTTTCGTAAAGGTAATCGATATGAACCTGAATAGTTACAGTATTCCTGATGTCCAAAAATATCCGGTTTTAAACAGCGATAATTATATGCTGGATCTTATCAATGAGTATCCGCGACTTCAGGCTAAATATCGGTCGAACACCAAAAGAAACCTGAGAACTGCTGAAAAAAGCAAGCTTACATTGATGAAAGGTATGGGACATGAAGACATTATTGCCTTGTTTAGAAATCACCGTGGAAAGGGCATGACCAAGTGGCGCGATGAGCATTACCAAACCCTGAGCAGGTTGATGTATACTGCCATTTATCAGGGACAGGGCGTTACCTATGGTGTTTTCAACGAACAAAACACACTCGTTTCAGGGGCTTTTTTTCTAAAAAACAGCCAAAAGCTTATCTTTCTGTTTTCTGGAACCAATGCCGAAGGACGAACCACCTCTGCGCTTACCTATTTGATTGATGCGGTGATCAAGGAACACTCGCCCGGTAAAATGATCCTGGATTTTGAAGGCTCCAACAATGCCAATCTGGCCAGATTCTATGCAGGCTTTGACGCCAAAAAAACACTTTATTACCGATTGAAGATGAATCGTTTAAGTCCGGTTGGTAACTTGTTGTTTAAGGTGGCTGCGATGTTGAAATAGGAATTATCTAAATGAGCAGTTCATAAGTTTTAATTAAGTCGATCAATGCGCTTTTTGACTAAATACTAATTTTCCACGTTGGCAAATAATTTGGATTTCAATCGTTCAATTCTTTTTCCTTCCACCTTTACCTGCTTGATATGACCTAAGTTGGTCGCAAAGTACATTAAAGGGCTGTATAAATTGCCCCAAAGCCGTGTGATGACCGATTGTGTTGTGTAGAACTTTTTTCGTGCATTAACTTTTCCCATCTGAAGTTCATAGGGGCTCATGTTCTTGGGTTTAAAAACCACGGTGTTATGATCGTAATATTTCCAATCGTTGGTGGTGAGGCGGTTTTCATTTTTAAGGTCGTCGTAGGTTTTTGTTCCGGGGTAAGGAGTAAGCACGTTGAACGATACGGTGCTTATTTTGTTCTTTATCAGGAACCTGACTGTATCGTCGAAAACCATTTTTGAGTCGCTGTCGAAACCAAAAACCATTGAAGCATGAATGAGGATCCCCAATTTTTTAATTTTTTTAAACGCACTTTCGAGGTGGTCAATTTCTTTGATGGCCTTACGCATGGTTTTGAGTTGTTCTTCTGCCACACTTTCGATCCCAAAGAAGAGTATTTTACAGCCACTTTCTGCTGCCAGTCGAATTAATTCGTCATCGCCTACCAGCAACGATACCGATGCTTGTCCAACCCACTTGATTTTTAATGGTTTAATGGCCCTGAATAATTCTTTGGCATACTTCGGACTTCCGATGATGTTGTCGTCGAGAAAAATGAACCTCTTTGAACCTGATTCCTTGATGTCGCGGACTACATTTTCGATGGGTACGTGCCTGATTTTTTTTCCAAAAAGGTTGGTGACGCAGCAAAAATCGCAATTATACGGGCAGCCTCTGGTGGTCATGATCGGAATCAGGCTAAACCGGCGTTTTTTAAAGATTTTTTTAAAATCTTTTGGAACATATTTCCCCAGATCGGGTACCGGGTCATGGTAGGTTCTCTGTAGTTGGTGGTTTTGAAAATCGTTGAGGAGCGTTTCCCAAACACCTTCAGCTTCGCCAACAACTACACTGTCAGCATGTTGTAACGCTTCATCGGGCAGTATGGTGGGATGAACTCCACCTAAAACCACTGTTTTCCCCCGACTTTTAAATTCACGACAAAGGTCGTAAGCTCTGGGTGCAGTGGCTGTCATACAACTGATGCCCACCAGATCGCATTCCTGATCAAGGTCAATGGGTTCAGTTTCTTCTTCTATAATACGAACCTCGTGATGTTTTGGTGTAAGCCCTTCTAATATGTACAGTGAAAGTTGAGGCATCATAAGTCCTTTGTTGGTTCTTCGTTCTGCATCAGTTGCGGGTGATATCAGCAATATTTTCATGGAAACGACAAGTGAAATACACCCTCCTTTTTCGATTTTTAATTTAAGGTGTAAGCTTGCCCAGGAGGTCTCGGAAAGGGTACAGATGGCAGCCTGATTGGTATGTGATAATCGGTACTGTGGTTACCGCCGTCAAAATTAATATAAATTGAATTGAAAAGCAACGGGTTTGCTATATCCTAACCCAAAAACCGGAAAAGGTTCACGCAAAGTGCGCAAAGGTTTAGTTCGCAAAGATGTTTAGTGACACAAAAGTTTCATCATTTTGCTTTCATTGCAAAATCCGGGGCAGACAAGATATTAAACTCAAGTTTCGGAGTTAACCCTATTTAGTGGAAATCAGATAATTAATTTTTTATCTAACATAATTAACATTGATTTACTGTTAATTACAGATTCCATTCCTTTTCAAAAAATCTCTTTGTGTATCTCTGTGACTTCTTTGTGTAGCTCTGTGTAACAACTTATTGGCTATAACACAAAGGATCACAAAGAATCCACAAAGTGGCACAAAGGTCAAAAAATTAATTCTATTTCATTGACTATCAAATATAAGCGCTCAGAAAAATACATGCGAAACTTGAGTTAAATCATACCTGCGGATATTGAGATTATCGTTGATAATTATAGTGATTAAATCAATAATTGCCTCCCTGGTCGCGCCATCTGTCTACTTTAATATAAACGGTATCGGCGAAGCCGAAATAGAGAATTCTGTTGGGAATTTCTTCACCAAACCTGTTCACTTCAACCCTGTCCCAACCACCACGGGTAATCTTATATTCCATCATTCTTCCGTAGGTGTCGAAGGTGATGGCTGGTTTCCCGTTAGGTAACTTGCCAAAAATCAGGTCTTTGTCTTCCGGGTTCCAGTTGTTGAAGTCGGATGCCAGATACAGCCTGGAGTTTTGTGGTGTGTTGATTGGCATTTTATCAAGAACCAAAGTTACCTGATTTACTCTTTTGGTCGTGAGGTCCTTCCAGTTGTCAACATCCACGAACAAAGTATCAAAGTCGTTGTAATTATATTTGTACGATGGTAACTCCGAGCCATATTGATCTACCTGAGCCATTTCCCAGGAGCCTCTTGTAATTCTGAATTCAAAATCGCCATTTCTTCGTGGCAAACTGAAATAATAATAGCCATCGTCGGCCATGCGGAATTTGTTTCTGAGTTTTCCCGGATCCCAATCGTTAAAGGTACCTGCGATATAAATTTTTGAATCTACGGGTGTAGTTTCAGGAATTTTGGTGAGCAAGATAGTGATGTCATCGTCACCGGTTCCACCCATGTCCTTCCACCGGATAATGTTGATTTTTACGGTATCTGCGTTGTTCAAATCTATCCGGCGGTTGTTGATGTCGTAGCCATTTTTGTCTACCTCAACTGAATTCCAGTCACCACGTGTAATTTTAAAATCCAGTGTAAAGTCTTTCTGAGGAAGGCTGTAAAACAACTCACCGTTTTTGTTTCTCTGGAACTCGTAATTTTTGTCGCCCGGTGCCCATGAGTTCAGGTTGCTGGCCAGGAAAACGGGTTCTTCTGGCGGTGTGTTTTTTGGCAGATGAGTTATCAAAAGGGTAACCCGTTCAGGTTTGTACTCAGGCTTGTCGGCCCAGCCTTCAATGCTAACCTTCACCGTATCCTTTGTCCCGAATTCCACCACACGGTTTGGTATTTCATTTCCAAATTTATCCGATTCGGAGGATGACAAAGAGCCGCGTGTTAACTTAAATTCAACTTTGTTAACGCCTTGCGGACGGTTTATGGTAATATATCTGCTTCCTGATTGAGTTTCCTTCGAAATTGAAGCATCATCCGGATCCCACGAGTTGAGGTTGCTGGCCATGGCAATAACATCGTCTATGGGTGTGTTTTCTGGAAATCCGTCAATCAGGATGGTTAGCCGGGGGCAATCGACCGGATCCAGGTCGTTCCAGCTGGCAATTGAATCTGTAATAGTATCGGTATCAGCGGTATAAAGCGACCTGTTTTCAATTTCTTCCCCGCAAATATTTTTCTCAACCGTTGTCCAGTCGCCACGAGTAAACTTGTATTCAATCTTGCCAAAACCTGGTGGCAACGTGATGTAATAACTGCTGTCGGGGCCAAGGGTCATCTGGTACCTGGTTTCTCCCGGATCCCAGTCGTTAAAGTTCCCGGTGATGAAAACGGGTTGCCCGCCGGGCGTATTGGGCGGGAGGGAATTCACCCTGACCACCACCCTTTGGCAGGAAGCCAAAAAAATAAACCCCAGCACGAGCAGTGCCATCGTTGGTATGTTTACTTTTTTTCTCATTTATCAATCCAATTTAAAAATTCCGGAACTTTTACCCTGCTGATGAGCACCGGTTCTTCGGTGGCAGGTTCGAGTTCGATGTGCAAGCGGCTGTTAAAATATTTACTTATTTTTTTTATGGATGAAATATGTACAAAATAACTGCGGTTGGCCCTGAAAAACAACACCGGATCAATCAAACCTGATAGTTGATCGAGGGCATAATTGACGAAATAACGTTTGTTGTTTCCTGTAATCAGCAGTACTTCGTTGTCCTCGGCTTTAAAATAAGCTACTTCATTGATATCGATTTGTTTGATCTGATCGCCAATCCGGGTAATAAAACGCGTTTTAAAATGTGGTTTGTGAAGTTTAAGCAGTTCTTCAATTTGTTCCAGGCGAAGACCTGTATTTTTGTTTTTAGGTTCGTCTTTTAGTGCTTTAAACTTATCAAGTGCTGCTGTAAGTTCATGTTGTTTAATGGGTTTTAAAAGATAATCCACACTGTTGACCTTGAATGCCTGAATGGCGTATTCATCGAAAGCGGTGGTAAAAATAACCGGTGTTTTGGTTTTTATATGTTTGAAAATTTCAAAGCTTAATCCATCGGAAAGTTGAATGTCGAAAAACAGGATATCAGGTTCTTCGTTTTTATTGATCCAGTTGATGGCCTCTTCCACACTGTCGATACAATCCAGCACATGAACGTCGTGCCCGCTTTTGGCAAGTAACCTCTTTAACTCATTTTGGGCATGAGGTTCATCTTCAACAATTAAAACGCTAATATGGTTCATGTTAGCTACTATTTTCGATGTTAATTACTTAGTATTAATGGTATTTTTACCGTGAAATCTTCACCATTATCAGTTACAATCACATTTCTTACCGTTAAGAATTCATACCGGTTACTGATATTTTTCAATCCGGTTCCGGTACCGATGTCCTTCGATTGTTTCAGCCGGATTTTATTCGTCACTACCAGCATTCCGTCCTCAGCAAAAATATCAATAAACAACGGATATTTTTTGGAGATAACATTGTGTTTGATGGCGTTCTCGATGAGCATTTGAATGGTAAGCGGTGCAATTTTATAATTCAAATCGGCTTCACTTAAGTTGAGCCTTACTTCCAGGTTTTTATCAAACCTTAACTGTACCAGGTTGATGTATGATTTTGCAAATTCAATTTCGTCGTGAAGGTGAATGACTTCTTTGTCCCGGTTTTCGAGGATATACCTATAGGTATCTGATAATTCCCTTACAAAGTGTCCTGCATTTTCCTGATTTTCGTAAATAAGAGATGATAAGGTGTTTAAACTGTTGAAAAGAAAATGAGGATTGAGCTGCGAACGCAATAACTCAAACCTGAATTCGGCGTTTTCTTTTTTAAACCGTTCGAGTTCGGCCAAACTGAACCGCCACTTGGTGAGCAGAAAAATGCTTAGCTCCGACATCACAAAAACCAGATCAATACAAATGACGAATGCAATGAGTATCATTTCATCCTGTAAGGCGATGTAACCCAGGTTTTCTGATAAATATTTGATTCCCCATCTCACCATAGTGGTGAGAAACAGGGCGATGAAACCATCGGCCACAAATTGCAGAAGCGATCTTTTTATCAGATGCCGTTCCCAACTATAGATTCTGTTTAATCGCTGATTGACCAGAAACAAGGTTTCGAAAATCAGATAAGTGAGGAAAATAGAAACCAGATAATGGGTGAGAGGCTGGAATAAGCTATAATTCTTATACACCAAACTGAAAATGATATCCAGGATAAAATTAAACAGAACACCAAGAAAGATGCCATAACACCAACGTATCCAAATGTTTACTCTTATCTGACTATCCATTTTCCAACAATGTAGTTTTGATTATTGCGAAACTTTCTCAAAAGTACAAAAACCGAGCACGTGTTAAATATTTCAAAGAACTGTTTATCAACCGGCGATGCCTCGAAATGTTGAACTAACGTTGAGCCAATTTGTCACCGGAAGCATTTACGTGGATGATTTGACTAAACACCACCTCTTTATCCTGAACAATTTCAAATGTGTACTGACCTTTTGGAAACTGGCTGATATCATATTTTACATCGACCAAAGCCCATGATTTGTAAATTTTTTGATAAAGAACTTTGTTGTTCTCCAATACCTTGATTTTAACTTTGTCGCCCGGATTTTTAGCGACCTTAACATTTACTATGGCATTGTTGTCTGTAAAAATGGCAACTCTTAGTTCGGGAGCTACATAACAGCAAGTGTCGGGAGTTTTTTTTTGTGGAAACTGTGCATAAGAAAAAGTTGCAATCAGTGCCAGTGACAGGGTGAGGAATATTGACTTCATGATTTCTAAGGTTTAAGTGAATAAGAAATTTCAGTTCAAAACTAGGATGACAAAGTCCGTTTTGAAAGGGAATAGATGTGAAGTTCAATATCTGTAAAGTGAAGTTTAGGATCGGGTAGGGGAAGGAGGATGCTTTGTGGTGATTTTACAAGCCACTTCTATCACAATTAGTAATCACGCCTGCTATTTATTCAGGTTTTACCGCTATCGGTTTGACTGCAAGTAAGGTTCAATTCACTGTGAAAGGTGGTTTTTTTTCAGGCGAATCTTACCTTGTCTACTGTTGCAAATAATATTACTTTTGTCTCAAATACTTACACCATGATCAGGGAAATTGGGGCAATTGATTCAATCTTTAACAGGTTTCTTTCGGAATTACGTGATGTTAATATTCAGCAGGACAGGATGCGCTTTAGAAGAAATATGGAGCGCTTAGGCGAAATATTGGCTTATGAAATTAGCAAGACCCTTGAGTATGAAGAAAAAGAGGTAATCACTCCGCTCGGGATGGCCCGAATGAAACTTCCTTCAGTCCGACCAGTGCTGGCCACCATCCTGCGTGCAGGTTTACCACTTCACCAGGGCTTACTCAATTATTTTGATGCTTCCGATTGCGCTTATGCTTCAGCTTACCGAAAATACACCAAAGATGAGGCTTTTACTATCAAACTGGATTATGTTTCAAGTCCCTCGCTCGAAGGTAAAACACTCATTATAAGCGATCCCATGCTGGCTACGGGTGGTTCATTGATTGCGGCCATCAAAGGGCTTCTGCTGAATGGGGAACCAAAACACATTCATGTGGTAACACTTTTAGCCAGCGAGGAAGGCATTATTAACCTGAAACGCCATTTTTCCTTAAAGCCGTTTACAATCTGGGTGGGTGCTGTTGATGATGAACTTACGGCCAAAGCTTATATTGTACCCGGATTGGGTGATGCCGGCGACCTGGCTTTTGGAGCTAAAGAAGACTAAACAGATGACAGACTTACAACTCATAAAAGAGAACCTGAGCATTTCTCTTACCTCGATAAAAAGCCATTTGCTGCGGACGATCCTCACCGTGATGATCATTGCCTTTGGTATTATGGCGCTGGTCGGAATTCTGACAGCCATCGATGCGGTAGAGTATTTCCTCAACAACAATTTCGCCATGATGGGTTCAAACACCTTTAATATTCAGAACCGGGATGTCCGCGTTCATATTGGAGGTGGCAGCAACAGGGCCAAGGAATATACCGAAATCAGTTATAAACAAGCACTTGATTTTAAAAAGGAATATGATTTTCCGGTGGCAACCTCCATTTTTACTTATGGAACTGGTATCGCCACCTTAAAGTTTCAATCTGAGAAAACAAACCCCAATGTTCAGGTGATGGGCGTTGATGATAATTACCTCGCTACTGCCGGTTTGGAGATTGAGAAAGGGCGGAATTTTAATCCAACTGAAATTGAAGATGGGAATTCGGTAACGGTACTGGGCAGTGAAGTGGCCAAAACCTTGTTTGTAAACAATGAAGATCCGATAGGAAAAGTGATTTCGATTGGGGCCGGGAAATTTAAGGTGATCGGGGTCATGAAAGAAAGAGGCTCCAGTGTTGGGTTTAGTGGCGACCGAACTTGTCTGGCTCCCTTGTCTACGGTGCGTCAGTATTTTTCAAGGCCCAACATGAATTACCGGATTAGTGTGATGGTTTCCGATCCCAATTTAATGGAAGCAGCCATTGGTGAAGCAACCGGCGTTTTTCGGAAAATAAGAAAAGACAAATTGGGCAAGGATGATTCGTTTTCCATCATCAAAAGCGACAATATAGCCAGTATGTTAATCAAACTTACAGGCAGTATTCAGGTGGGAGCCACCCTAATCGGACTGATTACCCTGTTGGGAGCTGCCATCGGGCTGATGAATATTATGCTGGTATCGGTTACCGAACGTACCCGTGAAATTGGCATTCGCAAAGCGGTAGGTGCCCGACGAAAAACCATTCGGAATCAGTTTCTGGCCGAAGCGGTTGTTATTGCTCAAATCGGTGGTGTACTGGGCGTTATTGCCGGAATTATGGTAGGAAATATTGTTTCCATTGCCACAGGCAGCGCTTTTATCATACCATGGGCCTGGATTTTTCTGGGTATTGGTCTTTGTTTTGCTGTGGCACTACTATCGGGAATTATTCCTGCAAACAAGGCAGCAGGTCTTGATCCCATCGAATCGTTGCGATACGAATAATAAATCCTCATTTTAATCTTTAATGTCTGTTTCAGGATAAGTTTTTATAAACATAATGTGATGATATTGATTTTTTTGTAGTTTTGTTCCAATGACAAACTTAATTTAATCTATAACTTTATTATTTATGAAAAAAGTCGTATTAATTGCTGTCCTATTGGTAGCAGCATTTTCCTTTAACACCTTGAATGCCCAGGTAAAAGGCGGGTTTAAACTGGGGGTTGATTTTTCTAAACTTAGCTTAGATTATGATGATATAGGCAGCTATACCGACGAGTCTAACGCCAAGCGTTTAATTTCACCTAGGCTAGGGTTTATCCTTGAAGTACCTGTGAATGATTATCTATTCGTTCAGACAGGTGTGTTTGCAACGGCAAAAGGTTACAGAGTGAAAGAAACTGGAGAGTTTTTAGGAGAAACGTATGAGTATAGAGAGATGCAAATCCTCGGAGCATTGGATATTCCAATCAATTTTGGATATAAGTACGATTTAGGTGGTATCAAGCTTTTTGGTATGGTTGGTCCTGTAATCTCATACAATGTATATGCTACCACTTTAGAGAAAATTGATGATGAAGATTGGGACAATAATAATGATTTAAAAATTGGCACATCTGAATTCGATTTTTTTAAACCTTTAAATATAGGAGTTGATATCGAGGCTGGGGTTGAATTGAGTCGTTTTCAGTTTTCTGTATATTATGTTCAAGGATTATCCAACATTAGCAGTCAGGATGGTGGAACATTTAAAACAAATGTTTTTGGTTTGGCAGCCGCTATTAAATTCGGTAAGGTGGAAAGCAATAGAGGTGGATTCCGCAGATAGTTATTTAGCGGCCTAATAAAACAAAAGAACGATCCCGGTGCAGTTAATTCTGAACCGGGATTTTATTTGCATGGGAAATGTTAGTTGACGGTTACCGTTCATTTTAGGGGTTTGATCTCAAAACATACTATTAAGAAACTGTCTAAATTTTTCCCGTAGGGAAAACATATGGGTAGAAAAGGAAATATTACGCTATTTGTATCGTCCGCCCCAGGCGGACGAAATAAACAAATAAAATGATTCTTCTACCCATATTTGGCTCCTAACGGAG
>JAUYGX010000007.1 GCA_030690365.1 Bacteroidales bacterium | reverse complement strand
GCTTCGGCTTCATCCCGGACTTTTTCAATCGACTCCATTCTCCGCCCAAGACATTGATTATTCAATACGTTAAGTTCAATCTCAGCCATATCCAACCAACTCCCATGTTTGGGGGTAAAAACAAATTCAAACCTATCCAGTATGCGTTTGGCTTCTACTGGTTCATATCGTTCGTAAAATGCACCTGGCGTATGTGTTCCAAGGTTATCCATAACCAAGGTGATCAGTTCAGCTTCCGGATAATGCTCGTCAGCGATTTCCTTGATAAACTCAGCCCAATCAACCTTGCACTTTCTTTCGGTGATTTTTACCGTGCGGAATCCTGCCAACGGTTCATTAGCGAGAAAGATGTTACAAACACCTAAACGTTTGTACTCATAATCGCATTTACGATCGTGCCCTTTACTCATCGGAATCGGAACCCGGGTTTCTCCAATCAACTGCTTGGGCGATTCATCCATACAAACCACGGGCCGCTCTGGATTATATGGCCTCCTGTAGACATCCAGAACCTTTTCCATGGCTGCAACAAACTCTGCGTTTTCTTTGGCCGGAATAACCCATCCGACTACCTTCCAAGGCTTAAGTTCGTTTTTTTTAGCGTCCGACGAACCGTTTCATATGAAATACTTTCCGCAATCCGAAGTTCAACCAGCTTGTTGGACAATAGTCGCAAGGACCAACGGGCATATCCTTTGGGAGGTTCACCACAAGCCAGTGCAATTAAGTGGGCTTCCATGTCTCCGTCAACTAACTTATCATATTCTCTTGAAGTTGGTGCCATTTTTAATGCTGCATCCAGTCCTTCTTCCACAAACCGCTTCTTTACCCGGTCAATGGTTCTCATCCCGATCTTTAATACCTTACTGATTTCTTCATTAATTTGTTGTTCCGCATTGTACTGCCCGCGGTCTACATTAAGGAGAATCAGTGCATGAATAACCTTCCTTGCTGCATGAGTTCCGGCTCGGGTAATCTCGGTCAATTGATTTCGCTCTTCATGTGTGAGAGTAACTTTGTAAGTGTTCATAGCTTTTTTTTTGCTAAGATACACTTTTTTTCAATTACGTCATATTATCTGTGACGTGACACTAGAAATCTATGCAATTATAAATTTAATTCATTTGCGTAAACAAGATACCATT
Source organism: Bacteroidales bacterium (assembly GCA_030690365.1). Classification (GTDB taxonomy): domain Bacteria; phylum Bacteroidota; class Bacteroidia; order Bacteroidales; family F082; genus UBA6244. The sequence goes on along the minus strand of JAUYGX010000007.1, from coordinate 2,484 downwards.
TCTTGTGAATCAGCTTAAACCTGTATTCTGAAGAATACCCGGTATCTTCAATCCAGAATTTCTCCTTAAATGACTTGTCTGTCTTCAGATATTCGGTTTTAAATTCAGAAGTATCTACATCCTGTATTTTTGTCTTCATGGTGATCCAGTTTTTTCCGGACCATTTTTTTTCACCTTCATAATCAACTTTTATTCCTTTCAATGGAAATTTAATCCTTGACATCTGGAATAAAGAGTCTGCGTGAAATCTGTTATAAAAATCATCAAAATTTTCGATGGAAGTCTTTTTGTCAGGGTCCGTTGATGAGGTGATATTAGCTGATTTACAATTTGTTATTGAAATCACAACCACCATTGTAACCAATCCCAGAAGCGTAGGTAAAATTCTTTTTTTCATGACTATTGCTATAAAATTCTATAAAAATTGAACAATGTTATCAAAGGGATTTTTTTCAGGCTAATGTGCATACCGTTACAAACAAGCCTACTGCAATTATTGCAGTAGGCTATTGCTTAAAATATATTATTTACTGTTCAGAAATCAATTTACCCAATTGAACGATTTTGTTATTAACAACCACTCTATATAGATAAATTCCTACCGGAAGATTTCTGGTGTCAAGGGTGTTTGTTTTTTCCGTGAGGGTCTGGTGCATTACTTCTTTGCCCAAAACATTATAGATATTCAAATCAACCTTGTTAAAAAGAGGTGAATAATTGATAAGCACATTTAGTGAATTATTGAAAGGATTTGGATAAATGATAGCTACCTTGTCAGCATCCTCGGTGTTTACCCCTGTTGTTACACACAACGAAAGTGATACATCAACAGAGGTGCTTGTTAGCGAGCAGGTCCCGGCAATGACAACATTGTAGTCTGATCCAAAATCAGCGTCTTCAATAGGATTAATTGTTAGCGTTGCTGAATTGGCACCTGAAATATTACCTCCGTTTGTTAGGTTCGTAGTTCCCTTTCTCCACTGATAGGTTAGACCGGGTCCTGTCGCGTCAACTGAAAAGCTGGCTAATTCTCCAATACAAGCTATCTGGTCCGAAGGCTCGATAATAATTACCGGGGCAGAACCTACTACCAATGAAATATTAACAGAAGGTGCATCCGGAGGACAAAGCCCACTGACGACAACATTGTAATATGGTGATGCATCATCCATCGTCACAGGATTAATTGTGAGAGTGGAAGTTGTTGCACCAGAAATATTATCGCCATCAATCAAATTTACTGTTCCTATTCTCCATTGATAGGTAAGACCTGTCGATGTTGAAGATGCAGTAAAACTTACTGAACTTCCTTCGCATACAACAGTGGAGATCACCGGGAGTTCGTTAACGGTTAATGAAACATCGGGGGAAGTTACATCTCCTGAACAGGATCCTGAAACCACCACGTTATAGTCTGATGCAGCATCCGACATATTTACAGGGTTAATTGTAAGCACGGCAGATGTGGCACCCGAAATAAATCCTCCATTGGTTAAGTTCTGAGTTCCCTTTCTCCATTGGTAGGTAAGATCAGCACCTGTGGCTGTGACTGAGAAACTTGCCGAATATCCAACGCATGCGACCTGATCAACAGGTTCTGTTGTAATGCTTGTGGCAGAATAGGCTTCCAGTGAAACATCAACCGAAGTTATATCACCTGAACACAAGCCTGAGAGTACAACATGATAATCTGATCCGGCGTCGGAAAGGTTCACAGGGTTAATTGTAAGTGTCGCCGAAGTTGCACCTGAAATATTTCCTCCGTCAATTAAGTTTACAGTTCCTTTTTTCCATTGGTAAGTAAGCTCTGTACCTGTTGCCGTGACTGAAAAAACTGCCGAATTTCCAACACATACTGCCTGATCAACAGGTTGTGTTACGATGGTTGGGGGCGTGTTAAGTCCTAAAGTAACATCAACTGAAGTTACACTTGGAGAACATGTTCCTGTAATAACAACATTATAGTTTGAGGCAACAAGTGAAATATTTACAGGATTAATTGTAAGCACAGATGTAGTTACTCCTGAAATACTTCCTCCATTGACCAGGCTTTCAGTGCCTTTTCTCCATTGATAGGAGATGTCGGTTCCTGTTGCAGACACTACAAAGCTGATTGAACTTCCTTCGCACGCAGCCTGATCAATTGGTTGTATGATAATTTCAGGAGCATAGTTAACGGTTATTGTAACCGAATTTGTATTTTCACAACCCGTTGCGGTATTGGTTTCGGTTAATGTATAGGTTGTTGTTACAGTCGGACTTGCTACAGGGTTAGCAATGGTTGCCGAGCTAAGTCCTGTTGCAGGTGTCCACAAGTAAATGTGATCTGTTATTGGAGCAACTCCGAGTGTTAAACTGTTTCCCGCACAGATGGTTGAATCGATACCTGTAATAGCCAATGGCAGTGGGTTAACAGTCACTACGATGTGATTGGAAGTTACACTTCCGCAGCCATTTGTATTGGTTACAAAATAGTCACCACTT
>JAUYGX010000006.1 GCA_030690365.1 Bacteroidales bacterium | reverse complement strand
ACTTTTTGCTTTTCAAAATCTCTATTAATACAAATGTCACCAAAAGAAGAGCCAAAAGATAAATCATCCACTCTTCTTTTCGAATCGGCATAATAGTTGATTTTCCACCCAGCACCTGCCCATCTGATGTTCCATCTACACCTGTTGCAGCTAAAGTTTGAGTCACTACTAACCCCGAAGTGGGCCCTTTCACCTCAAATTGAGTCCTTCCTTCATTGGAACCAATTTCATTACCGTTCTGGTCCTGGCCTTGGGCCACTGCCTCCGTCGTATAGATATCCGCGGCCAGATCGTTCGTTAAGGTTAAACCGAAATTAATCTTGGCCGATTTTCCAGGCAGTAAATCCCCAACTGTAAATTCAGCGCTCCCCATGCTGTCAATCGAACCGTCATGCATTGTTTGGGTGACCACAACATTTTTCGCTGTTCCTGTCCCTGTGTTTTTCAAAACCAGTCCAAAAGTAACCGTATCACCAGGATAAACAAACTCCCCCACATTATTCTTGGCCGTAATTTCCAAAACCGGAATTCCATAGGTTTCATCTTGATTTGAATTTTCTTGCGGGAAAGAAACCGTGGTTGTTGTTTGGGAGGAATCATTACCGGTATTTGATTGGGGATCAATGGTTGAAACATTCACCCGGACTACCAAATTTCCCTTCTGGTCATCCTCGGCGGCATGTGCTTGGGGAATTATTTTTTGCCAAAAAGACAAAAGGTCGGAAGGCCTGAGACTCGAGTCAATTTTCACCTTTACCTTGAATGAACCAGTGGTCTTTACGGCAATATTTCCCAAATTCCAGGTGTAACTTGAACCGGAAATTGAAGGAACCGAACCCGAAGAATCACTAACATAGATTGTCCCTTTCGGCAGTTCCAGTCTGACAACCGCACTCTGTGCCACATCATAGCCTTTATTTTCAAAACTGATATTATAAAAAGCGTCCTCACCAGGAACAACCTCTTTAGCCGGACCGGAAATGTTAACTGCCACATCCGGATAAGCAAAAACCGTATTCCCCTGCCAATTTCCCAAA
>JAUYGX010000139.1 GCA_030690365.1 Bacteroidales bacterium | reverse complement strand
CCCGGGGCATCGACAGCCCCGATCTCAACATGATCATCGTGGGTGAAGATATCGACCTCAACTACCTGGAGACCCTCGTGGCCAAAGCCCAGAAGATCATCTCCCGGAAAATAGGATACGCTGTGTTCACCACCGACGAATTCAACCTGCAATATCCACACATCAACCAGGAAAAACTCCTGCCCGTGTGGAAAAATACCGACTGATTCCTAAAAAAGTCAGTCCGGATCACTAACCTGATCCTTAGTTCCTTACAACTTGAGTATGGGACTTAGAAGGCGAAAGCGTGTCTGGGAGCAGAGAGCAAGGAGCATGGAGAAGAAGATACATTAATAATTTAGGAACATCACCCATCACAAAAAAAAGCCATTTCCCTTGGATAAAGCTGAAATAATCATCTACAAAGAAGCAGCAAGCCAATCCCACTTACAGATTGAAGTAAGGGTTGAAGATGAAACTGTTTGGCTCACCCAAGCACAGATGGTGAACCTGTTTGATGCTACGAAACAAAATATTAGCCTTCACATCAATAATATTTTTAAGGAAGGAGAACTTCAACCAGATTCAGTTGTCAAGGAATACTTGACTACTGCCGCAGATGGCAAAAAATATAAAACGAAATTCTATAATCTGGATGTTATCATTTCTGTTGGTTACCGGGTGAAGTCGCTTCGTGGCACCCAATTCCGTATATGGGCCAACAAAATTCTAAAAGAATATCTTTTAAGAGGCCATGTTGTAAATCATCGCCTTAGCAGGATAGAAGAAGAAGTTCAACACATCCAAGGCCGGATAAACGAAATAGAATTTAAGGTTCAAACCAATCTACCCCCAAATGAAGGCATCTTCTTCGATGGCCAAATCTTCGACGCATGGCAATTCGTTTCTCAGCTAATTAAAGATGCTACAGAAACTATCGTTTTAATCGATAACTACGTGGATGAAACCGTGTTGTTGCTCCTTGCAAAAAGAACCCCTGAAGTAAAAGCCACGATCTTCACCGGCAAGATATCCAAACAACTCGAAACCGACCTCAAAAAACACAATCAGCAATACCCGCTAATTGAGTTGAAGCACTTCTCAAAATCACACGACCGCTTTCTGATCATTGATCAAAAAGACGTTTACCACATCGGTGCCTCACTCAAAGATCTTGGAAAAAAGTGGTTCGCCTTCTCCAAAATCAACCTTAACCCCTTGGATATCATCAGTAGATTGACTTAAAAGTTCCAAATTGAAATCACTGGGATACACAACCATGAATCCCAAATGTTTTCGGGATCGGGGAATGATAAACAGATGAAATCAAAAACCTCCTCATCAACGACGCAACCGAACTCTTCACCGAATGAAACCCTCACAGCAACCAGACGAGGTTTCAACAAACGAAATCCCTTTATTCGATGCAAGCAGCGGAGTATGCATCTCATAGGATCTGTACACCATAGCACTAGCGGAAGAGGATGTTGCTGTACTTACTACTAACTTTTATCTTTTTACTTTTGTCTTTTGTCTTTTTTTTGTGCCTATTTTTCACTTATCACTTTTAGTTTTTCACTTATAAACCATCGCCATTCAGCACTGATAGACAATCCTGATGAAAGAATCACACACGATCGAATTCAAGCAAAGTTGGCACGACGATTACCTCAAATGGATATGCGGTTTTGCCAATGCATCGGGAGGTAAACTGCTTATTGGAGTCAATGATGATGGAGAAGTAAATGGTATAAGCAATTTCACAACACTAATGGAAGATATTCCATCAAAAGTGAGAAATCTTATGGGGGTAACCATATCGGTTAATCTTTTGAGAAAGGACGAACTCTTTTACCTTGAAATTATTACCCCATCCTATTCTACACCCATCTCATTAAGGGGACGTTATTATTTCAGGAGCAGCAGTACAAACACCGAACTTACAGGCAATGCACTCAATGAATTCCTGATGAGAAAGTTCAGACAGACTTGGGATGATGTAACAGAGGATAGTTTTTCAGCCGATCAATTAAACCTTCAAACAATTGAAGATTTTAAAAACCTTGCGATCGATCGCCTGCCAGGGATTAGAGCGGAACTTGATCCAATCATATTGTTAAAGAAACTAAACCTTATTCAAGATGGGAAATTCAAAAGGGCATGTGTTTTGCTTTTTGGATCTAATCCTCAGCATTATTTCAAGCAGGCACACATAAAAATTGGAAAATTCAACTCAGATGTTGATGTGTTAACCAGCGATATTGTTGAAGGGAACTTATTTCAACAAATAGACCTGGTATTGAATATCTTAACAACCAAATATCTTTTAAAGCCGATTTCATATGATGGTATTCATAGACGCGAAAAACTTGAATACCCTTATCTGGCACTTCGTGAAGCAATATTAAACGCCATAATTCACCGCGATTACAATACAACATCAGCAGTTCAAATAAGGGTTTTCTCTGATAAAATGATCATAATGAATGATGGCACTTTACCCGTAGAATTATCAATTGAAGACCTGAAGGTAACTCATCTGTCAAAACCTCGAAATACATTGATTGCTGATGTTTTTTACAAAGCTGGTTTTATCGAAAGTTGGGGACGCGGTACCCTTAAAATGCTTGCTGAATGTAAGGAACAGGACATGCCTGAGCCTCAATTCGAAAGTAGAAATCACCTGTTTTCAGTCGCATTTCTGAAAACCAACCAGAAAACCGACCAGAAAACCGACCAGAAAACCGACCCGGAAACAACTACAGAAAATCAAATCCTGGCTATTATTTCACTCAATGGCAAAGTTTCCATTAACGAAATTGCAGCACATATTGGTAAAGGAGTTACTGTAACTAAAGAATATATTCATAAACTGAAAAAAAACGGCCTCCTCAAACGCATCGGCCCCGCAAAAGGCGGACACTGGGAAATAGCTAATTAACAAACAATAAACAGATAAAATCAAAAACCTCCTCATCAACCAAGCAACCGAACTCTTCACCGAATGAAACCCTCGCAGCATTCTAACGAGGTTTCAACAAACGAAATCTCTTTATTCGATGCAAGCAGCGGAGTATTCAACTCAGAGGATCAGCACACCATAGCGCTAGCGGTAGAGGATGTTGTTGTACTTAACAACCCCCAACAGCAGACAGGGATGATTTACACCTTAACATAAACTTAACAAAAATATTTTACAAAATCCTTGCACATTCCAAAATCATGAGTACATTTGCTACTCACTAGTAAACACTAAACACTAAACATTAAACACTAAACACTAAACACTAAACACTTCCCAAATGCTCGAAGCCCTCATCACCTCCAAGACCCGCATCAAGCTCATGCTGAAGTTCTTCCTGAACTCCACCAGCACCGGCTACCTGCGTGGACTGGCTTCTGAATTTGGCGAAAGTACCAACTCCGTCCGTCCCGAGCTCAACCGCTTCGAAGAAGCCGGTCTGCTCACCAGCAGCACCGATGGCATGAAAAAAGTGTTCCAGGCCAACACCCGGCACCCTCTTTATAGCGACATCCATCGGCTGGTGCGTAAATATGTGGGCATGGACGAAATCGTCGATAGCGTCATCACCCACCTCGGCCACCCCAAAGAAGTATACCTCATCGGCGACCTTGCCCGGGGCATCGACAGCCCCGACCTCAACATGATCATCGTGGGTGAAGATATCGACCTCAATTACCTGGAGACCCTCGTGGCCAAGGCCCAAAAGATCATCTCCCGTAAAATAGGATACGCTGTGTTCACCACAGCCGAATTCAACCTGCAATACCCACACATCAACCAGGAAAAACTCCTGCCCGTGTGGAAAAATACCGACTGATTCCTAAAAAAGTCAGTCCGGATCACTAACCTGATCCTTAGTTCCTTACAACTTTAATATGGGACTTAGAAGGCGAAGCTGTGAAGGGAGCATGGAGCAAAAGATACTTTAATAATTTTAGGAACTCCATGCCCCACGCCCCACGCCCCACGCTTCACCACATCTATACAAACATAATTACCAGTGTATCGATTAATTCGATCAATCACGCCTCAGTCGGACAGGTTCGATGACAAAAATATTCGGTGACACAAAAAACCTCAGAAAAGGGTCATCAGATGTAAAGTACAGGATATTAGTTAATATACACTTTTAACTTTTACCTTTTAACTTTTTCCTCTTAGGAAATGGCATGAAGTACATGGTAGCTGATCTTATGTTTAAAGCAACAAAAGCCTGGTATGAAAATGGACAGATTTGTTTGATGCTTTCTGATCAAAAAGAGATCAGGTTTCCTGTTGCGCTAAATAGAAAGCTCGCGGAAGCAACATCACAGCAACTGAACAACATCACCATCATTTGTGATGGAACAGGATTACATTGGCCTGAACTCGATGAGGATCTTTCTGTTACCGGCATCTTAGAAGGCAGGTTTGGTACCGACTGATATGGACTTTAGTTGCCAACCCCCCACGCCCCACGCTCCACCCCGAAAGCTTTCGGGGCCACGCCACTTGCCTTTATTACAAATTCACAATTCACAATTTTCAATCCCAACTCTTTTAATTACCTTTGAACAAATAATTTCAAAATGCATTCTTTAAAATACATACTATATAAAGAAGGCGACTACTATATATCGCAATGCCTGAATGTAGAAGTTTCCAGCTTTGGTAATACAGTTCAGGAATCAATTGACAACCTGAAAGAAGCCGTTGAGCTCTATTTTGAAGACAACGACGAGATCAACACCTTCAGGACAATAAATGAAGCCATAATCGGCGAAACATTTATAAATGTCTAAACTATATTCCTCCAGCCATATTATTAAAATCCTACTCAGGAATGGATTTGTTTTTGTATCGCAAAAAGGAAGTCACTGCAAATACACCAAAAATAAACTGATCGTTATTGTCCCTCACCCAAAAAAGGAAATACCAATAGGCACCTTTAGCTCAATTGTCAGACAATCAGGATTGACGAAAAACGATTTTTAAAAAGTAAGACACTGTCTGTGCAGGGTTGCAGGATTTAGTGATAGACAGGATTAATTAATACAACGATAAAAACACTAAACAACTAAACACTAAACAACTAAAACAACCTCCGAGTTCGCAATAGGCTCACTTAGGAAACCCTTTCGAAGACAAAAAAAAGTGGACCTATAAAGCCCAATCCGCTAACCCGAAAAGATAATCAACCAATCAAATGAATCCCTTCCACTACGGAAATATTGTTTCAGGCGAATACTTCTACGATAGGAAAGAAGAACTTGAGCGAATCGTTCAAACCTTGAAAGGTGGCAACAACCTCATGCTCTATGCTCCCCGGCGATATGGTAAATCTTCATTGGTGGCCAAGGCATTAAATGAGCTTAGAAAGGATGGTTTTACAACCGTTTATATTGATTTTATGAGTGTGTATTCAAGGGAAACCTTTATCAAAAACTACACCTCTGCCATAGCTGAACAGCAAAGTATGTCGTTCGAAAAACTCGTGAAAAAAATGGCAGGCCTTATTCAGGGAATCGTACCGGCGATTTCCTTCGATCACATGGGGAGTCCTTCATTTTCCTTTTCCTGGGTGGAAGGTCACGATACAGAGCAAACCCTTAAAGAAACTATCGATTTCCCAGAAAAGGTGAGCACCGGAGAAAAACGTTGGATCATTGCTTTTGACGAATTTCAGGAAATAACAAAACTCAATGGGGAATCTTTTGAGAAAATATTAAGAAGCTGCATTCAACATCATAAAAACGTCTCCTATCTCTTTCTCGGAAGCCGTACACATGTATTAAAAGACATGTTCAACAACAAAAACAGGGCTTTTTATAATGCAGCCATGCTCATGAATATTGATACCATAAGTGATGCCGATTCCCTCGTTTATCTCACCCGGCGTTTTGGTAAATTTAATATGGTGATTGATGAGCCAACAGCCAATTACCTTATTCATAAAGTGGCTTCTATACCCTATTATATTCAATTTGTGGCAGCTGAGATATGGCAGCAACTTATAGGGGGAGACCTTGGACAAAAGACCATCTCTATCCAACAGGTAGATACAGCTATCAACAGCATATTGAATATCAAAGCAGATTATTATTGGGAACTGATCAATAAACAAACCAACTACCGGAAAAAGATTCTGTTCGCTTTGAGCCATGGTGTGGATGAGGTTTTTTCTAAAAGTACGGCCGAAAAATACCGACTGGGACCGGCTTCCACCACCCAAAAAGCACTCGATACGTTTATCGAAGAAGGGATAATCGAACGAATTAACAATAAATACCACTTCTCTGACCCCATTTTCAAACTTTTTTTAATACAACACCTGTAACTACGCTTCAAGGCGTAACGCCTCCAGGCGTAATGGATTGACTAGGGTAAAATACATAACTCCATTCACCTTCCCCGTAGGGAGGAACGACCGTATCGGGGATGAAAAAAAGCCTCATTCAATAAGCTGAGGGGAAATATCATCATCGAATTACACGGATTACACGAAGGAGGACATTTGAAATCTGAAGCCCAATTCGATTAATTCGATCAATTCGCCTGCCCCGCAGGGAGGCACGACCTTGCGGGGATGACAAAAAATCATCCAAAAAGTTGACGAGAAACTAATCATCGAATTGCACTCCCGATAGCTATCGGGATACACGAAGGATGACAATTGAAACCTGACGCCCAATTCGATCAATCCGCGAAATTCGATGACAAAATGAATCATCAAATAAGTTGACAGGAAATCGATGACAGAAAAATCTCATGGAGTTAATCTATAAAGCCGAATCCTATGAAATAATAGGTGCAGCAATGGAAGTTCACAGAGAGCTAGGTAGTGGATTTCTTGAAGCGGTATACCAAGAGGCTCTGGCCATAGAATTTGAAGAAAGAGAAATACCCTATATCTCAGAAGCACAACTCGAAGTTAGTTACAAAAAAAGAACCCTGGCTAAATATTACGAGTCCGATTTTATCTGTTACAATAAAATAATCGTCGAAATAAAAGCGCTGAGCGAGTTAACCACAAACCATGAATCACAAGTAATCAACTACCTAAAAGCTACAAGGTTAAAGTTGGGAATATTGATAAACTTCGGAGCAGAAAGCCTTGAATACAGACGTCTAATCCGACATTAATTCCTTATAATATAATCATCTAATCTGTTAACTGATGACGCCCAATTCGCCAAAACCGCGAAATTCGCCTGCCCCGTAGGGAGGAACGACCGTATCGGGGATGACAAAAAAACCTCATCAAATAAGTTGACCAAAGAATAATCATCTAATTACACGAATTACACGAATTAACAGATGACGCCCAATTCGATTAATTCGATCAATTCGATGACAAAAACTTCATCAAATAGGTTGAAAGGGGAAAGATCATCTAATTACACGAATTACACGAATTAACAGATGACGCCAATTCGATCAATTCGCGAAATTCGATGACAAAATACCCCACCCAACCCTCCCCGAGGGGGAGGGCTAAAATCCACGAATTAACAGAGGCTGCCCAATTCGATCATCCCGATAGCAATCAGGAGCGAAATTCGATGACAAAAAATTCGATGACAAAAAAAAGCCTGAAGCGTAGCGAAGGCATCCATAACATAATTCGATGACAACCCAATAATGTTTTCAATCCCATTAATGAAAATTCGATGATCAACAAAGAAACCATCCTCGGGAAAATAAAATCCAACTCCGAAGTCATCGGCATCATCGGCCTCGGCTACGTAGGCCTCCCTCTCGCCGTCAACTTCGCCGAAGCAGGCATCAAAGTCATCGGCTTCGAGAAAAGCCAGGCCAAAGCCGATATGATCAACCACGGCACCAACTACATTGGCGACATCCGTGATGCCGTCCTGCGTGAAGTGGTGGTAGACAAGTTAAAACTCGAAGCCACCACCGACGCCTCCCGCATGAAAGAATGCGACGCCCTCATCATCGCTGTGCCCACGCCGCTTGACAAATTCCGCAAACCCGACATGAGCTACATCGAATCCGCCTGCCTGGACATCGGACAGAACATGAAAGCCGGCACCTTTGTAAGTCTGGAGAGCACCACCTATCCTACCACCACCGAGGATTTCATGCTGCCCATCATTGAAAGAGAAAGCGGACTAAAACAAGGAACAGACTTCTGGCTGGCCTATTCCCCTGAGCGCGTCGACCCCGGCAACAAACAATTCCACACCCGCAACACCCCTAAGGTACTGGGTGCCATGAGTGAAGATGGTGTCGAAATAGGAGAGGCCCTCTAC
>JAUYGX010000059.1 GCA_030690365.1 Bacteroidales bacterium | reverse complement strand
CCGAATAAATACCAATGTAATCCCATTGCGTTCCATCGGTCAGCATTTGTCCGTTGATATAGTCCGATTCACCATTGCTGTTATTTTGGATGAGGACGGCTCCGGCTCCATCTGCAAAAATGGGATAGGAAAAAGCATCCTCATCGCGAATAAAAGCAGGCATATTGTAAACACCTATTACGAGTGCATATTGAATACTTTTATCTGTCTTCAGAATCCGGACTGCATTGTCGAAAGCAATCGTAAAACTGGCACATGAAGCTGCAACATCAAAAGTGTTGGTCCATTTTTCGGTTTTTTGAATCCGGCCTTGCACCAAAATTGAGGTGGCAGGCGTAATAAATTCAGGAGTATCGGTACCCACAATCAACAATCCGATGTCTTCGGCATCAATATTCGCATCCTTAATGGCTGCTTCTGCCGCTTTGGTTGCAAAATCGGCAGTACTGTCGTCGATGCCACGCAATCGGGCTATATGACGCTGCAATATTCCCAATTTACTTTCCATCTTTTCCACATCAAAATCGATGTGTGCAAGCTTTTTGAGTTCCTGATTATCGATTGGTTTACCCGGAACATACATTCCGGTTCCAATAATTTTTATTTTTGTCATCCTTTCAAATTTCTAAATATATCCAAGTTCACGCGCTTCTTTTTCCAGTTCTTCCCTGAACGCGGGATGTGCAATCTTAATTAAAGCATGTGTCCTTTCACGCACGGTCCGGCCTCTTAAAGCCGCAATTCCATATTCAGTAACAATATAATCGGTATTGCTTCTGTGAAGTGTGATGGCCGTTCCGGCAGCCAGCATGGGAACAATGGTTGATATGGAACCACCTTTGGCAGTTGACCTGCATGCAATGATGGATTTTCCTTTTCCATCAATTCCTTCAACGGCTCCAACAGCCGTATCAGATTGTCCGCCCGTACCGGAATATTGACTGGTACCAATGGATTCGCTGGCAACCTGGCCAGTAAAATCGACCATGATGCAGGTATTGATTGAAACCATTTTCGAGTTCAATTTTACCAATGCCGGATCGTTGGCATATTTTCCGCGAACAAATTCCACGGCCTGATTGTTATCTAACCATTTGTAGAGTACCAACGAACCCATTGCAAAAGTGCAGACGAATTTATCTTTATGATAGCTTTTCTTCTTATTGGTAATCACCCCTGCTTCATACAATTCCATCATGCTATCAACCATCATTTCGGTATGGACACCCAGGTCTTTTTTTCCTTTTAATGATAAGGCAGCTGCATTCGGAATTTCGCCAATACCAAGCTGAATGGTAGAACCATCCTCTACAAGAAGCGAAATGTTGTTTCCTATCTGCATGGCCACTTCATCGGGATTGGGCATTGGCAATGTG
>JAUYGX010000123.1 GCA_030690365.1 Bacteroidales bacterium | reverse complement strand
TTTTACTTTTCATTTTTTTTAAATGATGTTCAATTTTCTGTGCTTGTTCTATTGAGTGACAATCAATACTTAAGAATATTGTCCAGTCTTTTTCCTTAGCTGTAAATTTCTTTTTACCATAATATTCAGTCAGGTGGCTGTGTAAACGATCCTCGGGTCTCAGGATAGTTGACCCGATATAGAAACGATCAAGTTTTTTACTGTAAAGGATATAACAATGGCACATAAGAAAAAAAAAACCGCTGACTTGCTAGTCAGCGGTTGTGGTTAGTGGGCCCACCAGGACTTGAACCTGGGACAACCTGATTATGAGTCAGGGACTCTAACCAACTGAGCTATAGGCCCTGTTGTTTTTTCGGATCTATTTTCCAATTGGTTTACACAATCAATCAACGTGATGATTATGAGTCACCCCGATAACTATCGGGGCTAACCAACTGAGCTATAGGCCCGTTGTTTTGGAACTATTTTTCAATTGGTTTTAATAATCAACCAACGTGATGATTATGAGTCACCCCGATAGCTATCGGGGCTAACCAACTGAGCTATAGGCCCTGCTTTTACAAGCACCAAAATTGGGTATGCTCAATTTCGGGATGCAAAACTAACAATAAATATTTAATTAATTTTCTAATTTTTACGTAAAAATTAACGACAGCAACCTTTTTCATTAAATATCTATTCAAGGTTCAGATTCCCAATGCACCTACCTCCTTTTTCCGCAGGTTCCTTTCGATCCGCCACCATAAAAAATGGAGATGCCCAAAATAAAACCGAAGTTGTACCATCCGCCATTGTTATTGACTTCATAAACTTTCACATGGTCGCTAAACAAACTGATGATAAAGGTGAAAAACGAAATAAAACCATGCCACAATCCCATAAAGAATCCGGCGGGTTGTTCCGTAAAATGCATGCTTCCGGGTGTACACGATGTTACGAAGAGTGCCACCAGAATCAACATTATCCATAAGTTCAATTTTGATGTTTTCATGGGTACAAAGGTTTAATGTGTGTAGATTAACAGTGAATTCTTTAATTTTGGATTCACGATGCTAAGGTAGGTATTTTCTTTGTAGAAGTACTTAAATGAAAAGTTAACAGCAGAACACTTCCTATCCATGCCAATTATTTTGAAACAAATGGCCTGATTGTGTAATCCGTATATTAGTCATTATGCTCAAAATAGTCGGGTTAAATCCGAATTCGATGTGCTATCCAATTTTAATATAGGTTTGCACCTTGCGGATTTTGTTGTTTCTAATCGGAATTCTATTTTTCATCAATTCCTGCGGAGGACAATATTCGCAAACTAAAAACTCAACTACTATGAATAGACTAAAATCCGCTTCGAGCCCCTACCTTCAGCAACATGCCGACAATCCTGTACATTGGCAGGAATGGGGCAGAGAGGCCCTTCAGATGGCCAATTATCAGAACAAACCACTCATCATCAGCATCGGATATGCCGCCTGTCATTGGTGTCATGTGATGGAACATGAAAGCTTTTCGGACGATGAAGTGGCTGCTTTTATGAACGAAAACTTTGTCTGCATAAAAGTTGATCGCGAAGAACGGCCTGATATTGATCACATTTACATGGATGCTGCCCAGTTAATTAACGGACAAGGCGGCTGGCCACTAAACGCATTCGCTATGCCCGATGGAAAACCCTTTTTTGCCGGAACCTATTTTAACAAATCGCGGTGGATGGAGGTGTTGAAGCAAATCAGCAATTATTACAAAACCGATTACGAAAAAGTAGCCGATTATGCCAATAAGCTGGCGGCAGGGGTAAGTTCTGAGCCTATGGACGGCAAAGTGACAAAACAGGATCAGGAATTTACTACCGGGGAATACGATTCCTTGTGGAATGTCTGGAAGTCTCAGATCGATTTCAAATACGGGGGATTTAACCGGGCACCTAAATTTCCTTTGCCCGTTGCCTGGGAATTTCTCCTTCAATACCATTATCTTACCGGAAACCAGGAGGCACTGACTGCCGTTTTAAATACCCTGGACGAAATGGCAAAAGGGGGAATTTACGATCAGATAGGTGGCGGTTTTGCCCGGTATTCAGTGGATGCATACTGGAAGGTTCCTCATTTTGAAAAAATGCTCTACGACAATGCACAGCTGGTGAGCCTTTATTCACATGCCTTTCAAATAACCAAAAAGGAGCGGTATCGGGAGATAGTTGAACAAACTCTGGCATTTGTTGAAAGAGAACTTACCAGTCCTGAGAATGGTTTCTATTCATCGCTTAACGCAGACAGTGAATGCGAGGAAGGCCGTTTTTATGTTTGGACTTTGGAGGAATTGGCAAATGCCCTGAAAGAGGATGATCAAAATTTAATCTTTGAATACTATCAGATTTCCAAAAATGGAAATTGGGAGAAGGGCAAGAATATTCTACTTCCGGTTTCTACAAAAGAAGTGATTGCCGGTCACCATCAAATGGTATTGCCCACCTTTACTACACTCCTTGACAAGGCAGATCGAAAGTTGTTCCGCTTTCGCGAAAAGCGTATCAGACCCACCACCGACGATAAGGTGCTTACTGCCTGGAACGCCCTCATGCTGAAGGCTTATGTACATTCCTTTCAAGCACTTGGCCAACAGGAGTATCTTGAAAAAGCCTTGAAAAACGCAAATTTTATTCATGATAATATGTTGAAGGCGGATGGAGGTTTGTATCGGAATTTCATGAATGGAAAAGCCTCCATCGATGCTTTTTTGGACGATTATGCCTTGCTGGCCGAAGCTTACCTCCAACTTTATTCCGTAACCTTTGATATTAGTTGGCTGGAGGCTTCCAAAAAACTGGCAGATTATTGTCTGGAGCATTTTTTCAACCCACAGACGACCATGTTTTATTATACTTCGGATATGAGTGAAGCGTTAATTGCCCGGAAGTACGAACTCGCCGACAATGTGATACCTTCTTCCAATTCGGTGATGGCCAAGGTGTTGTTAAAGCTTGGTCATTACTATGACGACCAGAATTACCGCCGTACTTCAACCCTCATGTTGAATCAGGTTTTGGATGAGGTAAAACGCTCAGGTCCCTGGTATGCCAACTGGGCTGTTTTGATGGGATTACAGAGTTACGAACCCTTCGAAGTGGCCATCATGGGAAAGGATGCAGTTGCTAAAAGTCATGAAATGCAATTTAACTATCTGCCAACCTGTTTGTTTATGGGAGGCGACAAAGAAAATTTGCCCTTGCTTACCAAAAAGCTGGTGGAGGATAGTACTATAATCTATGTTTGCAGAAACCATACATGTAAGCTCCCTGTTGAAAAAATAAGTGCAGCACTTGAGCAAATAAATGCCGATAAACATCAAACTAAATAGGTGTTAATATACAGAGAATAAGCGATTTAAAAATGCTTTTTTTTTTGAAACAGTAAAAATAACCCACCCGCTGGGTTTTTTCCAACCCAGCGGGTAGAAAACTTTGAATCATTCAAAGTAAACTCCGCTTCCAATAAAGTAATCGATTCCGGGGAGCTTGTAAACAAAGGCTTTCTTGGGTTCTTCAAGTCCGGTAACAGGGTTGTTCCAGTAATAGTCGTAATATCCTGAGCCGGTGGTTTTTGCAATATCCACCAATCCCCTGATCACATAATTTCCTTTGGAATCCTGATAGTTATATAAATTCTGACCTTGTAAGTCTTTTTGTGTGCCATGGGCTACATTCACACAATTAAAATCATACACAAAAAAGTACCCTGAATTGTTGTCGAAAAACCGGATGTGATCGATAAATTCACGGCAAAACATCACCCGGTCGAGAGAATCCGGAAACCTGTCGAAACCGCCACTCAGGCCCTCGGCCATGGATTTAGTCGCATTTTCGACAATGGACATCGCCACTTCATCCAATGTATAATATCCGTCAAGCTGATAGTCGTAAAATCCGGTACCAATGAAAAACTCCGCTTCCGGAATGGATTTTACAAAGGCCAATTTCTTTTCATTGTTCCCCGTTTCGGGATATTCAAAATAATAATCTACAAATCCCTGCCCGTTGTAAAGAATCAGATTTACCATGTCGCGGACATAATATTTTCCGTTTATATCCATACTGTTATACCTGTAGGTGCCGATGAGTTCTGGCTTTTGTGCATGTGCTACCATCCAGGCGTTATTGCTTTCAACAAAAAAATACCCCGATTCATCACTTAAAAACCGAACCGGGTTTATCACCGATTGGCACAGGTGGGCCTGACTTGTACTATCATTTGTGAGGTAATTGTTACCGGAAGCATTTGCAAATACTGTTTCAAAACCAGTGGCAAAATTGCTGGTGACCACTGCTATAATGGATTTGTCCAGGTCGTATTCCGAAACCATTCCACTGGGGGGATCATCATTACAATTACAGTTTTTTGTACAAGAAGCCAATACCACAAGTAGCAAAAGGGCTATCGTTGAAACCAAATAAGCAATGGATTTCATTTTGTTGATTTTTATTAATTTTCAGTGACAAATATAGTCAAACAATAAAATATTAATCAGAAACCACGGAATAAAATCAGGGAATCAGCGTTCGTTTTAAATTTAATATTACTTTTATTCTCAATTGATAAAACGACCCATGAAGATAAAGAATATAATATTTGATTTTGGCGGTGTTATCCTGGATATCGATCCACAACTAACTGTAAATGAGTTTGCTAACCTTGGTTTTAAAAACCCTGAAAGGCTGTTAACGCTGGAATTTACCGAGGAAATTGCTGCAAAATTTGAGCGTGGAATCCTTACACCGGAAGTGTTCAGAAACAAACTTCGGGCTTTTTTAGATGTGAATGTAACAGATCAGCAAATTGATGAAGCCTGGAATGCCCTTCTTTTTGATATTCCCAGTGAGCGTATTGCAGTGATCGAACAAGTGAAGAAAAATTATCTAACCCTTCTGTTAAGTAATTCAAACGAAATACATTACGATCTTTTCGTCCGCGATTTGCAGTTGCGTTTTGGCTACCGCGAATTTGATGAATTGTTTCACAAAGCTTATTTTTCCTTCGATCTGCACCTGAGCAAACCCAATCCGGAGGTTTATGAGTTTGTGATCAACCAGCACGATCTTGATCCGGGCAAAACCCTGCTTATCGACGACCGGGAAGACAACATCGAAGTGGCACAAAACCTTGGTTTTAAAACCTATCTCTTGCAAAAGCCCGAACGGGTTCGTGATTTGTTTGTAGAGGGCAAGCTGAAACCGGGATTAAATATTAAGTAAATCCATTTCCAGTACCTTATTAGCCTGTTTTTAGGACACAGTTTGTGAGTCGATTGCAAAATCGGTCTTTGACCGTTACATTGGCTTGTGGTAATTGGTAACCGCTGAGTTACACTAAGTACACGCAGCATAAAGCAAAGAAAAGCCTTGCTAAACTTAGCGCCAAACATCGCGGTACTTTGCGGTTACAATCAGCCTAAAGCCTTATATCCCTGATTTACTGATCAGCAAAGGTTGTTTCTATCTCTGCCAAAATGGCCAATACTTCCACCATGGTGGCAGCTTCCATCAGTTTAATCCGAAAGGGTTTAAAGTGAGGATACCCTTTAAAATAATCTCCCCAGTGTTTTCTGATCTCGGTGATACCGCGCCATTCGCCTTTCCATTCCACCGACTTTTGCAGTTGAATACTGCTGATGCGGATGCGTTCATGAATATCAGGTGGTGGCAGCAGTTCACCGGTACTTAAATAGTGCTTTATTTCCCTGAAAATCCATGGATTTCCATATGAACCTCGGGCCACCATCAGCCCGTCCACACCATAATTGTCCTTAAAAAATTTCGCTGACACAGGATCAACCACATCACCGTTTCCAAAAATCGGGATATGCATCCTGGGGTTATTCTTCACCTGGCCGATCAGCGTCCAGTCGGCAGGGGTACTCGACCGTTGCGGACGGGTTCGTCCATGAATTGTGAGGGCTTCAATTCCAACATCCTGTAGCCTTTCGGCGATATCAACAATTTCTTTGCGTTCGTCATCGTAACCCAATCGGGTTTTTACCGTTACCGGAAGTTTTACAGCTTTCACTACGGCAGCAGTCATCTCCACCATTTTCGGGATGTTATTCATGATGCCTGATCCGGCTCCTTTGGCAACCACTTTTCGCACCGGACAGCCAAAGTTAATGTCAATTACATCGGGTTGCGCACTTTCGGCATATTGGGCGGCTTGCACCATGCTATCGATGTCATGACCAAAAATCTGAATACCGATGGGCCGTTCAAAGTCATCAAAATCAAGCTTTTTAACGCTTTTGGCTGCATCACGAATCAGTCCTTCGGAGGAGATAAATTCCGTATACATCATATCGGCTCCAAACATTTTGCACACATATCTGAATGGCGGATCGGTAACATCCTCCATGGGAGCCAGTAACAGTGGGAATTCACCCAGATTTATGTCCCGGATTTTGATCATGTAGTTTCCGTAGTTTTAGTTCGGCAAAGCAACGGCAAAAATATTAAATTTGGCCATTATAAAAGTTTGATTCCAATTACAACCCAATGCGCTATATATTAACACTTTCCCCTTTTCGTAAGCTCCTTTTGTTCATCGGGTTGATCCTGATTTTTGGTTTGGTAACGGCCATGGGAGGTCTGTTGATTGGCAAAGCCTGGTTTGATGTTTCAATGATGCAGCTGGCGCAGATGATCTCTTCGCCTACAACTCCTGATGAAATTTCATTTCTTCGTTTCTATCAGTTTTTTAGCCAGATCGGCGTGTTTTTTCTCCCGGTTTTTGCCTTACTTTTCTTCACCAGCAACCATGTTTGGAGTGAGCTTTATCTGGATTCAAAACCTGGTTCGGTAGCCATCGTGATCACCATTATATTGGTGTATGTCGCCTTGCCGTTTAATGGATTCCTCTCTTCTATTAACGAAAGTTTGCAACTGCCATCATCATTGTGGGGAGTTGAACAATGGATGAAAGACAAAGAAGAGCAGGCGGCCAGGTTGGTGGAGCTCATTTTATCCACCAATTCGTTGGTGGTTCTGGCCATCAATCTGGTAGTGGTGGCCCTGATGCCGGCTTTGGGAGAAGAACTGTTTTTCAGAGGTGTATTATTAAGGTTGTTTCGACAGATCACCCGGAATATTCATTGGGCTGTATTTATTTCTGCCTTTATATTCAGCTTTTTCCACCTTCAGTTTTATGGATTCCTTCCCCGTTTTATGATGGGCATTGTACTGGGATATCTATATGTGGTTACACAAAACCTCTGGGTTCCAATTTTATTTCATTTTGTAAACAATGCCAGTTCGGTAATTTTGTTTTATCTGAACAACAATGGCTATATCAACATGCCCATTGAGGAGTTTGGTACCACCCAAAACACCGTTTACATCATTGGCAGTTTATTGATGATGATCTGGCTGATGATCATGTTGTACCAGAGATTGGGAACCGATCGGATTGTAAAAAAATTCTAAAGAAACCGAATGTCGACTAAGCCAAAAAAAAAATATTATGTGGTATGGCGTGGCCATCAACCGGGAATTTACGAAACCTGGGACGACTGTAAAAAGCAGGTAACCGGAGTGATGGGGGCGCAGTACAAGTCGTTCACCACGATGGATGAAGCCCGACAGGCCTATGCAAATCCGTATGAAGCGATCAAAGGGGCTAAAGGAAAAAAGGACTTAAATGCATTGACCTCCGATGACAAGCCCATTTTACAAAGTATTTCGGTGGATGCTGCTTGTGCCGGAAACCCCGGAATTTTGGAGTTCAGGGGCGTATTCACCGAAACTGAAACACCGCTTTTTGCCCGTGGCCCCTATGACATGGGCACGGTAAATATTGGAGAGTTCCTTGCCTTGGTGCTGGCTCTTGCTTATTGCAAGAAACATAAACTTAAGTATCCAATCTATTCCGATTCATTAACTGCCATTTCGTGGGTAAGGCGAAAACAGGTGAACACCAAGCTGGAACGAACACCCAAAAACGAGCAGTTATTTGTGATGTTGCAAAATGCCCAAGCCTGGTTGCGCCAGAATTCTTTTGAAACACCTATCCTAAAATGGAAGACCGAACTTTGGGGCGAAATTCCTGCCGACTATGGTCGAAAATAGTCTTCCTGGCAATTTTTTTCTTCCCGATGCATTTTAATTTCCACTTGTTTTGAGGCCATGTTTTTTTACCCTCATATGCCTACATTAACATATGTAAAGGTGTTTGAAAGTATAATTTACTATCTTTACCGCCTCAAAAGCTAACCATATTTAGTCTTAATAAACTGAATATCTGTAATTTAAATTACTAAAAAGGTATGATCAAAAAAATTTTGGTTGCCAACAGGGGTGAGATTGCTATCAGGATTATGCGTAGTTGTCGTGAGATGGGAATCGAATCGGTGGCCGTATATTCCGAAGCCGACCGCACCTCCATGCATGTGCGTTTTGCCGATGAAGCCTACTGCATCGGACCGGCTCCTTCCAACGAAAGTTATCTGGTAATCGACAACATTATCGCCGCAGCAAAAAAATGCGGTGCCGATGCCATCCATCCCGGATACGGGTTTTTATCAGAAAATGCAGAATTTTCCGAAAGGTGCGAAAAGGAAGGAATCATTTTTATAGGACCTTCAGCCCATGCCATCAACACGATGGGGGATAAAATTACGGCACGGATCAAAATGCAAAGTGCCAATGTGCCGGTGGTGCCCGGAACCATAAAACCTATCTCCGATATAAAGGAGGCTGTGGAAACCATCCATCAAATTGGGCTTCCCGTCATGATAAAAGCCAGCGCCGGTGGTGGTGGAAAAGGAATGCGGTTGGTGAAAAAGGAAGAGGATATCATTTCCTCGGTGAGTGCTGCAAAATCCGAAGCCAAAGCAGCCTTTGGAAACGATGCCGTTTATATTGAGAAATATATTGATTCGCCTCATCACATCGAATTTCAGATTGTGGCCGACAAGCATGGCAATTGTGTCCATCTGTTTGAGCGTGAGTGCTCGGTACAGCGTCGGCATCAAAAAGTGGTGGAAGAAACTCCCTCACCCATTATGACCGAAGAAGTGCGTCGTGAAATGGGTGAACATGCTGTGGCGGCTGCCAAAGCCGTAAACTATAGTGGTGCAGGTACCATCGAATTTATTGTAGATGATAACCTGAACTACTTTTTCCTGGAGATGAATACCCGTCTTCAGGTAGAACATCCCATCACCGAAAGGGTGGTAGGTGTGGATTTAGTAAAAATACAGATCGACATTGCCAACGGAAAAGAGCTTCCTTTTAAACAGGAAGACCTGAAACAAAACGGTCATGCCATCGAAGTACGAATTTATGCCGAAGATCCGGATAACAACTTTATGCCAAGTCCCGGTACAATCAGGCACATCACCGAGCCACTCGGGCTTGGCGTTCGTCACGATGGATATGTATATACAGGTTATGAAATCCCCATCTATTACGACCCCATGATTTCAAAACTAATCGTCTGGGCTCCAACCCGCCTCGAGGCTATCGACAGGATGCGCCGTGCCTTGCATGCCTATAAAATTACCGGAATCAAAACCTCCATTCCTTTCCTGAACCGCATCATGGAAGTGCCTGCTTTTGTGGAGGGAAAATACAACACACACTTTATACAGGATAATGAAGAATTGCTCAAACCTTTTGACAATGCCTCAAGGCGTTTGAAAGATGTGGCCGCCATGACTGCCTTTTTCGATTACCTGAGTAAGATTGAAAAGGTGAAGAAAAACACCTTCTGCAAACGTTCGGCTAGTAACTGGAAGAATTACGGCAGAAGAAAAAATTTGAGCAGACTATAACCAAAAAATGAGGGTCCTATGGCATACGAAATTACGTTAAACGAAGAAACTGTGCAGATTGAGCTTCTCGGAATGGAGGGTCATGAAGCCGAGATCATGATTGATGACCGGCTCTATACAATAGATATTGTGGAAGTAGAGCACGGGGTGTATTCCATCCTGCTGGATGGAATTTCCTATAATGTTGAACTCCTACCCACCGAAGACAAAAAGTACACGGTAAATACTTTGTACAACGCATTCGATGTCGAAATCATCGATGCAGAAACCAAATACAAAAACAGCCGCAGGAAGGCTGAAGATGAAGACACCAACTTTATTTCGACTCCCATGCCCGGAAAAGTGGTTAAAATTCTGGTCAACGAAGGCGATCACGTCAAAGGCGGCGAAACGGTGATTATTGTCTCGGCCATGAAAATGGAGAGCGAATACAAAGTAATCAAAGACAGACTAATCACAAAAATTATGGTAAAAGAGGGCGATAACATCGATGGTCATCAGCCCTTGATCATGCTCGAATAATCAAAATCTTGTTTTCAATTACATTAGAAAAAAAAATAACATCTACTACCATGACGTTTAATTCAAAAATAGAATTGCTGGAAGAAAAAAGTCAAAAAGCCGAACTGGGTGGCGGACAGGAACGCATTAACAAGCAACACAAAGCCGGACGATTAACCGCACGTGAACGAATTGATTTACTGCTCGATCCGGGGACTTTTGTCGAGATTGACAAATTTGTAACCCACCGTTCCACTGATTTTGGCATGGAAAAGAGCAAGTTCCTGGGCGACGGGGTAGTAACCGGATATGGAAAAATCGAAAACCGGCTCATGTATGTTTTTGCACAGGATTTTACCGTTTTTGGTGGATCGCTGAGTCGAGCCAATGCAGATAAAATCACCAAAATCATGGATCTGGCCATGAAGATGGGTGCTCCTGTGATTGGATTAAACGATTCGGGCGGGGCGCGTATTCAGGAAGGTGTGGAAAGCCTGGCCGGTTATGCCGACATCTTTTACCGCAATGTCCGTAGTTCGGGCGTTATTCCTCAAATATCGGCCATCCTCGGACCCTGTGCCGGTGGTGCAGTATATTCTCCGGCCATCACCGATTTTATCCTGATGGTGAAAGAAACCTCCTACATGTTTGTAACCGGGCCGGATGTGATAAAAACCGTTACCAACGAGGAAGTTACCAAAGAAGATCTGGGGGGTGCCATGTCGCACAACAAGAAAAGCGGTGTGGCTCACTTTATAGCTGACAACGATGAGCAGGCCATGATGATGTTGCGCGAGTTGATGAGTTTTCTACCCTCCAACAACATGGAAGACCCGCCACAGAAGATATGTACCGATGACCACAAACGCGAAATTCCCAAGTTGAACGACGTGGTGCCTATTGATCCCAACAAACCTTATAACATGTTCGATATCATCCTGCCGGTGATCGATCATGCTCATTTTCTGGAAGTGCAACCCCATTATGCCCAGAATATCATCGTTGGTTTTGCCCGAATTGGCGGTAAACCGGTGGGCATTGTTGCCAATCAGCCGCAGGTGCTGGCAGGCGTACTCGACATCGACAGTTCAACCAAAGCCGCTCGCTTTGTGCGCTTTTGCGATGCTTTTAATATTCCACTTATAACATTTGAAGATGTACCCGGATTCTTACCGGGAACTACCCAGGAATATGGCGGAATTATCAAGCACGGTGCCAAGTTGCTATACGCTTTCGCGGAAGCCACCGTACCAAAAATCACCCTCATTACGCGCAAAGCCTACGGTGGAGCCTATGATGTGATGTCGAGCAAGCACATCGGTGCCGACATGAATTTTGCCTATCCAACAGCTGAGATCGCTGTAATGGGTCCCGAAGGAGCCGTTAACATTATATATAAGAGCGATTTAAGTGCCGAAGACCGTAAAAAAGCCGTGGACGAATACCGAAACAACTTTGCCAGTCCATACAAAGCGGCCGAACTGGGTTACATTGATGAAATCATTTATCCACACGATACCCGCAGGAAGCTGTTGGAAGCCCTCGAAATGACCGCCAATAAAACCGATACCCTTCCACCAAAAAAACACGGAAATATTCCTTTGTAGAGTAACTGTAACGAGTTGATATAAAGCTGAATTTTCCGGAGGATTTTCGCCTTTGCAGACTCTTCATTGGCTTGTTTGAACTTATTTGTAACTTCGTGACTTTATTTCAATCAATAAGAAATGGAAATGGATGAGCCTGTAATTGTTCAAAAACGTTCCTTAAAACTGGTCATGGAACCTGGCACCTATTTTTGGTGTGCCTGTGGCCGATCGGGAAACCAACCTTTTTGCGATGGCACACACAAAGGCACCCGGTTTAAACCGGAAAAAGTGGTTATTGAAGAGCGACAACTGGTGAAATGGTGCATGTGCCGTCATAGTGATCAGGGTGCTTTTTGCGATAATAAGCACAGGGAATTGGAATAGAGGTTTAAAGATCAATTCTTTAAAGGGTCGTCAGGAATCCTGATCAGGTTTTTCATTTTGAAAACAAATACCCTTTTGGCCACTTTCCCTCCTCTCGACATCTGAATAGTATCTGCCGCAATCACAGTTTCAAAATAGCTGCATAGCGTGCTGTCGGGAGCCTTATAATCACGGCTATCGGTGATATAATAAGCATCACTTCCCAATTTAAATCCACCTTCAATTTGGTTGATCCAGGCGTATTTATGTATGCGACCCAATGACCCGATCGCTAAAGTTTTTAAACCGGACGGGGTGGCAGCATAATAATCGTAGTTTGCCAGCGGGAACCAGGTAGTCCCAACCAGAAAAGTACTTTTGTTCATCTGTTGATTGGCCTGATCGCGCTGCACGATTTTTTCAAAATCCCTTCCGGCTTCTTTGTAACCAAACATATCCAGTGAAGGATCGTCTTCGCCAATTTTTTCAAATGTAGTGGTGGTATCCAGGGGAAAAAGTCCGGTTTTAATTTGAGCAAACCCTAATAAGAGTACCAAAAGCAACAATCCAAGTGCGCCTGATACTGAATTTGGAATCAACCGTTTTGACGGTTTTCCGGTAAGCCAGACTGCGGTTAGCGGAATGAGCGTGGTATATCCCGGGGCTGTCCAATGTGGAAGAGTACTGCGAAATAAGGAAAACACAAGAAAAGTGACGATGAGCGGTAAACTCAGCAAAAGGATGACACGGGCCTGGTTTTTTTCGATGGTCATTTTTCCACGGAAAAAGGCAACTAAAGCGAATATAATCAGCATAAAATTGATGGGGTTGTTATAAAATATTTCCCCAAGGAGTTCAGTCAGAAAATAATCAGGTCGAATACCATGTCCTGCCAGATTTACCCGTTCACCCTGCCAGGTAAAGCTGATAAAATTGTTTTGCAGGTTCCAGATCAAAATGGGTAAGGCGATGAGGATGGAGGCCGTCAAGGCATAGTACAAATACCTGCTCGAAAACCATTTTCGGTTAAAAATCAACAGGTAAAGCACCAGTCCACCCCAAAGAAATACTGAAGTGTATTTGGACAGAATAGCCAGCCCGAGGATCACCCCAAGTTGAATCATATTAACCCTGTTTTCGTAGATACGCGGGCATCCCGGCAAGGTTTTTACCATCAGGTATAAGGCCCAGAGCCAGAACAATCCTTGCGGGGTGTCGGGCAGGAGGAAAATACCCGTGATGACAAAACCATAAACGGAAGAGGTGTATAACAGAGCGGCAATAAAACCGGTGCGTTCATCGCGCAGTGTTTTACCAATCTGAAACATCAGCCAAAGGTTAATGGTTCCAAAAATAATGGAACCCATCCTGAGAAATAACTCGTTGGTAAACAAAAGGTTCAGGCTGAAAAACTGAATTACCCATCCCACCATCAGCGGGTGATCGAAATGCGACCAATCCGGGTACATCGCATAAAGCCTGTAATATACCTCGTCGTTTCCAAGCTCGACGGAAAAGGCAAAAAATCCTCTCACCAGAGCAGAAACCACCATTAAGATGACCATATATCGGGTATAATCCGCTTTTTTTATCACCATGGAGCTATTTCTTCTTTCTTCTAATACGAAACCGACTGTACAAATAGGCAGCCACAAGTGCCAGGATAAAGTACAAGATTCTCAATCGGAGTGTTGCCGATGCATTGATTGTAGCTGTTTTTTTGGTCGTCAACTCTGGCCCACCGTAGCGAATTACCGGATTGAGATAGAATATGCTATGGCTGTCGAATTCTATCTCGGTCCGGACGTAAGGTTCTGTTTCAGGAATAACAAAATAGGCTGTTGAAACGGTTGATTCTGCTTTCAACAATTGACCGCCTTGTCCCACAAACCGGATTTCCACAGCCACACTATCGACGGCAATGAACAGCGTATCATCTTTTAAATCAACCTTTTCGAGTATAGGAATTACTTTCGAACGTTCGGTCTTGTGTGGCATGGATTCATCATCAATACGGAAAAAGTCAACGCCGATGTCATTCCCTTTTTCAAGGGCTTCCATGATGTTTTCCCGGCTGGTGGAAGGTGAATTGATCAGGGTGAATCTTCTTCCAACTTCATTGCTGTTGGATACATCATGGGCATCATCGTTGCTGATAATCCAGGCAATCTGCCCCGAAGTAAGGGCTTCATCCCAATGACCCAGGCTTACCCTGAGGTTGTTGAGTACCTCAATTCCCTGGTAGTGGGTGAGGTATTTCATGTCGTTAAGTGAATAACCACCACGCAACCGCGGATGTGCCAGAACAATAATGCGGGTATCCTTTTCGAGCAAATCAATAATCCATTGTTTCATGCTCAAACTTTGCCACAACATCAGATCGGTCCACAATACTTTTTTCGAATCAATACAAACCTGATGCGTTTTAAAAACATTGTATCCATGCTCATAAGTAGGAATATAAGCTGGTCGATTGCTCTGAAACCGGTTTATTTTCTGATAATCAGAAGTCGCCACATGATCGAAACTCAGCTCCTTATAAATGCTGTCAATCAAGGCATTTGAATTTTCACGACCCGCCGTTATTCCCATCCAGGCTTTCGATTGCACCTGAAAGTTATATTTCCTCCAGTCGGATGCTTTCATGCCGGCATATGGATTGTACAACTTATTTCCTGAAAAAGGCACGGGACCTGAAAACTGATAGATGGGAGCCAATAAATAAAACATGAGAAGCATGCCTGCGAGCATGACCAACAGAATGAGTAAAAAGTGCTTGACAAACCGAAAAAGTACCTTCATTAAGTGATTTTTGTGGAGGCAAAATTAATCAAAAACAAACAGGAGGTTTTTAATATTCAAATCAGGCAATTTTAGCGTGAATTGGCAATCTGATAATACACGATGGAAATGCACCGGATTTTCTGATGATTAACCCTGTATTCCTGAACTCACAAAATTTTAATTACTGAAAATCAACAGACTATTATGGATTGCCTGCTGAACCAAAGGATTTGAAACATTTTAGAAGGCGCAAAAAATTTTGTTATTAAATCAATCAAATATTTCCAATAATTGGAATAACTTACTATTTTTGTACAAGCTCTATTTATGACACAACCCAAAATACCATGATTAATGAGTTCATTTAAAATATTTATAGTAGAAGACGATCGTTTTTATGGAGAATTACTAAAACGGCATCTGCAACTCAATCCTGAAAATGAGATATTCCTCTATCAAACAGGAAAAGATTGTCTTGCTAATCTATACCGCAAACCCGACATGATTTCGTTGGATTACCGTCTGCCTGATCTTTCGGGTGATAACGTCCTAAGAAAAGTACATGCTGACTATCCAGACCTACCCATCGTAATAGTTTCGGGGCAGGAGGATGTAAAAACGGCCGTTTTTTTGTTGAACGAAGGAGCATACGACTATTTTGTAAAGGATCAGGATACCCAGGACAGGCTTTGGAATGTAGCCAACAAAATCCGTGAAAACAGACTATTAAAGCAGGAAATCAGGGTGCTGAAAGAGGAAGTTGGTAAAAAATACAATTTCACTAACATAAAGGGCAACAGTGCAGAGATCAAAAAAGTGTTTGCCATGATGGATCGTGCTTTAAAAGCGCGTATTACCGTTTCTATTTCAGGAGAAACCGGAACAGGTAAAGAGCTGGTGGCCAAGGCCATTCATTACAATTCACCCCGCGCCGACAAACCATTTGTAGCCGTAAACGTGGCGGCCATTCCGTCGGAACTGATAGAAAGCGAGCTGTTTGGCTATGAGAAAGGAGCCTTCACCGGTGCTAATGCCAGGAAAATAGGAAAGTTTGAACAGGCCAATGAGGGCACCCTTTTTCTGGATGAGATTGGCGAAATGAGTCTGAACATGCAATCGAAACTCCTGAGGGTTGTGCAGGAAAACGAACTCACCCGTTTGGGAGGAAATACGCTGATAAAACTGGATACACGGTTGATCGTTTCCACCAACAAAAGTCTCGCAGAAGAAGTTAAAAATGGCAGCTTTCGCGAGGACCTGTATTATCGGTTACTGGGTTTGCCCATTGAGTTACCTCCTTTGAGGCAGCGTGGCAACGACATTCTGGTACTGGCCAAATATTTTGCAGATGTATTTTGTGTAGAAAATGATCTTCAAATAAAAAACATCAGCCTCAGTGGACAGGAAAAACTGATGAGCTATGGTTTTCCGGGCAATGTGCGCGAATTAAAGGCTGTTATTGAGTTGGCGGTGATTCTTTCCGACTCTACAGAAATCGGGCCGGAAAACATAAATTTCAATGCGAACGATACCGTTTCAAATTTTCTATTGGAAGATTGTTCGTTGGAAGAGTACAACAGGCAGATTATCAGCTATTTTCTAAAGAAATACGACAACAATGTTCTGGTAGCAGCAAAAAAACTCAACATTGGCAAATCAACCATTTACCGGATGCTGAAAAATCATGAACTCTAATGGAAACACAAAACCCTAAGCCATATAACCTGACAAAACTTTCTGGTTTTTTAGGCGACGACCCACAACAGGTGGTTGAAATGATTGGCCTGTTTTTAGAAACCATTCCTCCCGAATTGGTACTACTAATGGAATATGCCTCCTCGGGTTGCTTTGATGAAGTGGCCACCATTGCACATAGAATTAAACCTTCGCTCGACGTATTCGACTTACAACAAGCCATGAAAGTCATTCGGGTACTGGAACTTTTTTCAAAGGATGAATCGCATCAGCGCGAAGTGCTTGCTTTGGTTGAAGAGTTAACCGCCATTCTGAAATATGCACTCAAAATCATGGAAACAGAACTCAATCGGTAGCGTGGTTTTTCTTTTGGATAAATTTCCAGTAATCCGGATTTAACCATTTAATAGGCTTGTTCAGCTTAAAACGGTAAACAAGATTAAATCTGAAATTCCCTGTATTGACAAAATTCCACACATTCTCCTGTGGCATTTTATTACCGATAACCTGGTTTAAATAAAACACTCCCACATATATTTTCTTGCTATTGTAACCCAGTGAAGCACGACCTAACGCATTGATATTTAACGTAAATTCATGTTTGTTCGATAGTTTTACCCCGGTTTCATGTACTGTGATGTTACCAAAAGCAGGTCCGGCGGTTAGCCCAAATGCCAGAAAAAAACTTTTCCAGGCAACAAAGGTATAGGTATAACCTGCATTAATGCCCACCGAAAGCTGGTTCATCTTATCGAATTTATTCCCTTGTGCAAAAAGCACCGGGCTGACGTTTGATGGAATAATGGAAGAGTCGCCTCGTACGAGGATGTAAAATGCTGAAGCCCCGAAAATAATAGATCCGGCACTTTTCTTTTGCCATTCATTTTGAAGGTAAGCCGCACGATAACTGAATTTCTTACTGTTAACGATGTACTGCACGGTTAATCCGGCATCTACAATGGTGATGTCGGGTCGTTTTGGAAAGGTATCTTGTTCAGGCCAGCCTTCAATAACGCTGATGGGGTCGTCCAAATAAAAACCCTGGTAGCGCTGTAGATAAAAATCGACTATATATCTGCGGAGGTAAAGATGCGATTGCAAATCGAGATAGGTGGTTTCTCCATATTTGTTGTGATCCCATTTGTTGAATGGAAAATTAAATGCAATATTTAACCCAAAAACAGAGTAGTTTGCACCAAAGCCAAGCATGATTTTATCGTTTACCCGATAGTTTAGCGACTTGTTAAGACTTTGATCTACCACACTGAAATTGGCATATTTTACCGATGCATACAACCTCGTCGTCAACTCATTGGTGTAACTTTTAAAGTAATTGGTATCGTAATTCAGCGGTTTATTCCTGCTCGTTTGTGCCTCCATTTGCCATGGTCCGTAAAATACCAACCCACAAATGACCATAAAAAATAATCTGGTGGGCAGGGATGAATTATTTTCGGAATACATCAACAATAGATAAAATACAATTCAAATCAGCCTGCGAAATTACCAATAGTTATTGATGATTTTACTCCACCTTTGATTTATAATTTGTATTTTTGCAATCTTATTTAAATCAATTCTAAATAGGATTTAAAATGGCTGAAGATAAAGATCAAAACAATATATTAGAGGAAGTTACATCGGGAGAATATAAATATGGTTTCTACACGGATATTGAGATGGATAAGGCCGCAGTGGGTCTTACTGAAGATACCATCCGGTTTATTTCCGCTAAAAAAAACGAACCCGACTGGTTGCTCGAATTCCGATTGAAAGCATTCAGGCACTGGCAAACCATCGCAGAACCCTCATGGGCGCATATACATCATCCTCCCATCAACTATCAGGATATCATCTACTATGCAGCCCCAAAAAAGAAAAAACAACTCGAAAGCCTGGACGAAGTAGATCCGGAATTGCTCGACACCTTTAAAAAACTGGGCATATCGCTCGAAGAACAAAAAATACTTTCAGGCGTGGCTGTGGATGCTGTTATTGACAGTGTTTCGGTTAAAACCACTTTTAGGGAAACCTTATCCAAAAACGGGATCATTTTTTGCTCATTTAGTGAAGCAGTTCAGGAGTATCCTGATTTGGTAAAGAAATATATGGGAAGCGTGGTGCCTTACCGTGATAACTTTTTTGCTACCCTGAATTCAGCAGTTTTTAGCGATGGTTCGTTTTGTTACATCCCAAAAGGGGTACGCTGCCCTATGGAATTGTCAACCTATTTCAGAATTAATGCCGCTAATACTGGTCAGTTCGAACGCACCTTATTGATCGCAGACGAAGGTGCTTATGTGAGTTATCTCGAAGGTTGTACTGCGCCTCAACGCGATGAAAACCAATTGCATGCCGCCATTGTTGAGATTATTGCCGAAGAAGGTGCAGAAGTAAAATATTCCACCGTTCAAAACTGGTATCCGGGCGATAAAAACGGAAAAGGAGGGATTTATAACTTTGTTACCAAACGTGGATTGTGTAAAGGCGATCGCTCAAAAATCAGCTGGACTCAGGTGGAGACCGGTTCGGCCATTACCTGGAAATATCCTTCCTGTATCCTGAAAGGTGACAACAGCATCGGCGAATTTTATTCGGTGGCGGTTACCAACCACTATCAGCAGGCAGATACCGGAACAAAAATGATTCATCTGGGTAAAAACACCAAAAGCACCATCATCTCGAAAGGAATTTCGGCAGGTCGTAGCAACAACAGTTATCGGGGGATGGTACGAATTGCCAAGAAAGCCGGTAACTCACGAAATTTCTCGCAATGCGACTCATTGCTTTTGGGCGATAAATGCGGAGCACATACATTTCCCTATATCAACGCCGGTAACGAAACCTCAGTAGTAGAGCACGAAGCAACCACTTCAAAAATTTCCGAAGATCAACTGTTCTACTGCCAGCAACGCGGAATTGATGCGGAGAAAGCCATCGGGCTTATCGTGAACGGTTATGCCAAAGAAGTACTCAATAAACTTCCCATGGAGTTCGCTGTGGAGGCTCAAACATTATTGGCCATCACCCTGGAGGGAAGTGTAGGCTAAACATCATTTAATTAGATAGTTATTTAAAAATAAAAAGAGTAGAATGCTACTGAATATAAATAATCTTCATGTTTCCATCAATGGAAAAGAAATATTAAAAGGGTTAAACCTGATCGTAAACGAAGGGGAAGTTCATGCCATCATGGGTCCGAACGGAACTGGAAAAAGTACGTTGGCAGCGGCTATTACCGGGCGTAATGGCTACGAAATTACAGAAGGGGAAATTTGGTTTAAGGATGAGTTAATCAACGATATGTTGCCCAACGAACGGGCCAACAAAGGTGTGTTTTTAAGCTTCCAGTATCCGGTCGAAATTCCGGGGGTAAGCATGACCAATTTTATGCGTACAGCGCTCAACGCCAAGCATGAATTTGAAGGTTTGCCCATCCTCACCGGAGGAGAATTCCTGAAAAGAATGGAAGAAAAGAAGCAATTGGTCGAAATTCAGGCCAAGTTGAACAACCGTTCGGTGAATGAAGGGTTTTCGGGCGGTGAGAAAAAGAAAAATGAAATCTTTCAAATGGCCATGCTGGAACCCAGGTTGGCCATTTTAGACGAAACGGATTCAGGTTTGGACATCGATGCCTTGAAAGTGGTGGCCAAAGGTGTTAACGCATTGCGATCGAACAACAATGGTTTCGTGGTGATTACACATTATCAGCGCCTGTTGGATTTTATTGTGCCTGATTTTGTGCATGTAATGTACGAAGGCAGGATAGTAAAATCAGGAGGAAAAGAACTGGCCCTCGAACTCGAAGAAAAGGGATACGACTGGCTAAAGTAGGAATCTGAAGATGATAGGAAAAAGTGATATGAATCCATCAGAAAATAAATATTCGGTCCTTGAAACCAATTTGATACATTCGTTTGAAACTTCCCTGCAAAGGGCATCCGGCGAACAAAAATCGGTGAGAGAGGCTCGTATGCTTGCTTATGAAACGTTTAAAAAAACCGGATTGCCAGGCCGAAAAGACGAAAAGTGGCGGAATTCGAAATTCGATCAGGTCACCGATCAGTCCTTTGAATTGTATAGCAGCAAACCTGGTTACACCCATAAAGTGAGTGAAATTTTTCATTGCTCTATACACGGGTTTACCACCAAAGTAGAATCGCTGCTTAATGGTTGGTACTATACTCCGGAAGAAATACCCTTAAATACGATGGACAACGGGGTGGTTGTGGGAAGTATTCAAATGGCTCAAAAACAATATCCTGAAGTGTTTGAACAGCACTTTGGAAAAATTGCCAAACACAATGTACATGGTTATTCACTGGTAAATACGGCTTTCTTTAACGATGGTTTATTTATTTATGTTCCTGATAATGTACATGTTGAAGAGTCGGTTCAGTTGATTAAAATGGTGAACACCATCGAGAAACTGATGATCAACTCACGCAATCTGGTGGTTTTGGGTAAAAACAGCCATTTGTCATTGATGCATTGTGACGACTCAATCAATCACCAAGCCAGTATGATCAATACGGTAACGGAAATTTTTATCGGTGAAAACGCCAGCCTCGACTTATATAAGCTACAGAATATCAACAACGAAACATTTCTGATTAACAGCACTTCTGTAAATCAACAGCGTAGCAGCCGATTGAAAGTAAATGTAATAACGCTCAATGGTGGCGCCATCCGCAACGAACTCAATGTGGATTTGCAGGGCGAAGGTGCCGAAGCCGATTTAAACGGCATTTACCTGATGGACAGAAAGCAACAGGTAGATAACCAGGTATTTGTAAATCATGCAGTTCCCAATTGCAATAGCTCCGAATTGTTTAAAGGGGTACTCGACGACGAGTCGTCGGCCATTTTTAATGGATTTGTACTGGTAAACAAAGATGCCCAGAAAACCAACGCTTTTCAGCGAAACAACAACATCCTCATGACTTCTACCGCCAAGGTGGACACCATGCCTTTTTTAGAAATTTATGCAGATGATGTAAAATGCAGCCATGGTGCCACCATCGGTCAGCTCGATAATGATGCCATGTTCTATTTGATGCAGCGCGGAATCTGTAAACGCGATGCCCGTTTGTTGCTGATGTACGCTTTTGCGGCCGAAGTAGCTGATAAAATTGACATCCGGCCACTTCGCGTAAGTATTGAAGACATGGTAAAAAAACGTCTGCGTGGCGAATTATCAATTTGCGAAAAATGCGTGTTGCATTGTTCTACACCGGACATCCCCATGGAATTTGAAATTGATATGAGTAAAATTTAAGCCATGGATTTTCCTGTAAACCAATTGCGCAACGATTTTCCCATCCTGTCAACGCAGGTGCACGGAAAACCGCTGGTGTACTTCGATAACGGAGCCACTACGCAAAAACCCCGCCAGGTGATCGACAGGTTGGTGCAGTATTACGAAACAGAGAACAGCAATGTCCATCGGGGTTCACATCATTTAAGCAACATGGCCACGGCAAGTTATGAAGGAGCCAGAAGCTTTGTGGCCAAATTTATCCACGCCCAAAGTGCCGATGAAATCATTTTTACCCGTGGAACTACCGAATCCATTAACCTGGTTTCAACCTGTTTCCAATCATTTATCCATCAAGGCGATGAAATTATTATTTCAGAAATGGAACACCACAGCAATCTGGTTCCATGGCAGCAGTTATGTTTAAGTAAAAAGGCCCGGTTGCGTGTGATTCCTGTGTTGGAAGATGGAACCCTGGATATGGAAACGGCAACAAAGTTGCTTTCCTCAAAGGTGAAAATGATGGCCATTTCGCATATAAGCAATGTGTTGGGAACCATTAATCCGGTAAAAGAACTAATTGCCGAAGCGCATAAATACAAAATTCCGGTGTTAATCGATGGGGCTCAGGCCATTGCTCACACTGCGGTGGATGTAAGGGATATGGACTGTGATTTTTACGCTTTCTCGTCGCACAAGGCTTACGGACCCATGGGAGCAGGTGTACTGTACGGAAAATCGGTTTGGTTGAACAAAATGCCTCCCTATCAGTTTGGGGGTGAGATGATTGATCAGGTTTTTCTGAATGAAACCGTTTTTAATCGGTTGCCCTATAAATTTGAAGCAGGAACTCCCAACGTAGCAGATGTGCTGGGGATGGAAACAGCCTTGCACTATCTCGAAACTATTGGCATAGATAACATTCAACAATATGAAGATGAATTGCTTAAACAGGCAACTGCATTGATACTGGAAGTTCCAGGTATAAAGCTAATCGGGACTGCAAAGCATAAAACGGCAGTACTTTCGTTTGTAGTTGAAGGTGTGCATCCCTACGATTTAGGGACTTTGCTCGATCAGATGGGCATTGCCGTACGTACCGGGAACCATTGTGCCCAACCTTTGGTTGAGTCCATGGGAATCAACGGAACCATCAGAGCCTCGTTTGGTTTATACAATACCATTTCCGAGGTGGAATATTTTGTAGAATCTCTAAAAAAAGCAATTGCTATGTTGCTGTAAAACTGATAATTATTATTGATATGACAATAAATGAAAGTGCACAGGGAGTAGTTGAAGAATTCTTGATGTTCGACGACTGGATGGAAAAATATGCCTATCTTATCGAGCTTGGGAAAGACCTTCCGGTGATCGATGCACAGTTTAAAACCAACAACCACCTGATTTCGGGTTGTCAGTCGCGCGTTTGGCTACATGCCGAACAACAGGATGGACGCCTTGTTTTTACTGCCGACAGTGACGCTGTTATTACCAAAGGCATTGTCTCGTTGTTGATTAGGATACTTTCAAACCATACCCCGCAGGAAATCCTGGAAGCTGATTTTAAGTTCCTGGACAGTATCGGACTTCAGGAACATCTCTCACCAACCCGCGCCAACGGACTGGCTTCCATGATTAAACAAATTCAGTTGTACGCAAAAGCGTTTCAGTTAAAATCGAATCAGCTATGATGAATTCAGATGAAATTCGTGAGCTGAATGAGAAAATCATTCGCGTAACGAAAAATATATACGACCCCGAAATTCCGGTGAACATTTACGAACTCGGTTTGATTTATGAGGTCGATGTGAAAGAAGATGGTCATGTAAAAGTGGTGATGACACTCACCGCACCCAATTGTCCGGTGGCAGAAAGCCTGCCGGCACAAGTAAAGGAAGAAATTGGATTTCTCACCGGTGTTACCGAAGTGGATCTTGAAATCACATTCGAACCCCCATGGGACATGGAAATGATGTCGGAAGAAGCGAAACTTGAGCTGGGAATGCTTTAATTCAGGAATATTGAAAGTAGTTTCTGTTAATATTGGTGAACGCACTACCATCTTTTACAAAGGGAAAGAGGAAGAAACCGGTATCTATAAGTATCCGGTGCAAAACCCCATTTATATTGAGCGTAACGGAGTAAACGGCGATCACGTTATTGACAGACGTTACCATGGTGGAGTTGATAAAGCCTGTTATGCCTATGGTTTAAATGGATATGATTTTTGGAAAAAGCAATTTCCCGACATGGAAATAACTTACGGAATCTTTGGCGAAAACCTGACCATCGTGGGTTTGGATGAAACCAACCTTTTTATTGGACAAATGTTTAGGGTGGGAGAGGCCTTGATTCAGGTGAGTCAGCCACGGATACCCTGTTATAAACTGGGAATCAGGTTCAACGATATGGGCATGGTGAAGCAATTTCAACAGGCAGATTTTTCAGGAGTGTATTTCAGGGTTTTGGAAGATGGAAAAGTGCAGGTGGGTGACGCTCTTTTTCCGGAAGAAAATATTTCTTCCAAAAATATAACCGTAGCTGAGGTTTACAGTCTTTTTAAGGGAGGAATCATTGATCAACATTTGGTTAAAAAATCGCTTGAAGATCCATTCCTGTCCGAAAGCATTAAAACGAATATTCGTGGTTTTATTAATGCACCTGAAAAAAAGTCCGAATCGTAAGCGATCCGGACTTTAATTCAATAGCAGGTTAATCTATCAGAGGTATGATCAGGCTGTTTTGGCTTTTCTTTCAAGCAAAACAATTTCCTTTACTTCCACTTCTGTGATGTAATGCATTTTACCTTCCTTGTCTTCCCAGGAGCGGTTTACCAGTTTTCCTGAAACGGCCACTTCGTGTCCTTTTTGCAGGTATTTTTCAGCTATGCGGGCACTGCCATTGCGGGCCACAACCTGATGCCATTGGGTGTCGGTAACGCGCTCACCATCTTTATTTTTAAACGATTCGGTGGTGGCCAGTCTGAAACTGGTGATGGAATTGTTTTCACCAAATTTTTTGGTTGTTGGGTCTGCGCCCAGGCGGCCGATCAGTTGAACTGAGTTTCTTAAGGTTGTCATGATAGTAAATAATTAATGAATAAATAGTGAGTTAAAAGTTTCGATGAACAATTGATGGAGCAAAGATATGTCGACCCCAAGAGGTTATTCGGTTAATAACCATTTACTTACGTGTTTAAGCGTTTTTAAACGGTTGGAAACAGCTATTCATCTCATTTAGTGATTGTTTTCAGGTTGCGACAATTGTTACTGAATTTATATTTACTTATTTTAACTGAAGTATAAACGGGTTCATGCGTACACCAAAAGTTTTATTAGCTCTGTGGGATTAAAATTAGTAGGAATATTCACAAGAAATTTTGCTTGTCGGGTTTTCATATCTTTGCTACTCAAAGGAGTTAACCTTTAAGAAGAGATTGACAGAAAATACATGAGTCCGGAAACTTGAATTACTGCGTGTTAATAAAATAAAAATTGAGCTTTAATAGGATTAATTGTTATCCGGAGGTTGGATAAATGCAAAATGCCACACAATACAAATGATGAATCGTATCAATAACAAGATTGAAAAATATCAAAACTATTTGTTTCTAATTCTTTTGTTGGCATTCTATGCAATACTTGATTATCAAACAATCCTGTTCTTACGTCCACAAGGCATTCATTTTATTCGGCAAACCGATGTTCTTTCTTTTGTTGCTAATTATTTTAACAATGGATTTAACTTCTTTCAACCGCAGGTATTTAATTTACAAAGTATTGAAGGTAAAGCTGTCGGCGAATTTCCTGTTTTGTATTATATAACTGCACTCTCATACCTGCTCTTTGGTGAACACGAATTTATTCTGAGATTACTTACCATGGCCATCGCATCTACTGGCTTTTTCTGTCTTTTTAAACTGTTGAATTCGTTACTTCACGATTTATTTTATGCCATCACGTTTAGCTTTTTATTCATTTCATCAACCATTTTACTTTACTATGTAAATAACTTTTTGCCGGATGCCAGCGCTTTGGGATTTACACTCATTGGATGGTATTTCTTTTTTGCCTATTTAAAAAATGAAAAAAAGCAAAGCTCCTTATTGGCTACTTATATATTTTTCACTTTAGCTTCCTTGATTAAGGTGACCTATTTTATTAGTCCTATAGCGGCAATTGCCTCAATACTATATTCAGGATTTTCAAATAGAACTTCAATTAGAAAGATTGTCAGAAACAATTTTGTTCTATTGCTATTCTTTACAACATCATTGGTGCTGGTTTTGGGCTGGAATCTGTATGTTATTCGTTATAACATGGTGTATCAGGATCATTATTTTTTAATCCATTCAACACCTATCTGGAGTTTAAGTAAAACCAGGATTATTGAGGTTTGGGACTTTATAACTCATTACTGGTATTCAAAATATTATTTCCAAAGTACCATTCATTTCTTTGTCAGCATCATTTTTGTCGGTGTTTTCTTCAAGAGAAAATCTGAGAGAATGCTCGGAATACTTACCTTTTTCCTTGCATTAGGAAGCATGTGTTACTTCGTGCTATTTTACGCTCAATTTAAGGACCATGATTATTACTTCATAGCATTAATTCCGGCAATCATATTTTTAGTCATGAA
Organism: Bacteroidales bacterium; assembly: GCA_030690365.1. Lineage (GTDB taxonomy): Bacteria > Bacteroidota > Bacteroidia > Bacteroidales > F082 > UBA6244. Next base: position 16,602 of record JAUYGX010000123.1, on the reverse strand, counting down.
TGCTTTCATCACATTAAGAAATAAATTTCCTAAATGGATTAACAGCTATATAACAAAAGCCCTGCTGCTTTTGCTCTGTGTTCTCAGTTTAAATTATGCCAGGGAAAAATTAATTCAACGTTATAAAAACACGGAGCTTCTAAATGGGGGCATCGTAACATTGCTGGCAGAAACACGGAATTATATCGATTCGATTGGGATTTCTGATGATGCAAAATTTGTTGTCATGACTGATGCGACTCCTAACGGAGGATTATACTTTATTAATCGCCCCGGATGGACTTTAAAAGATGATTCAGAGGCAAGCTTATTGTTGCTGGATAGTTATATCAATCAAGGAGCGAACTATATTTTATTCACTGATAAAAAGTATGTAAATACTGCGATAACCAGTTATAAAGTGGGTGAAAATAATGGGGTATTGATATACAAACTTGTAAAGAGAAATTAACCCGTTTCTAACATTAGTATAAAATAAAAACCAAGATACCCTGAACAATTATCATTTGGAATAATGTTGTTGTTCAATTTATTAACTGTTCTCTAAAATTTATTTCCCAAAATCACTTGACAAACCAAACTAAAATCACTTACATTTGCCCATTCGATTTAACCAAATAGTTAAAACAAATGGTTAGCGTAACCGAGAATACCGAACAAAAAATTATTGATGCCGCTTGCAAGGTGTTTATCCAGAAAGGAATGGATGGTGCACGCATGCAGGAAATTGCCGACGAGGCGGACATTAACAAGGCATTGTTACATTATTATTTCCGAAGCAAATCCAAGCTCTTCGACAGGGTGTTTGTTGAAATATTTTCAGATATCGTAAAATTGCTGGGCGAAGAGATAAATCATTCCACCGAAATCATCGAATTAATCGAAAGAATGGTTAATAATTACATTCATCTCATTCGCGAGCGGCCTTTTGTACCCGATTTTGTTTTGCATGAGCTCAACCGGCATCCCCAACTAATTGTTCAGCAAATTCACCAGTATGGAATGGACTTTTCTAAATTTCAACTATTGATAGATGAAGGGGTGTTGAATAATAAAATACACTACATACAGCCTGTACATTTGATAGTGAATGTACTATCCATGTGTATTTTTCCCTTTGTGGCCAAACCCATTATTATGGGATTTATGCTCAATGGCGATGAAGCAAAATACAATCAGTTTATAGATGAACGCGCCGGTCATGTAGTTTCTTTTATTAAATCATCTTTGCTAATTAACAATCCTGAATGATGAAAAAGACATTGGCTTTTCTGTTTATACTGGTCCTTCAACAAGGATATACGCAAACAAAACAGGTTATTACGCTTGACGATTGTTACAACGCTTCCATCAATAACTATCCCAACCTTAAGCAAATGGATATGGATGTGCAAATCAGTAAGCTCAACAAACAAAATATCCAGGCCAATTACCTGCCTTCGCTAAACCTCAATGGTCAGGTTTCTTATCAGTCGGATGTAACCAAAGTTCCCATTTCAGTGCCGGGAATCAACATTCCGATCATGGCCAAAGACTGGTATAATTTAAATCTGGATGTGGAACAACTAATCTATGATGGCGGTCTGATCCATAACCGGAAAAAAATAGCAGATGCCGATCTGGACATCGCCCATCAGAAGCTTCAAATTGAGTTTTATCAGCTTAAAGACCAGGTGAACAGGATTTATTTCGGGATCATTTTATCGCGGAAAACGATTGAAATACTGGCCGTTTTAAAGAAAAACCTGGAGGCCACCATCGCCGATGCAGAGGTTGCATTTAACAATGGCGTACTACTAAGTTCCGATGTGGATGCCCTCAAAGTAGAATACAATTTGGTACTTCAGCAAATTGTTGAAAAACATGAAGATCAAAGAGCCCTGATCGCCGGACTTCATATTTTAACAGCATTGGATATTTCAAATGCCGATCAATTGGTGGTGCCTGATGTTCAGGTAGTAACCGAAAAATTTGTTAACAACCGTCCCGAATACATGCTGTTGGGCAAACAGCAGACAAAAATCGAAATACTTTCGGAACTCTCCAAAGCCAAACAACGTCCTGTGTTTATGGCCTTCGGACAAGCAGGTTACGGTCGACCGGGATATGATATGCTCAACGACAAATTCGACACCTATTATAAAGTGGGCGCTCGTTTGCACTGGAACATTTGGGACTGGCACCAGGTAAAACGTGAAAGGTCGGTGCTGAGCGTTCAGAACGAAATCATTAATACACAAAAACAAAGTTTCGATCAAAAGCTAAAAGCCGATCTGGAGACAAAAATGGCCGCCATTCGCAAGGCCGAACAGTTAATTTCAACCGACGAAACCATTGTAAGTCTTCAACAAAATGTGGTAAATACGGCCAATGTTCAACTTAAAAATGGTTCCTTAACCACTACCAATTACGTCATCGAGTTGAATAAACAGGTAAAAGCCCAACTCAATCTCGAGGTACACAAACTACAACTGGTTTATTCCAAATATCAATACAATATAACGCTTGGAAATCTGTAAAACCATCAGCTATGAATAAAATTATTTTGATAATCCTGTCGGCCCTCCTATTGGGTGCCTGCAATTCAAATCACAAAGTGTCGGATGCGTACGGTAATTTTGAGTCGGATGAGATCATTGTATCTGCACAGGGCAATGGGCAGTTATTGCAGTTTTTGCCCAACGAAGGCGATCTGCTTAAAGCAGGAAGTAACGTTGGATTGATTGATACCACCGATTTATATTTAAAGAAAAAACTGCTGTTTTCTCAATCGAAAACCATCGCCTCACAACTGCTCAACATGAACGCAGAGATGGATGTGCAGAAACAACTGCTGGCCAACAATCAAATCAATCAGGAGCGCATTTCGAATATGTTTGCAAAAGGGGCCGCCACCCAAAAGCAAATGGACGACATCAACGGGTTGGTGGATGTAAATCAAATGCAGATTTTAGCCATTGCATCGCGCAAGCAAAATATTTTCGATCAAATGGCGGCCATCAGCGTTCAGATCGAACAGCTCAACGAAGCCATTTCAAAATGCCTGATAACCAATCCGGTAAACGGAACTGTACTGGTGGTGTATGCACGTAAGGGTGAACTGGCCTCCATTGGCAAGCCACTTTATAAAATGGCCGATGTTTCTACCATAAAACTAAAAGCTTATATTAGCGGCGCACAATTACCACAGGTTCAATTGGGTGAGGAAGTTGAAGTGTTGTACGATCACAATGCAAAGGAAAATGCAAAAGTAAAAGGGAAAGTAGTCTGGATTTCGTCCACCGCCGAATTTACGCCTAAAACCATCCAAACCAAGGATGAACGCGTTGATTTGGTTTATGCCTTAAAAGTGGAAGTGATCAACGATGGATCCATCAAAATCGGGATGCCCGGTGAAGTCAATTTTTAATTCAATCTGAACCGGTATCCAATGAGTTAACATAAAAACATAGACTTGTTTATTATCCTGTTACACTAATTATTATTAACTAAATACTTAAATCATGAAAAAAATCAGTTTACTCTTTATTGCTCTGGTGGGGATGTTCGCCTTCTCTGCCACCAATACTTTTGCTCAAAAAGCAGGTGATGCGCTTGGCATTTGGCTCAACGAAGATGGCGATGCCCACATTCAGGTTTACCAGGAAGGGGACAAATATTTTGGAAAAATTGTCTGGATGCAGACACCCAACGATCCGGAAACCGGGAAACCAAAAACCGATAACCTGAATCCTGACCCGGCTTTGCAATCGCGTCCACGCATGGGATTAATCATCCTGAAAGACTTTGTTTTTGATGATGACGAATGGAATGATGGCTCCATTTACGATCCAAAAAGTGGTAAAACCTACAGCTGTTACATGGAGTTTCCTGAAGAAGACAATTTAAACAAGTTGAAAATCAGGGGTTATATCGGTGTTAGCTTATTGGGTAAAACTACCTACTGGACACGGGTTAACGAGTAAATCCATCACTCAACCTAAGGGATAGAAAGGATTCATGGAAACACCATCAGCATTCATCCGGATCGAAAATGTACAAAAGCACTTTGCTGAAGTGGAAGCATTGAAAAATGTTTCGATCAACATTTCGCAAGGGGAGCTTTTTGGCTTTATCGGGCCGGATGGTGCTGGTAAAACAGCTTTGTTCCGCATCCTGACCAGTCTGATACTTCCCGATTCCGGATCTGCCTCCATTGGTCCTTTGGATGTGGTGAAAGATTACAAGAAAATCCGCAAAAGTATCGGCTACATGCCCGGGCGGTTTTCGCTTTATGCTGACCTCACGGTGGAGGAAAACCTGCAATTTTATGCCCGCATTTTTAAGACTTCTGTCGAAGAGAATTACAAACTGATCAAAGATATTTATGGTCAGATTGAACCTTTCAAAAAACGGCGGGCCGGCGATTTGTCAGGTGGGATGAAACAAAAACTGGCACTTTCGTGTGCCTTGATTCACAACCCCAAAGTCCTGGTGCTGGATGAACCCACTACCGGGGTAGATGCGGTTTCACGCATGGAATTCTGGGAACTGTTGAAGAAAATGCAGCAAATGGGAATCACCATCCTGGTTTCGACACCTTATATGGATGAAGCCACGCTTTGCGACCGAATAGCCCTAATGGACCATGGGAATATCCTTTCGGTGGAAACTCCCGTAAATATAGCAAAGAGTTTCAAGGGAAACCTGTTATCGGTGAAAACCAACCAGATGTATGGCTTGTTGTCCGATCTGGAACAATTTCCCCATGCTGAGCAGGTGTTTCGTTTTGGGGAGTTCATTCACATCACTTTTCAAAGTGAAAACACGCCCGAAATCATTGAAAACCTGACCAGTTATTTGAACAGCAAAGGCCATAAGGAAATACTGATTTCATCTGTAGAACCGGTGATTGAAGACTGTTTCCTGGCCTTAATGGATCAACCTGAAAAAGCATGACCGAACGCGGGAATATCATCGAAGTGAGCCATCTGGTAAAGAAATTTGGAGATTTTACGGCCAACGACGACCTGAATTTTGAGGTAAAAAAGGGTGAAATATTTGGCTTTCTGGGTGCCAATGGTGCCGGCAAAACCACCGCCATAAAAATATTGTGCGGATTGTCGGAACCCACCTCCGGAATTGCCTTGGTGGCTGGTTTTGATGTGGGCAAATATCCCGACAAGGTAAAAGAGCGTATTGGATACATGAGTCAGCGTTTTTCGTTGTACAACGACCTTACGGTGAAGGAAAATTTTCGGTTTTACGGAGGGATTTACGGGCTTTCGTCAGCTGCCATCAAAGAGCGAACGAACTATTTTCTTGAAAAGCTGGAAATGGAAAAAACACGCAATGTGGTGTTAAGCGAAATCCCGTTGGGATGGAAGCAAAAACTGGCTTTTTCGGTGGCCATCATGCACAATCCCCAGGTTGTTTTTCTGGATGAGCCCACCGGAGGTGTCGATCCCATCACCCGTCGGCAGTTTTGGGAGATGATCTACGAAACCGCGCACCATGGAACCACCGTATTTGTAACCACACACTACATGGATGAGGCTGAATACTGCGAACGGGTGAGTATTATGAACGAAGGCAGGATAGTAGCCCTTGGAACGCCGGCTCAGTTGAAGGAAAAGTACCAGGCTCAATCGATGAATGACGTATTTATTAAAATTGCACGCTGATGTGGGCCTTTGTAAAAAAAGAGTTTTTTCATATTTTCCGCGACTACCGGTCGATGGTGATCCTCTTTGGTATGCCCATCGTGATGGTGTTGTTGTTTGGATTTGCCATCACCAACGACATCAACAATGCGAAAATCGGAATCCTGGATCATTCAAAGGATGTGGTTACCCGCGATATCATCCAAAAACTGCTTTCTTCGGGGTACTTTGAGCTGGATTCATATCTGAAGTCGAATGCAGAAATTGAAAAACTTTTCAAACAGGGACGCGTGAAGGAGGTGGTGGTTTTTGAACGTGATTTTGCCAGGAAAATGGCCGAGTCAAACGGGGCTTCTGTGCAGGTAATCCTGGATGCTTCCGAACCCAACACAGCCAATATGCTCAGCAGTTATACCGGAGCCATCATCAATACGTATTCCATGGAGCTTATGAAACAACAGATGAAAATCCCTGTTTCGATCCAGGTGGAAAACCGTATGATGTACAACCCTGAAGTAAAAAGTGTGTACATGTTTGTGCCGGGGGTCATTACCGTTTTGCTCATGCTGGTGTCGGCCATGATGACCTCCATTTCGATTACCCGCGAAAAGGAACTTGGAACCATGGAAGCGTTATTGGTTTCTCCCTTACGGCCTATACAAATCATTTTGGGTAAGGTGTTTCCATATGTGTTGCTCTCGTTTACCAACCTGATTGTTATTTTGCTGCTGGCCAGGTTTGTTTTTTTAATGCCTATTCAGGGAAGTTTGGTTTTGTTGCTTGGTGAAAGTTTGTTGTTTATCATGATGTCGCTTGCATTGGGAATCCTGATTTCAACCATCAGCAAAACGCAGCAACAGGCTATGTTGCTCAGCATGTTTGCGCTGATGCTTCCCACGATCCTCCTTTCAGGATTTATCTTTCCTGTAGAAAATATGCCACTTGTTTTGCAACTGGTCAGTCACCTGATGCCCTCCAAATGGTTTATCATCATTGTTAAAAACATCATGCTGAAAGGAACCGGCATCCTGTATTTCTGGAAAGAAACCCTGATACTGATCGTGATGACCCTGTTATTTATTGGTTTGAGTGTGAAGAAATTTAAAATCAGATTGGAATAGGGAGGGGGAAGTTACCTGCATGACGGTAGGCAGGAAAGTGAACTAAAGTTGAGAATAAATGTATAAAATTGAGCATAATGATAGATATAAGGTATTTGCATCATAACGATGGCATTCACAGGATAATCTCAACTTTTAACTTTTAACTCTTAACTTTAACTTTTCAAGAAGACCTTAAATAAAAATGAGAAAACTACTCTACATACTACAAAAGGAATTCACACAGGTATTTCGCGATAAAGCCATGTTGCCCATTATTTTTATAATTCCTATCGTGCAATTATTGGTGCTTTCGTATACGGCTACCTTCGAAATTAAGCAGGTACGACTGGTGGTTGTCGACCACGACCGCACACCGGAATCACGCGATCTGGTGGCCAAGTTTTCAGGATCTTCTTTTTATAAAATCACCAATCAGGTGGTTGAATATGCAGCGGCAGCCGAATTGCTTAAAAAAGGCAAGGCGGATCAATTTATTATTATCGAACCAAAGTTTGCCAGCCATCTGGTTACCGATCGAAAAGCAAATGTTCAGTTGATTACAGACGCCATCAACGGCAGTGCGGCCAGCCTGATGAGTGCGTATGCAACGGCCATCATCGGCGAATATAACCGGGAAATTGTGGTGGCAATCACTCCGCTTGCCGGTCAGTCGTTACCCATCAGGGTGGAACCTTCGTATTGGTATAATCCCGAGCTCAATTATATTACCTATATGGTTCCCGGAATCCTGGTTTTGTTGGTAACTATTATCGGGTTGTTTTTAGGTAGTATGAACCTGGTGAAAGAAAAAGAAATCGGTACCATTGAACAAATCAATGTAACACCCATAAAAAAATACCAGTTTATTGCTGGAAAGCTCATCCCCTTTTGGGTAATTGCGAACATCGATTTGGCTATTGGATTGCTGTTGGCCTATTTTGTGTTTAAAATTCCGGTGATTGGCAGCGTTTGGCTGTTGTTTGGCGTTGCTTCCATATATCTGGTGGCCATTTTATCCATCGGGTTGGTGATTTCCACCCTCACCAACACCATGCAGCAGGCCATGTTCATTTCGTGGTTTTTCCTGGTGGTTTTCATTTTGATGAGCGGACTATTTACCCCCATCGAAAGCATGCCCCACTGGGCCCAGATCATTGATTATGCCAATCCGGTAGCTTACTTTATAAAAATCAACCGCATGATTATGCTCAAAGGTTCAGGCTGGCCCGACATTCAAAACGAGGTGGTGATATTGGCCGGTTATGCAGCGCTGCTGTTTACGTTTTCTATATGGAGGTATAGGAAAACAGTTTAAGGAACCTTTCCAGAGTTTTAACATGGCTTACACCTTTTCCACAGTCCCAAACTTTGGAAAAGATTTATTCCACCAATGCCACAAAGGCCGTCTTGTCATTTTCCCGTTTTTGCCCGCGGTACAATCCTTTTACGGAAGTATTATATTGAATGGCAACAGGTTCCCCTAAAACACATTCACTAAAATAAGCCATCTGAACATATTTTGGCCCCATGTCGCTTTTATTGAGGTACATAGCGTCGGTAAGCCAGTCGAAATATTTTCGGGCATTGGTATGGCCATTCATGTCCATATCAGAATATTTCGGAACCACCTCAAACAGGGTTTGGTAATCGGTATTGCGGCTTAAAGCCGGAAACTCACGCGTAACGGCTTGTCTGTCGGTAGTGTATATATCTACATCCACATATTTATCGATGCGCTGGGGACGTCTTGAGGTCAGGTCGATGATAAACCATTCTGAAGTGGCCTTGCACAGTACTTCGCCCTCTGGAGTGGTCACAATAAAATCACGAAATGCAGCCAATCCTTTTACCACCCGTGGCCAGGTTTCAACCACCACCTGATCGCACCATTCGGGCATGCGAATCAGTTCCAGATGGATACGAAACAGCACCCAGGAAGCATTATAAGCGCTGGTTTGTGTAAATCCAAATCCCAGATGTTCGGCATGGTAGGTGGCTGCACGCTGGAGCATAATGTTGAGCCCTGTCAGTGTTAGTTTCCCATCCAGGCTGATATCGTCCCAGTTTACAGCATATTGTTCTTTCCAGATTTTTTTCACGTTTTTTTCTGCAAAGTTAACAGGGTTCGTCGTGCATCAAAACACGGCTTTTAATTTCTTTTCACCTGTCCGGCAAAACGAAATATGTTGACATTTATATTTTTTACCTATTTTAGACCAATATTTAAGAGGGAAATGACTGGAATTTTACGTTTTTTTATTCTGTTTATCGTAGCAATGATATGGGTTTCATGCGAAATGAATGTTGATCCCGGTCAGGCCGGACCCCCGATAAAAAAGGACAGCAAACAAGCCCACAAGGTATTAAATTCGGTTCTTGAAAAGAAAAAACTGAGGGCCGTCACCAATTATGGTTCGCTCAGTTATTTTATTTATCGCGGCGAGCCAATGGGCTATCAGTTTGAATTACTCAAAAATTTATGTGCCAACCTGAATGTTGAACTCGAACTGGTGATAGAGAGAGATCTCAACAAATGTATTGAGATGCTGAACGACCGTGACGTGGATCTCATCGCCATGGGGCTAACCATTACCAACAGCCGAAAAAAGAATATATTGTTTACCGATCCCATCATGATAACCCGACAGGTTTTGGTCCAGCGCAAGCCCAAAGGTTGGGAACGAATGGCCACTGCGGACGAAATTGAATCACATTTGTTGAAATCGACTTTCGACCTGGACGGTAAAAAGATTTATGTGGAAGAGGGTACCGTCTTTAAGCAACAGCTTGAACAGCTGGCCAATGATGTGGCAGAAAATATTCAGATAGTTACCGACCCGCGCGAAGTGGAAGAACTGATTTCGGCCGTGGCTGACGGTGAGATTGATTATACCATTGCCGATGAGCATGTGGCTTTGGTGAATGCAAAATATTATCCCAATCTGGATGTCAGTCTGGCGGTTAGTTTTCCCCAAAAAATAGGGTGGGCGGTGAAAAAAAATCAAACAGCCCTGGCCGACACCATCGATAGTTGGCTTGATAAATTTAATCATGAACTTCTGTCCAGGCTATTAATCAACAAATACTTTAAAAACATTGGTTCAAGAAGGATTTCCAAAAGTCAGTATAATTCCTATACCGGTGGTCATCTTTCGCCTTACGACTCCCTTATCAGGCAAGGGGCCGCATTATTGGGTTGGGACTGGCGTTTTCTGGCTTCGTTGATTTATCAGGAATCGGAATTTAAACCCGAAGTAAAATCCTGGGCCGGTGCTTTTGGATTGATGCAACTGATGCCTTCGGTTCTCGAAACTTATGGCATCGATAGTACAGCTTCTCCGGCCTTGCAGATAGATGCCGGCGCGAAATATTTAGCCTCCCTTCAAAGGCAACTGCCGACAAGTATTACCGATTCGTTGCAACGGGTTTTGTTTACTGTGGCTGCCTATAACAGTGGATTAGGTCATGTTTTGGATGCACGCCGGCTGGCCGGAAAACAAGGTCTTAATCCTGATGTATGGGTTGATAATACAGAAATATGTATGTTAAAACTTTCTGATCCTGATCATTACAGCGATCCAATTGTTTACTATGGATATTCACGTGGCAACGAAACCTATGCTTTTGTTCGCGAAATATACGAACGCTATAGTCATTATGTAAATCTGATTGGCAATACCCAATTTAAAAATCAAGACAGGTAATTGGCCGCCTGCTATTGGAAAAGGGTATTAACGGAAATTATTTTTTACTGGAGGCATCTTCATTTTTTTCCTGATCATCGCCACCAATGCCATCTTTAAACTCTTTTACACCTTTACCTATTCCGCGCATGAGCTCAGGAATTTTCTTACCGCCAAACAACAGCAGAATTATAACCACAATGATAATAATTTCCGGAGTTCCAATCCATCCGGCAAACTGAACTAAGGCATTGGCATCAAGTAAGTTCATGATTTAAGTTTTTACAAATGTTGAAGCAAAGATAATCAAAAACAACCTCTGCACCAGTTTTGTTGTCATTTCATTACTTTTGTATCCATATTGATAATATTTATGAAGAAAATTTATTTCTTGTTCTTCGTTGGTTTAATGATTTCCATTCAAACCTTGTTTGCTCAAAACCAGCAGCCTGATTACCGAAAACTGCATTATCTCTCGAAAGAGGAGATGGAGATGAAGGTGAATTTGTCGAAAAATTTTGTGCCCACCGATCCTCCTGAAGGGGTTATCCGTAATGTGGCCGAATTTGATGAAATGCAGGCAGTTCTTGTTCGCTATCCTTTTGGCGTTCCGGTTGAATTGATCCGTGAAATGGCCGAAAATACCATGGTAACCACCATTGTTGCCAATTCCGGTGAGCAACAAACCGTAATCAATACCTATACCAACAGCAATGTCAACCTGAGCAACTGCAATTTTATTATTGCACCTACCGACAGTTACTGGGTGCGCGATTATGGTCCATGGTTTATATTTGATGGAAATAAGCAACCCGGTATTGTCGATTTTCCATACAACAGGCCCCGTCCCAACGATAATAACATCCCGGCAAAGGTATCTAATGAACTGGGGATAAATCTTTTTGGGATGAATTTAATCAGTACCGGTGGCAATTATATGTGTGATGGAATGGGCTTTGCCGCCAGTACCGATTTGGTTTGGGACGAAAATCCCACACTCACCCATACACAGATAAGCGATTACGTGCATGATTATTTGGGAAATACCCCATACATGGTGCTGGAAGATCCGCTGGGAGAGTACATTAAGCATATCGACTGCTGGGGTAAGTATCTTTCTCCCGGAAAGGTGATTATAGGTCAGGTTCCCGCCACCGATCCACGCTATCAGGATTATGAAAACACAGCCAATTACTTTGCAACTACCAATAGCTCATGGGGGTATCCCTACGAGGTTGTTCGGGTTTATACGCCCGGAACTTATCCCAACACACCTTACACCAATTCATTGATTCTGAATAAGAAAGTATTTGTTCCCATTACGGGAAGTCAGTGGGATGATGAAGCCCTGGTGGTTTACGAGGAAGCCATGCCCGGGTACGAAATCGTTGGTGTGATGTACAATTCATGGGAAAATACAGACGCTCTGCATTGCCGCACCAAAGGCATTGCCGATTTGGGTATGTTGTACATTAAACACCTGCCATTGTTGGGTAATTTTAATTATTCAGATCACTTCAACATCACAGCCGATATTATCGCTTACAGCGGAGAAACGGTATATCCCGATTCTGTTTTTGTTTATTTCAGACAAAACGGTAGTGATTATGAACACACATTGATGCAACATGTTTCAGGCGATACCTACTCAGGAACCATTGAGAATGTACAACAAGGCGCCACAGTTGAGTACTACCTGTTTGCCGCTGATGAATCCGGACGAAGGTCGTTTTGTCCTTATATCGGCGAACCTGATCCCTTTGAATTTCATGTGGCTACCCTGCCCGTGCTAAGTTTTAGTCCTGATTCGGTGTTGTTTCAAACCGAAGAGGAAATGATGAATGGATTGCCTCTGCATATAGTCAACAATTCTTCCGGGGGATTTATGATCAGCTCTCTAACTGAGATGGGAGATGCTTTTGAGTGGGTTGTGGATCAAGTGCCGCAGATGCCTTTAATTTTACCTTCCAGCGATAGTATTTCACTGTTGATCAAATGCAATATTCCGGTGAAATATTTAGGAACGCTCATCACAGATTCATTGTTTGTAACCACAGGTACAGGTGTTTTTGCTGTGCGAATTATGATCGATAGCGATTTGATTTCCTCCATTGATGACCCATATTCTTCACTACGCTCCGTTGTTTATCCAAATCCGGCCTCCACGAAAATGATGATCTGTTTAGAAGGTTATTCGGGTAAATGGGCTCAGGTAAATGTATATCGTTTATCTGGCGAACTGATGTTACATCAAATCATCAAGGTAAGTGGAAACAGGACGGGTGTGGATTTCCCGGATAATATGATGTCAGGAACGTATATTTATCAGGTTATAGCACCCGGACTTTCCACATCAGGTAAGGTGATTGTGATCAGATAATAAGGGAAACTTTAAACCAGAACCATAGAGAGATAAACAGCTGCTCCCAATGACGCAACTATTATCCAAAAGGTAATCAATGGAGGAAGTTTGTCTTTTTCAGGATCGTAGTCAAATTCGCTGTCTGGCATGAGTATTACATTTAAGGTAGTTTATCCAATCGTTCATCGGCTTTAAAAGCCACCACAAAAGCATCGACAATTCCGTTGGTGCTGCGCAATTCGTTTCTTTTAACACGTGCGGCCTCATAGGTGGTAAACGACCCTACGGTATAGATATAGAAACCATTATGTGTATTTTGCTGAATATGTGATGCTGGCAAATTGTACATCTTGCTCAACTTTTCGGTTGAAATAGTATTCCCGTATTTGGCCATGATTTGCACACGGTATTCAATTCCGGCATGCGCCTCAGATTTGACTGGCATTGGCTTTTCTTCTATCGTTCTATTTACAACAGGTGAAATTACCTCTGCTTTCTTTTCTTCAATTACCTGCGGAACTTCTTTTTTAGGTGGCTCAACAGGTTGGTTTAAAACGGGAGGTGCAACAAAAAGCATGTCGATTTCGGCAGGTTGAACCGGCTCAGTCCGTGTTTCAGGTACTTTTTTATCTTTCTTCGACGATTCAAAGTAATCGTATTCGTCCGTCCTGTCACCTTTTGACTTAGTAGAGGGGGTTCTCCGTGCAAACTTATAGGTGAACCCCAGAGAGGAGTAATTATAAACATCATATTTAAAGCCGCTTTCTTTGCCATCGAGTAAATCAGAATTCAGTACACGGTTGGCCGATTCCAGATTCACGGTCCATTGATCCGACAAGTTGAGCGTTAAACCCATACCCCCAATAAGAAGGCCCTCTACAGTTCGGCCTCCAAATCCAACCCCATTGCCATACCCGATTTTGCGAAGCACTTTCTTTGAGGATAACTCCATCAGTGTGCTGTTATAGTTGGTAAGACCAACTCCGGCAATAAGATATACATCCCAGAATTGACCATCACGGTAAGTGCTGAAAATATTTCGGATACTAACGGTTGTATTCAGGTTGAGTTCGATGTAGCTGGCTTCAAAATAAAGGTTTGAAGGTCTGCGGGTACCTGCCAACTTGCCAAAAATGCCCTGACCTCTCAACCCAACTACTGGCGATATCTGATAACCAAGCTGCAATCCGCCCGCAAAACGCCATTCGTTTTCATAATTGGAAACAGGTACGTATTGATATTGCTTGATGTCTCCAAAAAACAAACTTGTTCCCGCACTTACATTCAGACTCCATTGGGGTCGAAAGTTGGTTTTAAAATTCAGTGATTGTGCAAAAAGTCCATGTCCTGTAATTAAAATCAAGACCAGAAGAAGTGTAATTGTTTTGTATTTCGGGCTTTTTATCGGATTCATGGAGACAGGTTATAAAATTATTAGTTGACAGTACTGAATTAGTAAACAGAATCAGTTTTAATCACCCTAAAAATAACTATAAACCTCACGAACCTGCATTGATTATCCATTAATTATCGCCAACCAATTGTTAATATCTTCGAGCTGTACCGCCGGGATATTCAATTTGTTTTTTTTGCGATATCCGTTCAGCGTTTGCAAAATAGCCGTTGGTTTGGCTTCTCTCAAAGCCGTTGGCGAACCAAATCCGGCTTTGGCCAAATGTGCAGCCCATTCGCTGTCGATGCCCATTTTTTCAAAGTCCTCACCAGAAAAGGATTTTTTTGCAACTTCAGGACGCATCTGTGGAAAAAACAGTACTTCCTGAATAGATGATTGATTGGTCATAATCATCACCAGACGGTCGATGCCAATGCCCATGCCCGATGTGGGAGGCATCCCATATTCCATGGCGCGTAAAAAGTCCTGATCGATAAACATGGCTTCGTTGTCTCCTTTTTCGGCCAATTTCATCTGATCTTCAAAACGCTGACGCTGGTCGATGGGGTCGTTTAGCTCGGTATAGGCATTAGCTAATTCCTTGCCGTTTACCATCAGCTCAAAGCGTTCAGTTAATTCAGGGTTGTCGCGATGACGTTTGCACAAAGGTGACATTTCAACTGGATAGTCGGTAATAAAAGTAGGCTGAATGAATTTGGATTCGCATTTTTCTCCAAATATCTCATCGATCAGTTTTCCTTTTCCCATGCTGGGATCTGTTTCCACTCCCAGTTTTTTGGCGGTTTCCATTAACTGGGTTTCGTCCATTTGGCTCACATCAATTCCGGTGTATTCTTTGATGGCGTCAAGTATGGATAACCTGCGGAAAGGTGCTTTAAAATCAATCACATTCGGCCCCACCTGAACCTGTGTTGTGCCATGAAGCGTCAGGGCAATTTTTTCAATCATTTTTTCGGTCATTCCCATCATCCAGAAGTAATCCTTGTAGGCCACATAAATCTCCATCTGGGTAAACTCAGGATTGTGAAAACGATCCATACCCTCATTACGAAAGTCTTTGGCAAACTCGTAAACACCTTCAAAACCTCCAATAATCAGTCGTTTAAGATACAATTCGTTGGCAATGCGCAAATAAAGCGGGATGTTCAACGCATTGTGGTGGGTAATAAATGGTCGGGCCGCGGCACCACCGGGAATAGCCTGTAGGATTGGGGTTTCAACTTCGAGATATCCTTTTTCGTTCAGGAAATCGCGCATGGTTCTGATCACCTGAGCCCTTTTTACAAAGGTGTCTTTAACTTTGTCATTTACAATTAAATCCACATACCGCTGGCGATACCGCTGATCGGGATCGGTAAAGGCATCGTAAACCACCCCGTCCTTTTCTTTAACAATGGGAAGTGGTCGTAACGACTTTGATAAAATGGTAAACGATTTCACATGCACAGTGATTTCTCCCATCTGGGTAACAAATACATAGCCTGTAACTCCAATGATATCGCCAATATCCAAAAGCCTTTTGAAGACTGTGTTATAAAGAGTTTTGTCGTCACCCTGACAAATATCGTCACGTTTTACATACAACTGTATACGTCCTGTGGAGTCCATCAGTTCAACAAACGAGGCAGCTCCCATGATGCGACGGCTCATGATGCGACCAGACATGCTTACTTCCTGAAAACGACTGTTATCCATAGGATATTGCTCCAAAACCTCTGTTGCGTAGGCGTTTACGTGGTATTCTTCGGGAGGATAGGCATTGATACTGAGTTTATTTAACTCTGTCAGCGCTTCGCGCCTGATAAGTTCCTGTTCGCTTAGTTGCATGGTCTAAAATTTTGGCAAAGATAAAAAAAGCTGCCTGTTCATTTGAATAGAACAGACAGCTAAATGCTTTAAATGGATAGAAGTGCAATTATTTTATCTCATTTGTTTAAAAATGAGGTTTGGTCAGTCCATGTTGATAAGTGTCAACGGCGCGCTGTCGGGCAAAAGCATGATCGACGATGGGCTTGCCATATGTGGAAGAATTTAGTTCTGGAATCCAGCGGGAGACATAATTCTGTTTCGGATCGAATTTTTGTGCCTGTATTACTGGGTTAAAATCAGGATCTGAAAACGGCAAAAAAAAAAGGGCCGCATTTGAATACGACCCTCTTCAACTATTTTGAATAAACCTATTTGTTGATAACGAGTTTGTCGCTAACAGAGGCATGTTTACCAATCACATTCAACTGATAAACACCTGTTGAAAGGATGCTCAGATTGAGGCGATGGATGCCTGTATTTGAAACCGTTACATCTGACTCTTCATAAACCAAAGCTCCATTCAGATTGAATATTTTAATGGCAACTTTTTGATTTACCAGACTGCTTAACTCAAGGTTGAAAATTCCGT
>JAUYGX010000122.1 GCA_030690365.1 Bacteroidales bacterium | reverse complement strand
GACGAAGCCTTCCATGTATAAAGGTATTGTTTCCGCTGGTTGGCGCGCACCAACCGTGTTTTTACGAAAACACCATCTTTCTCAATCCAGGCGGCCAGCACATGCTTGGGTGCATAGGTTCCGTTTTGGGTGACTGTTTTAAAACTGAAAGTGATATCGCCTTCTGTTTGCGCATGGACAACCTGTGTTAGTCCGAAAATAAAAATGAACAAGCTGGATAACAAAAGATAAATAATAGATTTCTTCATAAAGGTTAAATGTTTTTTGAGATGCAAATCTAAGTGCTTTGTTGTTGTGGTACAACATATTGAAATAAAATGCATGTTTAGACTCCTGATTCAATTGTGACTAAATTATCTTTTTCTCAGGCATCCTTTTTTATATACCTTCGTCATTCATCGAAAGGCATGCAATTAACGGAAGAAAAACTAATTATTGGTTGTATTCGAAATGAATACAAAGCTCAAAAGATGCTGTACATAAAATACTACAACTTTCTGATGGGTATTAGCTTACGCTATTGTCATAGCAGAGAAGAAGCAGAAGATGTGCTTTTAATCGGCTTCTACCGCATTTATAAAAATATTGAAAAATACAATGGGAAAGGTTCATTTGAAAACTGGATGAAGCGTATTGTAGTGAACGCAGCCATTGATAATTATCGAAAAAACAAAAAATATTATCACCATGACGACATCTATGAACTTGAAAATCTGCCAGATGAAAGTGAGCCGATGCCTGAAAACGTACCAATTGAAGAAATACGTAAAGCTGTAAATGACTTGTCACCCGGATATCGGGTGGTTTTCAATTTATATTGTTTCGAAGGATATCAACATGGTGAAATTGCTGAAATGCTTGGCATCACAGAGAGTACTTCAAAATCACAACTCAGAAAGGCAAGGCTCTCTTTGCGGAAAAAGCTTGAGGAACTAAATTTAAACTATATGGAAAGGGGTGAACAATGAAAGAGAATCCCGAAATTATAGATACTTACTTTGTGGAGGCACTTTCAAACTTTGAAGGATCCGCATCCCAGCAATTTAAAACAAAGCTACACCTGATGTTGCTATACCTCAGAATAAGAAATCTTATGATTTGGTTTGTCATATTAGCAGGAATAGGGCTGTTGTTGTTTTTCGGTGCTTCCTCAGTATCTGATCAACGCGTTGATAACCAAACTATCCGTTTGGAAACGAGTATCATGGTCAGTGGTGAAGAAAAAGATAATCAGGAAAAAGAGTTGTTTGTAATTGCGCAAGAGAAACCGGGTATTGAAATATCTGATTCAAATTCAAAGACTGAATCTGAATCCCGGGAACAATTAAAATCAGAAATTCCCCTTATTAAAACTCCTGAAAAAGCTGTTAAGTTGATTGCTAAAACAAAGATTGAAGCAAACCATTTAAGTCTTACGTTTTTATATCCAAACTTTACTGAAGTCCTAATTTATGAACGGCCTACAGATGAAACAGCTGAAAGAAAAACGGGGCCAGGCCTGGAGGATAGTTTTCCTGAACAAGATGAAGAAAGGTTGCCTTTAGCAACTATTCCAACCGATTCTGTTCATAAAACACACTGGCTTTCTTTGTCTGTTTTTGCCTCACCGGTATTTACTCAAACTCGCCTATCCGGAAATACAGGTAGTGAGGATTATCTCCAATTACGGCGCAATAGTGAATCGGATACCTGGACGTGGTCGGCAGGAGCCGACATTCGTGTTCACTGGAAAAATTGGTTTGTTCAATCGGGCATCAATTACTCCCGATACAAAAACAACAAAAATTACGATTATTCCTATTCGGTTTACGACAGTGTGAACAGCCATTTTGAATATGATACTACCTGGGTTTGGATATATAATCCACCCAACCTGGGTTATCCGCTTATGACCGGAATTGACACCATTTGGGTGCCGGTTTATCAGGACATCCATGTTGAGGATAGGGGAAACAATGAATGGAGTTATCTGGAAATTCCCATATTGATCGGGCATCAGTTTGATTTCGGCAAATTCGGATTAGAGATAGCCTCCGGTGTTTCAATGGGTTTTCTGATGAAGTCAAAAGGAAGTTTGCCCCGGTTTCCAGATGCACATGGCATGGAAAACCTTGAAAATATCAGCGTTGAAATAAACAAAACTATGCTGAATTGGTTGCTTCAGGTTGGGGTCTCTTATCAAATAAATGACCGTTGGAGTGTTATTGCCCAACCCTATTATAAGCAAAACCTGCAATCTGTTTTCGATAAAAATTATCCAATTGACCAAAGATTTAAAGCTTTTGGTTTGAAATGTGGATTGCGGGTCAGGTTTTAATCATGTTTTAATAAAGCTTACGTATGAATATTATTAAACTACGATCTTAAAGGCATCTTTTTGAATTTATCCACGTCTTTAATTACATATCAACCATGTTAAAAAAATCAAACATATGAAACATCTAAGCATTTTCGTTCTGTTTCTCTCCATTGTTTTCTCCGGTTATTCACAAGACTATCCAATAGCAGTAAACGACACAGCCGACATCAGGTTAGGTGAATACCTTACTATTAACGTTACAGCAAATGATTACAATCCTTCCGGTTTACCCTTTAAGATAGTTCAAATAGGAGGTCAGTTTCAGTTTACTGATAGCACAATTACCTTCTATTTTGGATATGAAGAAAATTATAATCTCCATGGTTACAAGAGTTTTAGCTATAAAATTGAAGATGAAAATGGGGTTTTTAATCTCGAATCCTATGGACGAGTAACTCTAAACGTGATCAATAATTTTTACGATTCATTGGATATAAACAATGTTAAAGCACCCATTTTCCCTTCTTCGGGTCAATTCTGGACAAGTAGCCTGCCCTCAGGTTTTTTTGATAATCCTCCGCCTAACACCTATGAATATCCCAAAGGGAGCAGGAAACATACCATATACACAACAAATTTCTGGGTAGGTGGAATGGATCAGGATGGGCAATTACGTTTAGCAGGAGAAAGGTATCGTCAGGATGGTATTGATTTTTGGCCAGGGCCAATCTGTTCATACAATGGAGTTTTGAGTATTGATACAGCCTCCGTTTATCAGTGGAATCGGGTATGGAAGTTAAGTAAAAGTGATATTGAATTTCATGTACATAACTATAACAAACCTGGTTATGAGCCTATTCCGAACATTGCCAGCTGGCCTGCTCATGGAAATCAATCCTTACATCAAAGTCAATATCTAGCCCCTTTTATCGATGTGGATGGTGATGGAATTTATAATCCTTATTCGGGTGATTATCCTCTCATCCGGGGCGATCAGTGTGTTTTCTTTGTAATAAACGACCTGAGGCAACATACAGAAACTGAGGGAAATACAATTGGTATTGAAATCCATGGTATGTTCTATCAATTTAACCAACCTGAAAATTTGGCCATAAATAGCACAACCTTTTTACACTACAAGATTTTTAATCGGTCTTCCTACACAATTTCTGACACTTACGTTGGGATCTGGACTGATTTTGACCTTGGCAATTTCACTGATGATTATGTAGGTTGTGATGTGGATAGGGGAATGTATTTTGGTTATAATGGGGATGAAATTGATGGATATGGTGAACCCTGGTCCTATGGAGAAAACCCTCCCGCACAAGGAGTTGTGATCCTAGGTGGTCCTAGCATGGACGCCAATGAACTTGATGATCCCGGTGGAGGGTGTGATGAAAGCATCAATGGAGTGGGTTTTGGAGACGATGTTATTGATAATGAGAGGTACGGAATGACTTCTTTTCTTTATCATTATAACTCTGTTTCACCTCAAGGTGATCCAAATGTCCCCCAGGACTACTATAATTATATGCAAGCAAAATGGCAGGATGGACAACAAATGAATTATGGTGGTTTTGGCCGTCCTGAGGGAGGAAGTTATGGCCCAGACTGTAGATATTTATTTCCGGGGCTTACTGATCCCTGTTTTTGGGGAACGGATGGCCTAGAACCAAATGGGCCAGTCGATTGGAGCGAAGAAAACGCTTGGAATGGAGAGCCTAAGCCCCCAGGTGATCGCCGTGGTCTTGGATCAATGGGACCATTTACTTTTCTCCCAAACTCAGTTCAAACAATCGATGTTGCTTATGTAACGGCTCGTGGAGATAACGGACGTTTGTCTTCCGTGGAATTGCTTAAAGTATATGTGGATTCCATTCGGGCCAAATATATCCAAAACATTGATGATTTTGGTACTCAATACCTGGGTGTTGATGAAACCCTGAATCAACCAGAACAACTTAAGTTTTTCCCAAATCCTGTTGAGAATCTGTTGCAAGTGGAGTACAACCACAAATCGCAGCAGGCAGTTTATGCTATTTATGATTTGTATGGAAGGCTGTTGATATCAGAAAACATGAACACTTCAGGCCAATTTATAATCAATGTAAGTGAGTTAAAGAGTGGGCTTTATATTATTTCTGTTTTAGACGACCATTTCCAGACTACTGGCAGATTCGTGAAAAGATAGTAGGGAATTGCATCTACAACAAATCATTCGCCAGGTTCGCCAGCTCCGACCGTTCTCCTTTTTCAAGCCTTACATGGGCATAAATACTGTGGTGCTTTATCTTATCAATTAAAACCGAAAGCCCGTTGGATTGTGAATCCAGATAGGGTGTGTCAATCTGATAAACATCTCCTGTAAATATAATTTTGGTGTTCTCCCCTGCCCTCGTTATGATGGTTTTAATCTCATGTGGTGTCAGGTTTTGGGCTTCATCTACAATAAAACACACATTCGAGATGCTGCGTCCACGGATGTACGCTAGTGGTGTAATCATCAGTTTCTGGCTTTCGATGGCATCCGAAATGCGTTTGTACTCATTGTCCTGTTCGCCAAACTGGCTTTGGATAAATTTAAGGTTGTCCCACAACGGTTCCATGTAAGGATTGATTTTTTCATGTACATCGCCCGGCAGGTAGCCGATGTCTTTGTTGCTCAATGGTACAATGGGGCGGGCCAGATAAATCTGTTTAAAATTCCGGCGTTGTTCCCAGGCTCCGGCCAAGGCCAGCAGGGTTTTTCCGGTCCCCGCTACTCCCTGTAAAGTAACCAGCTTCACTTCGGGGTTCATGATGGCGTGCAAGGCAAAAACCTGTTCGGCATTGCGGGGCATAATGCGCGAGATGCTGCGTTTCTCGACTCGCTCAATCCGGTTGGTGATGGGATTTACATAAGCCAGTGCCGAAGCCCTTTCGCTCTTCAGGATAAAATAATGATTTGGCACCGGATCTTCCAGATTCAATTCATCGAAACTACAGAATCCGTTGTTGTACAGGTTGTCGATGGCTTCCGGATTCACCAGATCAATAACCGAACTTCCCGTATACAAATCATCAATATTCTTAACTTTTCCGGTTTCAAAATCTTCGGCATGTAAACTCATGGCCTTGGCTTTCAGCCTGAGGTTGATGTCTTTGCTCACCAGGATTACCTTACGTTCGGGATGATCTTCTTTTAGTTTAATGGCTGCATTCAGAATGTGGTGGTCGGGTTTATTTTCTCCAAACACCTTCCGGGCATCCACCTGGCTTTGCTCGTTCATTACCACCTTAAAACTTCCCTTGGTAGGACCGTTGAGCTTTCTCCATTCGGTCATGGTGGTTTTCCCGGAGATATTGTCCAGAAACCGGATAAACTCACGTGCCTCAAAATTCTTGATGGCATTGCCTTTTTTAAAGTTGTCCAGTTCTTCGAGTACAGTGATCGGAATGGCCACATCGTTGTCGGCAAATTCGTTGATAGCGTTGTGGTTATAAAGAATGACTGACGTGTCGAGCACGAAAATTTTTCTGGGTTCGTTGGTTTTGCCGGATTTTTTTGTTGCTTTCTGCATATAACGGAAGTTTGGATGAGTAGTTGATGTGGTAAATTTACCAACACAAAATCAAGAATTAAACGTGCCGGTGATTTACTTCCTAACAAGCAAACGTTAAAAAAAAGACATCAGGAATTTATTACTTTTGTCCATACTTAACTTTTACGTAATGAACGAACCAAAAAAACTGTTTTTACTGGATGCGATGGCCTTGATTTATCGGGCTTATTTCGCCTTTAGCAAAAACCCGCGCATCAACAGCAAAGGACAGAATACCTCGGCAGTTCTGGGCTTTGCCAACGCGCTGCTCGATATACTCAAGAACCAAAAACCAACTCACATAGGTGTAGCTTTCGATACCCATGCACCCACCGTTCGCCACGACGATTTTGCCGAATATAAGGCCAACCGCGAAAAAATGCCTGAAGATCTGGCTGCTTCCATCCCGTTTATTGTGGAATTGATAAAAGGATTTAATATTCCCATCCTTTCGGTGGATGGCTATGAAGCCGATGACGTTATTGGCACCCTGGCCAAAAGAGCCGAGAAAACTGGCTTTACCACTTTCATGATGACTCCCGACAAGGATTTTGGTCAGTTGGTAAGCGAAAATATCTTTATGTACAAACCTGCCCGCATGGGCAATGGTGCCGAAGTTTGGGGGATTAAAGAAGTCTGCGAACGGTATCAGCTTGAGAACCCCTTGCAGATGATCGATTTGCTGGGTCTTTGGGGCGATGCCTCAGATAACATCCCCGGTGTGCCCGGAATTGGTGAAAAAACCGCCATCAAACTGATTGCCGAGTACGGCTCCATGGAAAACCTCCTGGATCACACGGATGAACTTAAGGGAAAACTTAAGGAAAACCTGGAACGGTTCACTGATCAGGCTTTACAAAGCAAATCGCTGGCTACCATTATTTTAGATGTACCCATCGAGTTTAATCCGGATAAGTTGATATTGGAAGATCCTGATTTTGAAAAGCTTAAAATACTGTTTGAAGAGCTTGAATTCAGAAATTATGCGGCCCGGGTAGAGGCCCTTTATTCCCCGCAACAAAACACTGCAACACAGGGGGATCTGTTTTCGGATGAAGTGGAGAATGGCTCGGTTGTAACCGAAGTAACCGATAAAAAAACCATACAGAACACTCCTCACCAATATCACCTGGTCAGCACCAAAGAAGAAGTTCTGCAACTGGCGGCTTTGCTGGGGAAGCAAAACGAGTTTTGTTTCGATACCGAAACCACCGGTGTGGATGCCAACAATGCAGAGTTGGTTGGAATGTCCTTCGCCTACAAGGCAGGTGAAGCCTGGTATGTGCCGGTTTCCGAAAATTACCATGAAGCCCTCGAAACCGTTGGACTTTTTAAGAAGGTGATGGAAAACCCGAAAATCACCAAAATCGGGCAGAATATCAAGTTCGATGCCAGCATGCTCAACTGGTACGATGTAAAAGTGTCCGGCCGGTTTTTCGATACCATGATTGCCCATTATCTCATCCAGCCCGACATGCGGCACAACATGGATTTGTTGTCGGAAACCTACTTAAATTATACGCCGGTAAGTATTACCACACTCATAGGCAAAAAAGGTAAAGGCCAGGGGTCGATGCGCGATTTGGAGCCTAAAGAAGTATTTGAATATGCAGCCGAAGATGCCGACATCACCTGGCAGCTAAAAGAGGTTTTTGAGCCCATGCTGGTGGAAGCCGGAACCAAAAAACTGTTCGATGAAATAGAAATGCCGCTGGTACCTGTGCTGGCTTCCATGGAAGCGGAAGGTGTGAAGTTGGATGTGGACACCCTGGTTCAGTTTAGCCAGGAACTGGAAACCCAGATTGGCGTTACACAAGCGGAGATTTTCCGCCTGGCTGATACCGAATTCAATATTGCTTCACCCAAACAAATGGGGGAAGTATTGTTCGAAAAACTGGCGATCATCGATAAACCCAAAAAGACCAAAACCGGACAATATGCCACCGGTGAAGATGAGCTCTTAAAATTGGCCCACCGCCATCCGATTATAGAGCGGATTCTTGAATTTAGATCGCTCACCAAATTAAAATCCACTTATGTGGATGCGCTTCCTGCACTGGTAAATCCCCGCGATGGCCGCATCCATACCTCATATAACCAGGCGGTTGCGGCTACAGGCCGACTGAGTTCAAACAATCCAAACCTGCAGAATATTCCCATCCGTACCGAACTCGGTCGTGAAATCAGAAAAGCCTTTATCCCCCGCAACAGCGATTATGTCCTGATGGCAGCCGACTATTCACAAATCGAATTGCGCATCATCGCCCACCTGAGTGGTGACCAGGCGATGATACATGATTTTAGCGAAGGCGTTGACATCCATACAGCTACGGCCTCCAGGGTTTACAACATGCCTCTGGGCGAAGTTACCCGCGACATGCGTCGAAATGCCAAGACCGTAAATTTTGGAATCATATACGGAATTTCGGCTTTTGGTTTAAGCGAGCGACTGGGCATCCCGCGTCGTGAAGCCGCCGACATCATCAACAGCTATTTTGAAAAATATCCCGGCGTTAAAAAATACATGGACAACACCATCGCTTTCGCCCGTGAACATGGCTATGTTGAAACCATGATGGGAAGACGGCGCTACCTTCACGACATCAACTCGCGCAATGGCACTGTCCGTGGATTTGCCGAACGAAATGCCATCAACGCTCCCATTCAGGGCTCGTCGGCCGACATGATCAAAATCGCCATGATCAGCATTTACAACGAGATGGTGGAGAAAAACCTGAAAACCAAAATGATTCTTCAGGTACATGATGAGCTTGTGTTTGATGTGTACCGTGAAGAGGTGGAACTCATGAAAAAACTCATTGTAAATAATATGAAGCAAGCCATCAAACTGAACGTTCCGGTGGAAGTGGACATTAATATAGGAGAAAACTGGCTCGAAGCCCATTAATTTATTCAAAGAATGAACAACAGAACCATATTAACCCTGGATGCCGGAGGCACCAACCTGAAATTTAACGCCATTGATCAACACCAGAACAATGTGGCCAGCACCATACTTCCTTCTGCGGCAGAATCGTTGGACGAACTTTTAAACCGCATGGTGGATGGATTCCGGGAAATTGACCAGAAAAGTGGCAACCGGGCTATGGCCATCAGTTTTTCCTTTCCGGGACCGGCTGACTACACCGCAGGAATAATTGGTGACCTGGAAAACCTACCGCTGTTTAGGGGTGGTATTGCGCTCAAGGCCTTTCTTGAAATGAAATTTAAATTGCCGGTTTTCATTAACAACGATGGCGATTTGTTTGCTTTGGGCGAGGCCATGAACGGATTGTTGCCACATATCAATGAGCAACTGAAGAAATCGGGCCATACAAAACAATACCACAACCTGTTGGGCGTGACTCTGGGAACCGGATTTGGAGCCGGAATTGTGTTGAATGGCAAACTGTTGCTGGGCGATAATTCGGCCGGAGCCGAAATCAACCGCATGACCAATCCCGCCAACATGAACCAAAGTGTGGAAGAGGTGCTGAGCATCCGTGGTTTACGCAACCTGTATGCCGAAGAAGCTGATCTTGCATTTGATGACACGCCCCAACCATCCGATATTTATCGCATTGGCATGGGAGAACTGGAAGGAAACAGAAAAGCAGCAATCGTCGCCTGGGAATATTTTGGTGAAATGCTGGGAGAAACCCTGGCCAATGCCATCACCCTGATTGATGGACTAATTGTGATTGGTGGAGGCCTATCGGGAGCATGGAAATTGTTTCTTCCCAAAGCCGTTGAAACCATGAATGGACGGTTCTTTAAGCCTGATGGTCAAACCATTCCACGCATGGAGGTTTTTGCCTATAACCTGCACAACGCAGACTGCCTGGTCGACTTTTTGGCCAACGATCAACAGTTGATCATTGTTCCCCAATCAGATAAGCAAGTTCCGTATAACCCCATAAAAAAAGTAGGTGTAGGCATTTCGATGCTGGGAACCTGCGAAGCCGTTGCTGTGGGAGCAGTTGCTTTTGCTACAGAAAAACAAATGGTTACTTGATTAATCACAATTTTCTTCGCCTCCCCCAGTCATCCTCAATTTAGCGGTTGTCATTATTCGTTGTCACAACCTCGTATAATCATTATAACTTCATAAATTTGGATATGGAGAAAAATGAATTGTTATAAATCCTGATAAAGTATACACCCTTTTTTAGTTTTGATATATTTATTGTGTTTGATTGCACTACACCTGTTTCAATTGTACTGCCATTCATATTAACAATTGAATACTGAGCGTGCTCACATGGTAAACTTTTAATTCTTATAAAATCATACGATGGGTTTGGAAATATTTCAACGGAAACAAAAGGAGTTTCCTTTGAAAAATTTATTACATCGCTCAACTTCCATAAACCATATTGTGCTCCGACCCATGCATTTCCCTCAGAATCAACATCCAAAGTGAGAAGTTCACCATCGTAAAAGTCATCAATATAATAATAGTGAGTCCATGCATTCATATCGTATTTTGTTAGGCCGTCGCCTGATCCAAACCATACATTACCGTAATCATCTGCTACTACTTTCAAGATCGCATTCTCTATAAGTCCATCAATGGTGGTATAACTTGACCAAGTATTTCCATCATATTTCGACACCCCGAGATAGGTTGCTACCCAGACATTGCCTTGGATATCTACTGAAATATCCGTGACATAATTTGAAATAAGCCCATTATCGACAGTGAAGTTTGTCCAGGTATTGTCATTGAATTTGGAGACACCCCCTTGAGCTCCAAACCATTTGGCTCCCTCATGATCTATGGCAATAGAGCCTACCTGATTAGATACTAATCCATCATTGGTGGAATAATTTGTCCAGATTCCATCATGGTATTTTGAAGCTCCATAACCATGTGCAAACCAGCAAGTGTTATTGTTCTCAAAAATCATATCGCTAACATTATATATTTCTGAATTTCCACCAATGTCCAGATATGTCCAGGAATTACCATTGAGGATTGAGACACTATCTCCTGTACCAAACCAGATACTACCATCTATATCTGTTACCGCACTTCTTACGGCACCACTTTTTAAACCATTTTGCGTATTAAAATGTATCCATTGTCCATTGTCAAATATGGATGCAACCGATCCTCCACCAAAAATCATGCGTCCATCCTGCAATTCTGCTATTTCGCTGACTCCATTTCTCTGTATTTCATCATGATTGAGATATTCATGCCAATTTACCAGATCAAAGCTAACCAAAGCTTCGGTGGTTCCAAACCACATTAACGAATCACTTCCTGCTGCTATTGATATAACATTCTTATGTGGCATCCCTTCATCTGTAGAATAGCTGGTAACATTTCCGCCATATATCATTGAAACACCATAATATGTACCGACCCATATACGGTGATAAACATCTTCTGCAATTGAAGTTATATTGTTGGATAATAATCCGTCACCTGTATCATAATGATAAATAGAGGAACCAGAAAGAATATATAAACCGGCTACATTGCCTATATAACCAAACCATTTATTATTGCTTTGATCAATGGCGATAGATGATACGTATGCGCCGACAGTTGGCCCAATAGTGATATTTTCCCATTCATCGTTATTAAATGTAGACACACCAGCATAACATCCAAACCAAATCCTCCCATAAGCGTCTATCGCAGCCGAATATACCTGGGCATGCGCTATTCCATCATCTTCGTTATAATTCGTCCAAATATTGCCATCAAATTTTGATATACCATTCATGGTTCCAAACCAAATTGAGTTATCTTCATCGACAACAATTGCACGTACAAAATTGTCAATTAAGCCATCATCAGTGGTGTAATTCTGCCAGTTAGTCCCGTCAAAACTTGAAACACCCTCTTTTGTCCCAAACCATTTAACACCATCATGATCGATGGCAATGGCATAGACCCGATTAGATGGCAAACCGTCAGAAGCATCGAACTTTGTAATAAATTCACCATTTTGATTCCATAAAGCCACACCGCCCACGGTGCCTGTCCAAATGGAATCACCATCCTTGACTATTGATAGAATTACATGGGTATTGGTGTAACTTTCCCAATTTTGCGCATACAGGCTACTACACTGGCACGTTAGAAACAGCAATAATACAATTACATTAACTTGAATACGGTAGGTTTTCATATGGATATCAGACTATTAATTGAAATTGGTATATTTATCATCTTGATTATTTTAACTGCTTATCTGCTTCGCTCATGTTAAGACAATTAATATCTTTACCATAAAAATGGTTGCTGAGGATTACCCAAAAGATTTTCAAGAATTTCTTGATCGATTCAAATCGGAGGATGATTGTTGGAAATATTTAT
>JAUYGX010000121.1 GCA_030690365.1 Bacteroidales bacterium | reverse complement strand
ACTAAAATGACGGGTTACAAAAAATCGGAAATGCTCCCGGTTGAGTCTTTGTCATAACCGGCCACTGAGAAACCATGATCGGCCATATTTAACAAAAGATTGCGACCCATGACA
This sequence comes from Bacteroidales bacterium, assembly GCA_030690365.1. Lineage (GTDB taxonomy): Bacteria > Bacteroidota > Bacteroidia > Bacteroidales > F082 > UBA6244. Next base: position 1,390 of record JAUYGX010000121.1, on the reverse strand, counting down.
CCTAAGCCCACCATGCCAATTTCATATGTTTGTTGTGAATTTGTATTTTCCATAAATTAAAATTTAATGTTGCCAAAGAATAAGTGCTGTTTCCAAAGGAACTGAAACACCCGGGAGATTTGGTATTGCCCGTATCGTATAATCCGTTGCCGGACGTGTTGAATTTACTGATGCGGAATAATGGTAGCCATTGGCTGTGCCCTCTGATTTTTTACCCCGCTTCATCTTAGTTATCAGCGGATCTTCCCCATTTAAGCCATTGGCAAATAGCTCAACCTGTACTTTATCCGGTTCAATATCATTGAAATAAACCTGAACATCGAAAACATGCTGTTTTTCTGAAGTTGTGATCTTAACTTCACCAAATTGTATGGAATTCCAGTTATTTTCAAGGATTCGCACCTGTTCTGCTATCTGTTTTCCCTTTTCACCATTATTAGCTACACGTTTAAGATATGCTTTTGCGGCTCGCAAATAGTGGTGTTCGGTATATTCCCTGACTGCCCTGTCGGCTGAGAACTTTGGAGTTAGCTGTGCCATACTTTCACGCATTCGCGAAATCCATGCAGAAGGAATTCCCTTTTCATTGCGCGTATAAAATTCAGGAACAATTTCATTTTCAAGTATATTATACAGTTGTTCAGCTTCCAGCGCATCCCAACCCGGGTCATCTCCATGTTCTTTGCCATCACCGAGCACCCAGCCCACTTCTTGTGTGTAGGCTTCAGCCCACCATCCATCGAGTTCCGAAAGATTAATACCGCCATTTACAAGTACTTTCATGCCGCTGGTTCCACAGGCTTCCCACGGGCGGCGCGGTGTATTGATCCAAACATCAACTCCCCGCACCAGATTTTCAGAAACATGCATATCGTAATCGCTCAGGAATATTACGGGAGGATGTAATCCATTCTGCTTTATAAATTGCATCCATTCTTTGATTAAATCCTGACCTTGCTGATCGGCAGGATGGGCTTTCCCTGCAATGATTAGTTGAACAGGAAACGTTGGATTTGCTAACAGCCGGAGCAGTCGCTGCGGATCATGCAATAATAAATTAGGCCGTTTGTAGGTTGCAAAGCGACGGGCAAAACCGAGCGTAAGAATGTTGGGATCGAACAAATGTTTTGCCTGTTCAATGGTATAGGGTGAATGACCGGAACCAAGTAATTGCCTCGAAAAATGTTCACGGGCGAATTTAATAAGCGCTTTATTGGCATTGGTGCGCATTTCCCAAAGCCGTTCATCTGAAACACAGCGAATATCCCTTTCCAGGTTCTTATTTGTGCCCAGCCAACGGTCTTTGCCACAAGCCTCCGTCCATATTTCGTCTGCCTCTTTGGAATCCCAGGTTGGCATATGCACCCCATTGGTAATATGACCCACCGGC
>JAUYGX010000118.1 GCA_030690365.1 Bacteroidales bacterium | reverse complement strand
GCCGGTTTGGTTTATGCGTCAGGCGGGGAGATGCCTGCCTTCTTATCAAAAGCTGAAGGAGAAGCATAGTTTTAAAGAGTTAATGGAAATTCCTGAATTGGCGGCCAAGGTTACCTTACTTCCCATTCAGGACCTGGGTGTGGATGCAGCTATTTTGTTTTCCGATATCTTGGTTATTCCTGAAGCATTGGGAATGAAACTGGAATTTCAGGGCAAAGGTCCTGTATTTGAACGTCCATTGAAAGGAATGGATGTTCCACACAAAAGTTTTGTTCCTGATGGATCTAAGCTTAATCACGTTTATGCAGCCATTGATGAAATTAAACGGACTCGTCCGGCAAATACCCCACTAATTGGTTTTTGCGGCGGACCTTTGACTAATTTCTGTTTTATGGTTGATGGAATTAGCACGAATCATAATTTCCCGGAGGCCATGGCTTTATTGTATAAAAATAAAGCAGAAGCTAAAATGATTTTTGAAGCCATTGGCGAAATGTCTGTCGAATATGCACTCAAGCAAGTTGAACACGGTATTGATGCCTTTCAATTGTTCGAAACTCATGCAGGATTGATTCCCGAAGATTTGTATTTCGAACTGGTTATGCCAACTGTAGAACGGATTATGAAGGCGGTTAAACAAACAGGAACACCCGTAATATTTATGCCCAAAGGCCTGGCTTGCGGTGTGAGTCGTGTTACTCCAGATCAGTGCGATTTCATTAGCATTGACTGGCAAATGAATATCAATCAGGCACGAAAATTAATTCATCCTGAGATTGGTATTCAGGGAAACCTCGATCCAAGAGCCTTGCTGGGAACACCCCAAACAATTAAACCAATTGTGGATAAATTATTGGAGTTTGGAAAAACAGAACCCAAATGGATTTTCAATTTAGGTCATGGAATATTGGCCGAAACACCAGTTGAAAATGTTAAATATGTCGTCAACCGGGTGAAAGAGATTAACTGGATTTAATACTTTCCTATTTTTCAAAAAAAAACTCAGCTCTTTTAAAAAGTGCTGAGTTTTTTTGTTTTA
>JAUYGX010000110.1 GCA_030690365.1 Bacteroidales bacterium | reverse complement strand
AAACTCTACATTGGCCGTTGGATGCTTCGAAGTGAATTTCCAGGCGTTTCCAATCAGGTTTTCCAAAACAATACGTAAAAGATGATTATCTCCCTGTACTACAATTCCTTTTTGAATAACAAAATTGACTTTACGATCAGGTTCATTCGCATGCAGATCATCAGCAATGTGCTGTACCATTTTGCTCAGCTTCACCTGCTGAATATTGATTTCGCTCCGGCCAATACGCGACAGACCCAACAAATCATCAATAAGCTGAGCCATCCGTTGTGCAGCAGATCTGATCCGCTGTAAATAGTTTTTCCCATCTTCCTCAATCCTATCATGATAATCCTCAAGCAGAGCCTGGCTAAAACCATCGATACTGCGTAAGGGTGCACGCAGGTCGTGCGAAACCGAATACGAAAAGGCTTCGAGTTCTTTGTTGGTGGCTTCGAGCTGAGCGGTACGGTTCTTTACGCGTTGTTCAAGTTCCTGATTTAGATTTCTGATTTCTTCTTCATCCTGCAAGCGCTCCAGCTCAGCGGCTGCACGTATCGCTACCAGTTGCAGCAATTGGGTGACCGGTGCAGCATTGGTAAGTGGCTTGACACCCATGACGGCGATCAGTCCTATTGGACGGCCTGTAGAATCCCACAGCGGGATACCGATATAACTTTCCGCACCCAATCCTGGCAACAGGGTATCTTCAGGAAACAGATGCTGAATACTTTGCGGATAAACGCAGAGATCACGCCCCATAACGTTTTCGCAAGGTGTACCTTTGAGGGCGTATCGCAGGTTTGGTGTAATAGTGCCTTTGGCAAACAATGCCACCGTCTCGGCTATTTCGGGATTCTCATCAATCTTGTCGATCAGGACGTAATCCATATCGAGTTTTTCACCGAGAAACTGTACAAGCGCATCGAAAAAGTTTTCCTTACTTGTCTGCCAACCACGTTGCGCGAGGAAAAACAAGGTGTCTTCCACGAGCTTGCGATCGGTAATGTCCTGCACTATTCCCATAGAGCGTATGGGCTTGCCATCGGCATCATATTCAGTTTCGCACTGTTCATGAACGTATTTAATTCTCCCGTCTGTGAACCGCAGCCGGTGATCAATGGTGTAGGGGATTTTGCTTATGAGCGAATTGGTGTAAGCCGTGTTTACCAACTCACGGTCGTCAGGATGGATCGCATTCAAAAAGGCTTCGTAAGTAGCATCGAATTTTTCGGGAACAATCTCAAACAGCCTGTATATTTCATCCGACCAATGCAGGTTATTGTTAACAATATCCAAATCCCAACTGCCAATATGAGCAAGCTGCTGGGCTTCATTTAAACGATAGGCTGTAGTTTCAATTGCTTCTTCGGCGCGCTTTCGCTCAGTAATATCCTGAATAACGCCAACTACACGCAAAGGATTACCTTGATCATCTCGCTGTAATTCGGCAATGGATGATATTATTTTTGGCTCAGAGGAATTTTTTGGGTGTATTTCAAATTCAAGATGATATGGTTTGTTTTCCTGAATCAGGTCAACTAATGCCTGGTGAACCCGTTCTCTTTCCAGGATACAATTTTCGACTTCTTCAGTTGTGAAAGAGTCATTTTCAAGATCAAATCCATATATCCGTTTGGCCTCATCGGATCCCCAAAAACAGGATGTCTGGATATTATATTCCCAGTTGCCGGTATGGCCTATGGTTTGAGCCATCCGGTAGCGTGCTTCGTTTATCCTTAATTCATCTTCCGTATGTTTGCGCTCAGTAATATCGCGCGAAATGCCGATGATGCGATAGATACGTCCGGCTTCATCACGTGCCGGGATGAGGGTTGAATGAAAATAACGACGCCCGGTTGGCAGATCCAATTCCACTTCTTCTTCGATGGGATGACCGGCTTCCACACAATGACGGTATTTGGCATTGACGATGGAAGCAACTTCCTCCGGAACAGTCTCTTCGATGAATTTCCCAATCAACTGTTCGCGAGGTAACCCAGTAGCTTTTTCAAAAGCAGGATTCATTTCCAAATTGCGAAAGCGTTTATCTGATGTTACTTCAAGCAAGAACAAGCTGTCGAGAACATTATCGAATATTTCGCGGTACCTCCATTCGCTTTGGCGCAATGCTACTTCGGCCTGTTTACGGTCGGAAATATCACGTGCCAGGGCAAGGTTAAAACCCTGTCCGTTGTATTCAAAATAATTCGCACTAATCTCAACCGGATAGCTTTTCCCTTGTTTTGTTGTATGACGGGTTTCGAAGATCATAAAACCTGTTTCCATGATGATATTCCAATGTTGCTGCCACTTTTCAAATGGAAAATCAGGGTCGATATCTGACACATTCATTTTAAGCAATTCTCCCTCACTATATCCCAATGCCCGACAACTCTTGTTGTTTACATATTGGAAGCAAGCATTTTCGTCGATAAGAAAAGTTTCATCTGTCACACCATTCAATGCGAAGTTCAGGAGTTTGAGCTTCTGCTCGGCGAGTTTTTGATTGGTGATATCGAGTATAAAAGCCGTTATTCCAATAACTGCGTTGTCTTGAATAATGGGGTTCCAGTTAATTTCATAGTAAATGTCTGGTTGAGGCTGATGCTGAATTTCAGAAAAGGATTCTCCATTCAGCACTCTGTCCATACTTTGCTTTGCCATTTTTTTTAATTCCGGGTCAACCATATAATCCAGCAGGTTCATTCCGACTTTAATGTCGACATTCCACACCTTTATCATTTCTAACCTGTGCTTTTCATTAAAAGCAGTATAGCAATAATCTTTATCCAGTGAAAAAATAACGATATCTCCGGTGCTATTGATCAGTGCAGAAAGCAATGTATTCTGATTACCAACAGTATCCAGTAAATTATTAAATTCATTTGCTATGGCAGCAGCTTCATCTGTTCCCTTAATGTTAGAACGTGCCGTTGGATTGCCGGATCTGACCTCGCTTATTGTATCCTGAACGGCATATAGCCGCCGGGTGATGCTGGTACCGATAAACCAGGCAATAACGGAGCCAATTATTATCGCCACCATGGCGTAAAGGATGCCAATAAGTATCATGTTGGTAAGCTTTTCCCTGGAATCAGCATTACCAATCCCTACCCTTGTCCACCCAACATGCTGATCACCCAACATCGACGGCACACACACATCTACCAGGCCTGCCGACCGGGAATATACCCGGGGTTGAATCTGCCCGGGCAAATCGCGCAGGTAAAGCCCCTGCTTGCTGGTATCAGTATCAGCCATTATAAATCCCCTTTCATCGGTAAGAATGGCAAAAAGAAGCTCGGGATAACGGCGTTGCGATTCCACCAGCTCTTGTAAACCGGAAATATCATCGGAAACGATCCATACAGCAGATGAAGTAGCAAATGAATGGGCAAGGGCCAATGCATCTTCTACCTGACGATTGAGCAGGATTTTGCGTTGCCGCAGGGTTAGGTCAGTGATAAAAAGGGTCATCATCACCGCATGAACAATGGCGACCCCAAGGATAATACGACCCCGAAGCGTTCCGAATAAAAACAGTTTAAGCTTTCGTAGTTTCATTTCACTTCTATTTTACTTACTTCTCTCTCAAAACGAGCTACATACTCCCGTACAACATCATAATCCTGATTGGTAGCCATTGAAAAACGGGCTGTTTCCATTCCATTCAGGATGGTTTTTCCCTGATCGGTGTTACAAAGCTCCAGCAGGAGTTTTTGAACTTGCTGCTTTAACTCCTGAGGTATATCATGGCGCACCATGACCGAATTATTAATGAGTGGCTCAGTCTCCCAAATCACCCGAAGTTCTGCCGCTTCCCGCGGATGATCTATCTGAAAGGCCCTCCAGGGAGGAGGCCAGGTGGCTCCAACTGCGGTTCGCCTCAGGAACACATTCATAATAGAAGATTCCTGCGAACCCACATAATGATTTTCGATGTCGTTTACAACATCAATACCTGAACAATAGAGGTAGTACTGTGGCATAATACAGGCCGCAAGTGCCGTAGGCGAAGGGTAACTTATTGATTTGCCTTTAAGATCGGATGGAGTTTGGATATCTCCGTCGTTACGGACGATAAAGATACCCTTGAAATCATCCGGGTCACCGGCCATCGCGATTACCGAGTAGCCACAGTTGATTGCTTGCAGGGTTTGCCAGGGGTTAGGCAACAAAAAGTCAGGTTTTCCTGCTTTGTATTTTTCCTCGAAAACGGAATAATCGCGTGATGCCTCCAGGGTAAACCTGTAACCTGATACATGAGCATTTAGATAATTAATAAGTGGCTGATAGGACTGAATCAGCTTGTTAGGGTTGTGCAAGGGGTGAATCGCGAAACTGTAGACAGGAAGTTCGATAAAGGCTGGTGCGACACCATACTGTGGTCCGGAGTTTTCATTTTTTTGCATACAACTCATCACCACCAAAGCGATCAGAAAAAAAGATATCCGGTTCGTTTTCATAGTTCGATACCCCTTCCTTCAAACATTTTTAACCCGTAAATGATTTTTCTATGGTCTTCCGAACAAATATACTGCTTATGATGGAAAATAAAAAATAATTGTTTTGCTTTTTTGTTTGATCCGGTATCTGAATATAATCCAACACAGCCAGGCGGCCAATTATCAAAGTAAAATTGCTAAAATCATTCAGGGTGTTAACCCAAGTTAAACTTGTAACTTCAACCTACCCGGCTGCCAGTATATCCACCACATGTGCAATTTTGAGAGGCAGGGCTTGCTTTTTGACGTAAGTATCCAAATGCATCAAACAACCCGGATCGTTGCTCACCAGGTACTCGGCACCGGCATTAACGGCACTGTCGGTAATTTGTCGGATCATCGCTACTGCAATGGGTTCAAACCTGTTTGCGAACATGCCTCCAAAGCTACAGCAACCTTCGATATTTTCGAGGGTTACCAGGGTAAGACCCTTTACCTGCCTCAGCAATTGAACTGATTCATCTTTCTGCCCATAACTTCTTACTGAAGAACAGCTTTCAACAAAAGCTACGCGGTGATTAAAAGTAGCTCCAAAATTGGTTTTTTTCAGGGTATTAACCAAAAAATCAGTGATCTCCATGACATTGCGCTGCAATTGGCGGTATTCGTTGTGAAAGGCACCATTGTAGAATAATTCGTCGAACTGGCTTTTTATATAGCCGGGACATGCAGGTGAAGGGCTCACCACCACAGGACTGCTGCTGAATTCAGTGATGAGTTTTTCGCCCAGTTGCTTGGCTTCTTCCCAAAATCCTTCATTAAAAGCCAGTTGTCCGCAGCAGGTTTGGTTTTCATGATAATGGGCGGTTACTCCTGCTTTCTCAAGTACTTTTAATAAGTTGAATCCCATTTCAGGATAAAACTGATCGATTACACAAGGGATATGAATATCAACTTCCATAGGTAAATTTTCGATAAATTTAGGCTGTTTTAGTTTCACTTAGCCTGGCGAAACCAAGTTTTTTTAGTTCAGTCCAAAAACCCGGATACGATTTGCCCACAACATCAGCATCCAAAATGCGGATTTTGGGGAATCGCAAGATCAGAGGAGCGAGGCTCATGGCCAGCCGGTGATCGTGATAGGTATCAAAATCAATAGGTTGATCAATCCGTTTCGCTGAAAATGAAAGAGAACAACTGTCCGCTTCGACATTCAAAAGTGCCCCTATTTTTTCAAGTTCGGTACGCAGATTTTCCAACCGGTCCGACTCTTTATATTTAAGATGTCCAACCCCGGTAAATTCTGACTTAATTCCAAGTGCTGCACAGGTGGTAATTACTGGCATTGCCAAATCAGGACTCGCCAGAAAATCAAACGAAACATGTTTCTTTATCTTCCCAGTCGATTCTAGACGAATGCCCTTTTCTTCAAATATCGTTCTTACACCCAGTGCTTCGAACAGTTCAGGCAACACCTGATCGCCCTGAATGCTATGTTGTTTAAGTCCCGAAATGGTGACATTCGCTTTTGCGGACAAGGCGGCTGTTTCATACCAAAAAGCAGCAGACGACCAGTCGGCCTCTACCACATAATTTATGCTTTTATAAGGATGAGGCTCTACCACCACATATTTATCGAAAAGAGAAACATGGGCGCCAAACGATTTCATCATCTCCACCGTCATATTGATGTAAGGTTTTGAAACCACCTCATCAGAGAAATTTATCTTCAGCCCATCTTCCAGATAGGGCCCTATTAGCAATATGGCCGTAACAAACTGACTGCTCATGGTGGTATCCACATTTAATTCACCGCCATTGATGTCATTGCCTGAAATGTGAATTGGCAGAAAACCTTCATTTCCCCGGTAGCTGATTTTGGCTCCCAGCTTGGTCAACCCTTCTACCAAAGATCCGATGGGGCGCTCCTTCATCCTCCGGCAACCCGTTACCAGCCACTCACCCACATGCGAAACAAGGTAAGCCGTGAGAAACCGGGCCACAGTTCCGGCATTTTCAACATCAAAAATCGTTGGGATACCACTGGCACCCCAGGACCGGATAAACGTCAGGTGTTTCTTCAACAACCGGGTATCATCGGCTTCCGAAAGCTCCGCAATATGGGTTCCTTTACCTGCCAATTCGGCGATAATCAAAGCACGGTTACTGATGCTTTTAGAACGTGGGATTTCGATTTTCCCCACAACCTGAGTCGATTTTTGAGTGAGTGTTAGCGTGTTCAATTTAGTTCAGATTTATTTCACTTTTCCTGGTTAATATAATACAACAGGCTTGCTTCGATGAGTTGTGGATCGACTTCTACATCATGAGTTGCTTTGCCAAGTCGCCGCAGCATACTAAAATACAACTTGTTGTCACGCATTTTTTTGTCCTGGTGCATCAATTCGACGATGAGCTGGATTTTGCTTTCATCAAATAAGAAACGTTCAAAATTTTTATCGATCATGGTTACGATCTCATTTAACTGATCCTCTTCAAAATCAAAAAGTCGGGCCGAAATCCAGGCTTCGCATATCATCCCGGCAGCAATGGCCATTCCATGGGTGGTTTCGTTGTGGGTGCGCAAAAAAAACGATTCCAGCGCATGTCCGATGGTATGTCCAAAGTTAAGGTTTTTGCGTACCCCACGCTCGGAAGCATCAAAACGGACAATGTCAATCTTATCCCTGGCGGCTTTACTGATTACCGTATTCCAATCGTCGATTTCTGAAAAGTGTCTTCCGTTCAAACGGAACCATAAATCCTTATCCATTATCAGTGCGTACTTCAACACCTCGGAAAATCCTGATTGCCACTGTCGGCTGTCAAGAGTCTTTAAAAACACAGGGTCGATGATCACACCCACGGGATCGACAAACAATCCCACCTGATTCTTAAAATCATGAAAATCCACTCCTGTTTTACCACCTATGGCCGCATCCACCATTCCCAACAACGTGGTCGGGATGTTTACGAACCGCATTCCGCGTTTAAAAGTGGCTGCAGCAAATCCGCCCGAATCGGTAATTACACCTCCTCCCAAATTTAACAGCAGGGTATCGCGACCGGCATTCAGTCGGGTGAGTTCGTTCCAGATATAGGACGACTGTGCGATGTTTTTGTTTTTTTCACCGCTTGAAACACGGATCACATCACACATCTTCAGGTTAGGGGCCTGGTGGTACAATACCGGTAAACAATGGTTCTCTGTGTTTTCGTCCACAAGAATAATGATGCGTGGGAAATCATCCAGCTTGTGCGCAGATTTATCCAGGGAGCCATCTCCAATGGCGTACCAAACAGTGTCGGTATCAAGTGTGAAAGGTAGATTCATAGTTGTGGCAAAGATAGCACATTCTGTAAAATTCAGCCAAATTGTTTCGTTGAGACACAAAATGCATGATACATAATAAACCTCACAAATTTAATTGCGGTGCAACTGTTTTACAGTGGAATTGTCCGATTATATGTATATTTGCCTGTTTTACCAGCCATGGTAGAATGAGAAAAATCATAGGTAGTGCAATTGATTACATTTGGCTTTTACAATTAAAATAATCGTATGATTAGCAATGATTACAAAGAAACGCTCGAATTGATCAAGCAGGAAATCCAGACTGCCAGATTTCAAGTTATAAAGGCCATAACAAATGAACATATCAATCTTTACTGGAAAATTGGAAAAATAATTTTAGAAAAACAGGAAGAAGAAGGCTGGGGAAAATCTGTTGTAAAAAAAATATCAAACGATTTGCAAAACGATTTTCCAGATAGCAATGGATATTCAACAAGAAATCTCAGGGATATGCGGCGCTTTTATTCCCGTTATTCAACCAATGAAAAACTGCGACAGCTTGTCGCAGAAATTCCCTGGGGACAAAATCTCCTAATCCTTATAAAAATTAAAAGAATAAACCCGTTTTTATGAAAAAGTTTTACCCTTTGTTATTCCTGGTTTTTCTGAGCACGGTCATCATGGCCGGAACCATTAGCCACACCTATCATTTTTCAAATCCCAGAATCGTTCAGAAGGGGTCATACAACTTGATCAGTTTTGAAGGAACCATGCAGACCGCCATGATGGGAGAACCTTCGTTGCCCTATTTCCCGGTTAAACTGATGCTGCCTCCGGGCGAAATGGTCGTTAGTATGGAAATTATTCGCAACAACGAACAATTCATCGAGGGAACTTACCAACTGTCGCCTTATCAGCCTTCTCGTCCATTATCCTCAACCGAATCCCCGGATTTTACCTACAATTCACCTGTCTACCAGTCAACCGCAAACTACCCGACGGAAGCTGGCAGAACCCCCGGAACCCAATTTATGAACGGTTTTGGGTTTGCCATTGGCGCTTTTACGCCTGTCAACCTGATACCGGCTACAGGGCAGTTAAGTTATTTTGAAAATGTAACCATCATACTTCATACGGCACCACAACCCAAGGCTGTAGAAGCTTTAAAAAATCTGCACCCCTCCCCTGAATTATTACAACAATCAATCAATTTTGCGGACAATCCATCCGAAATCAATCGTTATCAGCTACCAAAAAACCGGGTCGTAAACGACTATCAATTACTTATCATCACCCCATCACAATTTACCGATGGCTTTTCTACCCTCACCGGGATGTATCTGGAAAGGGGGATTAAATCGCAGATTGCAACCACCGAAACCATTCTTCAAAATAGTACTGGCAACGATTTGCAGGAGAAAATCCGCAATTATATCATCAATCAGTATCAAAACCATGGAGTGGAATTTGTGCTGTTGGGTGGTGATGTGGAGTTTATTCCCTATCGCGGTTTTTATTGCTATGTGCAGTCTGGTGGCGGATATCAGGATGACGGAATCCCATCAGATCTTTATTATTCGGCATTGGATGGAAATTGGAACGACAATGGGAACAACCTCTACGGCGAACCCGATGAAGACGATTTACTGCCTGAAATAGCTGTTGCACGTTTTCCTTTCAGCACTCCCGATGAATTGGCCAATATGGTACACAAGAGTCATTTTTATCAAAATTTCCCGGTCACGGGTGAATTAACCAATGCCCTGATGGCCGGAGAAAACCTGTATAACGACCCCATCACCTGGGGAAGCGACTATCTGGAGCTGCTCATTGGCGAACACAGCGACAATGGGTACACCACCATTGGCATCCCCGAAGAATATAATTTTCAAAAACTTTATGAAGAAAACCAGGCATGGTCAAAGTACGATTTGATGGCGGCCATCAATACGGGAAAGCAGTTCGTTCACCATGTGGGCCATGCCGCTCAAACCTATGTGGCCTATATGACCAATAGCGATATTACCAATGCCAACTTCTCAGGCGCCAATGGCGTTGATCACAATTACACTTTATTACAAACACATGGATGCGATTGCGGTGCTTTTGATATAAGTGATTGTATTCTTGAGAAAATGGTGACCATCGACAATTTTGCCGTTGCAGTATTGGGAAATTCGCGTTACGGATGGTTTAACGAAGGCCAGACAGAAGGTCCCGCAGCCCATCTGCACCGCGAAATGATGGATGCTTTGTATCATGAACAAATACGCTTTCTGGGCGCTGCCTTTAAGGAAAGCAAAATACAAACGGCCCCCTGGGTGGAGGCCACAGGTCAATGGGAAGAAGGCGCACTCAGATGGAATTTCTACGATCTCAACATCCTGGGTGACCCTGCCATGAGCGTTTGGACTGAAGAGCCTGTTGTGATTGAGGTAACTTACGAAAATGAAATTATTATTGGAGATGTATCTACCTCGGTAACAGTGACGTCAGGAGGTGTTCCCATGGAGAACTTCGCCTGTACAATAATAAAAGAAGGTGTTTTATGTGGTACAGGGTTCACCGATGCATCGGGAACGGCCACCATCCTATTTGAACAGGAAATTACGCAACCCGGATTGGCTACCTTAACTGTGGTGGGAAGAAATTGTCTTCCAACAAGCTTTGAAGTCCAGTTTATCCCCGGTGCCGGTGCCTACGTAGTATTCGGTGAATATCAAATTAATGATGAAGCCGGTAACAACAACCAACTGGCCGATTATGGCGAAACCATCAAACTAACTGTAACCATTGGAAATGTTGGACTTGGCGATGCCATAGAAGTGATGGGTACCTTGTCGACAGAAGATCCCTTTGTTGAAATAATTGATAACACAGAGAACTTTGGTCTGGTACCAGCCGGACAACAATCTACCGTGGAAGACGCCTTTACTATCGTCCTTTCCGATAGTGTGCCAGATCAGTACACTATTTCATTTACACTGCATTGCCAGACGGATGCGGGCAGCTGGGATTCCGGGTTTGGAATTTCGGCCCAGGCTCCGGTGCTTAGTTTGGGTTTACCAGTCATTTTAGATTTAACGGGAGGAAATAACAACAGCTCACTCGATCCGGGTGAAACCGACACCATAGCCATTGATGCATCAAATATCGGTCACAGCAATTGTTTTAACACCCAACTCAGCCTGACAACCGAAAATCCATACATAACACTCAGCCCTTCAACTTTTTCGTTAAATGAGTTGGCCTCAGACGAAACCAAGACTGCTTATTTTGAAATAGTTATCGATGAAAACGCGCCCATTGGCACACAGGTAGAATTTACCTGTTCGTTAACCAGTGGGGCGTACCACACGCAAACAACCTATTATCTGGCTATTGGCCTGGTAATGGAAGATTTTGAATCGGGGGATTTTACCCGATTTGAATGGCAACAAGGTGGCGATCAGTCATGGATAGTGAGCGGCATCAACCCGTTTGCCGGGAATTTCTCAGCCAAATCAGGAGCCATCGGCGATTACCAGGAATCACAGCTGATTATTGAACTGGAGGTGGCCGCTACCGACAACCTGAGCTTTTGGCGAAAAGTATCCTCCGAACCCGACTACGACTTCCTGCGTTTTTATGTGGATGGTGGCATCTTGGGAGAATGGGCAGGTGAGTATTCGTGGAACGAAGAAAATTATTCGATAAGCTCAGGGACACATACTTTAAAATGGGCATACGAAAAAGATATCAATAATGTGGAAGGCGATGATGCCGCCTGGCTGGATAACATTGTATTTCCGCCATCGGCCACTATTTTGGGAGTTCAACTAACTGCCGTGAAAAACGATGTTCGGGTGTATCCCAATCCCGCCAGAGATCAAATCAACATTTTGGTTAACGGGGACATCATACTTGGAGTTGAGTTATTTGATATGATGGGGTCTAAAATAAAGATGACCAATCCTGAAAGCATGGCCATCAATCATGCCCAAATTGAGGTAACAGGTTTAAATCCGGGTTTGTACATCGTTGAGATCACATTGAAAGACCGAAAAATGGTACAAAAGGTGGTTGTACAATAAGGAGACATTGCAAAACCGACTTCGGCCGGAAGCTTCGTTTTCCTAGTTTAATCGCGACTGACTTATTAATCCTTTGATGGCATTTTCAGCCCAGCGAGAATCCGATTGCATGGCCCGGCCAACCCCTATCAGATCTGCCGTACCGTTGGCCAGGATTTGTTCTGCCGCCTGCGCATTGGTAATTCCACCTGCTAAAATCACCGGGATTGACACCACTTTTTTAAGCTCGGCAGAGAGTGGTGAAAAGTACCCCTGCTGGCTGGTGTCTGGTGGGGTATATCCACAAAACCCCCCGGTAATATCCAGGATATCAATTCCGGCTTTTTCAAATTCCACAGCGGCCATTTTACTTTCCTCAATGGTAGTTCCACCTTCCATATAGTCGCAGGCACCCAAATGCAGTATAATTGGAAAATCATTGCCCACAGCACTGCGAATCGCTTTAATCACTTCAAGATGAATGGTGATTCGTCCCATCACATCACCTCCGTACCGGTCGGTTCTTTTGTTGGAGAGGGGCGAAAAAAACTGGTTCAACAAGTACCCATGAGCCGAATGGATTTCTACCCCGTCGAATCCGGCTTTCTGAACACGAACTGCCGCCCTGACGAACTCATCCACAATTTCTTGTATCTGACTAACAGTAAGCGTCATGGGAACAAAGCCCTTTCGGGGATTTGCCACAGAGGAAGGTCCTACGGTGCGTTGTCCGGTAATGTATTTAATGGTGGCACTTCCTGCATGATTGATTTGCATGACTGCCTTTGAACCATTTTTATGGATGGTTTGTGCCAGTTTTTGTAGCCCCGGAATCACCAGGTCGTCGGCCACCGAAAGCTGAAATTCACTGGCCTTGCCCTGTTGGGTGATAAAACTGTGTTCGATAATAAAGAGTGAAATATAACCTCCTCTTGATTTTCCATCGTAATAATCCAACAGTGCCTTGCTAACTGTGCCGTCGGAGTTGGATTTTTCAGTGGCCACCGGGGGCATGATCAATCTGTTGGTAAGTGTTAATTTTCCTTTACTCAAGGGTTTAAGCAAAAATAACATGCGAATAATCTTTTACGAAAATAACTTTGGTAACTCTTGCCATAAGCTCATATAAGGAAAAAGGTTCCTGATGTTCGAGCAAATACAAACGGCAAAACTAATGTATCTATCTTTTTTCCTGTTCACAAACCAAATAAAAATTCTCCTTTATTATTATTTTGATGAAGTTCTTAAAAACCAATATCCCATAAAATACCGCTGTTTCAGTTTCCTGACCCGGAAAATTGTATCTTTGAAAAGAGCAAAAATCACAGATATGACTGATCTTTCCGACACCCTGATTGCCTTTAACCGGAGTTCCTTTTTAAATTCGGAAAACCGATTTTCAACCATTGGGACTGGCTCTATTGGCGGAAAAGCGCATGGACTGGCACGCATTCAGAAGTTGATTAATTCAACCGACCTCAAAGATAAATTCAATAGCATCGACATTGGGATTCCGGCAATGGCCGTCATCCAAACCGATGTTTTTGATGCTTTTATGAAGCGCAACAAGCTTTACGAAATAGCCTTGTCGGGACTGCCCGATGACAGAATTGCACACGCCTTTCAAAAAGCGGCCCTGCCCTCTGAAATACTGGGCGATTTACGTACCCTGATCGGTCAGGTACACCTCCCGTTAGCGGTTCGGTCGAGTTCCATGCTCGAAGATGCCATGCATGAGCCTTTCGCCGGCATTTATGGCACCAAAATGACTCCAAACAACCAACCCGACACCAATACACGTTTCAACAAACTGGTTGAAGCCATCAAATATGTGTATGCCAGCACTTTTTTCAAGGCGGCAAAAGATTATATAAAAGCCACCAAGCATACTTCCGAAGACGAGAAAATGGCTGTTATTATTCAGGAGGTGGTGGGTCAGCGCTACGGCAACCGATTTTATCCTGAATGTGCCGGTGTTGCCCGTTCGCGTAATTTTTATGCCTTTGGCAATGCCTCTCCCACTGATGGCATTGTGAGCCTGGCGTTGGGATTGGGCAAAACCGTTGTTGATGGAGGACTTGTCTGGTCATATTCTCCGGCCTATCCCAAAGCCGATCCACCCGTTGGTTCAGTCTACGATTTGTTGAAAATCACCCAAACCAATTTCTGGGCCGTTGGAATGGGACCCGCACCTGCCTACAATCCGGTGAAGGAAACCGAATACCTCACCTACCACTCCATTGAAAATGCGGAAGAAGACAAAAGCCTCTGGTGGGTAGCTTCCACGCTGGATGCCCAATCGGGCAGACTGGTGATGGGTGTGGGAAAAAATGGGGCACGGGTATTGAATTTTGCACCCCTGCTGCGCCTTGATGACATTCCTTTTAACGACTTGATTATTGAACTGTTGCAAATTTGTGAACGCACCTATGAGGCAACCGTTGAGATTGAATTTGCCCTGTCGATGGTGGCAGGTCAAAAACCGAGATTCGGATTCCTACAGGTAAGGCCCATGGTGGTTTCAACAGAAGAAGTAGACGTGATGCAGGAGGAACTCATACAACCGAACATGCTTTGTGCATCACCCAGTGTGCTTGGAAACGGAACCAACAACACGATTTTGGACATCGTATATATGAAACCGGGAATTTTTGATGCCTCCCTTACACAAAAAATTGCCCTCCAAATAGAAAAAATC
Source organism: Bacteroidales bacterium (assembly GCA_030690365.1). GTDB lineage: Bacteria > Bacteroidota > Bacteroidia > Bacteroidales > F082 > UBA6244. Next base: position 11,638 of record JAUYGX010000110.1, on the reverse strand, counting down.
AACGATCAGCTTAGCAAAGCCACGAAACCCTATTTGCTGATAGGCTTTGGCCGCTGGGGAACCTCCGATGCCTGGGCCGGCATTCCGGTCAACTGGGGTCAAATTTCCGGCGCCAAAGCCATCGTAGAAGCACCCTTGGCGGGAATGAATTCAGAACTGAGCCAGGGCTCTCATTTTTTTCACAACGTGACTAGTTTTAGTGTGTTGTATTTTTCCATGCCCTATTCAGGCGAATTCTCAATCCATTGGGAATGGCTTAACCAGCAACAGGTTGTTTCCGAAACCGACTCCATAAAACATGTGGAACTTAAAAAGCCATTGTCCATCAAAGTAGATGGCCGCACAGGGCGTGGAGTCATCAAGTTTACTTAATTTCTGAACGTATGACCAGCAACAAACCACTCGACCAACTGATGTTGGAACTGAAAGAACGGGCCAAAGAGCTCAACTGTCTGTACGAAGTGCAGGAAGTGCTGAATAAAACGGTTCTGACGAACGAGGAACTGTGTCGTGAACTGGTTCAGGTGATCCCTCCGGGGTGGCAATATCCGGAAATCTGTAAGGTAAAACTGACCTGTTTTAACCAGGTTTTTGCTTCTGCAGATTTCGAAGAAACTCTCTGGGCAATCAAATCACCTATCCTGGTTCAGGAGATCATTTCGGGCGAAATTGCGGTTTACTACACCGAAGAACGACCCATTTCAGACGAAGGTCCCTTTTTAAAGGAAGAACGAAAACTGATCGACACCATTGCCGAACGATGCTCTTTATTTATTCTGCATCAGAAATTAAAATCTGTTTTCAATCAGGAAATTGCTGCCAGAAAGGATCAGAAAAGCGAGTGGTGGGTAATCCTCGACATGCTCAAGCAAACCGATCCCAAACTGCTGATCAGGCTTTCACGTAAGATGATCAATTATCTCTGCTGGACAGGTGTGGAAGAAGCCAACAAGATGCTGGAGCTCTTCAGCCCTGCATTCAAAAGCGATGTTACCTTGCTCACCGAAGTCAACAGCCCGTATCAACGGCAGGCCGACAGCGATTTGCTTTCGTTGAGCTATTCTATTTTTGAATTGGCAGGCCGGTATCTCTCCGAAAGGGAAATCCTGAACCGCATCCAGAAATGGACCAAGGAAGACCGGTCGGGGTTTCTTTCGGAAATACTGGAAAATATGGGCTCCTCACTGGCCGACATCAATACGGCTGTCGAACGCTATCATCACCTGGCACCACACATGCTGGAGTTGTCGAAACCACGTGAGAAAAACTTTAAAATATCCCTCATCCGCCGTCTTCTCACCGATCAGCCTGCCTTTATCGATATCGCCAAAAACTTTATTAAAATCGACAGCTTTTATGCACTGTTGCAGCACGTTATCTATCCGGCAGGCAGTCATGGGCAACTGGGAGGCAAGAGTTCGGGACTTTTTGTGGCCCACCACATTCTACAAGCTGCCGTAAACCATGAAGAGCGCTTTGGTAAAGTTAAGGTCCCTAAAACATGGTATCTAACCTCCGACGGGCTGCTGAGTTTTATGAGCTACAACAATCTGGAAGAGGTGATGGAGCAAAAATACAAGGACATCTCACAGGTACGGCAGGAATACCCCTATGTGGTACATGTGTTTAAAAATGCCCTGTTCCCACCTGAAATCCTGAAAGGACTCACCATGGCGCTCGATTATTTTGGAGAAGCACCTTTGGTGGTACGCAGTTCCAGTTTACTTGAAGACCGCGTCGGCAGTGTGTTTGCAGGCAAATACAAGAGCCTGTTTATCGCCAACCAGGGCGACAAAGAAACCCGGATTATGGCCTTGCTGGATGCTGTGGCAGAAGTGTATGCAAGCACTTTTGGTCCTGACGCCATTGAATACCGGGCCGAAAACGGGTTGCTCGACTACCGGGAAGAGATGGGCATTATGATTCAGGAGGTTGTAGGTAAGAAAACCGGCAACTATTTCTTTCCCGCTTTCGCGGGAGTGGCTTTCAGTCATAACGACTTCAGGTGGTCGGGACGGATAAAAAGCAGCGACGGGCTGGTGCGCCTCGTACCCGGATTGGGAACCCGCGCCGTAGACCGGCTTTCGGATGACTATCCGGTACTGATTTCGCCCGGACAACCCGACCTGCGGGTCAACGTAACCATCGACGAAATTATCAGATATTCGCCAAAATACATGGATGTGATCAATCTGACCACCGGAAAATTTGAAACCGTGGAGGTAGAATCGGTCCTGAAAAGATATGGGCGCGATTATCCGGCCGTCAGCCGCGTGGTGTCGATCCTGAAACAGGATTATATACAACCGGCACGACCGCTGGGAATGGATTTTTCGCGTGATGCCTTTGTGGTAAATTTTGAAGGACTTATCAAACGAACTTCGTTTGTTACAGAAATAAAAAACATGCTGGATGTCCTGCAAAAGGAATACAAACATCCGGTGGACATTGAATTTGCGCACGATGGCCAGGATTTTTATCTACTGCAATGCCGATCGCAGAGCTTTGGGTTGCATTGCAAACCGGCCGAAATTCCTGCCAGCCTGCCTCCTGATCAGGTCATTTTTTCGGCAACGAAATACGTCCCCAATGGCATTATTTCGAATATCACGCACGTAGTATATGTGGATCCTGTTCAGTATGGATTGCTTACAAATCACAGCGATCTGCTACAGGTAGGCCATGCTGTTGGACGGCTCAACACTTTGCTCCCAAAACGGCAATTTATCCTGATGGGGCCGGGCAGGTGGGGAAGTCGTGGTGACATAAAACTGGGTGTGAGCATTACCTATTCGGAAATAAAAAATACTGCTATGTTGATTGAAATTGCCAGAAAAACAAACGATTATATGCCGGATCTTTCGTTTGGCACCCACTTTTTTCAGGATCTGGTTGAATCGAACATCAAGTACCTGCCGCTATATCCCGATGACCGGGAGGTGGTTTTTAAGGAAGAATTTTTCATGAGCAGTCCCAATGTGCTTACCATGTTGCTGCCTGATATGCAACACCTGGAACACGTGATAAAAGTAGTGGATGTGAGGTCGGTTTATCCCGAAAAGGTACTGGAAATACTTATGAACAGCGACCGTTCGATTGCAGTAGCCATGATGGTGAACTCACATGAAACCAAAACTGAAGAGGTGTTTATCGAAGAGGCCGTGAAATATTCCAACGACAAGGATATTCACTGGCAGTGGAGGCAGAAATGTGTGGAACGGATTGCTCAATCGATTGATCCAGTCAGGTTTGGCATCAAATCCATGTATGTGTTCGGGAGTGTGAAAAATGGGACGGCTGGTCCGGGAAGCGACATCGACCTGTTGATTCACATCGAAAACACCCAAAAACAACAGGATGAGCTGGCGGCATGGCTGGAAGGATGGAGCCTGAGCCTGGCACAGGTAAATCAATGGCGCACTGGGATTAATACTAATGGAGGCCTGCTGGATGTCCATTTTATCACCGATGAAGACATCCGGAAACGGACCAGTTTTGCGGTGAAAATCGGTGCGGTGACCGATGCGGCCAGGCCTGTGGAGATGGGAAATTAAAAACAATCTTCAACCGTTTTACAATTCATTCTCTCTCAATTTTCTCTGAGGCAAATATTTAACCGCAAAGTACCGCAGAGGTTTACGCTAAGTGCCGCAAAGTTTTTGATTGTTCCCATATCGAAGTTCTATTGTACCACTTGAATAACCTATCAGGTCTTTTTCAAACTTGAAAAGTTGAAAAGTAAAACTGTCAGTACTTGAAATCCTATTGTAGTGTTCCCACCATTTTTCCACTGCGGTTCTCGGCGTGTTCTTTGCGCACTCTGCGGTAAAAACCTAACCGTATAGTGCAGTGTAGGATCTCATTTTCAGAGCAATACCCTCTTACCTGCTTCAGGATGTTCTGGATCGAATATCACCAACGCCAGTTCAGTACCGTCGTGGGCGGCACTCATCATGGTGGTGGCACCCAGTTGCTGCTTCCAGTGGCCTGTGAGACGGGCCGACTCATGGACATGGCCGTGCAGGGTAATCCGGGGTTGTTTTTCTTCAATCATTCGCCGAATGGCAATGCTGCCCACATGGGTATCCAGTGGTACATGTTCAAACTTTTTACCGTCCAATGCCGCCCTGTCGAGATTAGTTTGATACGGAGGACTGTGAAAAAGGCACAGAGTCCTGGATGGATCGGGTTCTGTCATCAGTTTCTCCAGATCCTTTTGAATGGTTGAATACCGAAGTTCATATTTTGAAACAGGACTGCTGTGAAAACCATCTTCGGGCGAAACGCAGCCCGGATCCACATAGGCACTTACATCATATTTCTCCCAGTCTTTCAACAAAAACGGAGACGGCGGCACATAAGCATATCCCAAAACAAACCAGTTTTTCCAGACAACTACATCATTGGGAACATAATGCCACAGCCCCATTGTATCTCCTTCCAGAAACCTGTCCTCCTCCCCTTTTCCATCATCGTTTCCCGGAATAAGAAAAACCTCCGGATAGGGAAAACCTACCTTGTTTTTGAGCGCGGAAAATCCTGCGAAAAGGACCTCATCAAAAAAGTCCCCACACCTGTTTTCGTTTGCGGATAGCTGATATAACCCGGATGGCAATAAATCCCCACCCATAAAAACGGCCCCCGGCTTTTGTGTTTCGATGGCATAAAAAAACTTTTCGTATCTCGCCTTCTTTCCATGTAAATCCGAAACGAAAAAACAAGGGGTTGTCATAGGTCGTGCCAGTTAACAAGGTATTTTACTTATCGCCATTTTGGCTCGACAGGAATCCTCTCCCCATCAGTCGTTGTATATTCTTCCAGGGAATTCTCCTTTGATTGGATCACTACGTAAATCATCTTCTCATCAGAGGTATTAACCAATCCACGTTTACCATCTGGTGCCACCCGCACAACACTCCCCTCCCTGATGCTAAAACAATCATCATCCACCTGAAAATATCCGGCACCCTGGAGAATGATATACGTCTCCTCATTCTTTCGATGAATGTGGAAATAAGGAACCTCTGTCCGAGGTGGAATGGAATTAAACGAAATCTCAGTCCCAGTGGATTTGGTGGCCTCTTTCAGGAAAACCTTACCCTCTATCGAGCGCTTACTAACGGGATGAACCAACGAATAATCAAACAATTCGCTTAATGGCCCCAAATCTATTGCTGTGTAGAGGTTTCCTTCTGATAATTTTTGAATTTCTTTCATATTTTTTTGATTTTTCAATTAAACTCTAATTAACTATCATGCCGTTCATATTCAAGCGTAGAATCCATCTGTGATAATATCTCATTAATCCGGGTATGTTCAATATTTTTAATTTTATGAGTAACGCAAATATAATTTCAATATATGATGGTACACCATAAAATATCATATATTGTTATGGCATTGTTGTTTAATTTTTATTGTATTGTTAATCCTAATTTTTTCCCTAATCCTTCTTCAAATATTTTGAACAAAGTGGAAATTTGAATGTCAATTTTCCCATTTTCCAGTCGTGAGATATAACTCTTTTTTGTTCCGGTTTTTTTGGCCAGGTCGTCTTGCGTGAGATGAGCTTTTTTTCTTTCTTCTTTTATCATTTCTCCAACAACAAAAGCTTTTGCTCTCATTTCAAATTCATCACGTTTTTCAGTTCCTTGTTTTCCGTATTTGATGTCTAATAATTCATCAAAATTTGTTGCATCTTTTATTGTTCTCATTTTCTTTCTCCTTCTCCTTTTTTATTTTTGAAATAATCCTCTTTAATTTTTATTGACTTTTAAATTTCATTTTTGGGTGTTTTTTGACTTTTTTTCTGAAATCCGTTGAATAAAACAACAATGCGACCAGAGTCAAAACAACAAAACACCCGATAAATGTCTGAGCCAACTTTTATTCTTATTTCATAAAGGCCCTCCGTATTTTCAATATGTTGTAAGAATTTCCGAGGAATTAAATCAACAGTTTTTATCACTTTAAACACATATTCTATTTTTTCTTGTACCGATGTATCAAGCGAGATATAGAAATCAATAAAATAGCCTTTATAAAATTTAATTTCTCGTGTCATTTTGCAAAGTTAACATGTTTGTAAACATTTGAGAATAAAAATCAAAATATTGTTGGTGTTTATTCCTTTCTTCAGTATGGACAATAACGGAGGTATGGCAGTCAGGTGTTTATGTCTGGAATGAGTGATCTGCAATACGAGAATCCATAGTTGATTGACGCACAGACCCCACTGTAAAATCTGTGCTTTATTTCCGCCATTATTTTATTTCTTAATTGCCTTTAATATTCTTTCCTCTTTAATCAAAACATCTTTCATTAATAGCTGAAAAGGAAACTGCTTTAGTTTAGTGTCTTTGTATCCTTCCAGAATATTGACCAATGAACCTGCGGTTATTAATGAAAGATTAATGTCGAATTGTAAATCACATTCGTTGATAAAATCGTCGCTAAAATCAGGAGCTATAAGCAGACTTTTCACAACACTAAATCCTTTGGAACTTGCTGTGTCGACATAAGATTTTATTTGCCTTGACACAGAACTAAATTTGTTATATCCGCTTTCTTTTACAGTTTTACACTCAATTACAATAATGTCGTTATTGCCAAGATTTAAAACTATATCGATTTGATTTTTTGCTGTGTTTAAATTCTTTTTTAAGGCTTCATCAACATTAAATCCGAGTTTTTTAAATATGGTTTTTGTGATTTCCTCAAATTTTAAACCCAGCTCACTTTCTTTTATTAATATTCCATTTTCTTTTAGCTCTGCTAAATTTCTAAAACCTATTGATTCATAGCTCTCAATCATTAAGTTCTCAGCGTCTTTATATGCTTCCAAAATATTGATCACCAAATCGCCTCTTGATTTTATATGCTGTGCTACAACAAATGTTTTTAGATCGTTAATCGTCAGAATATCAAGAATATCTCTTGGTTTAATATTATAATCAAGGAGAGTGTTGCTATTGAGGACTATGTCGTCGGACATTTCAAATTCGCTGAGAATAGACTTTTTAAAGGTGGGCAATGTAGTTTCCAAATCAATTAACAGCTTATCATATCCTTCAATTGAAATTCCTACTTTTTCATCCTTTTCAAGTTCTTCAAAATATGAAATGATGTTCTCGATTTTCTCCTCAATAGTTACTCCTTTCAGTGAGGCGTTGATTTTCAGGCCATTTTCCCAGATTTCGTTTATAAATTTCTTTTTATCTGTCAAATTAGTTCCATCTTTATGTAACTCGTTCTGAAGCAAGTTTGAAAAAGAGATTCCCTCTTTTATAATCTCTTTTATCTTTGATTCGTAATCTAATTCTTTAATATCGATGTTGTGTTTGCGACAAACAAAATTTATTTGAGGCTCTTTAAATGTTTTTAAAATGCGGCGATAGTATTTATCCGCGACTTCCTTTTTTCTAATTTTTCGAAGAACCCGGACAACCTCGTCAGCAACATAAATCAAATTGTTTTTCTTTGAGTAAAATATAACCCCAATATTTTTGAGCATTGTGATTACATTCTCAATTTGTAATTTTTGTGGTGGAATTATCAGGTAATTAATTAGTTTGATTTCTTCCTGCGAAAGTTCAAGTTGTTGAGAAAGTGTAATTAAAATCGATAATTCATCGTTAGTGATTTTTGAATCGCGATTGTTTCCGGTATCGTTTGTATATGCTGTTTCTACGCAAGATTTATAAATATTATAATCGCGCTTTCTCGCTTCATCTATCTCAGATTTATCAGTTCCCAGTTGTTTGTTTAGATTTTGTGTTCGGATTTTAATCTTTTTCAATTCTTTTTCATACAGAATTGCCAGCCAGTCCTGCCTTAAGATGTTGTTTCCGTCTTTTATTAAAATATCGATTAGGATATCCAATTGAGAGGTTGTATTCACAAATTCTTCTTTGACCGTTTCTGCAAATTCATTTTCAATTAAATTGAAAACTCTTGCAATATTGATACTATCGGCATTTTTTAAGTCATAACTAACGTCTGAAAGGATTTTATCAATTTCTTTGCTGTTTTTTGGATTACTCGATTTGATGTAGTCAATAATCTTTAAGAAAGAATTTTTCTCAAGGGAATTAACAATTTCAAGAATCTTTTCAAATTTCATGGTCGCTAAGTTTTTTTAATATTTGGGTGACCTTGGCATCAAGGTCGTCAATTTTCTTTTCAATTTCATCATTGTTATCACTAACCATCGAATCGACAAATATTGAATTTACAAGGGAAAGTCCAATAATTCCGCCAGTTACAACGACAAATATGAAATAAAGATAAATAAAAAATGAAGCTGTTTCAGAGTAGTTTGCAGAAATTACTTCCGGAATTTCAAACCAACCTTCAACTGTGAAAATTTTGAATGTTGAATAAAGCGATATTGTCGGATTACTAAAATATTCGGTATTGCTATTTTGAAACAGATAAAACGAAAGAATCCCAATAATGAAAATGTAAATGACAAAGCCTAATAGTATAAAAACGGAAGCTTTTAGTGCTCTTTGAACTCCGGCAACTAATTGTCCAATGTTTGGGATAAATTTGAAAAAGCGAAATGCTTTAAATACTCTTAAAATCCGGAATACAAGGAGGAAGCTTACGTCAAAAATATCAATGCTTAAAACAAAGGAAATCAAGGCCGGAACTGATATTACAATCAAGATGAAATCAAGTCTGTTCCAATTAGAACTAAAATAGCCTTTAACCCCAAATTCTCTCAGCTTTATCACTAATTCTAAAATGAAAAGTGCTGTTAAAAGGTTGTCTGCAAAAAGAAAAATTAACTTGTGATTGTCCAGGGTAAGGTAACCTCCGATAAATAGGATAAGGGCATTTATCAGGATTAGGCCTAATATGAATTTGTTGTTTAAGAATAGTTTCTTTATCATCAGTTGAGTTCAATTTTTTGTCTTTTCAAATAATGGTGGTAACGGGGGGCATATGCTTTGTGGCGGACTTTGAAAGATAAATCTTTCTGTCCACGATGATTTATATTTCATGCCTTCGGCATACAAGTGAAACTACAATATTCATATTCAGACAGTAACCCGCCATAAAGTATATGCAGTGTTACCACACGCTTATTCTTCATTCGCTAATTCTAATGCTTTTGAGATTAATTTTGAATTTAACCAGGTTCCTCTTTCTTGAAGTTCTGTCAGTAGTTCTTTTATGGCATTCACAAATCCTTTTTCTTTTGTTTTTAACAATACTCCAATTGTACCAGTCACAGTTAGGTTGAATTGTTTTGCAATTCTTCTTCCCATTATTTCGTCCATTATTATTAAGTCTGCGTTTTGTTCCTTTGCAAGAATTAATACTTCGGCTTCTCCTTCATCCAAGTCAAGAAAATAGTCTTTAGAACCAGGATTTCTGATTTCCCTTATTTCAATCCAGTCAATGAGTTTTAAGTCCAAATAATATGGTTTTTCTTTGCCTTTTTCGATTTCTTGATAAACAGCAGTTGGAATAATAATTTTTCCGTACAAATCTTCTAAAAGGCTGAGTTTGTTTATTTTCAACAAGGACAAAATGGGGGTTGTATTGGAAATTATTTTACGCATTTGAGAAATCTGATTCTAATTCGTTTTCAAGTCCTTGGAAGAAATAGGAAACATTGTATTTTTCAAGAAGTTCGAGAAAATCAACACGTTTCATGTCCAATAGTTTTGCGGCAAGTCCAGAAGATATTTTACCTAACTCGTACAGTTTGATAAGAGAAATTATTTTCATTTCATTCTTAAATTCCTGGTCTCCCATTTTAAGCGAAAACGCCAAAGATTCTGGATAGTTTATTGATATGAGGTGTTCCATTTTACGTTTTTGTACAAAGTTAGTTAATTAGCAATTATTCTATTGATTTCGGGCTCTCTTTTTTTAAATGTGTGGCAACGAGTGTATAAACCCTACTCTGGCAGTTATCTGTTTAATACCCATTTCATTAACCCCTTTATGCATAATAACCTGCCAATTTTCAATCGGTTTATAATTAGTTAGATCGGTTTCTTTCTACTTCATTGTAATTGGATCATCGGGTTTTTGGTGGGGTAAACTTAAAAAAAAACCCAACATCAATAGACAGGGTAGGAATTTATTTTAAAGTACCACCGGAGCTGAACGCCCGGGGGTACTGCACTTTGCATGACAGGTCAAGTGACAGTTAAAAGGGAATCCGTTTGATCCGTTTAATCCGTTTAATCTCTACCTATCGGCAGACTGGCGTGTCCTACAATTTCCTTGCCGAAAAATGCACCGAATCCCCTTTAACGCCATATCCAACCACGCAACCGGCTTCTGTTACCTGGTTCTCCAGGTTGCGAAGGCTGTCTTCTGCCTCCTCATCCATTCCTGGTTTGTTGAGGTAGAGGGCGTAATTGTTGCGGTAAAGTCCGGGTGTGATATTGGGCATCATCACATTGGCACCCACCTTCAACGCATCCATCCTCCCTTGTTTATCCAGGGCCTGCAATGCCGTGGTGGAGGCGATGTTGATGTCCTGCATTAAAATGCGGAGCAGGGCGATCATCTTAAGACTAAGCTGTATGCGTTCCGAAACCGAAAGTAACTGGTTTTTATATTGATAAAGCGGCGTATCCCGATGTTCGATATAAGGGCCCATGCCACACATATCGATGTCGAGATCGCGCATAAACAGCAGGTCGGAAGCCAAATCGTCCATGGCCTGGAAGGGCAATCCGATCATCACACCCGTTCCTACCTGATAGCCACATGATTTAAGGAGATCCAAGGCATTCAGCCTGGTTTGAAAATTGTGTGTTTTATCCTGTGGATGAATCTTATAGTAGAGTTCCTGATTGGAAGATTCGATGCGCAGCAAATACCTGGAGGCTCCCAACTCACGCCATTTTTCATAAGTTTCACGCGATTGTTCGCCACACGAAAGGGTTACGCCCAATTCCCCTTTTCCAATTTCACGGGCACGGATCAATATATCATTTACCCTTTCGATGAAATTTTCGGTCTGTAGCTCACCCGACTGGATCACCAGGCTTCCCATTCGGCTATCAACCGCATATTGGATGGCTTTTTCAATCTCTGCATCTGAAACCACATACCGCTGGCAATTTTCGTTGCTCTTGCGGATGCCACAATAGAGGCAGTCTTTTGCACAGATGTTTGATAATTCGATGAGTCCGCGGAGATATACCCGGTTACCCACCTTTTGATGTTTGATGCTAGCGGCTTCGGAAAAAATCAATCGGGTTTCCTCCACATCGGCTTCAAGCAATCGTACCAGGGTTTCCCGGTTAAAATCGCGTTGTTTTAATATGGAAGCTACCGTCTGGTTCATTGTTCTGAAGTTTTCAACGACAAAGGTGCAACCGCACGATCGAAAACACCATTCATATAAGCTATGGAAAGGCCATAGTTTGTAACAGGAATGCCAGCCTCCACCGCCGGTTTCAGACGGCCTGCCAGTTGCTTTTGGGTCACCACGCAACCACCGCATTGAACCACCAGTGCATAATCTGTCATACGACCGGGAATGGAATCCTGGCCAGCCACCACCTCAAACTGAATGCCTTTGCCCGAAAACTCACTAATCCATTTGGGTAGTTTTACCCGTCCAATATCATCGCAACTCACATGGTGACTGCACGATTCCAGA
>JAUYGX010000104.1 GCA_030690365.1 Bacteroidales bacterium | reverse complement strand
CATTATTGTCCCTATTGCCGGGCTGCTAAATCTCTGCTAAATTCCAAAAATATCTCTTTTGAAGAAATCAGTGTCGAAGGAGATGACGCAAAAAGGCAGTGGTTGATGAAAGAAACCGGTCAGCGAACGGTCCCTCAAATTTTTATCAACAATCAATCAATTGGAGGTTATCAGGAACTTGCTGAATTAGATCGTAATGGAGAGTTAAAAAAACTGATTTCATCCTAATACTAACACTACTCAACTAAATGCACTTACTAGTTAACACCAGTGGAGGAGATGCACCTGGCCTAAATGCCGTTATCAGAGCCATTGTTTTGGCTGCTTCTCAAAGAAATTGGAAAGTAACCGGCATTAAAAATGGTTATGAAGGTTTGCTTTTGCCTCCCGAAAAAGGATTACTACCACTCACCAAAAAAGCAGTGCGAGGCATTACCCATGTAGGCGGAACTATTCTGGGCACCCGAAATAAGGGCCATCCCTTTGAATACCCGGTTATTAAAAACGGCAAAACCGAAATGGTAGATATCTCGGATAAAGTAATAAAACATTTTCGTAAAATAGGAGCAGATGCCCTGATTGCCATTGGAGGTGATGGTTCTTTAAAAATAGCCAATGAGTTTTATAAAAAGGGAATCCCCATTGTAGGAGTTCCCAAAACAATTGATAACGATGTTCGTGGAACCTATCCATCGTTTGGTTTTGATACAGCAGTCATGGTAGCCACCGAAGCCATTGACCGTCTGCATACAACAGCTGAATCCCATCAACGTGTTATGGTTGTCGAGGTGATGGGTCGGTATGCTGGCTGGATTGCTCTTTATTCGGGCATTTCGGGTAGTGCTGATGTGATTTTAATTCCCGAAATCGAATACGATATTAAAAAGGTCTGTGAAAAAATTCAAGCACGGGAACAACGTGGTATTCACTTCTCCATTGTCGTGGTTGCCGAAGGCGCCATTCCCAAGGGCGGAAAAAGATCGCTTAAACCCACTATACCAGGTCATATGGAAATTTTAGGTGGAGCTGCCGAAAGGGTGGCTAAAGACATTGAACAATTGACAGCCAAAGAAACCAGAAATGTC
>JAUYGX010000101.1 GCA_030690365.1 Bacteroidales bacterium | reverse complement strand
CCCGTCAGACTGCGTCTGCCACCCCTCCAAAGGAGGGGAATTATAACCGGAGGCACGAAGTGTTGATTCCACGGCTTTGTTAACCGCATAATACTGGTGATAAGCTGCAAGTTTTTTGACAGTCGAAATGGTGGTGATTTTTGTAACGCTATCCTCTTTTCTGTGTTTCTCAAAAACAATAAAATGCCGGATAATATCGATCAATGTTTCCTTATTCAACATGCCCTGAATCAGGGTTTCCAGTTGACTTACCAGTGGAGAGGCTTCGTCCTTTCCGTCTGCGGATTTCCAGGCCATAAAGCGGCTTTTGTCGGCAGATAACGAACCTGCCCTGGCTTCCAGTCCGTCGGAGATGATAATGAATCCGTTATAGGTAAATAGGGTAGGGATAATGGATTTATAGGTATCTATTTGTTTAAATGCAGCATTTATGGTGGTTTTTTCATTGGCTGCATTCTTCAGCTCCATAACTATCAAAGGAATACCATTGACAAAAAGGATGATATCCGGTCGTTTGTTGTGTCCGTTTTCAACAATAGTGAATTGGTTGGTCACCACAAACTCGTTGTTTTCGGGATGTTTAATGTCAATAAGCCAAACGCGATCGCCACGGTCGTCTCCTTTTACCCTTTTTGATACCGGAATACCTTCAGTGAGCAACCTATGAAAGGTTTCGTTGTTGGCAAGCAGCTCAGGGGAGGCAATACGTTGTATTTCTTTGATAGCTTCCTGCTGCGCATTGGCAGGAATGGATGGGTTGATTTTTGCTACGGCGTTTTTTAACCTGTTCAATAATAAAACCTGGGTGTAGGTGTCGCGGGTGTCTTGACCATCCCGTCCGCCAGAGGCGGACATCCCTCCATCGGAGGGGAAGGGCGCAATATTGGGGGCATAGATATACTCATAACCCAATTTTTCCAGTTGTTGGATGGCCAATTGTTCGATGGCGTTTTCGGTTACATCCTTCATGATTAATGTGTTATTGTTTTCATCAGGTAATTGTAGGTTAACCCAATTCCAATGGCGAAAGCAAAACTTAGCAGGGTTCCTATCAAAACATATTCGGTGAGTTTTCTGTCTTTGGCTTTGGATAAATCGCCAAAGCGAAAAACGGATTTGGCTGCCAGCAGAAAGCCGATGGCCGACCACTGATTGAATACAACAAAGGCCAATACAAATAATCTCTCCAGCATTCCGATGTATTTTCCGGCATTGGCCAGCGATTCGTTGTTATCATCAAGCTCCTTTGTCCAGTGCGAAACCAGTATTTTAATCAGGATGGAGGAAACAAATGTGGAGGCCACCAGAGAGGTGATTAGCAAGATTGTCCCTGGTTCAAAAACAATGTCAGCCCGGAGAACAAAGGGCTGATAGAGGTAAACAAACAACACGAGTATTGCCATATGAGCCAATTGATCGATAAAAAACAGCCACTTCCTGTTTTTTTTTGTTAGGGTATATACTTTGGTCGTATCGATGACGAAATGTGAAATCACAATCATGACAACTCCCCAAAGGTATTTTGTGTTGAATTGTAAGATTATCAACAAGCTCACGGCATGAACCAGAATATGGTAATACAAATAAGGTGACCTGATTTTGTGTTTTTCTTTGTCGTTGACCCACTTTTCAGGTTGAAAAACGAAATCGCCGAGTAGATGAGCCAGGAATAGTTTTACAAATAAAATCATAGCTTCGATTTGATTGCATTTCTGAAAAAGGCGAGCATTTGGTTTATTTCATCCATTCCGGCACTTTTCAAACTCTGGCTGATGGTACTCTGCGATTTCTTGTTTAGCAATATAGCCAGTTCTTTTTGGTTTTTTTCAGGAAACAGGAGTGATGCTTTCACGTTGGTCGATTTAGTGGGTGTCCAGTTGTCTATGGTGAGCGAAGCCAGACTAATCATGATATTGATTTGGTAATTAATATCTTCCCAGGGAGTTTTTATGGCCAGCGTATTTAGCCTGAGCGATTCGAAACAATCGCCTGAGTTGGTGAAAGCCGGCCCGTTTGATTCGGTGATTTTATTGGCGCGGTAGGTTATCTCACCAATGCCAATGCCAATTCGCACATCCAGGTTTTTGTGTTGCTTAATCACGGCTTTGATTTTCAGGGCAGCGGTAAGCGATTCTTCGGGGTTCGGCACTTCCAGTTGAAAGCTGTCGCCCCTGTAGGTTTCCCAGCTTTTTGGGGCGTTTCCGTAGGAATTCAGAATTTCCTTTAGCGAGGTAATCCAGGCCTCCGTTTGTGTGCTGTTTCTTGAGTTGATAATGTCTCCGGTAAGGATGCTGGTGATCATGGGTATTGGTTTTTGTTTTCAAAGGTAGCAGCTTTTTAATATGTTTTCATAAATATCGGTAAAAAAGCCGATAAAATGAAATATCGGTAAAAATACCGATAAGTAAAAACAGAGACAAAAAGGCCGCAAAATTCAACTATCGGTAAAAAAGCCGATAATTATTGATATCGGTAAAAAAGCCGATAATTTGAGTTGTCCATAAAATGACTGAAGGTTTGAGCGTTTATAGCCTTATTCGGATCATTCTACATTATTTACCACCTTCACCTCCCCACTCATTAACTTTGGTAACAAGGTATCGCGCAAAGTGGTGAGGGTGCGGATTTGGGTTTGGTTTTTTTCTTTCTTTTGAAATAATGGAATTATTCTGTTCATTCCAGAATCTAAATTTTCTTTTGGAGGCATTTTATATTCTATATTCCCAATTTCACCTAAGCTCAGATTTGGTTGGACAGAATGAACTACTCTTCCATCAAAATCATCCCTAATTTCAGATGTTCTAAATAAGCAATAGAGGAAATATGGGTGAATAATTTCATTATTGACTCTCATGATCCCAATTGCCTGATTAGTGTTTGCCGGTAAGATATCTTCGGTTGTATAAGCGATTCGTCCTATTGTTCCAGCAATTGTAATGAGAATATCTCCTTTTTGAATTCTTGAACGCTTTAGCATTTCGTCAGTCTCAAAATCGATAAAGGCAAATTTATTATGGATAAAACCTCCAACATCTGTTAACGATTCTGCCTTTATAAAGTTGATGCCTGTTTCTTTAAATTGCTTTCCAAAAGTTGTGGGGGTTGTTCCTTTTGTGATTACTGAACAAACTTCTTTTACTTTTTTCGTTTCCCAATCCTCCTTCGCCTCCTCCACAAACCACTGCCTAAACAGCGCTTCAGCCATTTTTTCTAAGGTGGCGTTTTGGCGGTGCAGCAGGTCTATTTTATCATCGAGGCTGGAGAGGATGGCGGCAATGGCGGTTTGCTCGGGGAGAGGGGGTATCTTAAAGGAATATTCTCTTAAGCCCTTAAGTGGCACATTTAAAATAGTTGTACCTGTTGCAATCTCTTCTATATAATTTTGAAAATCTTTATTAATTAGAGTGTAATAGATGAAATTCAAATCGACTTCATCATTCAAATTCATGTAACATGCACTTTTACCTAGTATAAATTTTTCATTTTTATAGTATGCTACATTTCCAATTGTGCCATTTATTCCAAGTAAAAGAGTTCTTTCATTAATCGGTTTGGCATGTTTGAGATATTCACTTTCATTTACCTTTTTCGTATCTTCCTTAATTTTTATTTTTCCATTAACTAAATTATTCCCATTAATGAAATAGTATTCTCCGCGATTTTCATAGACAGGAGTGCCATGCAGTCCGTCGCCAATTTTTGTGCATAAATCCCCCAATTTATACTCCTTCCACTCAGTCATGTCTCACCTCCCTTGCTAAGAGTAATACTTCCGTTCCATTGTCATCGATCTGAAACTGGCCATCGTAATATGGGTTTTCGGGAAATTGTTTTACTTTTATCACATAAGGTTGATAAAAATTTTCGTAGCCGTTTTCGTATCCGCTTACTACTACCGGCATATCAGCAGGATATTGGTGCAAAATTTCTATCAGTTCGCTTACTGTAAAGTTGTATGTATCGCTATTGCTCATTGCTTCTAATCTTTAAGAGGTTAGCGGAAATGATTTCATGCCAACTGAACACAATTGATAAATGTTTAATTATCCTCATCTTTTTTCTTATTCAGGGATTTGGGCTTTTTGCAGGTCGTTTTGCTCCTTTCCCGACTTCTATCAAATCGTTGAACTCAACGATATGATCATCGGGGTTGTAACCACTATTGATACAGGCTTCTATGGCTTTTTCAATAACTTTTAGGAAATTCCGGTAATCGGTATATTCTATTGCTTTGGCAAACTCGCGTGAGTTCCAGAATTCGTTTCCATACTCGTCAATCTGTTTCAATTGCTCAAAAATACTTTGTCCGCTTTTTTGTAACTCTTTTCCCATTTCAGTTTTTGTTTATTTTTATTTTAGCCAGGCTTTCTGCAATTATTTGATTTAATTGGGCTTCCTCTTTTAGTTGTTCTTCCAGTTCAGCTTTTAAAGCAGAGAAGCGTTCGTTAAAATTAAAATCATCTTCATCGTCGGGCAAACCCACGTAACGTCCCGGTGTAACCACATAATCCAATTCCCGGACTTTTTCGATGGGAGCAGAGGCGCAGAATCCGGCTACATCCTCATAGTTGCCGTCTGGATTGCGCCAGTTGTGGTAGGTGTCTGTAATCTTTGAAATATCCTCTGGCGAAAGTTCGCGGGTACGGCGGTTAATTAAGTGTCCGAGATTTCGGGCATCAATAAAAAGGATTTCGTTGCTGCGGTCGCGAAAATGGCCATTCTTGCGGTCGCGCCGCAAAAACCACAAACCGGCAGGGATTTGGGTGTTCAGGAATAATTTGGCCGGCAGGTTGACAATACAATCGATCAATCCGGCCTCTATAAGGGCTTTCCGTATTTCACCTTCGCCCGAAGATTTGCTGGTTAAGGCTCCTTTGGCCAGCACAATTCCGGCCTGTCCATTTGGAGCCAGGTGGTAAATAAAATGCTGCATCCAGGCAAAGTTGGCGTTTCCTGTGGGAGGTGTGCCGTATTGCCAGCGTCCGTCGGTACGCATCAATTCGCCGCCCCAGTCGCTCACATTAAAAGGTGGGTTGGCAATAATGTAGTCGGCTTTCAGGTCTTTGTGTGCATCGTTGAGAAACGACCCCTCGCTGTTCCATTTTACTTGTGAACTGTCGATACCCCGGATGGCCAGGTTCATCTTGCACAAGCGCCAGGTGGTTTGGTTGCTTTCCTGTCCGTAAATGGAAAGGTCGTTAACCCGTCCCTGGTGTTCGAGTACCAGCTTTTCCGATTGCACAAACATACCACCTGAGCCACAGCAAGGGTCGAACACACGGCCTTTGTAGGGTTCAATCATTTTTACCAACAACTCAACAATGCTGCGGGGGGTGTAGAACTGTCCGCCCTGTTTTCCTTCGGCCAGGGCAAACTCACCCAGAAAATACTCAAATACATGCCCCAGTACATCCGCACTCCGGGATTTTGCATCGCCCAGAGCAATGTTGCTCACCAAGTCAATCAATTCGCCCAGACTGGTGGGGTCGAGGTTTTGGCGTGCATATACTTTAGGCAGTACACCTTTTAATGAAGTGTTTTCCTTTTCGATGGCATCCATGGCATCATCCACCACCTTGCCGATGTCAGGTTGTTTGGCTTTTGATTGAAGGAAGTTCCAACGCGCTACTTTGGGTACAAAGAATACGTTTTCGGCGTTGTATTCGTCACGGTCTTCAGGATCGGCTCCCTGTGCTTCTTCCGCTTTGAGTTTGGTGAAAAGTTCTTCAAACGAATCGCTGATGTATTTGAGGAATATCAATCCCAGTACTACATGTTTGTATTCTGCTGCATCTATGTTTTTCCGGAGCTTGTCGGCTGTTTTCCAAAGTTGTTTCTCCAAAGGTTCTTCAGTACTATTTCCGTTCTTTTTTGCCATAAATTTAGGTTAACTACCTGTAAAATTAATTGTTGTGTGTTATAAATTTAGCAGATTGATTATGTTGAGATTGTTAGTACTCAAAAGTAGTAAAATATGCTTTGTAATGTTGAATATGTTGTTATTTGTTTCATATTGGGTATAAAATTGAAATATGCTATGGTTTACCTCTGGCCGTAGCTCCTGACAGTTATCATACGCTGTAGCTGTATTCTTTCGGGTCGGACTGATAAAGCATTGGTAAGGTTTAGCAAGTTTGTGTACTCATGCAGAAAAGCACGATCATTTTCATCAAACAAAAAAGCCTCACAATCTTATGATTGCGAGGCTTTTAATTTTGTCGGGGTAGAGTGATTCGAACACTCGACCTCCTGCTCCCAAAGCAGGCGCGCTAACCGGACTACGCTATACCCCGAACGTGGTTGAACGTGCTGTTAAAGCAGCGGCAAAAGTACAATAATTATTGCCTTATCCAAGTAATTATTTCTTTTTCAGGAAATATTTTTCTCAAAATCCGGTCAAAAGGCACTTACTTTGTTTTCATCGTGTGTAACAGAGAACATTACGTCAACAAAATCGGTTTGTTCTTTTGATAGAATCAGGCCCGCAGCGCTAGCAATATAATAAAAAAGGGATGGTATTAAATTGACAACAATTGTTCAATTTCTTTATAAAGGGAGGTAAGACTGACGGGTTTGGTCAGGAAAACATTGGCGCCTGCCTGAAGTGCTTCTTTTTCGTTGTGATATCCCGTATAGGCAGTTTGCACAATAATCGGGATGGTTGGATTTGTTTTTCTGATATGTTTCAAAACGTCAATTCCACTTAACAGGGGAAGATAAATGTCAAGCAATACCAGGTCGATCGTTTCACTATTTTTAAGTGCCTCAATGGCTTGTTGCCCATTGTGGGCATAAAGCAGGTTGGCATTCGTAAGTTTTAGGGCCGCCTCAAAATATCGTCGGCTCGAATCAATATCCTCTACGATCAGGATGGTTTTATCAGACCAGTTTGGTGCTGTAGTATTCATGACAGATATTTGTAGATGGGCAACTGAAAAATCAGGAAATTATTTCACAAAACTAAAACTATTTTTTTTAAAACGGGTATTTATTTTCTCAAAAAACTTTCCTGTACATGTCAGATGAAAATTTTCAGGGTAATTTGTTTGTGATTTCAAGCATAAAAAGTTCATATTCAAATAAGTAATAAGCTGAATTTTGTTTTGAAAATTGGTAATGTTCTGTTTTGATAAATCCTTAAGTTTGCAGTTCACTAAATATTTAATTGTATTGTTTACCAACCGCGACATAGCCGATTATTATAACCAAACACAACCACATTATCAACTATGGTGGAAACTCGAAAAAGCCCTGGCGGTGCACTATGGCATCTGGTACCCGGAAACAAGTAACTTTGTTGAAGCCCTGCAAAATACAAACAAAGCCATGCTTCAACTGGCTGGTGATTTTAAAAGCCCGCGTATTTTGGATGCCGGCTGTGGAGTGGGGGGGTCTTCGTTTTTTCTTGCCAAAATGATTGATGCAAGGGTTACCGGAATAACGCTGAGTGAGAAACAGCTCACGTTTGCACTGGAGCAGATGGCAAATTCTCCTTTGCATAAATTGGTTGATTTTAAACTGGAAGATTATGCGCAAACCTCCTTTCCTGACCAAACATTTGATGTCGTCTGGGCTATTGAATCGATTACTTCTGCGCAGGATAAAGCAAAATTTGCCAATGAGGCAAACCGGATATTGAAGCCAGGAGGTGTTTTGGTGATGGCAGATTATTTTCGGATACCCGAAAAAACCGATAAATACAACTGGCTCGAAAAATGGCGGCAGACCTGGAGCCTGGCTCCCATAATCACACTCGGTGAATTTAAAATCATACTTGAAAACGAAGGGCTAAAATTTGACAAAGCGCAGGACTTCACCAGAGAAATTACGCCAACCTCGCGCCGGATGTTCTATGCTTCTCTGGCAGCTGCCATTCCTTCGGTGTTGTACAATACGTTTCACGACACCAGTAAATTTGCAAAAACACATTACAAATCAGGATTTTATCAGTATCGCGCTTTAAAAAAGGGTTTGTGGCGGTATCAACTTCTCAGGTTTGTAAAACACTGATTGTTACCTATTGAAATGTGTCGTTGTTAAGCTTTAAGGTGAAAGTACTTCCTTTACCTTCTTCACTCTCAACCAGAATCTGAGCATGCATGATTTTGGCATATTCATTTGACAGCAACAGGCCCATCCCGGTGCTTTTTTCATTGTTAGTACCTGGCCGGTTAAAATTGTGTTCCAAATCGAAGAGCTTGTGAAGGTACACCAAAGGGATGCCGATGCCATTATCCTTCACCGAAATGAGGAGGTTGTTTTCGCGTACTTTGCTGAAGACATGAATAATACCTCCGGAATGACTGAACTTCACCGCATTGTTGATCAGGTTTTGTATGATCTGAGCAAAAAGCCGCTTGTCGGTAAAAAGTTCCAGTTCAGGAGTTAGCTCCAGCTTGAGACTTATCTTTTTTGTGCTGATCTGTGAATTGAGAAGTTCTGCAACTTTGTTAACCGCTTCCAATGCGTTGAATCGAGCGGGCATATATTTTACCAGTCCCTCCTGGGTTTTTCCCCACAACAGAAGTTCTTCCAGCAGTTCGTGTGTTGAAAGCGACGATTTCAGTAAAGCCTTGATATGATCTCTTTTTTCATGTTCTTCGATGGAATCCCATTGCTGATCGAGCAGATCAAGCAAGCCGATGAGGCTGTTGAAGGGGCTTTTGAGATCGTGACCGATGATTGAGAAAAATTTGTCCTTGGTTTGGTGCAACACGGTTAACTCCTCTTTTTGTTGGCCGAGGATTTCGTTGTTGTGCTGAAGTTGGCGGTTTGCCTCCAGCAATTCTCTCTGACTTTCAGATAAGTGTATGTTTAGAATTCGCACCCTTTTGTGCTGTACATATAAAAAGAAAAGCACAATGAGTTGAAAAATTACACCCAGTATAATCCAATTAATCAGTCTGCGTTGTGTGGAGATAGTATTTTTGTTGAGATCGTTTTGCTTTTCAAGAAACTGATTGCCAAGTTTTTCGAGAGCCAGTGTTTTCTCAATATCAAGCACTGCTATTTTGTAATTGGCTTCTACTGCGGCCACAGTATCAGAGACTTGGTGAAAAAGCGCATAATTTGTCAATGCATGGTGATAATTTCCTTCCAGGCTATCCAGTCTGACCAGGTTTATAAGTGCGTTTTTTTTATAAACCATAAAATTCAGGCTGTCGGCCATCCCCAATCCACTATTAAGGTAACTTCTGGCCTTTTTCAAATGATTGGTATACAGGTAATAACGCCCCATGTTGATGGTGACTGCGGTTTTTACCAGTGGGTTGTTTTCGATATCCCGATTGGATAGAGCCTGATCAAAATAGTACTCAACTGAATCGTATTGATGCTTGTCCATCATCAGATTTCCAAGGTTAACATTGGCCACAAAACGTGCATGTTCCTTTTCGTAAGGCAGTGCAGCCTCTATACCTTTCATGGTATAATAATACGATGAGTCGGGTTTATCCCCAATCTTAAAGTATAAGTCACCCAGGTTTAGGTAAATAAGCGACAAATTATTCCTTTCATGACTAAACTGACTATAATAAATGGCTTTTTTAAAGTAGTTTTTAGCAAGTTCAAACCGGTTTATTTTGGTGAAGAGATTTCCAAGGGAGATATAAATCATGCCTATACGTGTTGTATCCTTTTGTTTTACAGCCTCATCTCTGGCCTCCAACAGCAATTTGGCACCATCAGTATATTGATCGATATTTACATATATGTTCCCGAGATCGGCCCGACATTTGGTTCCAAAAGCAACAAGATTGTTTGAATCGCACCATGCAATTGCTTTTGTAAAATAAAAAACCGAGCTGTCGAAGTTGTTCAACCTACTGTAATACAACCCGATATTCGCCCATCCATAGGCCCTCAGTTTGAGGTCGTCGAGTTTTTTTGCATATTGCAAAGCTGTTTCAGTGTATTTTATTCCCTGTTCAGGATTGTTTTTTACCCACTCGATGATTCCGCGTAAATTATAGGCTTTATAAAGTCCTGGATAATAATCTGATTTTCTGGAAATATCTTCCAGTGTGTCTAAATAAAGCAGGGCACTGTCGGGGTTGGGGTAAACAATGGTTTTGGCAATTTGGTATAATTCACTAACCCGTGTGGTATCCTTTGAAAACTCACTGGTTGAGGCATTTACGTCCTTGATTATCAACAGATATGCAAGGCACAGTATAAATGAAACCAGAAAGACGGATCGCTTCATCATGTGATAGTTGTTTGAAATGGAAAACCAGGGTGCAATTTACGAAAATTAAATCAGTGTTGGATTTTTTCATCACACCTTGTCACCCAAAACAACACCGTCGGCTTTTTATTCGTATAACTACTCCCGAAACCAAAAAAAAAACCGGAAATGCTGGCATTTCCGGTTTTTAACGGGATTATTTAAAGACTAATTTAAAACTTCGTTTACCAATTTAGCTGCTTCATAAAGTTGAATGGCAGAATGTACCTTCAATCCGGAGGCATCGATGAGTGCTTTTCCTTCTACAGCATTGGTTCCTTGTAGTCGAACGATAATAGGTACGCTGATGTCCCCGATATTCTGGTAGGCATCCACAATGCCCTGAGCCACACGGTCGCAACGAACGATACCTCCAAAAATATTTACCAAAATGGCTTTTACATTGGGATCTTTCAGGATGATGCGGAAAGCCTCTTCAACCCGTTTGGCGTCGGCCGTGCCTCCTACATCAAGGAAGTTGGCCGGATCGCCACCCGACATTTTAATCATATCCATGGTGGCCATGGCCAAACCGGCCCCATTCACCATGCAACCTACGTTTCCATCCAGTTTTACAAAATTCAGGTCAAAGCGGCTGGCTTCTACTTCGATGGGATCTTCCTCGTGCAGGTCGCGCATGTCGAGGATATCTTTGTGGCGGTACAGCGCGTTGTTGTCGATACTTACTTTGGCATCTGCGGCATAAACTTTGCCATCGGCAGCTTTTATCACCGGGTTTATCTCAAAAAGACTGGCATCGGAGCCAACATAAGCTTTGTAAAGTGCCGATACAAATTTTACCATTTCCTTAAAAGCAACTCCGCTTAATCCAAGGTTAAAGGCAATGCGACGGGCCTGAAATCCGGTCATACCTACTTTTGGGTCGATGAGTTCATGAAAAATTTCATCGGGTGTTTCTTCAGCAACCTGTTCAATGTTCATCCCTCCACGGGGCGAATACATCACCATATTCTGACCTTTATCGCGGTTGAGCAGGATACTCATATAGTATTCTTCCACATTTTCAGAACCGGGGTAATAAATATTCTGTTCGATAAGTACTTTTCGTACCAACTTTCCTTCGCTCTTGGTTTGAGGAGTTACGAGCATCATACCTAAAATCTGATCTGCGTATACGCCTGCTTCTTCAAGTGTTTTGGCAATTTTTACACCACCACCTTTACCGCGGCCACCGGCATGAATCTGGGCCTTAACGGCCCATTTATCTAATCCGACTTTTTTCTGAATGTCTTTGGCGGCCTGGATGGCTTCGTCTGGTGAATTGGCAACAATTCCGTAAGGTACGGCAACACCGTATTGCTGAAGGATTGATTTGCCCTGATATTCGTGTAGGTTCATGGGAAGTGATCTTTGTTAACTTTCAATTTTTATGCGCCCAAAAGTAGCATATTTATCAAGATTGTGGATATTTTAATGCATTTTCTTTGATGTGGTTTACTATTTAGAGGTGCTTATAAATTGTCGGTTATTTACCATGCGATTTGTGTCAATCAATATCACCAATAAAATCATATGTAAATAAAAGGCAAAACGCTATCTTTGCGTATTATTCAACAATAGATGTTAAAAGCCGAAAACATACATAAGTCATTTGGAAACCTGCACGTGCTTTCAGGCATTGATTTGCATGTGGCCGGGGGTGAAATTGTAAGTGTGGTGGGAAAATCCGGTGCCGGAAAATCTACCTTGCTCCAGATCCTGGGAACCATCGAAATGGCTGATAAAGGTAAAGTCCTGATTCAGGATGTGGATGTTTTGGCTTTAAATAGCAAGGCCCTTGCTGCCTTTCGGAACAAACATATTGGTTTTGTTTTTCAATTTCATCACCTGCTTCCAGAGTTTACAGCACTTGAAAATGTATCTATTCCGGCACTCATAGCGGGCGATTCCAGAAAGACTGCCGAGAAAAAGGCCATGGAACTTCTGGGATTTTTAAATCTGATCGATAGAAAGGACCACAAACCTTCTGCTATGTCGGGTGGCGAGCAACAGCGCGTGGCCATTGCACGGGCCCTGATCAACAAACCTTCGGTGGTGTTGGCTGATGAGCCTTCCGGAAATCTCGACAGCCAGGCCTCTGTCGAACTTCATCAGTTAATTCTGCGTTTACGCGAATCGTTTAATCAAACTTTTATCATCGTAACCCACAACCGCGAGCTGGCCGATATGGCCGACCGCAAGTTAATAATTAACGATGGAGTGATGTTGCCACAAAATAATATCCTAGAAAAATCGTTGTGAGAACAACATTTAACTCATTAAATCAGGTAACCATTCGTATGCTGAATTCTTTAAAATCATTCGTGATCCGGTTAAATTGTAAGTCATTCTTATTAATGTTTCTTTTGCTGTTGTCGCAATTTTTGGTGGCACAACAGGCCATTACCTACGATGAAGCCATAGTATATGGTGACCAGAAATTTAAAGAATCATCCTTTAAAGATGCAAAAGCCTATTACCAAATGGCGTTGCGGTTTAAACCGGATGATGCTTACGCAAAGGAGAAAATTGATGTCATTGTAAAAATGCTTCAGGATCAGATGGTGAGTGAAGAGGCTTATTATGAGTTTGTTGACAAAGCAGACGATCTGTACAATGCCGGAAAACTGGATGAGGCCATCATCCAGTATCAAAAATCACTTGAGGTGATTCCTGGCGATGAATATGCCAAAGGACAAATAAAAAAGATTCTCGACTTTCAGACCAAAGAAAAAGAAAAACTCGAATTGTATCAAGCCAAAATGGCCAATGGAAAAGCATTTGTAGCCACGAAAAAATACGACGAGGCCATCCTGAACTTTAGTGATGCCGGAAAATTGTTTCCTGAAAACAGCGAGCCTTCTGAGCAAATTGAAGTGGCCAAAACCCTGAAAACGGAATGGGAAGATCAACAGGCCAGGTGTGCAGCAAAAAATCAGGAAGCCTCGCGGTATATCCTGATTCAGGACTATGCCAGGGCACTGGATTTATATCAGGAAGCACTTACCATCATCCCTGATAATCAGGAAGCACTAACTAAAATTAAAGAAATCAAACCACAGGCCGAAAAACAAAAAAAATACAACACTTTGGTCGAAAAGGCGGATGAATCGTATGTAAACAAAGATTTTATTGCGGCCCGTACTCAGTACCAATCGGCACTTGCCATGTGGCCCGAAAAAACCTATGCCGGTGATATGCTCAAGCAGATCGATGGTCAACTGGCCGAACAACGAAAAGACATCGATAAAAATTATGCCTCCTTCATTCAAAGTGGGGATAGCTTATTTGATCAGGAAGCCTTTACCGAGGCCAAGGGTGAATTCAACCTGGCACTCAATCTAAAACCCGATGAGAGTTATCCAAAGGAAAAACTGGCAGCTATTGAACAATACTTTACAGGTTTGAAGCAAGCATTGGAAGCCGATTACGGTAAAGTCATCGCCACCGCCGACAGTGCCTATGATGCAGCATTGTACGAAGTTGCCAAAGTAAAATATGAGGCTGCTCTATCGGTTAAACCGGAAGATGCTTACCCGCAACAACGAATCGACCAGATCAATTCGAAAATGGAACAACTGGCAGAACAATCGCGTATCGATCGGGCTTATGAGGCTGCCATTGCCGATGCCGATCAACTGGCTTCGGCAAATCAGTGGGAACTGGCCATTGCCAAATACAGGGAAGCACAATCGTTAAAAGCAGCAGAAAATTATCCGTTAAAACGCATTGAAGAAATCAATTTGCTTTTGGTTGATGCCAAGAAGCAAAAGGAAATAGACGATAAATACCATGAAGAGGTGGTTCTGGCCGAGCAATTGTTTAAGGAAGATAAACTGGCAGAATCGAAAATTTCCTGGCAACAGGCATTGGTGATAAAGCCTTATGAAATGATGCCAAAAACAAGGATTGCGGCCATTGATAGTCTGATAGTGGTCCGCGAGTTACAGGCTGAAATCGACAGGCAGTACAAAGCATTGCTGGCTTCCGGTGATTCGCTTCAAGCTCAAAATCACTATGCAGAAGCACTGGTGGTATTTGAGCAGGCTGCCAATGTAAAACCCGGCGACCCGCTGGCCAGTCAAAGAATTAAGGCAGTTAAAGACATCCGGGATAAACTGGAAAAGGAAGCTGCCCGCAAACGTGCCTATGAGGAAAGCATCGCAAAAGCAGATACTTTACTTGGAAAGGAAAACTACGAACTGGCCAAAACCGAATTCCAGTACGCCCTCACCTTTGGTCCAAACGAGGCTTATCCCAAAGAAAAGATTGCTGAAATCGACCAACTCCTGGTGAAATTGGCCGCTGAACGTGAGCAGCGTTATAATCAAGCCGTTGAAACAGGAAACACTTTCTTCAACCAGGAGCAATACAAACAAGCATTGGAAGAATATCATATTGCTGCCAGCATCCGACCCAACGATGCCTTTGTTATCGCTAAAATATCCGAGTGCGACAATAAGCTGGCCGAGATGCTGTTACTGCTCACAAAAGAGTACAAACAGGCTGTTGCCGAAGCAGATAACCTGTATACCGCCAAAATTTATGACAAGGCTATTACTGCTTACCGACAAGCGCAGAGTATTAAATCGGATGAAACCTATCCCGGTGAAATGATTGCGAAAATCACCAAATACATTGAAGAAAATGCCATTACAGATGTGTTGAATGGTTCTCTGGCAGTACAAACTAAAGTTACCGAAAAACTTATATTTGAGCCGGTTCCGGTGAATGTAAGGAAAAGCAACTATGTCTTTGTCAGGGCGCGAAACCTGTCGGGTCATCCTGTTTCGGTGATTTTTAGCTATGGAAGCAGTTCGGGTAAAAACGGAGGATTTGTGATTCAGATGCCTGAAGATGACAAGGTTAATGATTTTATTATCCGTGTCGGGAACCAGTATAAATGGTTTTCGGAGGATAACAACTGGCTGGAAATCTATCCCGAAAACGGGGATATTGAACTCACATTGGTGCGCATATCAACAACCAACTAAAAAAATGATTTCATTTCAACAAATTAAAGATCAGGCTGAAAAGAACCCCGATCCGGATACCCTACGCTTGTTGACCGATCAACTCTCATCCCTTATTGCTCAAACCGATCATCCGGTGGAAATGTTAAGGTTACGGGCTTCGTTTTGGGTTAAGCTCGACGAAAAGGGAAAGGCCATCAACGACTACCGGGAAATTCTTGCTTTTCTGCCTGGCGATCAGCATTCGCAGATGCAAATCGAGTTTCTAAAAACAATTCTCCGATACAACAACACCGATATCTATGCCAATCCCAACACCAATATGGACCCCTGGCTGGAATAAAGATGGAATTAGCAGAATGCTAATGTATTCGTTTTCAATGGTTATTAGTTGATCCGCTTTTGCCTACCGATTACCAGTATTTTACAAAAAAGGCCTACCTTTGCGCGGCTAAAAGAAAAAAGCATGGCATTTATCAATTCGTTTGAAAAAGAAGGCAATACCCTGTTTAAATACCGGGGCCAGATTCCTGTAATCCTATTTTTATTGGCAATCCCGGTGGTGTATGTTACCCATACCCAGATGAAATTGCAGACCCAAACCATTGTTTCGTGGGTGGCTATTGCCATAAGTATATTGGGATTTGTCATAAGGGCTATCGCCATCGCAACCACTCCAAAAGGGACATCAGGCCGTAACACAAAAGAAGGCCAGGTGGCCGAATCGCTTAACACCACAGGCATTTATTCGGTTGTGCGACATCCGTTGTACCTGGGCAATTATTTTATGTGGATTGGCATCGTCATGTTTACTTTTAACTGGTGGTTTGTGTTAACCATAACCTTAGCTTTCTGGTTGTATTATGAACGGATTATGTTTGCCGAAGAGCGTTTTTTAGAGGCTAAATTTGGCGATTCCTATATGAATTGGGCCAACAAAACCCCTGCTTTTGTTCCCTGTTTGAAAAAGCTTAAAAAGAACATCGTTCCATTTTCGTTTAAAAGTGTGCTTCGCCGTGAGTATTCAGGAATTTTGGCTACGGTATTAGGCTTTGTGTTTATTGCTGACTTAAGATCGTTTTTTAAGGCAGGAAATGTTGAACTGGAAACAACAGGCCATATCGTTTTACTTGCAGCCATGTTGCTTGCCTTGATTTTGCGTTCTGTAAAGCACTACACAAAGTTACTTAGCGAAGAAGGAAGATCTTAGTTCACTTTTCTTGAATAGTTTTGATTCAGCTGGCTAAAGCCAAGCTGCAAGGGATTGGTTCTAAGGAGTTTTATTCATTTACGATGAAGGTATTTAATGGACATCCATTGCAGTCTGGCTTTAGCCGACTGCCCCTCTGCAGTCCTGCTTTAGCCGACTGCCCCCTCAAAAAATCTTTTCCAAAATTTTAAACTTTGAAAAAGTTAATACTCATCCCAGCTTTTTATGCTCAAATCGCTCATCTTATATTTGGTGATGGCGTATATAAATGCGCTTGCCAACCTTGCGTTGGTGATCAGCGGTACGTTGAAGTCCACCGCTGCCCTGCGGATGGTGTAGTCGTTGTTTAGCTCCTCGGAACTCAGGTTTTTTGGGATGTTAATCACCAGGTCGATTTTTCTTTCTTTTATGAGGTGATAGGCATTG
Source organism: Bacteroidales bacterium (assembly GCA_030690365.1). Lineage (GTDB taxonomy): Bacteria > Bacteroidota > Bacteroidia > Bacteroidales > F082 > UBA6244. The sequence continues at coordinate 7,429 of JAUYGX010000101.1, read as the reverse complement.
GGTGCCTGATCAATATCAGGCCAATTGACCATTGTCGATCTGATTCCATTCTTCTTAAAGAAATCGTGTGTCCCTTTGGTGGTGAATAACTTATAACCATTTTCGATGAGCAGAAAGGCACTTTGAAGGAGCTCGGTCTTCGATCGCATCGGCCCGGATGAAATGAGGATGTTCTTTTCCGGAACGCGGTAACCCACAGCCAGCATACTTTTCAAAATAGCTTCATAATAGTCATCGCCAATACAGCCTACTTCTCCTGTTGACGCCATATCGACACCCAACACAGGATCGGCTTTGCTAAGTCGCGAAAAGGAAAATTGTGACGCTTTTACGCCAATATAATCGATATCGAAAAGGGTTTTATTGGGCTTTACCACCTTTTCGCCAAGCATGATACGTACGGCGATATCAATAAAGTTGGTTTTGAGCACTTTGCTTACAAAGGGTAAACTTCTGGAAGCCCGTAAATTACATTCAATCACCTTGATATCGTTGTCTTTGGCAAGGAACTGTATGTTAAACGGACCACTGATGTGAAGTTGTTCGGCGATCAGGCGACTTATTTTCTTGATTCTGCGCAAGGTTTCTACATACACTTTCTGTGGCGGAAACATGATGGTTGCATCACCGGAGTGTACCCCGGCAAATTCGATATGTTCGGAGATGGCATAAGCGATAATCTTTCCGTCATCTGCCACCGCGTCCATTTCTATTTCTTTGGCATCGGTGATAAACCTCGACACCACCACCGGATATTGTTTTGAAACCTGGGTGGCCAGATTGAGAAAATGTTCCAGCTCGTCGCGGTTGGAGACAATGTTCATAGCCGCACCGGATAATACGTAGGACGGTCGGACCAATACCGGAAAACCCACTTCATGGGTGAATTCGATGATTTCTTCCAGTGAGCTGAGTTCTTTCCATTCAGGCTGATCGACTCCCATTTTGTCGAGCATTTCCGAAAACTTAAAGCGGTTCTCGGCCCGGTCGATGTGCAGCGGACTGGTGCCTAAAATAGGAATTTTTTGTCGGTACAGCCGCATGGCCAGGTTATTTGGGATCTGGCCTCCGGTGCTCACAATCAAACCTTTGGGAAGTTCCAGTTCTGAAATATCCAGGATGCGTTCCAGGGTAAGTTCTTCAAAATACAACCTATCCGAAACATCGTAATCAGTGCTCACCGTTTCAGGATTGTAATTCACCATGATGGACCGGTATCCTGATTTTTGAACTGTTTGAAGGGCATTTACACCCGACCAGTCGAATTCAACACTGCTGCCAATGCGGTAGGCTCCTGAGCCCAGTACCATCACCGATTTTCCGTCCTGTTCAAAATTGATGTCGTGCTCCGAACCATGATAGGTCAGGTAGAGATAATTGGTGGTTGCTGGATGCTCGGCAGCAAGGGTGTCGATTTGTTTAACGTAAGGAATGATCCCAAGATTCTTTCTTAACTGTCTTATTTCCAGTATTTCATCGTCCTTTTGGCCAATCGTCTGGTTGTTGAACAGCAGCCTGGCTATCTGAAAATCAGAAAATCCGGCTTGTTTTACCTCAAGCAACAAACCTTTGGGAAGTTGCCCGGGTTCTGGATAAGTCAATAATTCCTGCTCCAACTGACTAATATTATGTAGTTTATGCAAGAACCAACGATCAATCTTTGTTAATTCGTAAACTTCGTCCACCGTCATGCCCTGATTAAAAGCCTGTGCCACAGCAAAAATTCTGGAGTCGGTTGGGTGGTTGAGGGCTGCTTTCACATCGGGGATATCCAGTTCCTTGTTGGCGGCAAAGCCATGCATGCCCATGCCAATCATCCGCAGGCCTTTTTGGATGGCTTCCTCAAAGCTGCGCCCGATGGCCATCACCTCACCAACACTCTTCATCGAACTGCCCAGTTCTCTGGAAACTCCCACAAACTTACTCAGATCCCAACGTGGAATTTTCACCACCAGGTAGTCCAATGCCGGTTCAAAAAAGGCTGAGGTGGTTTTGGTGATGTTGTTTTTCAGTTCATGTAATCCATAGCCCAAACCAAGTTTGGCTGCTACAAAAGCCAGGGGATATCCTGTGGCCTTGGAGGCAAGGGCGCTCGAGCGCGAAAGCCGTGCATTGACTTCAATCACCCGATAATCTTCCGATTCGGGATCGAGTGCATATTGCACGTTACATTCTCCCACAATGCCAACGGCCTTTACAATTTTAATACTGAGTTGTCTTAGTTTATGATATTCCCGGTTGGTCAACGTCTGCGAAGGAGCCACCACAATGCTTTCTCCCGTGTGGATGCCCAGTGGGTCGAAATTTTCCATGTTGCAAATGGTCAGGCAGTTGTCGTATTTATCGCGTACCACTTCATATTCAACTTCTTTCCAGCCTTTCAGCGATTCCTCCACCAGGATTTGTGAAGAGTAGCTGAACGCTTTGTTGGCCAACTGAACGAGTTCATCCCGGTTGTCGCAAAACCCGCTTCCCTGTCCTCCAAGGGTAAATGCTGCACGAACGATGAGTGGAAATCCGATGGTGTCGGAAGCATTCAGGGCATCTTCGAGGTTGGTAACTGCCACGGATTTAGGTGTTTTAACATGAATCTCACCCAGTTTACGGGCAAATTTTTCCCTGTCTTCGGTTTCGATGATGGCTTCCACAGGAGTTCCAAGTACCTGAATTCCAAATTTCTCGATAATGCCCGATTTGTGGAGGGCGATACCACAGTTCAAAGCAGTTTGTCCGCCAAAGGCCAGCAGCAGCCCGTCAGGCTTTTCTTTTTCGATGATCCGTTCCACAAAATAAGGCGTTACCGGCAGGAAATAAATCTTGTCGGCCATGCCTTCGGAGGTCTGTACTGTGGCAATGTTCGGATTGATCAGGATGGTAAAAATCCCCTCTTCCTTCAGTGCTTTCAAAGCCTGGGTTCCACTGTAATCAAACTCGCCTGCTTCGCCAATTTTGAGTGCACCTGAACCCAACAGCAATACTTTTTTTATCTTGTTTTCCATGATTCTGTGTTTTTGATAAATTCTCCAAATAGAAAGGCTGTATCGGTTGGACCGCTGGAGGCTTCGGGATGAAACTGGGTGGTTAATATCTGTTTGGTCCTGTGTTTTATACCTTCGTTGCTGCCATCGTTCAGGTTGGTGAACCAAATTTCCCAGTCGTTGGGTAAGTTATTGTCATCCACGGCATAACCATGGTTTTGTGAAGTAAGATAAGCCTGGTTGGTTCCGGCCATCAAAACAGGTTGGTTATGGCTGCGGTGTCCGTATTTGAGCTTATAGGTTTGCGCTCCGGCAGCCAGAGAAACCAATTGGTGTCCTAAGCAAATTCCAAAAATGGGTCGATCCTCAATGATGGATTTCTTCAAATTCAAAATGGTGGTCTGGCACATTTCCGGATTACCGGGACCGTTTGAAATAAACAAACCATCATATTCTTCCCGCTGGTAATCATAATCCCAGGGTACACGGATGACGGTGGTATCATATTTTAATAAATACCGGATGATGTTGTTTTTTACTCCACAGTCAATCAGTAAGATGCGGTTTTTTCCATGACCATAAACCTGCTTCTCTTTGATGCTCACCCGGCTTACCAGGTTGTCGTGGTTGGGATCGTAAAACGGAATGTCCTGATCGAAAACCACTTTGGCCAGCATGGCACCTTTTTCCCTGATATGACGTGTGAGAGCACGAGTGTCAATTCCAAATAAGGCTGGTATTTTTTCCTCTTTCAGCCATTGTGCCAGACTCTGCGAGGCATTCCAGTGGTGGTGTTTTTCGGAATAATCGGAAATGATCAAAGCATTGACATGGATATGTTCCGATTCGAAATTTTCGTGCAGTTCGTCAATCACATTCTTTCCCGGAACCCCGTAGTTCCCGATAGAAGGGTAGGTGAGCACCAGTATCTGGCCCTTGTACGATGGGTCGGTGAGGCTTTCCGGGTAACCGGTCATGGCTGTGTTAAATACGATTTCTCCGGCAGCGGCGGTTTCCGCACCAAACGAGAATCCGGTGAGCTGCATACCGTCTTCAAGGATCAGGGTGGCTTTTCGGTAGTTTTTTTCTTTCATGTGGTAGCAAAAAAAAGACGGCTAATGCCGTCTTAACGTATATGATAAGTAATTTGGTTCGAATCGTTGGTGTCCTGAGGATGTCCTGGAAAGATTTCCGTTTTTTTCATTCACAAATGAATAAGTTCGGGGTGCAAATATAAACGAAAGTTTTAAGCAGACTTTTCTAATGTTCAAAACTTTGGAAAAGTTACTAAAACTCCAATGTGATTCCAACCGGACAATGGTCGGATCCAATCATCTCCGGCAGGATAAAAGCCTCTTTTACATTGTCTTTGATGGAATGGCTCACCAGAAAATAATCAATTCTCCAGCCCACATTTTTTGCACGGGCGTTAAACCGGTAACTCCACCAGCTATATGCCACTTTATCGGGGTGCAGATGTCTGAAAGTATCTGTAAATCCGTTGTTTAACAGGTTGCTGATTCCATCTATTTCCACCTGTGTGTAACCGGCGGTTTTATTGTAGTTCGATTTGGGATGTGCCAGATCAATGGGCTGATGAGCGACATTTAAATCGCCACACAAGACAACCGGTTTTGTTTTTTCCAGATTTTTAAGGTAGTCCATAAAGTCGGCATCCCATTGCGAACGGTAATCTAAACGGGCCAGCTCGCTGCCGGAATTTGGGACATAAACGTTTACAAGATAGAAATGTTCGTATTCGGCGGCCAGCACCCGGCCTTCCAGGTCGTGGACTTCGACGCCCATGTCGCGTTCTACCTTGATCGGGTTTTGTTTTGTGATGATGGCGGTTCCTGAGTAGCCCTTTCTGTCAGCAGAATTGCAATAAAATGGCAGATTGGTTTGATTGAGCACTTCCGCCACCTGATCGTCCTGGGCTTTGGTTTCCTGTAGGCAGAGTGCATCTGCATTCAGTTCGTTTATCTTATCGAGAAATCCTTTCTTTTCGATGGCCCGGATGCCGTTTACGTTCCAGGATATGAGTTTTAGCGTCATAAGTTGTGAATTTTTTTAGCGAAAATAATAGAAATTGTGGAGGAGGAGGGGAGAAGTAATATTTTTTACCACGGAGGCACAGAGGACTCAGGGGGAAATTACTTTTTTTCAAAAAAGGAGCCTGGTTAAGAAGTCTTCAAACTGCTAATTTTTATCTTTTTATCCCATCTTTTGCCTGCCTGAAAAACAGGAGCCCAATTATAAGTGCGAATCCGATGAAAGCACCAAACCCGTAAATTAAATATTCACTTTGTGTCCATTTCAGGTTGAGCAATTCCAATGTCTTTTTCTTGGTCTCGGTTTCGTATCTGGTTCGGGCATCGGCCAGTCCGGCGTCATATTTTGTGTTAACCAGCGAATCGCTGTAATTTTTGTAGAAAACATGGTGCTGATAGGCTTTTTTGTAATCTGGTGACTAAGGACAATGGCCAATCATCTTATATTCAAACCAGTATTTTTGGAATATATCAAACAGGATAACCTTTGCCGTTGATTTCTATTCGAAATACACTTTTAATAAATCGGAAATCAACCATATGAATTATGAAGTTGACAGTGCCACTTATACCTTTGTGATTTCTGAAGAATTGCATGAGAGTACTGAAAAGGAATACTTCTGCTTTGGGCTTCAACCGGTTTTTAAGCTTGATATTTGTAAAAATTTTGGCATGGAGCTCAGGTTAAAATTGATTGAATACACACAAAAAACCTATGACTCTTTCATTAACAGAGAAAAGAAAACGTGCAATTTTGAAGTAGGATTTAAACCTGAAAATTGGATGATTGGATTCTATCTCAGGCTTTAATATTTCAAAAACCTACACCCGGACTTCATAACATAGTAATTGCCCTATACCTAAGCTTGGTTTCATTCCATAGACGGATAGATGCAACTCAGGTTTGAATTCTTGTTAAACTGCACTCAGATGAGAACGACAAGAGGGGAGCGCATGATATATTGGCTCTCTAAATAAATCACTTCATAGTGAGACTAAATGCGATCAGTATCATGCTGAATATGGTGATATGTAAGGCTATATTCTTTAGAAAGTGTGCTGTGATTATCAATTTTAAATGAATTATCAATTTTTAAGCAGATATTGAATAAATCCACACTTCTGGCGACAAACGTATCGTTTATGATTTAATACGTGTAAATTTGCACACTCCATATTCCCGCAATTAAAAAAACACATGATAAGGATAAAGCGAAGCTGGGTCAGATTACTTATAAGAAAACATAAAAAGGCTGCCCCTGTCATTTTTTTTATTGGTGGTTTTGTATGGGATTCACTGACTTTGGGACGAATTGACAGGTTATATGATAATGTCCTGTTGGCTATATACCTGATTTCATTAAGTGGCTGTCTCTATCTCTATAACTTGGCGGATGACGGGAAATGGAAAGGTACCTTTATTGAGCGGTTTGAGGAATATCTTCCATTGGCCATTCAGTTCTTTCTCGGAGGGCTTTCAAGTGCCTATGTTATTTATTTTTCAAGAAGTGTTTCTCTCTCAAAAACGGCGGCCTTTTTCATTATTTTGGTGATCGTATTTTTCGCCAATGAGCTGTTTAAAAAACGTTTGTCGAATAAGTATCTTCAGTTTAGTGCTTATTTTTTCGTAAGTTTTACCTTTTATTCATTCTATATTCCGGTCATCATAAAAGAAATGAATACGCTGGTTTTTATTCTTTCAGGCGTAGTTAGTTTGGCAATCACTTTTATCTTGGTATTATACATTTACTTTGTAAGTCCTTCAACCCGGGTTGAAATAAATATTGGTAAATTGTTTGCTATCATAATCGGAATTTATTTGACGCTTAACCTGTTTTATTTCTTAAATTTAATTCCTCCTGTTCCTTTGGCTTTGGAAAGAGGTCTGGCAGCACATCATGTCGAAAAGGAAAATGGTGATTATATAGTAACCTATGAAACAGATGAATGGTATATATTTTGGAGGGAATACAGAATTGATTACAGCTATAAACCGGGCGAGAGCGTGTATATCTATTCGTCAATATTTGCGCCTACCGATTTGAAAAAAAGTATCATGCACCGTTGGAAGTGGTTCAACCCTGATACAAATCAGTGGGAAGTAGTTGAGGATATTGGTTTTGATATCACGGGTGGCCGGGATGGCGGTTATCGTGGCTATACGTTTAAAAATAACGTAGCGGAGGGACAATGGAGAGTTGAAGTTATTACAGAGGAAGAACTGGTATTGGGTGTTATTGAATTTGAGATAGAATCAAATCCATTCATTCAACCAAGAGGGCTGGTTACACGAAGGTTCTAGAGCAAATTCAGGTGCATTGGTCGCAATTTTTGTCCAATTCCTGTTCTTTGAAGATATTGTTTATGTGTCTTGAAACACTTATGCAAAGCTTTGCATAA
>JAUYGX010000099.1 GCA_030690365.1 Bacteroidales bacterium | reverse complement strand
TAATCAACTGCTCCATGAGGGTTAAAACTGGTAATTACCAGGCTTACCTGTGGCATTTGATACAAAGTCTTGGTTTCGAACGGATACCAGGCTCCCGGAGGCAATACAGCCCGCTGCTGGGTAAGCATGGAAAGGGTGTGGATACTGTCGTTGGCGAAAATCTGAAGTTGATCGCCCAGATATTTCATGTTGATTGACATGTCGTTGAAATTATCTCCGAACTGCAGGTTGCAGGTTTCCAAAAATTTACTTTCTCCATATTTAAGCACCAGATTCTGACGTCCGCTACCGGTACTGGCTACCAGATTCAGGTAAGGAATTCCTCCACTCTGTAGTTCGGTAACTACCTCCCGGGCATTGGGGACATATTTAACTGAACGAAACGAGTAGGCATTTCCATTCACTTTTACTTTATCAGAATAGGCTTTGGGAGTCAGGATGGAAAGCAATGTACTTTCTTCTGATTTTGCCGTTCTATCGCCGTCATTAATTGTAATATCCACATAAGTATTGTCTGTTAAAATGGTGTTCGAAGCCATGCCCTGGCGAATATGCATCATGCCTTCATAACTGATGAAGCGGGTAATGGCTGCACCCAGCAGAATAATGATAAAGGCGATGTGAAACACAAACATGGTCAGCTTTTTGGGGCGGTAAAGCTTATTAACCAATACATTTCCCACCAGATTTATGGCCAGCAATCCTAAAAGGGCTTCAAACCAAAATGATTTAAATACGACAGCCTGGGCTGCCGGAGTCCCAAAATCATTCTCAATAAAGGTGGCTGTGGCAATGGAGAAAGCAAACAGCAGGATCAATACTCCCATTGTTTGCATTGAAAAGAAAAAGGATGTTATTTTTTTCATGTTGGCTTTTTTAGTAAACATTTTAACGATAACAAGCTCTGCAAGAATCAGCGAGTCTGTTCCGCAGCATAATCTATCAATTGGTTTTGCTTTTAATGGTTATATCTATGGCGCCTACACCAAACATGCTGATGGAGGCCATTTTATTTTCTAATCCTTCGTAGTTCTCAAGTGCTTTGATAATGGCATTTTTGAGCACTCCGTTACCAACACCATGAATAAATGTCACCTTGTCGAAATCATTTTCCATGGCACTTTTCAATGCCTTGTGAAAGGTTTCTAGTTGCAGGGTAAACATATCATGGCTGGTCATCCCGGCAATATTGTCCACCAGTTCGCCGATGTGCAAATCAAGTATGGCTTCGCCAATAGCGGTTTGATATTTACTGATAAAGGTTTTTTCCTTTTTTACAGCCGACTGCTGAGCTGCAACTTCGCTGTTGTATTTACGTACAGCTTCCTGATCGGAGGCCACCGTAAGCGCCTGCAATGAAATCAAGTTCACCATCAGCGACTTACCGCGAAGCATGCTGCTTTGAACATAACTGCCTTCCTTAAAAAACCTACCGGCCTTTACATCAATATCGATGTGTGCCGGCATGAATATTTTCCTGGGTTCATCGGCGTGAAATAGCAATTGGATGGCTCCTGAATTCCAATTTTCAACTTCGTCGTGACTGATGCTTTCAAGAACCATTTTTGAATGCGCAGGAATTGAACTAAAATCAACTCCCTTCATCGCTCCATCCTGTGTTAAAAAAAGGCTGAAAAGCAAATCATATTCCGTGTTGTTAAGCAGTATCACGTCCAGATCACCCGTGAGCAACCATTGTTGCTCATGAGGTTCATAGGCTAGATAAACACCAGGTGCATCCTTTACTTTTCCCCATGGATTAATCTCTGTAATGGCAGGTTTTTCAGGTACAACGGTATCCGAATTCAATGATAATGCCTGGGTTGACTTTGGCATGGTGTCCGCATCATGTTGCCCTGACCTGAAATCAAGTATCAGGTTGCTGGTCATCACAGGCATTTCAAATCCATCGTCTGTTTCTACCTTCACCATCCGGTGATCTACAATCGAAATTACGGTTCCTCCCCCTACTTCATCCAAAAACTTTATTTTGTCACCTACTTTAAACCGCATTCTCTATTTATTTAGTAAGCAAAATTAAGAAATTCCACTGCTAAGCCTCTAGGTCAAACTTAATTAATTCTTAAAACTTACAAATAATATGGTACTCAACCCGTTTGAAGGTCAATTCGTAATTTAAACTGATTAATATCATAGATATCAAGTGAACGGTTTTGAAAAAATTGAGATTTATCCTGATTTTTTTTAACCCCCCTTGTATACAAATAACTACTTTTGATGAAAAATATCATACAATGCATTCTCTTCTTTACTTACCTATCCTGATCTTTTTGCTGATCTCCGATCTTGCTTGTGCTCAAACGACCTACCTTTCAGGAGTAGTCAGGAGCAGCGGGAATAATCAACCCATAGCCCATGTTGAAATCATGAATGTACAAAATGATGCATCAACACTTACCGATCACAAGGGTCTTTTTTCGATTCCTGTAAAGGAAAATTCAGTAACCGTTTTAATTTTGAGGCATTTGGGATACGAAACGGATACGCTGAATATCAATAAAATACCCAATGAACCGCTGGAAGTATTTCTCCATGAAAAGGTGTCAAAATTAACGGAAGTGGAAGTATTCGGTGATGCCAATCAAAATTCAACCCTTTTAAAAACAGAGATTACCAGGATTGATCTCGAAAAAACTCCCTTTCAGGACATTGGGAGTTATTTAAGAACAGAGCCTAACATGGGTGGCATTAGAAAAGGAGCCATGGGAATAGATCCGGTCATCAGGGGATTTAAGTATAGCCAACTCAATGTGCAGATTAACGGAGGAACCAAAATTGAAGGAGGTTGCCCAAATCGGATGGATCCGGCTACGGCGCATGTCGATATCAGCGATCTGCAAAAGATAACCATCTATAAAGGCCCCTATGCTTTGAAATATGGACCAAATTTTGGCGGCCTGATCCGATTGGTTACCAACGAACTGTCGTTTAATGAGAGTTATGAAACCCACCTGAACATGATGGTGGGCGGTCAAACTAATTATCAGGGCTACAAATCCAGGTTGAACGTCGCCGGAGGCAACAAATTACTGGCTTATTCCTTATCCACCAACTGGAATAAATATGGGGATTATTCATCCGGAAACGGAGAAACCATGCAGGGTTCATCCAATAATTATAGCCTGAAAGGGCAATTGGGCATTCAACCGGTGGCCGGGCAAAAATTCTATGTGGGATACGACCGGTCATGGGGTAAAAATATCGACTTCCCTACCCTGCCAATGGACGAACGAAACGACAATACGGAGATTTACGATTTTAGCTATCTGGGGACGGGTTTTGGAGAGGTGGTCCATTTTATCCGGGCACATATCTACAATTCAGATGTAAACCACGAGATGGACAATAAAAGCCGCCCCTTTTCTGATACCGTTGTAGCGATTTCCAACATTCATGCCATTAACACAGGTGGGCGGTTCGCAATTAATTTCGATCTGGGAAAAGGCGTTTTAGAAGCCGGATCAGGATTCGAAAGGATTTCAAAAGATGGTACGCGTTCTAAAACCATGATCATGCAGCCCAATATGCCTGTACTTTTTGAAAACCTTTGGAACAACTCGCTGGTGAACAACCTGGGAATTTTTGCAGAATATCAGTATAAAACCAGCCGGTTTGATTGGATCGCTTCTGCACGGTTGGACATCAATCAGGGCAACTCTGATCCCATGACAAGGTATAGCATGAAAGGTGACACCATTTTTATGGATGCCAACACCAAAAGCAATTATACCAACCTCAGCCTGAGTGCCGGTGCTACCTGGCATATAAACGACCATCAAAATCTGGCTGTTTCTGTTGGAAAAGGAGTTAGAAGTCCGGATATCACCGAAAGGTTTATCACCCTTTTACCTGTAGGTTACGACAACTACGACTATCTTGGAAACCCTCAACTTAAACCGGAAGCCAATCATGAACTGGATTTGAACTGGACCTACACCAATTCCCGACTGGGGAACCTCACAACGGGTATTTTTTTCAGCTTTGTAACCGACTATATTTCAGCAGTCATGGTACCAACCTCGGAGGTAAAACCACAAACCAAGGGCGTTTTAGGAGTAAAACGGTTCATCAACATCGATCAGGCTTATCTGACGGGATTTGAAATCAATTATGTTACACCTGCACAGAAATTTTGGGATGCTGCATTTTCAGCTGCCTATACGACCGGGATAAATCCAAAAGCCACCCGGTATTTGATCGAAAGCGGCCAGGTAACAGGTGAGGAAACCATTAACAACGATCCGCTGCCCGAGATACCTCCTTTGGAGGCAAACTTGGCTTTTTATGTTCATTTGTTAAAAAATCAGTTGTCACCGGGTGCAAAACTGAGGATGGTGGCTGCCCAAAATCAGGTGAGCAAGGCATATTACGAAAAAACCTCTCCTGCTTTTACCACCCTGGAGTTGGTGGTTACTTACCATTACAGCGATCAGGTGACCCTTTACGGTGGAGTCTCCAACCTCTTCAATACCAATTACTATGAACACTTAAACAGGCGGGTTGTCGGGTCTTTGTCTCCCTACATGGAACCCGGCCGCATTTGTTATTTGAACCTGATTATAAATCTTTAACTGAAAAATAATGAGATCACACGATAAAATCGTCATTCTGGCATTGGTTTTGCTTTTTTTAGGCGCATGCAACGACACGAATCAAAAAAAAGTTACGTATATCACTTCTGGTGCCATTTCAGAATATCAACTTCAATACAGGAACGATCAACAGGAAATGGTGAACTTAAAGGTAAACCCGGAAAGCGCATCCGACAAATGGAAATTTGAATTTATGGCCGACCAGGGCGAAATAGTTTATATATCAGGTAACTATAAGGATATTCAATCGTCGCTGCTGATACAGATACTGGTGGATGGAAAAGTATATAAGCAGGGGAACAGCCAGGCTGACACTATTAAATACCTGACCGTTAGTGGCGTGGTTCCTTATAATTAACAGATGAACTAAAATGGACAAATTATTTCGACAACGTATTCAACTTCTTTTTTTCATTGCATTTACATGGTGCATTCTTTCTTTTTCAGGTTGTGATTCCAAAACCGACAACCCTGAACCAAACACCGGAAAACTCACCCTTCACTTCAGTCATAAGATTGACAGCGAGCCCATTGTGTTTGATGACATGCGATATATGAACGCAGCCGGGAATCAATATCTTGTAAATGAAATTCAGTATTTTATTTCGGATGTAACGCTTTACCATTCAAACGGGACTTCATTGTTGCTTGATCAATGGGAGGACATCCATTACGTGGATACCGATCTGCCTGAAACACAGAACTACATTTTTAAAGACGAAATCCCCCAAGGAACTTACGACAGCATCAGTTTTACTTTTGGTATTTCTGAAGAAAAGAATCATTCCCTGATGTTTGTCAATCCGCCCGAATCGTTTATGTTCTGGCCCGAAAATCTGGGTGGCGGCTATCACTACCTGAAACTCAACGGCAAGTGGCTCAATGAACTCAACCAGGAAGCCCCGTTTAACTTTCACCTGGGTATCGGACAAGACTATTTTACTTACCCGGATTCTATCACATCCTATGTTCAAAATTACTTTACGGTACACTTGCCTGCTTCAGCTTTCGTTGTAAAGGCCGGGGAAACTAAATCGGTAGAAGTGATTATGAATGTCGAAAACTGGTTTCACTCGCCAAACACCTATGACCACGATATATGGGGCGGCCATATCATGCAAAACCAGGAAGCGCTGGCGTTGATCGTTGAAAACGGTTGGGATGTGTTTTCAGCTAACACGATGACTTATAAATGAAAAACAAAATTGTCAATACGGTGGTTCTGATTCTGGTATCCTGGTTTTCCGGATGTACCAACAAATCAACCATAACACCCTATGAACCTACTCCTTATGAGATAGAAATTCCATTTGGTTTTCCAACCAAATTAAATATTCCCGATAACAACCCAATGACTGTTGAAGGGATTGAATTGGGCCGTTATTTATTTTATGACGGGCGGTTCTCGGGCCGTACCCATCCTGATTCGTTGATGAGTTGTGCCACCTGCCACCGACAGGAGCGTTCGTTTGAAGCCGGGGTGGACCATCCAGGTTTTCCGGGAGGATTTCCTCATGGAATTACCGGCATCCCTACCCCCCACGCGATGTTGCCCATGATCAACCTGGTTTGGAATACCACCGGTTATGGATGGAATGGGTTACTTTATCCTACAAACCCCAACCCGGATGCCAGGAATATTGAGGATTTTGTGCGCATGGCTGCCCTGGCTCCACATGAAGTGAATGGCGATACTACGCGAATAAAAAACTTGTTTCAGGACATCCCCGGTTATCCTGAATTGTTTGAAAAAGCCTTTGGAAGCAAATCAATTACCTTCACAAATATTGGAAAAGCCATCGCTCAATTTGCACGTACTCTTATTTCCGCCAATTCAAAGTTTGACCAATACATGCATGGAGAAGTGCAGCTATCGCAACCGGAACTGAATGGTTATATGCTGTTTACCACTGAAGACGGGGGCGATTGTTTCCATTGTCATGGAGGATTTGGCAACCCGCTGTTCACCACTCACTTGTTTTACAACAATGGCAAAGACACGGTTTTTAATGATATCAGGGATCGGTTTGCCATTACAGGTGATCCGATGGATCATGGTGCCTACAAGGCCACCACACTCCGGAATATTGAAGTAACCGGGCCCTACATGCACGATGGACGTTTTGCCACGATTGAAGAAGTAATCGATTTCTATTCTACAGGTGTACTCAGCTCTTCATCCATCAGTCCGTTGATGCACCATGTTAACAATGGAGGCGTGCGGTTAACACTACAGGAAAAAGCCGATTTATTAAGCTTTATACGCACCTTACGGGATGATGACTTTATGACCAACCCCAAATTTGGGAAACCTGAAAAGTTTCCTGATGAATAAGACAATTAACGACAACTCATGGTAATATGTCAAAATGAGTATCCGGTTCTGTACCACATCGATAAAAAAACTGCAAAAGATTTTAAAAATTCATTTGAAGCATTAATTTAACTCTCTCTACCCTCCTGATTTTCTGGCGATCTCTCAAATCTTCGCAAAAAGTGGGGCGGGTGTTAGTTGAGTGAAGTCAGATTAGACTGATTAAGTGCTAAAACGGAACCTTAGATTAATGGTATACTTTTATGTTTTTTTATATTAGATTAACCCCTATCCCCTCCCGAAATGGTTCGGGATTCACCAAAGGGGAAAGGTGATAGATTGTTGTGTTTTAGGTCGTATAACTTTAATATATGACTTATATAAATCTAATTTAGAAAGATTTATCACTCCTCACCTTTGGGGAGGTCCCGTATAACTATCGGGAGGGAGGAGGGGTTATAAACCAGCATATTTCTTATTAAATGCAATTCAACCTAATACCTAAAAAATTCAAACCCAAGGTTATCAAGCAAATAGTTACCCTGGTCTTTGTTCCAAACATAGAACTTAACCTCTTTGTACCCGGGTAATATCGGTGGAAGCTTAACTCCCAACGAAGTTTGCCTCCAGACATCCTTTTCTTCATCAGGCAGCCTTTTCATCCTGAAAGCCTTATAAAAAACATGCTCACCAACTTTATCGGTGATATCCATTACCAGTAAGGCATGTAGTGCTGAATTTACTTCCTTTTCACAATAACTCATGCTGAACCTTACATAAACCAAACTGTCTTTTGTGTAGTTGTCAGAAATCGCAAACCTGTAGGAAGGGCTGTAAATAAACTCCTTGTTTTGCTCTATCACCAGGCTGTTTGCACCGGGGGAATACACCACCGATTTTTCATTCAACCCCCAGTTTTCCGGCAATTGATCAATGGTATTCACCGTAGTTAAGAAGGGAGGTTCATTTAATTTTCCATAAAAGTATTCATCGCCTCCGGCAACGGCTCCACGATATTTTGGCGCGCTTTTCAGGAAAACATACCAATAGGACTGCCGGTTCATCGAATCAGGATGGAGGATGCCTGTGGAATATTGATAGCTTTGAAACAGATTCAGGAAGATGGTGAATCCCACAAACACAATGACCAGCCGTTTTAGACGAACACCCTTTAAACCCTGATAACCCATGGCAATTACCAGAATAAAAAGTCCGTAATACTCCACCATCGGGCGCATGCCAAAGCTGTCGCCATAGAACCAGTTCCACCAGCTTGAAAAGACATAAACAATAACCACCAGGAAAAATGAAAAAGCAGCAAATGGCCCGACGGATCGCCTGTAAACCATGTACAGGGCCGGTAAAATCAACAGCATGAAGGGCGTATAAACAAACCATCCCTTTTTATAACTGATGAGAAAGTCAGCCAGGTGAGGTTGCAGAAAATAAAAACCTTCGTTTTGATACCCATCCAGCATTAATCGTCCGGTTTGCAGATAGTTGATCAGGATTTGCGGGCTTAACGCAAGCAGAAAAATCAACACCCCCCACCCTGCTCTCTGCCAGGTGATCAGGTGAAAAAGATTTCTCCGTAAGGATGAAAATCCTCCTGCAAGAAAAGGAATTGCCAATACCGACAATACATTCACCGGACGAATGATTACAATCAATCCAAGCAAAAAAGCAGCACGGTAAACATCAGCCGTCTGCTTTTTTTTGAAAAATATTGAACTATAATAATAGAATGCTGTAATGGCTGCGAAGGAATACACATGCGAGAAGGAAGGATTTACAAATCCGTAAAAAAAGAGGTTGGTTGCCAGCGTTCCTGCCAAAGCAAACCCGATGGCCACTTTTTTTTCAATCCTCCACAACCTGAGCAATTGTATTAAAAACCAGAGCCCCACGGCCAGCCAGAATACCCCGGCAAGGCCCACCGCATATTGAAAAACCACATGATAGCCATCGGGCGGCAACCCTGAAAGACCTGAAATGATATAGGCCAGGCCAAAGAAGGGTGATTGGAGCAAGGCCGTTCCACAGGTAAATTTGTTGATGGTCACTCCGCGTTCGTTGTGATAATTGTGACCAACGTAATCCGCTCCCTTCCGGCTTTTCTCGGCTTCATAAACTGCGGTAAAATCAACCGAACGATTCAAAGCAATGGCCGGCAAATAGGCATAATGCCCGCTCCCGTCGCCGTCAATAAAAATGGTACGCATTTTGGTGAACACATCACTGTTCAGCAAAACAAACATCAATAAAACTATGGAAGTAAGGTTGACAAAGAGTCCTGCTTTTTTTACCATAAGTGCAACATTCGGGAAAAGATTACAAAAATAGAATAAAGAAGGAAAGATTGCTATATTTGAACGCCAAACACACCTTTGTTGTCAACAATAATTTCATGTCACAAAATCAGATTCCACTGCTCACAAAAATACTACCCCTTTTTGGACTTCTATTGGTGGTTTCTCTGTTATCAAGCCATGCCACCCTCGACCCCGGACTGCTAATCAGGTTCTTGGGCTTGCAAGTGATTTTGGCCCTACTGTTGGTTCAATGGGTAGTCAACAAGCAATTTAAACTGCGTGGGCTAAAATCTTCCTTATGGATAGTTTGGTTACTGTTTGCCATGTTTACCGGAGTACGGCTGCTCTGGGGAAATAGTTACTGCGATTCCATCTTCGAATGGATGAAGATATTTAGCTACCAACTGTTGTTGTTTTTGCTTATTCAAAACTACTCATTCAAAGAACTTCAAAAAGGAAGCACCTGGTCGCTCAGCATTTTGGGGATGGTTTTGGCCATTTGGGGATTGGTTGAACTTGTGGAGGTGATGCAATCAGGGAAACTAAATATTCCGTTGAGTACCTATCAGGTTAAAGCCATTCTCGGGCATCGCAACCTGTATGCTGAAATCCTTTTCCTGATATTGCCATTTCAAATTTACCTGGCTGTCACAGAAAAATCGCGGCTTTTTTCAATACTAAATGTAACCTTTTGCAACCTGAGTTTATTTTTGCTTATCGTATTGTCAAACAGAAGTGTATGGCTGTCGTTAGTTATGATGACCCTGCTGTTTACAGGATTCGTTTTGTGGAACCGGCAACAGAAATCAACATTTTTACTGATTTTAAATAAGCCGTTTCGGTGGATTGGAATCACGTTTTCAGTCACCCTCCTGTTGTCAATCCTTTTCTTCGTGTTTTTTACCGTAACCAATGAAGCAGAAACCCATGCAGGCAACATACTAAAAATAGACAACGGCTCCGGAAAGGACCGGATTGAATTGTGGAAAAGAACGCTCCAAATAATAAAAGAAAAACCCATTTTCGGCTGCGGGGCCGCCAACTGGAAAATTGAAATGTTGAAGTATGGCAACAAAGGATTGGTTTCCGAGGACAATGTCACCTACTATCAGCGGCCTCACAACGATTTTTTGTGGATTGCCAGCGAATACGGACTCATTGGAGGAATTTTGTATCTTCTAGGGTTTTTGATCGCCTTTTACCTGGCATGGGCACAAATCAAAAAACAGCAGGAAACCCGCCGTCAACTATTTTTTCTATCTGTACTTTTTGCATTGACGGGTTTTGCTATTTTCTCGTTCTTTAGTTTTCCGCATGAGCGGATTGTCAGCAATATCATCTTGTTTACGCTGTTTGCTTTGTTGATCAAAGGAAATACTGAAACTGAAATTGAAACGACCGGTTTAAAGAAAAGAACACTAAAATGGATGAGTTTTCTCCTTTTAGCGCTTTTGGTTGTAGGCTCCTTTTATTACGGATATCAACGATATACATCAGAATCGCATACAAAACTGGCGTTGGAAGCTAAAATGGAAAACCAACCAAAGCGTGTAATTGAAGAAATAGAACAGGCTGAATCGGCATTTTACCAGATGGATCCGCTCTCCACACCCTTGTCGTGGTATGAGGGATTGGCATGGTACCAGCTGGGTAAGCCCGATAGTGCCATTCGTTGTTTTACGACCGCTTTGGCGCTAAATCCCTATCATGTGCATGTGATCAATGATTTGGCTTCGTCCTATGTTCAAATCGGGGAAAACGAAAAAGCCATTTCATTGTATAAGAAAGCGCTTAAAATCTATCCTGAATTTGAAGAATCGGCCCTCAATCTGTGTGCAGTATATTTTAATGAACATCAGAACGACAGCGCTCTTTCTGCGCTCAGCTACCTCGACATTCAAACCTCCAACCCGAATTTTAAACCTTATATCAAGGCTATTTTAAAAGCAAAAATAATTTCTATCCTGACGAAGCAAGGCAAAACAGAGCTAATCCATTCGCTTCCAGACGATCCGGAGTGGTATTTTTTGCAATATAAAACCCATAAAATTGAAGGCATTTCAATTGAAAACCTTATATTTGACTTTTCTAAACAGCAAAAGCCGTATTAACCAACAAACACCATTCTTAATGAAAAATATTTTTAAAGTTTCTGTATTTATTTTCCTCCTCTCATTTTCAGGTATTCAGGCTCAAACCATTACCTCGGTTGATCCGAATGAAGGAACGCAATGTCAACAGCTTTCTATAATCGTTACCGGCGAAAACGTGAATTTCATGCAGGGGACTAGTTTCGTTCAGTTAATCCAAAGCGGATCGGATGGCATATTTCCGGAAAATAATACCGTACTCAATATCAATCAAATTCAGAGCGATTTTTATTTCAGCCCTGATGATCAGGAAGGATCTTACAATGTAGAGGCATGGAATGGTTCGGGTTACATTGTGCTTGATAACGGATTTTACCTGAATCCGGTTGCCAATCTCCCTCAATTACTTAGCATTGACCCTGATACTGCAGTTAGCGGCGAAACTTTTGAGATGGAAATTATTGGTGAATACACCCATTTTGGAATGGACAATTTAGAAAATGTATTTCTTTATGCATCGGGCACCTACATTTACAAGTCCTATATAACCGTGATCGATTTAACCCACTTGGTAGTTGGTTTCAATGTGAGTACCTATACCCCTGCCGGTTCCTATTCTGTGAAATATAACAGCAGGCTCGATGGTAGCCTCACCATGCCCGATGCCTTCACCCTGCTGCCTTCAGCCAACTCTCCTGAAATTGTATCCGTTGAACCCAATGTTGCCTTTCAGGGAGATCAGCTTACGGTAACAGTAACAGGAACAAATACTTTGTTTCAGCAAGGTTCTTCTATGTTGTATTTTTACAACGCATTTAACGAAATTTATCCTTCTAGTCACACGGTAATAAACGATACCATCATCACAGGTGACTTTTTATTTAATTCGGATGATGACACCGGATACTATAATGTTACCGTCAACAATTGGAACCTTGGAAATGTTACTTTAGAAAATGGATTTCATTTATTTACGGGAGGAAGCGATCCGTCATTGGTTTCATGTTTTCCTATAGAGGCCTTTCAGGGAACCAGGACAATATTTGAAATCAGAACAGCCAATACACATTTTAATACTGAAACCAACATTCCTTCTGTAACTTTGGTCTGTGAATCTGAAGAACTTTATTGTCATGATATCACTGTGGTGGATTCGGTGACGCTTTTGGCAGATTTTGTTTTCTCGCATGCCAATGCACATGGATGGCACGATCTGGTTGTGTATGCACCTCTGGATGGAACAATGAATTTGGAAAATGCAGTTAATTTGTTGGAAGCTATCACTATGCCAACCATTTCGTCTGTTGTACCCGATTCAGCCAGTCAAGGGGATGCACTTACCATCAGCGTAACCGGTAATAATATTGTTTTTATGCAAGGAACCAGTCAATTAAGCCTCACACAAGGCAATATAACCATCAATCCCTCCAGTCAAACAATTGTTAGCGATAGTGTATTATCAGGTGAGTTTAACTTTTTAGTTAATTTTCCGACAGGGAAATATGATGTTGATATTGACAACGGTAATGCCTGGCCACCCATGAATTTGCCAGAGGGTTTTAATCTGATGCTTTTCGACTTTATAGATGAAATAGGCCATCATTCCATGCTCACCATCTATCCCAATCCGGCGAAAGAGGTATTGAATATCAAGCGGAACCTTAGTTCAACACATGATTATCAGATCCAACTTTTTGACACACAGGGTCATATGGTACTGGAGGAGATCCTGTCTGGCAAAATTTCTGAATCACAACTTAATTTAAGTTCTATAGAAAAAGGAGTTTATCTGATAAAAATAACTCAAGACAAATCTGTGCAAACGGAGCGGATTGTTATTCAATAAGTTTCTTCGTTTTTGTAAGCATTTCTAACTACAGAAATCACACTCTGCCCTCTCTCTATTTATACCGATTCTACCTCGTGGAGGAGGGTTTGTTTACTACTTTTGTAACCAGAAAATCATTAATTTAAGACCTATGTCAGAAAAATTCAACCCGGCAACCGCCATACAGGATTTAAAACAATTTGGCGAGTTTGGGGATGTCAATCCATCCATCACCGATTCGGCAACCTATACTTTCCTGAAAGAAGATACGATGATCGATGCCTTTCATGGAGCAGCACAGGGATGCTTTTTGTATTCGCGTCACTGGAATCCGTCCAACAAATACCTTGCCGATGCCCTGGCCGCCATGGAGGGAACTGAAGCCGCCTGGGTAACCGCTTCCGGAATGGCCGCCATTACCACTGCCATTCTCCAATGCTGCAATGCCGGCGATCACATCATCACCAGCGTGACTACCTACGGTGGCACCTTTGCCTTTTTGAACAACTACGTCAAAAAATTCAATATCGACGTCACTTTCGTGAACATTGAAAACCATGAAAGCATCATCGAGGCCATTCGTCCGAACACAAAGATCATCTACACGGAGTCGATGACGAACCCCATGTTGCAGATTTCCGACTTACCTAAACTCGCCGAAATTGCGCATCAGCACGACATCAAACTCATTGTCGACAACACCTTTACACCCATGATTATCAGTCCTTTTAAACTGGGAGCCGACATCGTTGTCTACAGCATGACCAAGTTTATCAATGGGAAAAACGATTGTGTTGCGGGAGCCATCTGCGCTTCAGCACAGTTTATCAACGACATCAGCGATGTAAACTCTGGAACAGCCATGCTTTTGGGGCCGGTGCTCGATCCCATGCGTTCATCTTCTATCCTTAAAAACATGGCTACACTGCACATCAGGATGATGCAACACAGCAAAAACGCTTTGTACCTTGCCGAAAAATTCAAGGGACTTGGTATCAAATTCAATTATCCCGGATTGCCTGATCATCCTCAATATGAATTGTTTAAATCGCAGATGAACGAAGGATACGGAATGGGTGGACTAATTGCCATTGACTTGGAAACAGCCGAACGTGCCGCTCCGTTTATGGAGATGATGCAGGAAAAAGGGGTTGGTTACCATGCGGTAAGTTTGGGATACTTTAAAACCTTGTTCTCCAATTCAGGGAAAAGCACCTCTTCGGAAGTTCCTGAAGACATTCAAAAAGAAATGGGACTGTCGCCGGGTTTGGTGCGTTTTTCAGTGGGATTGGATATGGATATCGAACGGACTTTCAATCTCATCCATGAGTGTTTGGCAGAGTTGAAGTTTGTTTAAAAGATTCATCAAAACATACATAAAAAAAAAGAGCCGGCAAACACCGGCTCTTTTTTTTATACAACTTTTCCAAAGTTTCAAACTTTGGAAAAGTTCAATTTTTAACTGGTGAGTATCCATTCTCCTGATAGCTGTCCGGAGTATGGTCCTATTTCATATCACCCAGGATAATGGGCATTCCATTGCTGCTATTGCCGATAATCACCACTTTTGTGTTGTTCGATTCAGCAAGTCTAATGGTGGCACTGATTCCTTTTTCCTGTAAAATTTTATCAGTTAAACTCGCATTGAGTATCTTGTTGGCCGCAGCTTTGCCTTCAGCATCGATAATCTGACGTTCGGCTTCTTTTTGGGCCTTTTGAATTTTAAATTCATATTCAAGTGATTCCTGTTCTTGTTTAAGTTTCCCCTCAATGGCCGATTTGATGGTTTCGGGGAGTACAATAGACCGGATTAATATCCTGTTAAGGTTTACATACTTATTGTCGAGGATAAGGCGTGCTTCCGTATAAATCTCATCCTGGATGGCATCTCGTTTCGTAGAGTAAATTTGCTCAGGTGTATATCGGCCAATCACACTTCGCGCCGATGACCGAAGGGCTGGTATCACAATCCGCTTAACATAATCCGTTCCGATTCTCGAGTGAAGCAAACCCAGTTGGGCATATTCGGGTTCATACCAGGCAGATATGTCAGCTTTTATCGACAATCCGTTGGATGAAAGCACATCCATGTTTTCGGCCACTTCCTGCTGGCGGGTTTCATATTCTATCATGTCGTTCCAGGGAGCGATGAAGTGAAATCCTTCACCGTAGGTATTCGTCGTGTCGATACCACCCACGAAAGTCTGAAATAACACTCCCCCGTATCCCCCTTTAATGGTTACTGTCATCCTACTCCAAAAAATGACGATAAAGACCAATACCCCGAGCACAATGGCAACAGGAAGGACTTTCTTAATGTTGAATTCTGGTTGTTGATTTACCATACAAGCTGATTTTTTTTGATTTGATTTGCAACAAAGGTAATCAAATTATCAATCCCGGACGTAAGCGTGTTGTATCAGAGCATTTTGCATGCAACTTCTGCAATACAATCTACTTAAAAACTAGTCCTCAGTGAGATCAATCAGAAATAATCCTTTTCCATCAGGCACCTTACCAACGATAATGAGTGTATGACCATCAGGTGCAATGGCCGGTTGATATTGAGCTATGGTATCATTGGTGATACGTTCGAGGTGGGAGCCATCATCCCAAATACTATACAATTCACCCTTCTTTTCGTCCATATCAGAAATAAAATACAATTTCAAACCTGCCGGATGCCAGCAGAGGTCTTTTGCATTTATGCCCCTCAGACGATGACTTTCTTCCCCATACCAATTAATGAAAGCTATGGTGGCGGGCTCAAGTACGGTTTCGGCTTGATAATAAACAAGATGTTTTCCGTCAGGTGCTACTTGCGGATCCAGGCAGTAGCTATTATTGTGCGTTAATTGATTTAAGTTGTCATAAATAAAATCATAACTATAAATCTGCCATTTGTCGTTGGTTTTGTTATACCCTGAAAAATAAACCTGTCGGGATGAGGAAGCAAAAGAGGCTTCACGACCATCGATTTCCCGATTGAACAACCTGGTGGTTTCATTGCCAGCCAGACTGTAAATGAATAGGATTTCCCGTCCGAGGCTATCCGAGTCGAAAACAATGCTTTGTCCATCAGGATGCCAAACGGGATGTTGTAAATTGTACTTACTGATAATCAGGGGATAAATGGTATCAGTCTCTGTATCATAACAATAAATATCCCATGAACCGTTTCTGTTGGTTTGAAAAATCACTTTTTCACCGTCGGGTGACCAGCTTGGACAATCATTATCCCCCTGATGATGGGCAATTTGGTTTGCCCTGGCAAGATCAATTGGTTGCCCGGATACAATCCCAACAACCAATAAAAATAACAGAAGACATCCAATTCGCAGGTTCATACAGTGCCATTATTCAACAAGTTTTCCGGCGATAATCTGATCTATCACAGAGGAATCAACCAAAGTAGAAGTGTCGCCAAAATCCTGTGTATTTCCTTCTGCAATTTTACGCAAAATCCTGCGCATAATCTTACCTGAACGGGTTTTTGGCAGTGCCCTTACGAACTGAAT
Organism: Bacteroidales bacterium; assembly: GCA_030690365.1. Classification (GTDB taxonomy): domain Bacteria; phylum Bacteroidota; class Bacteroidia; order Bacteroidales; family F082; genus UBA6244. The sequence goes on along the minus strand of JAUYGX010000099.1, from coordinate 26,752 downwards.
CTTGTCGGGTCGTGCGATGGGACTGATAAACAAGCTTACTGCTTTCAAAATAGAATTGCGAATCCCATCTTCTCCCCCGCTTGAAAACTCAGGGCACACCACATAGGCATAAATCCCCTGGCCTTTTATGGGATGTGGAAAGCCCACCACAGCCGATTCAGAAACCAAAGGATGTTCATTGACTGCGTTTTCAATTTCGGCTGTTCCCAGTCGATGGCCCGATACATTAATTACATCATCCACACGTCCCATGATACGGTAATAGCCATCTTCATCGCGACGGACGCCATCACCGGTAAAGTATAAGCCGGGAAACTGTGAAAAATAGGACGATTTAAACCGCTCATGATCTCCCCATAGGGTTCGGGCTATGCCTGGCCATGGAAACTTGATGCATAAACTACCTTCTACACTTTTATGGCAAAGGTTGCGTCCTTCAGTATCCACTATTACCGGCTGAATTCCCGGTAAAGGCAAAGTAGCAAAGGCAGGTTTGGTAGGAATGATTCCGGCCATCGGACTGATCATGATTCCACCGGTTTCGGTTTGCCACCAGGTATCCACAATGGGACAGTGGTTTCCTCCTACATGGTCGTGGTACCAGTGCCAGGCATCTTCATTGATGGGTTCACCAACAGTACCCAACACCCGCAAGGAGGGCATTTCAATCCCCTCAATCCATTGTTGTCCTTCGGCCATCAGCGATCGGATAGCGGTTGGACTGGTATAAAACTGGTTTACCTCAAATTTGCGGATGATGTCCCAATACCGGGAAGGATCAGGGAAGTTGGGAATCCCTTCAAACATCACGGTAGTGGCTCCTTCGAGCAGTGGCCCATAAACGATGTAGGAATGACCTGTAATCCAACCTATATCAGCAGCACAGAAATAAACCTCCCCGGAAGAATACTGGAAAACATTCCGAAAAGTATAGGCTGAATAAACCATGTAACCTCCGGTTGTATGCACCACACCCTTTGGCTTACCTGTAGAACCACTGGTATATAAAATGAAAAGCGGATCTTCAGCATCCATCACGGTGGCTTTTCCATCTTCAGAAGCCGACTCCATAAGTTCGTGCCACCACAGATCACGATTCTGGTTCCAGGATATTTCGGTGGCTGTTCTCTTCACCACAATCATTTTCTCGATGGTCGGGCTTTTCTCCAGCGATTCGTCGGCAGTATTTTTCAGATTCAACACCTTGCTTCCGCGGAAGCCTCCATCCGAAGTAATTAACACCCGCGCTTCGGCATCGTTGTTTCTGTCGGCCAATGCATTCGCCGAAAATCCGGCAAATACCACGGAGTGAATCACCCCAATCCGGGCGCAGGCAAGCATCGCAATGGTTAGCTCAGGAATCATGGGCAGGTAGATGGTTACACGGTCACCTTTGCGTAATCCAAGGCCTAAAAGTACATTGCTGAATTTCTTTACTTCTTTAAAAAGTTCGCCATAACTGAGTATTCGATGAGCTTCATCAGGATTGTTAGGCTCCCAGATCAAAGCAGGCTGATCCTGGCGCAGAAAGAGATGTCGTTCAAAAATGTTTTCTGTAATGTTGAGTTTGCCATTTACAAACCAACTGATCTTTGGCTCATGAAAGTCCCATTCAAGAACCTTGTCCCATCGTTTGTGCCAGTAAAATGTATCGGCCACATTGTCCCAGAACCCGGTTGGATTGGCAACGCTTTTTTGATATTCGTGGATGTAACCGCTTAGTGTTGAAATTTTTGGAACCATGTTAGATTGTATTAGTGAGTAAATAATAAAATGCTATTCTCCAGACCAAGGCATATACAAATCCTTTTTACATTGGGTAATCATAAAATGGACTACCCTTCCGGGGAACTGAACAAAACGCCGGGCTAAAATAAAGATTTTGTCAGTCAAATGAGAGATTTGTGATTTTTGATGTTAATTATTAACAATTGAATTGGATTCCAAAATAGTCAATTATAGAAAGTCGAAGGAGTCAACTATCTATCAATCAATTAAATGAAATGGACACTATTTCACAAAAACGATAGCTATTTACATAAACCTCCGGGAAATCAATGATATCCTATCAAACTTTTCAATCAAAATGTCGATAGCGACTAAGGGTATTTTACTTTTAAATTGTCTTATAGGCACTAAGCTGTTATTGGTGTTGATAACGAAGCTCCATTTCAGGTAACCTAACATGAACTTATAGCCCCAACTTAACAAATTCATCTTATTCTACCAGACTAATGAAATTAGAAATCAGATCTGAATATTTTATGCAAAAATGGTAATCTATCGAAACATGACAAATTACAGATTAGCCACCGGAAAGAATTATAAAAAACCAATTGATAACTATTAGGGATATTTATCTATAAACAACTTAGCGAGCAAAAAGCACTATTTCCAGGATGGTGCTTTTTTTTATGCGTAAATTCAAGTTAATATCAAAGGATGTCAGGAAATGCCTGAATTTTGTTTATTGTACCGTAAAAAGCAGAAAGCCGACTCAAATACATGAATCGGCTTTTTTTTAAATACGTGATTTACAGGTCGAATGTTGCTATATCCCAAAGGTTATCCCAACTTTCAAACTGCTCAAACCAGAATATCCAACTTCACCAAACAATCCCATGTGTGGCGAAAACATCCAGCGTCCGCCGACAAATACATCTGGTATGGGATCTACAGCATTATCATAATGGTCTGTTTTGCCACTAAATGCAATGCCAAAACCAACCCCACCATAAGCATCAAATTCATCACTGTTAAAAGCATGAACATGCCAGGCAGCCCTTGCTCCTAAGTAAAATCTGGTAAAAGTTTCGTTTGTATCAAACCATTCATAACGACCTACCTGAAACTCGGTAAGTCCGCCAAAGGAAACCAAACCGATATCTCCGGTAGGAATCACTCCCACTTCGCCGCTAAAATTTATCGAAGGTACCAACCCATAACTATAGGGGATTCCCATCCCTGCATTAAACATGACATCACCTTTGTTAAAAACATGTTGGGCATTTGCATTGAGTGCAAATGAAGCAACAACAAGCATTACAAGAATTTTTTTCATACTTCAAGATTTCAAATTAAGCCACAAAAATAATGGATTATTGTGCCCTTGACGCCTATTTAGCGTAATTAATTGCCCTGGTTTCCCGGATCACTGTAATTTTTATCTGTCCGGGATAGGTCATTTCTTCCTGGATTTTTCTGGATAGCTCATACGAAATCCTATCCGCATCCTGGTCGTTCACCATATCAGCACCTACAATTACCCTGAGTTCTCTACCTGCCTGAATGGCATAGGTTTTTACAACACCGGGGTAGGTCAGGGCCAGATCTTCCAGTTTTTTCAACCGTTGTATATAGGCTTCTACCACCTCACGGCGGGCACCCGGACGGGCACCTGAAATGGCATCGCACACCTGGACAATAGGTGCAATCAGGGTTTCCATTTCAACCTCATCATGGTGCGCTCCAATGGCATTGCACACATCGGGTTTTTCCTTGTATTTTTCCGCCAGCTTCATTCCCAAAATAGCATGGGGTAGTTCGGCTTCATTTTCGGCAATCTTGCCAACATCATGCAGCAATCCGGCGCGTTTAGCGGTTTTTGGATTAAGCCCAAGTTCCGAAGCCATTGTGGCACTCAGGTTTGCCACTTCGATGGAGTGGGCTAACAGATTCTGCCCATAGGATGAACGGTATTTCATCCGGCCAATTAATTTGATCAGTTCGTTGTGCAGATTGTGTATTCCAAGGTCGATTACGGTACGTTTTCCAACCTCCATGATTTCCTGATCTACCTCTTTGCGCGTTTTGGTTACAACTTCCTCGATACGTGCAGGGTGAATACGTCCATCGGCCACCAGCTTTTGCAACGACAAACGCGCTACCTCACGGCGGATAGGATCAAAACCTGATAACAAAATGGCATCAGGGCTGTCGTCGATGATGATCTCAATACCTGTTTGTGCTTCCAAAGCCCTGATATTGCGGCCTTCACGACCAATAATACGTCCCTTAATTTCGTCGCTGTCGATGTTGAAAACAGTCACCGTATTTTCGATGGCATGTTCAGCTGCAGTGCGTTGGATGGTTTCGATAACAATCTTTTTAGCGGTCCGGTTAGCCGTAAGACGGGCTTCTTCGGTAATTTCACGAATATGCACCATGGCTTCAGCCTGGGCGACATTTTTCAGTGATTCTATTAACTGATCCTTGGCTTCTTTAGCCGAAAGCTGGCTGATGGTTTCCAGGTGTTTTACCTGTTCATCATGCAATCTATCCAATTCAGCCTGACGTTTTTCAAGACTATCTTTCTGGTTTTCGATGGTAGTTGTCAGGTTGTCAAGGGAGCGTTGCTTCCGTTGTGCTTCTTCAATTTTTTGCGATAAGGTAACTTCACGCTGGCGAATTCGGTTCTCTGTTTTTTGGATCTGATTGTTTTTCTCACCAATAATCTTCTCGTGTTCTGATTTTAATTGAAGAAACTTCTCTTTGGCCTGAAGTATCTTCTCCTTTTTAATGACCTCAGCTTTTTCTTTGGCTTCTTCGAGCAGCGCGTGCGCCTTTTTTAGAACTGATTTTTTCAACAAGGTACTGGTAATCAATACCCCGGTTCCCAAAGCTACTGTAGCAATAGCAACATAAATAATTATCTCCATTTTAACATTTTGTTATTGCTTGCAATTTGCTGAGAAAAAAGGCCCTACGTAATTCGGGTTTAGTAAACCCCTGAAGACACGTGTGGGGCTGCCAGGAAATTCGAACGTCCAGTGTTCTCTTTTCAGAGAATTCCCGAAGGAATCAGGCCTGTCCTACAATCCTTTAAGCTTGTCCCCAATAGTTGAAATGTTGAGTTTACAAACTATGAATCACGTGGGCACTTTCTATGATAAAGAACGGTTTACTTTTGATTAAATTGTGCAGATAAAAGTTCGTCTATAGCTATCAATTTTTCCTTCATTTCTTTTTCCTTAAACGACTTTTCCTCCTCTAAACGTATTGAGTTGGCTGCATGCTGAAGAGCAACCATGGCAAATAAATCCTGATGGTCTTTATACTCAAAGGCTTTTGAATAGTCTCTGATGGTTTGGCTAACCTCTTCAGCCGCCTTTCTAACTACCCTTTCTTCTTCTGACGCAATGGTAAGGCTATAGGGCCTTCCCGCTATCTGAACCTTAATATCAAGATTGGTTTTCAAACTATCGTACCCTTTCTCTATTCACTAAGAACCTCAATACACCTATCAATTTCTGCAATTAAATCTTCCAGTTTCAATCTACTCTCCTCAACTCCAAATTCTTTCTCAAGCATTTTTGCAAGTGTAATTTTTACTAATTCGTTTCTACTTTCGCCCAACTCTTTGGTTAATCCGGTCACCTGATCTTCACGCTCACTTAAAAGTCGTTTTAATGTTAAATTTTCTTTTACTATTGATGCATTTAACTCAATTAACTTTTTAACTTTATACTCAATTCCTGTGATTATCAGTTGTTCATTGGCCATCGAATTAGGTTTATCTGTACGCTACAAAGTTATAAAAAAAAATTTCGCTTTTGCAGTTCACCAAAGATAATCCAATTTATAATGAATCACAACAAAAATATTATGTTATGAATGAAGATTTTTTAAGTTACCTTTGGAAGTTTCAGCTTTTCTCAAGCCATTTAGTTACAGTTAACGGGTTGACAGTTCATGTATTATCAGCAGGAATGCCCAATCTCGACAGCGGACCTGATTTTTTCAATGCCAAAGTAAAAATCGGCAACACTTTGTGGGCCGGAAACATTGAAATTCATACAAAATCGTCGCATTGGTTCAAACACCAACATCAGGATGACGAAGTTTACAACAACATTATTCTTCATGTTGTATATGAAGATGATATTCCTGTCAGGCGAAAAAACGGAGAATTGATACCTGCGATTGAACTAAAAGGATGTTATAAACCTGAACTATTTGAACGTTACGAGGATTTTATTCAAACACTGAACCCGATACCATGCCACAAGCACATTCGTCAGGTAAACCACTTTACACTGATGGGTTGGTATGATAGTTTGATGGTGGAGAGGCTAAAGGACAAAACCCACCTTATCAGCCTGAATATCTCTCAGATAAACGATGATTTCAACGAAATCTTTTATCAAAAGCTTTGCCGGAACTTTGGATTTAAGACCAACGCAGATGCCATGGAACAACTGGCCAGATCACTGCCATTGGGAGTCATTTCCAAACACCGCGACAATTTGTTTCAGATAGAAGCCCTGTTATACGGTCAGGCCGGATTGTTATCCACCAAATTCAAAGATACCTACGCAAATCAGCTTCTGGCCGAATATCAGTTTCTTGCGGCAAAATACATGCTCACCCCCATGGATCGAAAAATATGGCGTTTTATGCGGATGCGGCCGGCCAACTTCCCCACCATACGCATTGCCCAGTTGGCCGGTTTATTGAACAAATCGTCCGGATTGATACACAGTATGCTTGAGGCTGATAAGCTAAGTCACTTGTTATCGTTATTCAGTGTCAATGCCAATGAATACTGGAACAATCACTACCACTTTGGAAAGAAAGTAAAACCTGAGAAACCAAAAATGCTTGGTATTGCCTCCATCAGGCTGATTGTGATCAATACCATTGTGCCATTTCTATTCATATACAACCGGTATAAAAAGGAAGCCGATCTGGACAAAAAAGCATTGGATTGGCTGGAACAATTGCCAGCCGAGAAAAATGCGATAAGCAGGCTTTTTTCATTGTCAGGCATCGAAGCCAACAATTCACTTCAATCACAGGCGCTTATACAGCTAAAGTCGAAGTATTGCGACCAGAAACGATGCCTTGAGTGCCGTATTGGACATGAACTGTTGAATTCCTAAACATGTTCTGGAAGCTTTTAATCCAGATATGAGATGATCTGATTGTCCTTTACCATTTGGATAGGGAACACTTGATGTGGGAATTCATACAATTTTAAATATCCACTTTTACCTGTGGTACGAATTGCTATCTTTGTGATGAATTGGATCTTAGAATTCCAAATAAGTAAACCAGTGCAATATTTCATTTAAACGTACAACAACTTTGAATTACACAAGTAGAAGAGAAATAATTATTGCCGGAATACTGGTGCTTATCATCGTTTTCATTGGTGTGATTGGTTATATGCTCATCGATGATTATACCTTTATAAGTGCTCTTTATATGACGGTAATCACCGTTGCCACCGTTGGTTTTGGAGAGGTTGAGCCTTTGTCGGATGCAGGGAGATTATTTACTGTGGGATTAATTTTATCAAGTTTGGTAGTCCTTGGATATTTCGTGTCAACACTTACCCAACATTTGGTGCACAGCCAGTTAAGTTTCTTTTATTCAGGGAATAATAAAAACAGGAGGATTAAAAATATGGAAAATCATGTGATTGTGGTTGGTTATGGGCGTAACGGACAACAGGTGGTTGACGAGCTCAGGTCGATGGGAACCGAAGTAATTGTGGTGGACGAAAGTCACGAGATTGTGATCAACAATATGGGAAAGCTGTTCAGGTTTATCGAAGGCGATGCCACCAATGATGAAATCCTGATTAAAGCCAATATAAAATCAGCTAAATCGCTTATCAGCACACTTCCCAACGATGCCGACAACCTGTTTGTAGTGCTCACCGCACGTTCGTTAAAACACGACCTAAAAATTATCAGCAGGGCTTCGAGCGACAGTACAGAAAAAAAGTTGAGGATGGCCGGCGTCGACAGCGTTGTGATGCCCGAACGCGTAGGCGGCGCTCATATGGCTACCCTGGTTACCAAACCCGATATTGTTGAGTTTCTCGAACACCTTTCTATAAAAAGCGATACCCCAACCCTGCTTATGGAAATTATGTGCAGTGATATTCCTACCGATTTACTCAACAAACCCATCAGTGAAATTGGTATCAGGAAAAAATCCGGAGCCAATATTATCGGATACAAAACCGCCACCGGAGAAGTAATTGTAAACCCGGCACCCAATACCAAGTTGCAACAAAACTCCAAGCTTTTTGTGCTGGGAACCATTGAACAAATCCAAAGCATGAAAGAACTATTGGAGAACAAGTCCTAAGAACTTTAAATTGAGGATCGGCATGAAACGTCTTGTTTTTTTAATGATTTTGATAATCCCAATAATAGCTTGTAAGAAGATTGACAAGCTTACCCATTTTTATATGAATTACGAAACCAACATAAATATCGACAAAGCCAATGTGTTTGGAACTCCTTTCGATGTGCGTTCTCCCCTGATTGCAACTCATTCCGACTCCATTTTTCTGTCTGCACACACAAACACCGATCAGGTGACTCAGATTATTTTAAAGCAGATATCCATGTTAGTTTTGCCCAGCGATAGTATTCCGGATGATTATATCCAATCCATCGGGATTTATCTATTGGATGAAGGAGGTAAAGACAAGCTTGTAGCCTGGAACTACCATATTTCAGGCGGAATGCATACCGCATTTTCGTTTGAATATACCAAAGACGACTTAAGCGATTATCTTAAAAAGCCACAGATTCAATACCGCATTCATGGCGAACTTACCAACACAAAGGTATATGATGCCCAACTTAAATTTGATTCTCAGTATTTTACAACATCCGTTATTCCAAAATAACGATTGGTGAAAAAGTATTTCTTGACAGGAATATTTCATTACCCTCAAGTAGATTATCATTTTGGAAAAAGGGAATTATTCGATAACCGATAATTCCATTGGTTAAAGTTTGTCAATAAATTTCATGCTTTTTTTTCGACAGCACATTTTCAAACCAGGCAAATCCTATTTTTCCATCCTTGTTTTTTCATACCTTTGCACGCAAATTTAGATACTTGTGGAAATACTGGATAAACTTGAGGTGATAAAAAACCGGTGGGAAGAAATTGCTGACCAAATGAACGATCCGGCCGTCATGGCCGACATGAAAAGGTATGTGAGACTTACCAAAGACTATAAAGATCTGGAGCCTGTGGTTTCTGCCTATAAAGAATACAAAGGGGTGGTTACCAGCATCGAAAACACACTGGAAGTACTCGAAACAGAGAAGGATTCTGACTTTCGTGAGATGGCAAAAGACGAACTTGATGAGTTAAACGAGAAAAAAGAAAAACTGGAAGAAACCATCCGGGTACTTCTGATTCCCAAGGATCCGCAGGACTCAAAGAATGTAACCATGGAAGTCAGGGCTGGTACCGGTGGTGATGAAGCCAGTATTTTTGCAGGCGATTTGTTCAGAATGTACCAGAAATACTGTGAAACCAAAGGGTGGAAAATAGAGGTTACCGGCGTAAACGAAGGCACTGCGGGCGGATACAAAGAAGTGGTGTTTAGCGTTACGGGTGCAGGTGCCTACGGTTTGCTCAAATTTGAATCGGGCGTACATCGCGTACAACGGGTGCCGAAAACCGAGACGCAAGGCCGTATCCACACCTCAGCGGCTTCGGTGGTAGTGCTTCCCGAAGCCGAAGAATTTGATATTGAGCTCAACGAAAAAGATATCCGACGCGATACCTACTGTTCATCAGGACCTGGTGGACAATCCGTAAATACAACATACTCTGCCATCCGCCTCACTCACATTCCTTCAGGAATCGTGGTTACCTGTCAGGATGAAAAATCGCAATTAAAAAACTATTCCAAAGCCTTAAAGGTGCTTCGCAACAGGCTTTACGACCGTGAATATCAAAAATATCTTGAGGAAATGTCGGGAAAGCGGAAAACCATGGTTTCCACCGGCGATCGTTCTGCAAAAATCCGCACCTATAATTGGCCTCAGGGACGTGTAACAGATCACCGTATTAATCTGACGTTGTACAACTTACAACCCATCATCGATGGTGATATCCAGGAAATCATCGATAAATTACAAATGGCAGAGAATGCTGAACGGTTAAAAGAAGAAGTCAATTAATTTATGAACAGAAATCAACTTTTTCAGCAAATCAGACTAAAGCAGTCGTTTCTCTGTATCGGACTTGATTCGGACATTCAAAAGCTCCCCGCCCATTTAAAAGACTTTGAAGATCCTGTTTTTGAGTTTAACAAACAAATTGTTGATTACACGCATCACCTGGCCGTTGCCTACAAGCCCAATACAGCATTTTATGAAGTCAATGCCTCGACAGGTTGGACATCGCTCGAAAAAACGGCTCGTTATATAAAGGACAATTATCCTGATGTTTTACTTATCGCCGATGCCAAAAGAGGTGACATCGGAAATACATCTGCCATGTATGCCCGTACTTTTTTTGAAACCATGAATTTCGACGCCGTAACGCTGTCTCCTTTTATGGGTCTGGATACCGTTGAGCCATTTTTGCAATACAAGGATCGTTGGTCCATCGTTTTGGCATTAACCTCTAACAAATCAGCCACTGATTTTCAGTATGTAAAAGACGAAAAAACCGGCAAATTTCTATTCGAAACCGTACTAAACATTTCCCGGAAATGGGGAACCACCGATCAGATGATGTATGTAGTGGGTGCTACCAAAGCCGAATCATTACTGGAAGTCAGGAAAATAGTTCCCGATCATTTTTTGCTGGTTCCCGGAATTGGCGCACAGGGTGGGAGTTTGAAAGAGGTAGCCCAAAATGGGATGAACGATCATTGTGGTTTGCTGGTTAATTCTTCAAGAGGAATCATTTTTGCTTCTTCGGGTACCGACTTTGCGATCGCAGCCCAACAAGAGGCTGAAATTGTACAAAATGAGATGGCTATTTATCTTCAGGAATCTGGATTACTGGATTAGCCGTTAAACATAGTCAGGTTAAACAACTCAATCTGTTGTTATTATCGACAAACCTCATCAAAAGTTATCGCATTTCAATTGATTATTCCATCGGTTGGTAACCTTGTTTAAAACTACTTAAAGTTTCCCGTTTTTTTCACACACTTACAGCTCAATTCGATGTATCTTTGTACCCTGATATGAAGAAATCACCGATTGTTGGTATCAGAAAAAAGAAAAATTCCCCTTCACAAACCGAAGGAATTCAACATATTTTAAAGACGGTCTCTACCTTTGATGACCGTCTTTTTTTTGTCCCAAAACCATTAAGCACCCATTATTATGAGTAAACTCAAAGGCAGAAGCCTCATTTCCATTACCGACTACAGCAAAGAGGAGATCATTCAGGTACTCGATATTGCTGAAGGATTTGAAAAAAATTCAAGGCAAAAACTACTCGATCAATATGTGATTGCCTCCTTGTTTTTTGAACCATCTACCAGAACCCGGTTAAGTTTCGAGAGCGCGGTTCAATATATGGGTGGCAGCATCATTGGTTTTGCCAGTGCCGACACCTCGAGTGTGAAAAAAGGAGAATCACTTAAAGACACCATTTTAACCGTCAGCAATTATTCGGATCTCATTGTAATGCGCAATCCAACGGATGGCAGTGCCCGCTTTGCCAGCGAAGTAAGTCCTGTACCCATTATCAACGCTGGTGATGGAGCCAATCAACATCCTACCCAATGTCTGCTCGATTTGTACTCTATCAGGAAAACCCAGGGAACCCTCGAAAACATTCACATTGCACTGGTGGGCGATTTAAAATATGGCCGCACCGTACACTCATTGGTGCAAGCCCTGTCACTTTTTAATGCAACCTTCCACCTGGTATCACCCGAATCGCTTAAATTGCCCAGCGCAGTTAAAAAATGGATTACCGTTGCCAACTTGAAATACTATCAATATACTGAACTTACGGAGGTAATTGATACTATGGACATCATTTACATGACCCGAATTCAGGGCGAGCGTTTCCCGGATCCTCTTGAATATGAAAAGGTTAAAAACTCATACATCCTTGATAATAGCATGCTGGCTAACTCGAAAGAAAATGTGCGCATCCTTCATCCGCTGCCACGCGTTAACGAAATCAGCGAGGATGTTGATGACAATCCAAAGGCTTATTATTTTCAACAGGCCCGCAATGGAGTATATGTACGCCAGGCACTTATTGCCGCCATCCTGGGTTTGAAATAGCTTTTAATTAATTTACAAACGATAATTCATGACCATGAAAAATAAAAGAACCGAATTAATAGTCTCTGCCATCTCCAATGGTACTGTAATCGACCATATTCAGGCTGGCAATACTTTCAGGGTATTTAGAATCCTCGGACTCGAAAATACGGATCATCAGGTATATTTTGGAACCAATCTTACCAGCAGCAAGTATGGAAAAAAGGGCCTGATTAAAATCAGCGATAAATTTTTTGAGAAAGAAGACATCAATAAAATTGCACTGGTAGCTCCCACCGCGACTTTAATTGAAATCCGTGATTACGAAGTGGTTAAAAAAGAGCTGGTTAGCACCCCTGAAACGGTTGAAAACATTGTAAAATGTTTTAATCCCAAATGTGTTACAAATAATCAAAAGGTTTCCACCAAATTTAGAGTAATATCCGATCACAAAGGGAACATGAAACTTTCGTGTCATTATTGTGAGAAAACCATGGATAAGGGCAATATAGAGTTTTTATAGATCATCGATTCAACCTATCTGCCATTTCACTTTGGGGTGTGGTTATTTGTAAGTAATTTTAACAAATAATTGTTTTAATCCTCTGTACTTTTGCCATTACCATGCACCACACCCGTTTACATCATGTTAAGCGTCTTATCAGCGAAGGCGAGCACCAGCACCTGGATTTTAAATTTGAAATTTCGGATGCTGCAAAAATTGCGCGTTCGCTGGTGGCTTTTGCCAATACTGATGGAGGTACCTTACTTATTGGTGTAAAGGACAATGGCTCACTTAAAGGGATTCAGTCAGGCGAGGAGCTTTATATGGTGCAAAGGGCCTCTAAAAACTTTTGTCAGCCGGAGGTTGTATTTGCTTCCAAAGAATGGATTTTAGAAGGGAAGAAAATCCTGGAAGTAAAAGTCCCTGTGAGTAAACAATTACCACATCGGGCCCCTGATACACAAGGAAATTATAAGGTCTTTGTCCGTATACATGACCAAAATATGATGGCCTCTGGAATTCAGATGAAAATCTGGAAAAAACAACAGTCTGATGAAGCAGTCCAAATTACCTACAACCAGCAGGTGAAAGAGCTGTTGTCGTTGGTTGAAAGCCAACCCGGATTAGGAATTAATGAGCTTAAAGCAAAACTAAATGTCTCAAAACACAAACTTGAAGAACTGCTAGCGGATTTGATTGTCATGAAAGTGATACAAATTGGACGCACTGGAAATGAGCTGGTTTTTCAATTGTGCGAATAGATGCACATAAAAAAAGCACCCTAAAATAGGGTACTTTTTTGTTGCAATGAGTTACTGGAGTGTTAGTTTAGCAACACGCGTAAAGTTCCTAACATCTTAGTGCTATACACTTCCATGGAAGCTGCATATCCCAAAACGAACTTCATCGTGAGTCCCGACGGCTGAATCATAGGGCCTGGCGCAGATTTCTGCGATTTGTCGGGGGAAATTTGCTTTGATTCTTTTAGAGTAAAATGTTTTATCATAGGCAAGCTTAAAGAGATTGATAACAAGTACCAAACGAATAGCTTCCTTATATATTGCGACCGGTTCAAAATATTGCTTTAAAATTATATATGTGGATGATTTCATACTAAACCGTGAGTACGATTTGTTTATCGGCAATCATCTTTCTCAGGTTGATGAGTGCGTAACGCATCCGTCCCAACGCCGTATTTATGCTTACATCCGTTTGCTCGGCGATGTCCTTAAAGCTCAAGCCTGCATAGCACCGCAGGTGAAGTACCTCGCGTTGCTCCTCGGGGAGGTAATCCAACAGTTTTTTTACATCCTGATGGATTTGAAAAGTAATCAGTTGTTCTTCGATGGACGGATCGGTGAATTTAATGGTATCGAAAATATCGTACTCATTGTTTCGGCTGTCCACAAAGTTTACTTTTTTAAGTTTACGAAAATGATCAATCACCAGGTTATGCGCTATCCGCATCACCCACTGAATAAACTTTCCTTCATCCTTGTATGTTCCCTGTTTCAAAGTATTAATCACCTTTACATAAGTATCCTGAAAAACATCGTCGGCAAGTTGTTTATCTTTAACCAACAGCATAATATACGAATACAAACGATTTTTGTGACGTTCGATAAGGGTTTGAAGACTGGAGTGATCACCGCTCAGATAATTTCTGATCAGTTCGTTTTCGGTTACGACTGCTAAACTCATGTTTACCATTTTTGTGATTAATATTTGACAAAAAAAGTAGAGTTTATTCGATAGTAATCCTCCTGTTGGTTATTAATTGTTGTGAATATTAATGCAAATATAAACACTAAATTTTAAAACGCAAATATTATAGTAATTTTGTACCCCAACTTTTTTATTCATGCCAGTTACCAAAACCAATATAGAGACCAATCATCCCATTGAAGTCGTAAAATCAAGGGTTAATAATTTAAAAAACCTCAGTGTTTCCATTCCGCGAAACAAATTGGTTGTTATCACCGGATTGTCGGGCAGTGGTAAGTCTTCGCTTGCCTTCGACACCTTGTACGCAGAGGGCCAGCGGAGATATGTGGAAAGTCTGAGTTCGTATGCCCGGCAGTTTTTAGGCCGAATGGACAAACCAAATGTAGATGCCATTCATGGAATTTCTCCGGCCATTGCGATCGAGCAAAAGGTTAAATCCAAAAATCCGCGTTCCACGGTGGGGACCTCCACAGAAATTTATGAATACATCAAGTTGTTGTTTGCCCGCACAGGCAACACCTATTCCCCCATTTCGGGCCGGGAGGTTAAGCGGCACAGCATCACAGATGTAACAATGCATATTTTAAGCCTTCCTGAAGAAACACAGGTGATGATTCTGGCCCCGGTGGTTATGCTCAGCGATCGCAAACCGGAACAACAACTACAAATTTTGCTTCAACAGGGCTTTAGCAGGATATTAATCAACAATCAGATCGTTAAAATAGAAGAGCAGCTCAATGAGAAGCCCCTGAAAAAGAATTCATGCAAAAGTTGCTTTTTGGTGGTGGACCGAATTCGTGTTGATCGTGCGGATACCGATCTCCCGGGCCGGATTGCCGATTCGGTTCAAACAGCTTACTTCGAAGGACATGGAACTTGTTCTATCCAATATAGATTGGAAGAGGAAGAAAAAGCTGAAACCTTTTCAAATCAATTTGAATTGGACGGAATTGTTTTTGAAGAACCATCGGTGGATTTCTTCACGTTTAACAATCCTTATGGTGCCTGTAAACGTTGTGAAGGGTTTGGAAGCATCATCGGTATTGATCCTGATTTGGTAGTTCCCAACAAAAGTTTATCTGTGTATGATGGAGCCATCGCCTGCTGGAAAGGTGAAAAAATGGGCGAATGGCTGGATGCTTTTTTAAAGAATGCATACAAATTCAACTTCCCCACCTACAAACCCTATTATCAGCTTACCAAAGAACAAAAAGAACTTCTCTGGACAGGAAATGAGTTTTTCGAAGGAATTAATTCCTTTTTTGAACATGTGGAAGAGCAGACTTATAAGATTCAATACCGCGTCATGTTATCGCGTTACCGGGGAAAGACCACGTGTCCTGATTGCAATGGCACCCGTTTGCGTCCCGACGCCAATTATGTAAAGGTAGCTGGCAAATCCATTTCAGAACTGGTTCATTTACAACTTGATGACACACTTGACTTTTTCAGGAACCTGACATTATCTGAACATGATGAAAAAATCGCCCGGCGTCTGCTCACCGAAATAGATACCCGGCTAAGTTTTTTAATCGACGTTGGATTGGGATACCTTACCTTGAACCGCCTTTCAAATACCCTTTCGGGAGGCGAATCACAACGGATAAACCTGGCTACCTCTCTGGGCAGCAGCCTTGTGGGTTCGATGTATATTCTCGATGAGCCAAGTATCGGACTACATCCACGCGACACCTCCAGACTGATAAAGGTGATGAAAGCCTTACGCGATCTTGGAAATACAGTAATCGTGGTGGAGCACGAAGAAGACGTTATCAGGGCTGCCGATCAGATTATTGATATTGGGCCAGATGCCGGTGAACATGGTGGAGAACTGGTTTTTCAAGGAACACCAGACCAATTGGTTTTGGATCACAAAAGCTATACAGCACGCTATCTGACGCACAAGATGACCATTCCGGTTCCAACAATACGTCGCCACTGGACCAACTTCATCGAGGTGCTGGGAGCCAACGAAAATAACCTGAAAAACATTGATGTTTCCATTCCGCTTAATGTACTTACTGTTATTACCGGTGTGAGCGGGTCGGGAAAATCTACGCTTGTAAAAGATATCCTGTTTCCTGCCATCAAAAAACAACTGGGTGGATACGGTGATAAAACGGGTAGTTTCAGCCATCTGGGGGGTGATGTTAACCGCATTTCAACCATTGAATATGTCGATCAAAACCCCATTGGCCGGTCCTCACGATCCAATCCGGCCACTTACCTGAAGGCATTTGACGAAATACGCGGATTATTTGCACAACAATCTTTGGCAAAAGTCAGGAATTACAAACCCGGCTATTTCTCTTTTAATGTGCCGGGAGGGCGTTGCGACCAATGCGAAGGTGAAGGAGTAATTAAAGTAGAAATGCAGTTTATGGCTGACATCTATTTGAAATGTGACGCCTGTGGCGGAAAGCGATTTAAGGAGGAAGTACTGGAGGTAAAATACCAGAATATGCACATAGCAGATGTGCTGGATATGACCGTTGACCATGCCATTGAGTTTTTTAAGGGAAAAGGGAAAACGCCCGTGGCAGAACGGAAAATCATCGAGAGAATCCAGCCCCTGGCCGATGTGGGGCTTGGTTATCTCCGATTGGGCCAATCCTCCAACACACTAAGTGGTGGCGAGGCCCAGCGTGTTAAACTGGCCTCGTTTCTGGCCAAAGGAGCCACCAACACCCCTACCCTGTTTGTTTTCGACGAACCGACTACCGGTCTTCATATCCACGACATCAGCAAACTGCTGATTTCGCTGAACGCACTTATCGAAATTGGTCATTCCATCGTCGTGATTGAGCATAATGGGGAGGTGATCAAGTCAGCCGATTGGGTGATTGATTTAGGTCCTGAAGGTGGAGACCAGGGTGGAGAATTGCTGTTTGCCGGTGTCCCGGAAGATTTGATTAATTGTGAAAGGTCGTATACAGGAAAATATCTGAAAGGGAAATTATAACACTTTTTTTCCTGTAATGCAGCTGAGCTGGCAGATTCCTCTGTTCGCTCCTGGTGTCCGCTCAATCGGAATGACAAACGGGGTACTCCGTTCGCTCCGGGCGTCCGCTCAATCGGAATGACAACACACTTCGTTTTTGTCATTCCGACCGGAGAAACGACTCCGGAAGGAGGAGTTACGTAGCGGAGGAATCTGAACTACAATCAAATGCCTTCAATATCATCATTAAGAAATTTCCATGAAGGATTTTTAGTATTAATCAGGAATTCTTTTTTACTCCTTCGCCAATGCTTTATTTGCTTTTCTCTTTCGATGGCTTCATCAATGTAGGTGTAGTGTTCATAATAAACAAGGTATTTACAGTTATACTTTTTTGTAAAACCCTCATTATAACCTGTATAATGTTCATAAACACGCCTTTCCAAATCGTTTGTAACACCAGTATATAAAACTGTTTTGGTAAAGTTAGTCAGTATGTATACGAAATAATTGTGGTCAGTCATAGGAGGGTAAATTTACTAAAAAAACGAAAACAGATTCCTCTGTTCGCTCCTGGCGTCCGCTCAATCGGAATGACAACAAGGAGGGTTCTGTTCGCTCCTGGTGTCCGCTCAATCGGAAAGACAAACGGGGTGCTCTGTTCGCTCTTGGCGTTCGCTCAATATGAATGACAAAGGAGGTGTTCTGTTCGCTCCCGGCGTCCGCTCAATCGGAATGAAATGTGTGAATCATGTAACATATTACCAGAATTGTGCAATGGATGCATGGTCGCTGAAAATTACTTTTGTTATGTCAGATTTAACTCCAACCTGAATAATTTTTCTTACGTACCCTTGACATGTACCCAGAGATTATCCCGGTTAATTTATAACTCTCATTTTATACTTACCCTTATGATAAAAGTTAAAAAAGAAGGCATTATTCTAGAAAAAACACTTTTTGAATTTGAAAACGAAGGCGTTCTAAATCCCGGAGCAATAAAGGAAGGAGAAAATGTCCACCTTTTTTACCGGGCTGTACGAAACGGAAATTACTCAAGTATTGGTTATTGTAGGATGGATGGGCCATTAACAATTGGTGAACGTTGGGAAAAGCCTATTCTGGTTCCTGAATTCGATTACGAATCGCACGGAGTTGAAGATGCACGGATTGTAAAGATTGATGACCTTTACCATTTGACTTATACTGCATATGACGGGATAAATGCCCGTGGAGCTTTAGCCACCTCGAAAGATATGCGGCATTTTCAAAAACATGGGCTCATTGTTCCCCCTCTCACTTATGCGAAATTTAATTCACTTTGTGAATCTGCCGGGGTAGTAAACAAAAAATACTATCATAATAAAGAATTTTATAACCATGAAGCCGATCCAGAAGAAAAGATGATGTTGTGGGATAAAAATGTCATTTTTTTCCCCCGTAGGATTAAGGATAACCTGGTATTTCTTCACCGGATCAGACCTGGCATTCAAATTGTTTCGGTAAAGAACCTAAAAGAACTCACCCTGGATTTCTGGACTAACTATTGCCTTCACCTGGATGAGCATATCATCATGGACCCGCTTTATGTACACGAGTCGAGATACATTGGGGGTGGATGCCCTCCAATTGAAACAAAACACGGCTGGCTTTTAATATACCATGGAGCGGAAGAAGTCAATAATGGGATTGTATATTCTGCCTGTGCAGCAGCCTTACTTGATTTAAATAATCCTGTAAAAGTAATAGCTCGTTTGCCTTATGCACTATTCTCGCCTGAATACGTATGGGAAAAAAGAGGAGATGTAAATAATGTGGTTTTCCCAACGGGTACAGCATTGTTTGGCGATACTTTATACATTTATTATGGGGCTGCCGATTCTCGCATTGCATGCGCTTCATTGAGTTTTTCAGCGTTACTGAAAGAATTAATTAATAATACGCTGAAAGATGAAAAGTGAAATTCTATTTATAACCTCATATCCTCCACGGGAATGCGGGATAGCAAACTATTCACAGGATCTGATCAAAGCACTAAACGATAAATTCAGGAGTTCATTCTCGATTAAAGTATGCGCTTTGGAATCAGGGAAGATGAGCCTTGAGTATCCTGAAATAGTAAAATACAAGCTCGACACCTCTTTTGCGCCTGGGTATCATAAGTTAGCTCAATCCATTAATCATAACGAACTCATCAAACTGGTGGTGATCCAGCATGAGTTTGGTTTTTTTCATCATCAGGAAGCCGCTTTCCTGCAATTTATTTATGAAGTTGCCATGCCGGTTATTGTTGTTTTTCATACAGTGCTACCACGGCCGGATGACCGGTTAAAAGCAAACGTTCAGAATATTGCAGACGCCTGTAGTTCTATTGTTGTAATGACCAACAGCGCAGATGAATTGTTAAAGCATGATTATGAAGTACCTGAACAAAAAATTTCAGTTATTGCGCACGGCACCCACCTGGTTTCGCACCAGGAGAAAGAATCATTAAAGGAAAAATATGGGTTATCCAACAAACGAATACTTTCTACTTTTGGACTGATCAGTTCAGGGAAGGACATTGAAACTACCTTAAAGGCCCTACCTGCCATTGTTGAATCAAGCCCTGATGTCATGTTTCTGATAATCGGCAAAACACACCCCGAAGTGGTAAAATCAGAAGGTGAAAAATACCGGAACATGCTTGAAGCAACAGTAATTGAATCAGGTCTTCAAAACCATGTAAAATTTATCAACAGGTTTCTTGCCTTGCCAGAACTGCTCGAATATCTGCAATTGACAGATATATACCTGTTTACCGCCAGCGATCCCAACCAGGCAGTAAGC
Organism: Bacteroidales bacterium; assembly: GCA_030690365.1. Lineage (GTDB taxonomy): Bacteria > Bacteroidota > Bacteroidia > Bacteroidales > F082 > UBA6244. The sequence goes on along the minus strand of JAUYGX010000099.1, from coordinate 6,750 downwards.
GGTACTTTTGTCTATGCCATGAGTTGTGCCTGTCCCATCATTTCCACTCCTATTCCTCATGCCAAGGAACTACTATCAGAGGAAACAGGACTTTTTTTTGATTTTCACAACTCACAACAATTGACTGATGGCGTTATCCGGTTACTCAACGATGAGCCATTACGAAAGAATATCAGTGTAAATGCCCTGCAAAAAATAGGTTCCACATCATGGGAGAATTCTGCCGTTGCACATGCCATGCTTTTTGAAAAACAAATCGGCGATAAGCACCTAATTCATTATAATCTTCCGGAAATCAACCTGGATCAAATTAAAAAGCTGACAACAGTCTTCGGGATGATCCAGTTCTCAATTATTAATCAACCTGATATTGCTTCGGGCTACACCCTGGACGATAATGCACGGGCCTTAATAGCGATGTGCATGCACCATGAGCAGACTGCCGATCAAGGTGATCTGGTTTATATCCAAATATATCTCGATTTCATTGAACATTGTCTGCAGCCTGCCGGCGATTTCTTAAACTATGTTGATGGCAACAAACAGTTTACAGCTCAGAATGGAGAGACCAATTTAGATGATTCTAATGGACGGGCCATCTGGGCTTTGGGATACGTCGTATCTCTGATAGGAAAACTACCTGTAGAGTTCATATCACAGGCATCAATACTGATTAATAAATCCATGCGGCACTTAGGTACGGTTCATTCTACAAGGGCTATGGCTTTCTCCATTAAGGGGTTGTATTTCAATTACAAAACATATAATAATCCCGAAAGTATTTTACTTTTAACAACATTCGCCAACAGGTTGGTTCAGATGTATAAGCATGAGTCGTCAGAAAACTGGGAATGGTTTGAAAGCTATCTCACCTACGCCAACAGCACACTGCCTGAAGCCATGTTATATGCCTGGATCGTAACCGGAGAAGCAATTTATAAAGAGATCGCTCTGTCTTCATTGAATTTTCTATTGTCACATATTTATAAAAGAAACGGGATAGAAGTCATCTCGAACAAAAACTGGCTGTTAAGGGGGCATGACGCAGGTCAATATGGAGAGCAGCCAATTGATGTGGCCTACACCATCATGACCTTAAGTAAGTTTTTCGAGGTATTTCACGATGAAGTATACTTACAAAAGATGGTGATCGCTTTTAACTGGTTTTTAGGAAACAACCGCTTACATCAGATCATTTACAATCCCAGCACGGGAGGCTGTTATGACGGATTGGAGGAAAACTATGTCAATATAAACCAGGGAGCGGAATCCACTGTAAGCTACCTGATGGCGCGATTAACCATGGAAAAGCGCATTGCGTTTAATAACAAAAAGGCCTTGCAAACAACCATATAAATAAGAATATAATACCTGGCGTGGCAATGTGTGAATTGTGTAATTTTTTTCAATAATTATGTAACGTCTTAGCTAATACAGGATTGTATTTTTATGCAAAATTCAAAATATAATATGCATTTAAATTAAAAATCATGAATCCTCCACCCGAAATCCCTAAAAAAAATGATGAAGTCATTGTAACTTTTCTCAACCTGCTATTGGCCAACGAATATGTGCTTTATACCAAAACCAGAACGGCCCACTGGAATATCGACGATGAAAATCACTTCGAATTGCATGTGTTTCTTGAAAACCAGTACAACTCCATTGATATCATGATTGATGATATTGCAGAACAGATTCGGTCGCTTGGATATTTTGCATTAGGTTCATTAAAAGATTTTCTGAGCATCTCGCAAAGTAATTACAACTTCAGCAAATCGAATCAAATTTTTGAAACCCTTCGAACTGATCACGATACAATTATTGACATGATCCACCGTGAAATACTATCCATTTCAAACCAGTTAAATGATAATAAAACAGCCACTTTACTAACCGGATTATTGGAGCAGCATAGATATATGGTTAGGCAGCTTAGATTCCTTTCCGTAAATTCTGAATATAGTTTGAACCAACAAATTCTTACTAATTCAAGTCTTCTGATGGATTGGCAGGAATAAGCACAAGGAATATAGAAATCCAGGAGACTTAATATGTTAATTAAATCGTATTGAAAACAATTATCAAACACCAATTTATTGTATTTGGTTGTATTCCTGGTAATAATGATATCTATTTAGACTCACAGTATGGTGTATGGCAACTGGTTGATTAGCGTGAACAACATTGGAATTAAACAATAAAAATACGTGCCTGCCATTTTATGTTAACTTTGTATCTGAACATTTCTATTGACTTGAATATTTCATAATACATAACACTAATTAAGGCGCATGGAACCCCGGAAACTTAAATCAGGAGCATCTCCCACGGAGAAAGAATCCGAACCGAGAAACATTAGATTTCCTATCGCCTGCATAGGAGCTTCGGCTGGCGGACTGGAAGCTCTGGAACAATTTCTGGGGAATGTGCCAGAGAAAAGCGGAATCGCGTATGTTGTCATTCAGCACCTCGATCCCACCCAAAAAGGGATGCTGCCCGAACTGCTACAGCGAATTTCCCGAATGAAAGTTTTCCAGGTGAAAGACCCTACGAGGGTCAAGGTGAATTGTGTTTATGTAATACCACCCAACAAAAGCATGTCAATTTCAAAGGGGGTACTTCATTTAGTGGATCCTCTTGAAATTAGGGGATTACGACTGCCCATCGATTATTTTTTACGTTCACTGTCCATCGATCTCAGAGAACACGCAATAGGTATTATTCTTTCGGGCATGGGTTCCGATGGCAGTCTTGGTCTCAGTTCCATCAAAGAAAATGGTGGAATTGTGATGGTTCAGGAACCGAAAACAGCCAAATTCGACAGTATGCCGCGCAACGCCATCGATACGGTAGTCATCGATATTGTAGCTCCGGCCGACAAATTGCCCGAACGTCTCCTTCAGTTCCTGAAACATGCTCCTGTTACCCCTTTGAATTCGGATATCGAAGTACAGGACAAAAGCGCTCTTGTAAAGATTATTTCTCTGCTACACCATCAAACCGGTAACGACTTTTCATTGTATAAAAAAAATACCTTATATCGCCGTATCGAAAGACGAATGGGTGTTCATCAGCTCAAGAAAATAGCTTTGTATGCCGATTTCATGAAAGATAACCCAAAAGAAGTAGACATTCTTTTCAAAGAGTTAATGATTGGCGTAACCAGCTTCTTTCGCGATCAACAGGTGTGGGAAAAGTTAAAAGAAGTTGTTCTTCCGGGTTTACTTGCCGCAATTCCTGATGGGACCATACTTAGGGCATGGGTTGCCGGATGTTCAACCGGTGAAGAAGCTTTTTCGCTGGCCATCGTATTTAAAGAAACACTTGAAAAAATTAAACCACACGGCGGTATTTTATTGCAGATATTTGCCACGGATCTTGATAACGAGGCCATCGAGACCGCCAGAAAAGGGGTTTTTCCGGTCAATATAACCACCGACGTATCTCCTGAACGGCTAAGCCGCTTTTTTATCACCCAGGATGATGGGTTTCGTATAAATACCGAAATCAGGGAAATGGTGGTGTTTGCCCAGCACAATATCATCATGCACCCACCTTTTACAAAACTCGATATTCTTACATGCCGCAATCTGCTTATTTACATGGATTTGGAGCTTCAATTGAAGATTATCAGCCTGTTTTATTACAGCCTTAATCCTGATGGCCTTATGCTTCTGGGCAGCTCCGAAACACTTGGAACACTAAATTATCTTTTTAAATCAGTTGATGATAAACTGAAGATATACCAACGCACAGCCATTGCTAAACAGGCGCCTGAATTATTCAATTTCCCCTCATCATTTTCGAGAACAACAGAAACCAATATGGAAAAAAATATCCCGGTAAATACACCTCAGAATATTGAAGCACTGGCCGATAAACTTTTATTGCAAAATTTTTCGCCACCAGGAGTTTTGGTTACCGAAATGGGCGATATCATCTACATCTCGGGACGAACGGGCAAGTATTTGGAACCAGCAGTTGGCAAGGCTAACCTGAATATTTTTGCCATGTTGCGCGAAGGTTTACGCACCGAATTCCCCGGTGCATTTAGTAAAGCCATCATCAAAAAAGAAGCCGTTGTTTTGCACAATCTTAAAGTCGGTACAAACGGCGGCAGCCAAAATATCAATCTCACCATCAAATGGATTGAAAAACCCGAACAGCTAAAAGGTATGGTAATGATCATCTTTTCTGACCTGCCGAAACTTCCGGACCCAACAGGCAGGAAAAAAAAAGGAGATGGATCGACTGACAGCCTCAGGCAAATTGAATTGGAAGAGGAACTCAAGCATACCCGTGAAGAAATGCAAAACTCAATGGAAGAAATGCAGACCACGCATGAGGAGCTGAAATCCTCGAACGAAGAATTGCAATCGACCAACGAAGAATTACAGTCGGCAAACGAAGAACTCACCAGCTCGAAAGAGGAAATGCAGAGCCTGAACGAAGAGCTTCAAACAGTAAATGCCGAACTGCAGTCGAAAATTGATGATTATTCGCGTGTAAACAACGATATGAATAATCTGTTGAACAGCACCGATATTGCAACCCTGTTTCTCGACAAAGACCTGAATATCCGGCGATATACCCCACAATCCGTTAAAATATTCAAACTAATAAAAAGCGATATTGGCCGTCCGGTTACCGATTTGGTTTCCGATCTTACTTATCCCGATTTGGTTGCAGATGCCAACGAAGTGTTAAAGTCGTTGGTATATATTAAAAAACAAATTCCAACCAAAGACGAGCGCTGGTTTTCGGTCCGCATCATGCCATATCGCACCTTCGAAGACCGCATCGACGGCCTGGTTATCACCTTCTTTAACATCACCGACCTTAAGCAGATGGAAGCCAAATTGCATGAAAACGGGCAAATGCACCAGCTAATTTTAAATGCATCCTCCGATGTCATTCTAAAGCTCTCATCCGATGGAAAAATACTGGAGTATAACCCGGAAGCAGAAAATTTCTTTGGAAAAAAACGGAAAGAAGTCATCGGTCAGAACTTCATTCAGCTTTTTGTTCCTAAGCAAAAACAAAAACAATCAGAAAAAGATATTAAAAACCTGTTGAAACAAAAGCTGAATGCTAAATTAAAAATGGAAGTAAAAACCGCTGAAGAAAAATCTACCACTATTGAATGGTCGGTAAATGTTTTACTCAACAGCTTAAAAGTACCCGATGAAATGATAATGATAGTGAAAAGGTAACGAAGTCCGAAAACGGGAGACTGGATAATTAGGACTCCGTACTATTTTTTTTTTTAAAACTTAATACTAAATGACATGTTAAACGAAGATCCCGATTTTACAGATCCTAAGGTGCTGCGCACCAAAGCCGAAGAAAAACTCAAAAGCAAACAAGAGCAAATAAGTATGTCGTCCTCTGAATACGATGTAAAACGAATTGTCCACGAATTGCAGGTACATCAGGTTGAACTGGAAATACAGAATGAAGAGTTACGTCTGGCCAATGAGCGAACCGAGGCTGCCCTTAAGAAATATACCATGATGTACGATTTTGCGCCTATGGGCTATTTAACGCTCGATCGGGCCGGAGTAATACATGAATTGAATTTTACTGCAGCCGAAATGCTCGGCAATAGGCGTATTAGTTTACTAAACCGCAATTTAAAATTCTTCCTTTCCGATGAATCATTAACCGTTTTCAATCATTTTTTTAATAAAATCTATTCGGAAAATACAAAGGAATCGTGCCAGGTAATGCTTGGTAACGACCCGCAAAACCTGGTTGATGTTTATATGGAAGGTATCGTTACCGGGGATGATGAAAAATGTCTTTTATCGATTGTAGATATTTCCAGCCTTGAAATCTAAAAGAAACCTTATCCTCTGAAAAAAGTATAATTTAACATTCAGATTTATAAAGTGTTTAGGTAATTTTACCTATGATAAATATTGAAAGGAAAAATGAAATGGGATGAAGATTTTCATCAAAAATATGGTGAGTGCCAATTGTAAAATAATTGTGAAATCAGAAGTTGAAAAGCTGGGTTGGCATAGCTTACATATAAATTTAGGTGAAATTGAAATTACTGAAAACCTTTCTCCGGAAGAACAAAATCAGCTAAATAACAACCTTAAAAAATCAGGTCTCGAAATATTAACCGATAAGCAAAGTATACTGATTGAGAGAATAAAGACCATTATTATTGAACGGGTTCACTTTTCTGAAGATCAGATTAAAGTAAATTTTTCAACCTATCTGAGCGAAAAACTTGATTACGATTATACCTATCTGGCTAATTTGTTTTCCGAGATTCAAAATATTAACATCGAACAATTCTATCTGAGCCACAAAATAGAACGAGCAAAAGAATTGATTATTTACGATGAACTGAATATTACCGAGATAGCCGATAAACTTCATTACAGCAGCGTGGGACACTTTTCGAACCAATTTAAAAAAATGACCGGTTTAACCCCTACTCATTACAAACACCTCAAATTTAAAAAGCGTAAGCCTCTAGTGTCACGTCAACGATCATATGACGGATAAAGTCTCTTGAGTTTTATACGAGCCTTCTCCGAGGTAAACTGCCAGTTAATTTTCTTATCGAACCCATTGCGAGCCTTCTCCCACGCTTCGGCTTCATCCCGGACTTTTTCAATCGACTCCATTCTCCGCCCAAGACATTGATTATTCAATACGTTAAGTTCAATCTCAGCCATATCCAACCAACTCCCATGTTTGGGGGTAAAAACAAATTCAAACCTATCCAGT
>JAUYGX010000098.1 GCA_030690365.1 Bacteroidales bacterium | reverse complement strand
TTGTTAAAAACACCACACTGTTTCCCGGAAACAAGGTATCCAAAGGACAAACATTGGCCATCGTTGAGAATCAGGAATATGTTGATATTCAGCAAACTTACCTGGAAACAAAAAACAAATTCGAATACGCTGAAGCCGAGTTTAATCGACACACCGAGCTTTTTGAAGAAGATGTGTATTCACAAAAAAATGTGCAGGAAGTAACCGCGCAGTACAAGAGTCTGAAAGCTCAGTTGAAAGGACTTGAGCAAAAACTGGCCTTAATCGGGATTAATCCTTCTAAACTGACCGCCGACAACATCAGCAGCTCGGTTTCAGTTGTTTCGCCTATTTCCGGATATGTGCAAACTGTTAATATCAACATGGGGAAATTTGTTTCGCCGTCAGATGTGCTTTTCGAGATTGTGAACAGCGATGAGCTATTGCTCGAACTAACTCTTTTTGAGAAAGATGCCGACAAAGCGGCCCCCGGGCAGGAAATCCGTTTCTTCATCAACAACGAAACCGAATGGCATCAGGCCATTATCGTGCAAACGGCCAAATCCATCACTTCCGACAAGACCTATAAAGTGTATGCCAATGTACCCGATGCATGTAAAAACGTACTGCCCGGAATGTATGTAAACGCGTTGATAAGTGAATCGAACAGTCTGGTAACGGCACTGCCATCCGAGGCCATTGTGAGTTTCGACGACAGACAATACATTTTTATTTTCGATAAAAACAAGGAAGAAAATGGTAAACCTTTTACCGAATACCGCATGATTGAGGTTACGAAAGGCGTTTCAGAAAATGGATTTACCGGAATCACCTTGCCTGAAGTTCTTGACATGAACAAAACCAGGGTAGTCATTCGGGGTGCATACAACCTGCTTTCCGCGAAGAAAAACGCCGGTGAAATGAGTTGCTGATCTTTTTGAAATCTTTGGTTGACATTATTCAACCCTGGCAGATTCCTCAATCCAGTCAGGGTTGAAAAAACAAATTTGCTATTTTATTAATAAGTACTTATTTTTGTACTTAATTAATAACACAAAAACAATTCCCATGATAGCTGCCAATTTCACAGAATTCAGAACCGATCTTAAAAAATATCTTGATGATGTCGAGAATAACAACGAAACCTTAATCATTAAAAGGAAATCGGGCAAAGGAACGGTTACAATTTCGTTGGACGAATACAATTCCATCATGGAAACGGTTCATTTATTGAGTTCCAAAGCAAATGCCGACAGACTTTACGAGTCTATTCAACAAATGAAGAATGGGAATACCGTCCACTCTGATTTAATTGAGGAATCATGAAAATCACCTTTTCGAAAAATGCCTGGGAGGATTATCTTTCCTGGCAAAGAGAGGATAAAAGGCTATTAAAAAAAGTTAATGAACTGATCAAAGAAATCCAACGAACCCCCTTTGAAAGGATTGGAAATCCCGAACCCCTAAAATATGATTTATCTGGTTTTTGGTCAAGACGAATAGATAGAGAGCACAGGCTCCTTTACCAGGTTGTAGCGAATGAAATTTTGATTTACAGTTGTAAATATCACTACGACAGATAAAAATAAAGATTCCGGGTGAGTTGATAAACCTGACCAACAAAAGTATAATAGAACCTTTTCGTTATGAATAACAAACTTCAACAATTATTGACCCTTGTCGTATTCGGAATTTGTTTCAGTTCATGCAATCAACCAGTCCCGACCTCGAAATCAGTGGTTATTTCGAGTAAGATCTTCAATCTCAATCACACTAAAACTTACGTAAATCAATTTATTAAAGACGTTGATTCAAACCTGAACTTTAGAAGTGTTTATCAGGTAGATTTTTATGATTCGCTAAATCATTTTGTCAAAACCAACTATGTGATGCTCTCTGTATTCAATAACCGATGCGCGTTTGATACCAGCCAATATTATATTGAATGGAGAACGGTAAAAAAAGAAAACAGCGAGTATGTGGAATTTCCCAAATACCAATCAATCAGAACGGGCGTTTTGAGTAGCCGGGCTAAAGTATTCCTTCACCCCATCCGTCAGAAAGAATACAAAAAGCTGGAGTTAGCTCCGTTTCCATATATCGTATTTGATACAGTGCAGTGGGAGTTTAATTTCAATATTGGTGATCATTACTGTACGGCAGGTATTTATTGGACCGAAAACTTATATTTCAGAACAAGTTACCAATTGTTAGGGGAAAAGAAATTCATAATAAACCAACAGTTGATACCTTGTCAGGAAGTATTTGCTACTTCAGAATCCGCCTTATCGCACTCCGAATTGCGCTTTTTATATAACAACCAATTTGGCTTTGTTATGCTTCATTATTACAATGTAGATAAAACCGAAATGGTATTTACCCTGATTGAATAGTGCCTTATCACACATCATAGTGATGTAAGTTTTGCATAACAAACTTCTTTGCGCACTTTGCGTACTAAAACTTAGCGTACTTTGCGTGAAACTTTTCTGGCTGGTCCGGGTGAGGCGTTACAACCTAGCCAATAAAACCCCTTTAGAATCCTAATTCATTCACCATTTGGAGTACTCCATCTCCCTTTGAAAGAAAGAAAAATTGAGTATTTTCGCGTAGCGAATCCATACGGGAAATTCGCCCAATTTATCGCAATTTGTACTTCATGAGTTACGTTCCTGAGATTGAAACCAAATCACCAGAAGAAATCCGACAATACCAATCACAAAGATTGGTGGAACTTATGGAATACCTGAATACCAATTCCGGTTTCTATAAAAACCTGTTTCATCAACACAAAACAGACTATCGTAGTATCCGTAATCTGGATGATCTGGTTCAGTTACCGGTTACCACCAAGGACGATCTTCAGCAACACAACGACGATTTCCTTTGCGTAGAACGTAAGGCCATCATCGACTACGTAACCACCTCCGGAACAATGGGCGAGCCCGTTACCTTCGCCATGACCAACAACGACCTCGAACGTTTGGCCTACAATGAATTTATGTCGTTTTCGTGTGCCAACACCACCGAAGAAGATGTTTTTCAGCTGATGGTCACCTTGGACAAGCGATTTATGGCCGGAATGGCATACTTTTTAGGGTTGCGTAAACTGGGTGCCGGTATTATCCGCAGTGGTCCCGGATTACAACGACTTCAGTTGGAGAGCATGAAAAAATTCCGGCCCACCGGACTCATTACAGTTCCCTCATTTATTCCAAAACTCATCGAATACGCCGACAGCCAGGGGATCATCTACCGCGTATTGGGTGTCGAAAAAGCCGTTTGCATTGGTGAACCCATCCGAAACAACGATTTCACCCTGAACACGCTGGGTAAAAAAATCACCGATCAATGGGACATCAAACTGTACAGCACCTATGCTTCCACCGAAATGGGCACTGCTTTTACAGAGTGTGAAGCCGGGCGAGGCGGACACCACCACCCGGAAATGATTATTGTTGAGTTTTTGGATGAAAACAACCTTCCGGTGAAAGCCGGAGAACCCGGAGAAGTCACCATTACCACACTGGGCGTAGAAGCCATGCCATTGCTGCGTTTTAAAACAGGCGACCTGTGCTATCATTTTACGGAACCTTGTTCCTGTGGCCGCACCACCATGCGGCTGGGTCCGGTAATCGGTCGTAAACAGCACATGATCAAACTTAAAGGTACAACGCTTTATCCGCCCGCTATTTATGACGTACTCAACGAAATTCCACAAATTGAAAACTACGTTATTGAGGTAGACACCAATGCCCTGGGAACGGACGAAATACTTATAAAGGCCGGCTGCCACCAGACAACTCCCGGAATGGAAAAGCGCATCAAAGACCATTTCAGAGCCAGGTTGCGCGTAGCACCTGAGATCAGGTTTTATACTCCGGCCGAAATTTCGGCCATTCAAATGCCTGAACATACCAGAAAACCAATTATCTTTATCGATAAAAGAAAAGGACAATAACCAGATGAAGTCCATGAAGAAACTTATACTCCTGATTACCGCCACCTTACTTATTGTTATCAGCGTACAGGCCCAAAAAAACTGCACGGTCACCATCAATATCACCCGAATTGCGACCATGGGCGCTCCGCTCAATATCGAACTATACGGCGATGAGGCTTCATTTAACGCAAAACATTCGCTCGATTCACTCCACATTATTCCCGAAAACGATTCAATTCAGGTTAGTTTTCAACAGGTTCCAGCTGGAACCTATGCTGTTGCCATGTTTCAGGACATCGATGGCACCGGAAAACTCACTACCAAAGAATTCGGAATCCCTGCCGAACCGGTTGGCATTTCCAATTACCCTTTATCGGGAATCCCACAACCACCAAAATTTAAAAAAGCCGCCTTTGAGGTATCCCGGGATACAACCATTGATATACCCCTCATGTTTTCAAAAGATTACGCGAAAGAAATCGAAAAACTTTAGCAACATGATTCATCAAACAGATATTCCAATATTGTAGACCTGCATGGTGCATCGAAAGATAATCCCTAAATTCGCACTTTATTTTTACCACTGAAAAAATGGCCAGGGTTTTAGTTGTTACTTACACACAATCGGGGCAATTGGAAGAAATTGTTACCCATGTTCTGGCGGCCTTAAGAGGTCAGGTAGAGCTGGTTGTGGAACAATTGAAACCCATACCTGACTATCCTTTTCCATGGTCCGGAATCGATTTTTATGATGCCATGCCCGAATCGGTGGAGATGATCCCATCCAAACTGGCTCCATTTCAGTTTAATACCGACGATCATTACGATTTGATAATCCTGGGATATCCGATTTGGTTTTTGTCGCCTCCCATTCCTATCACCACATTCCTAAAATCAAAAGAAGCCGCCAAAGTGATGAAAAACACATCCGTCCTGACGGTGATTGGCTGCCGGAATATGTGGGTGAATGCCCAGGAAGACATCAAAAGGATGATTGCCGGAAATGGAGGCAAACTGGTGGGGAACATCACTTTTCGCGATCGCCACAACAACCTCCTGAGCGTGGTCACCATCATTTACTGGATGGGGACAGGCAAAAAAGAACGGTACCTGGGGTTATTCCCAAAACCCGGCGTTTCGGACGAAGACATTGCAAACGCGGCAAAATTTGGCGCTCCGGTTCTGGAAGCCATTAAATCGGGCGACTTTAACGGACTTCAGGAAAAGTTAATCGCTTTAAAAGCGGTTGAACTTGATCCGAATGTAATATCTACTGAAAACAAAGGAAAAAAAATATTTAAAATCTGGTCGAAGTTTGTGCTTAAAAAGGGGAAATCAGGTGATCCGGCCCGTATCACCAGGCTCAACCTGTTTAAATATTACCTGCTTTTCGTCATATTTATTGTTTCACCACTGGTTTCTCTGGTCTTTTACCTGACCTATCCATTGTTTTATCGCCGAATCAAATCAAAAATAAAATATTATCAATCCGTATCACTCAAGTGATGGGAGATAACTGTATGCGCGAATGAGTGAGGTTTACATCAACAGAATACAAAAATATTTACCCAACGAACCTGTTTCGAACGAAGACATGGAGCTTTATCTGGGCAAAATCAATGGCAACAACTCCAAAAGCAGGAGCCTCATCTTGCGCAATAACCGGATAAAAAGCCGCTATTACGCACTGGACAAGGAAGGTAACATTACCCACACCAACGCACAAATTTCGGCCCTGGCCATAAAAAAAGTGCTGGCGCCGGATTTGTCGATGGACAACATCGAATTGCTCACCGCCGGCACCACTTCCCCGGATGCATTGCAACCCGCTCATGCACTGATGGTTCATGGTGAATTAGGATCGAAACCCGTTGAAGTCATGTCGGCACATGGCACATGTAATTCAGGTATGCTTTCGCTAAAATATGCCTATCTGTCCATCAAAGCCGACGAAGTAAACAATGCCATCACGGTGGCTTCCGAAACCATGTCGTCGTGGATGCATGCCCGAAATTTTCAGGAAGAAATTGATAAACGACTTGAAATAGAGGAAAATCCATACATCGCTTTTGAAAAAGATTTCCTGCGCTGGATGCTTTCCGATGGCGCGGCGGCGGCCCTCCTTAGCAACAAAACGGAAGCCAACCGACTGAATCTCCGCATCGAATGGATTGATGTAAAAAGCTGGGCCGGCGAAATTGAAACCTGTATGTATGCAGGGGCTATCAAGGAAAAGGATGGCAAACTTACCGGATGGAGGGCCATGACTGAAGAACGTCAGGTTCATGAATCTGCCTTTAGCATGAAACAGGATGCCAAACTCCTTCAGAAACACGTGATTAAAACCGGTATTACTCATTTGCAACAAATCATGCACGATCGCAAGCTGGATGAAACCACCATTGATTATTTTCTCCCACATTTATCGTCCATGTTTTTCAGGGACCAGGCAGTGAAAGGATTTGCAGAAGCCGGCATCCGGATTCCAGAAGAAAAATGGTTTATGAACCTGCCCAACGTGGGCAATGTGGGAGCGGCCTCCGCTTTGTTGATGCTTGAAGAAATCGTCCATTCCAACAAACTCAAATCCGGAAACCGATTGTTGGTGATGGTTCCGGAAAGTGCCCGGTTTTCGTATACTTACATGCTGCTGACGGTGGTGTAGCCATCGCTTTTTTACTCAGGATATGGCTATCAGGTTGTACTTGGAGTGATACCAGCAGGTACCCGGTAAGTAGATCCGTATATATAAAATTTTTAAGATTTTATTTCCGCCTTTTAATTCTTTCTTTGTAGATAGTTTTTCACTATTTTTGCACAAAACAGTTTAAAGTCTTAGTATTTTGTGGCATATGTTAAACATTGGCGATAAAATTACAGAGCTTAGAAAGAAAAAAGGCTGGTCGCAAAGCGACATGGCTAAAGCTATTGAAGCCTCAAGGGATATCATCGGAAAGTACGAACGCAATGAAAATTCGCCATCTATTGAAATGGCTTTAAAAATTGCAAAGGCTTTCGATGTGCCGGTAGATTATCTTTTGGGCGAAGGAGCACACGCCCAGTACGACAAAGAAACGGTTAAACGTATCAAGGCCATTGAGGATATAGACCCCAATACAAAAACTGTTGTATTTAATGTGATAGATACTTATTTACGTGATGCATTGGCCCGAAAAGCTTATGCACACAGATAAAAATTAGGATTATGAAACAACTTGTATTAAACATACCGGAAAGCGAGTACCGCTTCTTTTTGAAAGTGATTAAGAATTTCCCTTTCGTAGAAGTGGATGAAAAGAAAAACAAACTCCTGGAACTGGAAGGAAAGCTAACCCCTGCAAACCGCAAAATATGGGGCAGCATTAAAGAGGGACTTAAAGAGGTTGAACTCATTGAGCAGGGTAAAATGAAGGCCAAATCTGCTAAAGAGTTTCTCAATGAGCTATAATCTCATTATTACCCCAGCTTTTGGAAGGGATGCAAAACCTTTGCTAAAAAAGTACAAATCGCTTAAAGCTGATTTGGCTGGCTTGTTTGAATCGCTCGAAAACGAACCATCCCAAGGTAAACCTCTTGGCAAGGATTGTTATAAAATCCGTTTGGCAATAACAAGCAAAGGTAAAGGCAAATCCGGCGGAGCAAGGATTATTACCTGTGTTAAAATCACATCTGACAAAGTCTTCCTGCTTTCCATTTACGACAAGTCCGAAAAAGAAGATATTTCAGTCAAAGGACTTAATGAGCTATTGAAGTTTATTTAAAGCAAAAAGCCCGGACTTGCAGGGCTTTTATGTTATAAATTCAAATATCCTTCAAATGTTTTTATAATCGTAAATAGGAATAACAGGAAACTACTTAAAAAAAACATTGCCCCCATCACAGTAATTAATGCTGCTTTAGGTTGTAAAGTTTTGTATTTAGTAACAATTCCTTTTTTTGCTATTTGACCAATCAGCCAACTTCTTGTTCCATAAAACGAAATGCCCCAAATTGCAATCAATAGAAAAAGTAATATTCCTTGAGATAATCTAAACTCAAATCTTGTAAGAATAATTACTATTAGTGATAACAAGATAAAAAACAATTCATTTGCAAACAGAAACCATGTTCCATTTTTGACTAAATCCGTTCTACCTCTTGATAAAAAAATCGAGAGGCTATAATTTAGCAATATTATTCTTTTCATAATTCCTCCCATACTCCTGAATTTCTACCGATGTTGTTATCAATAATATCACCAAAGCCAAAAAAGTAATCTCCTACACCATAAACCGCAATACCTGTTAAAACAACTGGAGCAACAAAAACAGCAGCAACACCCGCACCTACCATTAATGTGCCATTCACTATGGTATGTGCATCCCATGTATTCGTACCAACCTCGTAGCTTATAACCCCTACACCCAAAACTGTTCCAACTGGACCAAGCTTACTAACAAGTTTACCTGTTCCATTAGCAAATCCTTTAGCTCCTTGAAATATTTGTCCTGATTTTACCCCTGTCATTTTGGATAACTTGTGGGCGTATGCTCTTTTGATGTCATTAGGTATTTGGTTATAGCAATGAACAGAAACACCTACAGTGCTTAATCCTCCATTAAAATGCTTATCAGTAAAGATTAAGGCATCGCCCCAGAAACCACCCCCACCGTTTGCGGTAATTTCCATTGTAGGAATATAAACCCTACCAGGGTTACTAAAATTAATTCCTCCATCTTCACTTATGTGAATGAAGCCTATATCACCTAAACTAGAAACAAGGGTGTTTTGTCCAAAAGCAGATACCATGTATATACTCATTCCACCTAAGACATCATAAAAGAAGGATTGAGCGGTTTGTCCGGTTAGAGTGAATTCGGTATTGGAATTAGCCGTGTTATCAGCATTTTTATCCTCATCCCCTTTCCAATACCTGGCATTGAAAGCTCTTTCGCTCATAAACTTGAAATCATCCATCATAGGACTGTATGCTTCGCTCCAGTGGGTAAAAAAGTCCCGGATATCTTTTTCGCACTATACCAATTATAATAATGAAGTAATGAAGAAATATAACAGAAAACCGATGGTTAGTCCCATGTGCAGGATGAGAATCAAGCTGTAATTGGTGTGTTTATCTTCTGTTTGTTTAGAAATCAATATAAGATATCGCTTTTTAAAAACAAGAAACCCATAAAGAATGAAAGCGATGGCAATCGTGAAGAAAAGGGTGAAATCAGACAGATACTTTCCATCAGGGCTCACAATCCAGATTATAAGAAAGAGGTTTAAGGAAACTATGAAAATAAAAGTGATCAATGCCCTTTTTTCGCTGTTTGAGCTGCCAATTTTTTTATAAATGTCATTTAACCTTTGCAACAAATACCTTGTGTAATCCATTATTCAGCCTTTCGTAAAATAAAAAAATGATTATGACCAAAAGTAACCACCTGCAATGTGTCAGAATTCGGTTTTTTTATAAGCAAACTGCCTTTCTTTAGCACACTGTCGAAATATATGTCTTCTGAGTTGATGTTCTCTTTTATGGAAAAACACCTCTTCATCCCATTTGTAAAAGTGACATATTGTAAAAATTTCTGACCTCTCCATTTCTCAGGGTAATACTTCTTTTGAACCTCACCATAAAGACTATCCTCAAACTGACATGCCGGGTATTCTTCGCTTAGTGCTAAAAACAAAGTGTTGTTTTCATTTTCCCAATGTCGGTAATACAATATTCCAAAAATGATAAAAGCAACAGCGATAATCACAGAAAAAGTAACTTCATTTTTCATGTTAAATAGCTTTTTAGTTAAGGTTCAACTTTGCCTACATTAAACCCAAGCGACATGATAATTGGGCTTAGGGCAACGCCAAGCGAGACTGATGTTGTTGTAATTGAATACTCCCCAGATTTGCCAAAAGCAAATCCAATATTGCCCCCAATTACTGCCCCTGCACCTATCCACAATTTGGTTCTGTCTCCGAACAAATCATCCTTTTCAAAATCAGCAGCGTTACCGGAGAAATCAACTCTTCCAATTTCGATGGAGCCTGACAGGTCAGGTGCTGCGCCACCAGCAATTTCAGAAAACGACACATATTCACCTGCATTTTTACCGGCAAGAATAAAAAAGCCTCCCCAATCTTTCTCAGCACCTACGAGGCTTCCGCCAATATCAATAGAAATTGCAACAGCTTCAAAAAAGGGATTAGGGGTTGACATATTTGCTCCAAGATATTCTGCAGAATTTAAAAACAGGGCAAGTTGTTTTAGAGCAGAATCCTCCTGATTCTTAACAGCATCAATTAAATCCTGAAACAGCGCTTGAGCGGCTTCGCCTGTGAAGGTGAGTTGGGTGTCTCCACTCGTGCTGTTATCAGTATCGGCATCATCATATTCATCTTTTATACCATACTTGGCATTAAAAGATTTTTCGCTCATAAACGTAAAATCATCCCTCATTGGTCCGTAGGCATCGCCCCAGTAATTTCCGGAGCCGGGCGTGCCATTTTGTGGTAGTTTAAACCCATGATTAACAAACCCTCCGGGATTAAACCCCATGTCAGCGCCCCTGTACTTATACCCACTCGGATCAGTATATTTCAGCGGGTTATTTAAGGCATAGCTGTACCGGTTGTAGTTTTGCGCATTGCCGGGCGATTGGATAATGGGGTCGGGGGAAAGGAAACGGGCTACAAATGGGTCGTACACGCGGCCGTTCATATTGATGAGTCCGAACTTATCGAGGTGCTCATGGCCGGTGTAGCCACGATCGAAAAGGAAGGAGGTGGGTACATTGTAAAAACTCCAGTCGGTTGGGTTGCGTCGCCGGCCCCAGGGGTCGAAACTAAGGTTTTCGATTTTCCCGCCTTTAATGTCGCTTATAACATTATAATTTCCCTGGTAATCGGTATGGATGTAAAAAGGGGTGGTTTGTTTGTTTTTAATTTCAACAATGGCAAATAATCCGCTGCCGGCGCTTAGGTAATGTAAAAACCTGGTTTGGCCGGTTTGGTGGTTTATTTCCACTTCAAAGTCGCCAAAGTAATACTTGGTTTTTAATGGCATATCCTTGCCTCCTGATTTATGGACGGCATTGAACAAGGATTTGATACGCTGGTCGTTTACACCATAATCAATCTCAATGCTTTCAAACTGAGTGAGGTCTCTTATGTATTTAACCTTGTTTATTCCATTATAAATAACACTTTGATTTTTGGAAGAAGAGGCATACCCCTCAGTTGGGTTTTCAATACCCGTAACGGCATGCGGGCCTGCATTGGCACCATAGGTGTACTTGCCATCAACCGGGTTGGTAATATCCGTTTTTGTTTGAATATTTCCGTTGTCAGCGTATTCAATTGAGAACTTTGTTCCACCGTATACCTTCCAGGAAGTAAGTCTTGATTTTAATACAGGATCGTATTCATAATCTTCGTTTAAGTAATTATTGTCAACTTTTTCCCATTTCCGTCTAAGATTACCACTGGAAGCATTAAACGAGTAAGAAAGGTATTGAACATCGTAGTTATTAATGTTACTTGTTACAATGGTACGCGGAAAACCATAGGGATCAAACTCTTTTGTCGTAGTTAAACCATTACCCAAACTGAAATCGGTTAACTGCCCGCGAGCATTGGCTGCATTTGCCCTCCATAATTCCACTTCTATACCCTTCTCAAAGTTTACAACATTATCCAGGTATCCATAGGGGTTGTAAAAGTAGTAAATCTGATATCCGGTCGGAAAAGTGTAAGTTTCGAGCATTCCTGAACTTTTGTTGTATTTGTACACAAAGGTAAAATTATTTTCGTCAACGGTTTCAGTTCTGGCAACCGGGCGCGACAATTCATCGTACGCGTAACTTGTGGTAATAATTTTTTCGTCGCTTAATGTTTTGGTTATCGACTTGATTAACCCAAAGCCATTATTCTCAGGCAATTTTTCATATTGGTATTCAATCAGCTCCTGGTCGTTTATCAATTCACGGGTGATAATTCGTCCCAGTTTATCGTACTGTATAGTTTGCTTATTGTTCCTTGCATCAATTTGCGAGGTTAGGTCACCAAAACCATTGTAGGCATATTGGGTGATTCCGGCATCAGGGTCGATGGTTTTTGTATGAAACCCGGCATCGTTGTAATCGTTAACTATTTTAGTGTCGTTTACTAACACCGATCGCACACGTCCGCCGGCATCGTAATTGTAATTGATGGTACTTTGGGTTGGGTCTTTCACTATATCAGGTTGCCCAATAGCGTTCACCGTTGTTTCATTCCAAACATTGGTTGAGCTGTTTACTACCTTTGTTGTACGACCCCTAAAAGTAGTTGAAATGATGGTCTCTGTGGGTAAGGTTTGCTTAAACACCCTTCCCAGCGCATCATATTCATAGGTAGTCCATTGAGTTGGCGTGTCGTTCGAAAAATATGGCTCCGAAACCTGCGAAAGCCTTCCTAATTCGTCGTATATATAATCAACTTGTTTCAGGTCACCTTTCAGCCCGTGCGAAACACTCCTTAAGTTTCTTCCGTATTTGTCAAAGAAAGTGTATGTTCTGCTCCATTTGGTCTCCGAACCGGCTAATTGTTTGTAAGCAGAAGTAAAATAGAGGGCATTTGCAGGAGGTGTTTGTCCTGTTAATTCGGAGCACCACCCGTAAATTTGCTTAGCTGAGGTTTGATCGGGCATGATAGTGCTTTGCAATTTCCCGAGTTTGTCATATTCGTAAGTTGAAGTTAATCTCCTTTTAACATCGGTTGAAGTAAGCAAGCGTCCGGTAAGAATATCGTAAGTCATTTCTGTAACCACATCCTCCATTTCGTTATCCGCTTTTTTCGTGATACGTGTTAAAAACCTCCCTTCGTATCCGTTGTTTTCATCATACACATACGCTGTGGTTCTTGTTTCAAATTGCGCTTCAGAGTTTTTCGCTTGTACAGACTCGTTGGTGATGTGACCATACTTGTCGTAGGTAAAGGATGTTTTGGTTAAAAAATCAGCATTGTTGTTAGGTATATTTTCTACGTACTCAAGTAATGGATATGAGATATGATCCGGTGCGTAATAATGATAAGTTACAAGATTAGTAACTTCAGGCGGGGTGTTTTCTTCCTCCAACCGATGGAATGTTGTAAGCTTTTGGCTGGCAGGACGGGCAATGAGCCACTCCTCTTCGTTGGGTTCAATGTAACTCGTTTCAGTTGATTTTTTCCATGAGTATTCAGCAGGGTCCGGAGAAGTGCTCCACTCATCGGTAATCATATTTGATTTAAGCGAGTTGCCGTATTCGTCAATATCCTCAATTGCCTGATTGGTTATTGAAATGCCAACATAACTATGTGCCTCATCGTTGTCCCACTGCTTAGTTACATTTTTGGTAACAATGTGCAAATATTGTAAGCCTGGAGGCGCGGTTTCTTTCACATCGGAAACATTTATTGTTTCTGACAGCACTTTTGAATTGATTGATGTTGTTGAAGAAGAAGGTACTAGTGTCACGTCAACGATCATATGACGGATAAAGTCTCTTGAGTTTTATACGAGCCTTCTCCGAGGTAAACTGCCAGTTAATTTTCTTATCGAACCCATTGCGAGCCTTCTCCCAAGCTTCGGCTTCATCCCGGACTTTTTCAATCGACTCCATTCTCCGCCCAAGACATTGATTATTCAATACGTTAAGTTCAATCTCAGCCATATCCAACCAACTCCCATGTTTGGGGGTAAAAACAAATTCAAACCTATCCAGT
>JAUYGX010000090.1 GCA_030690365.1 Bacteroidales bacterium | reverse complement strand
TGAAGCGGTTGAGAACTAAAGTTGGCAGCTGCTTCGGCATCCTCAATCTCAAATACCGTATTGATGGTATCGTATTCCTCTTCCATATATTGAATGGTGAGCAGGTAGTAATCGCTTTCATCGTTGTCCCAGGTAAGTTCAATTTCGGTCATGGATGGCATACCCCCGGGACCGCTATCTTCGGTTACACGGGGCAGTTTGATGAGTGTATCCGAAATTTCAAAATTCCCTGGTTTCAATGGAATTTGGGTTGAACCGATGACCTCCATATCCTGATAAACAAATTGAAGCTGATAAGTTTCACCTTCTTCAATCACAAGCCTTTTTGTAGGCTCTTCGTAGGTTCCCGGAGTGTCTGTCATTTCATACAGTTCGTAGTTCAAGTCACCGGTCGAAATGCTTACCTCCATTCCTGAAATCGCATTTGCGATTAAGGTGGTCGTATCCGTTGTAAACGGAATTACACTGCTTAACTTAATAGATGCCGGCTGACCAGGAGCGAGAAATGACTCGACAACCACAACCTTCTCAATCGAAAGAGTACCTTCTCCATTCTCCTGACAACCGGTCATCAGAAACGAAAACAAAACAACAAATCGAAATATTTTATTCATGTTATCTTATACTAAATGACAATGTGATATTTGGCGTGATTCCCAGTAGGTTAACATCTGTTTCGATGAGTTGGCCTTCCACCATTTCAAATTCCTTGTACCAGACATTTTTTCGGTTGTAAACATTGAAAAGTGAAAAACTGATGGCACCTGTAGCCATGTCGCCGAATTTAATGTTTCTCGAAACAGCCATGTCCAGGCGATGATAATTGGGATAACGGCTTCCATTTTTCTGTCCAACCATAATATATTCCTGAACCGTTCCATCGGGCAACTCAATTTGATAACCACCCAGCGGCCTGGTGTAGGGTTTACCTGTTGCAAAAATCCAGGTCATCGAAAAAGTCCATTTTTTGAGTTTATAAATGCCGACCATTTTAAATTCATGGGTCACATCATGGCTTGCCGCGAACGAGTTATCACCATAAACGGGGAAATTGTAAATCACCTCGCCCAGGGTATATCCCATCCATCCACTCAGGTTTCCAAATTTTTTCTGAACCAAAAAT
Organism: Bacteroidales bacterium; assembly: GCA_030690365.1. GTDB lineage: Bacteria > Bacteroidota > Bacteroidia > Bacteroidales > F082 > UBA6244. The sequence goes on along the minus strand of JAUYGX010000090.1, from coordinate 12,874 downwards.
TCAATTCCTTGTGCATATCCGTCACCGGTATAATAAAACTCGTTGTAATCGACCGAACCAAACTGCGGAATATACCTTAAAGTGTATTCGGTGAGTCCGTTCAGTTTTTTATAATAAGCCTCAACATCAAACAGATAGTTGTATGTTTCATAGGAAAATCCCACAATATAATGTTCTGCCGACGACACCGAAACATCCTCGTTGTTGGCCATCATCCAAAAATCCTTGGATCCCGATTGAATATCTTCACGGATCACACGTTGGGTAAATTGAAAGTATTCTCCCCAGGCAGCTTTCAGTTTCCACTTTTCAGTCAGGGCATAAGAAGCTGATAACCTGGGTTCAAAATACGGTTTATTGGTTCCAGTATAATAAGATACACGCATACCGGGGATGATACACAACCTGGTAACAGGGGTCCAGTTGTCCTGGAGGTAAAAAGCGAACAAACCGGCCTGGTCATCCCTGTTTTGAATGATAATGGTATCGTCACGCTGATAATTGTACTTGATATTGAAATAGTTGGCCTGAGCGCCAAATTCTACCCGATTGGTCAGGTTGATTTCCCATTGGTTATCGGTTTTAAAGGCGTAATCCTGCAGGTCGTTGTTTTCATAGGTCCCCTGCTTCATGGTTTCATACTCATCGTCTTCGTTGAGCCTGGTATTTTCTGAAGTCCTGTCGCGGATACTAAAATAATTGGAGTACGAAACCAGCGTGTTGGTATAAAACTTCTGGTTCCATTTTCTGGACCATTTAAAACTCGACCCGAGGTTTCCCCAGTCGGTAAGATCGTTTGTACTGTTATTCATTGCCATGCCACCAAAAGAACGGTTGTTCTCGCGGGAGTTGTCCAGAATATCCTTTCCATTAAAAATGCTCCAACTGATGATATCCTTTTTTGAAGGATTATAGGATATTTTGCTGTTGATATCGTAAAAATAGGAAGTAGGCTCTGCCGTTTCCATTTGCCGTCCGAAAGGACGGTTTCCATTGTTACCTCCAAACTGGGTGGTTGTGGTTTCCGAATTGTAATTCTCGAAAAATTTGTTGTACAGGGCCGACTGAAACGACCGGCGAAAAGCGAACAAAACGGTTATATTTTTCCCCACAGGAAATTCGGTAAACGCGTTAAAGCTTAAGAAACTAAGATCAGCTCCCAGGTTAAAATTGTTTTCGTTCCCGTCTTTTCCAACAATATCCATCACGCTTGAAAGCCTTCCGCCATAGCGCGATTCAAATCCGCCTTTAAACAACTTTACATCAATAACAGCATTGGAATTAAAGGTGCTAAACATGCCAAAAAGGTGATCCACATGATAAACCGTAAACCCATCGTATAAAATCAGGTTTTGATCAGGGGTGCCACCGCGTACATACAAACCAGCCGATCCTTCGTTGCTTCCGCTGATGCCAGGCAATAACTGGAATGTACGAAAAATATCCTTCTCGCCCAGGCTGGGCAGTACGGCAATTTCCTTGGGCGTTAAGGCTGTTTCGCTGATTTTTTCAGAGACTTTCATCAAGTCTTTGCGCTCGCCCACAATATTCACATCGGCCAATTGAAGGGAGCCTTTTACCAGGTCGATAACCAACTTGTTGTTTACCAGACGCGGAGTGAGACTTAGCGTTTTCTTTTCGTAGCCCACATAACCTACAAGGAGTTGTGAGGAATCAGAAGGGACATGAAACAAGGTGAAATAACCGTCCACATTGCTGGTAGTGCCATTGGAAGTGCCTACGACAATGATTTGTGCGAAAGGCAAAATTTCGCCGGTTTCCTGATCGCGGACCAGCCCTGTCAGGGTAAAATCGGCTTTTGGCGCATACTTCTTGTCTTTCAGACTTAACTCCCCTGCGTTGTTCCGAATCTGAATTTGATTTTCAACAATTTTAAATTTCAAGTCTGTATTGGTTAATATGGTTTCCATAAACCGGCCCAGCGGCAATTCAAAATGCCCCGAAGACACAGCATATCCCTTTACATCCTCCTGATTAAAATCTACCTGCAAGTTATAGCTCTTGCTTAAATCAATTAACACGGCCCTTAGGGTCATGGCGTAGTAATCTTTATTGATGATCAGATTTTCTGCTTCCTGTGCCAACACACTAAAATTAAGCAACATTAAAATCAGATAGGGTACGAGTGATTTGTGGATCATATCAGAAAATGATTTATTCATTAATTTGGGTTTCCGGTGAAAGCACCGCTTTTTTCACTTTGATTTTAAGCTCTCTACGCATAGAAACCTCTGGTGGTTCCTGATTGTTTCCGGTGGGACGCTTGTGTTGCCTATCCATCTGATTCATCGGTTGTTCGCCAGGAGGCATCATTTGTCGTCCTGGTCTGTTTGCCTCCTGACCAGGTCCTGTGACGGCAGCAACCAGGAATTGAAACGAAAAAAATTGACCAGCCCCGACCAAATAACGCTTTGGATCACCAAACACCCTGTTGAGCGGAATTTTAACTTCATAACACAGGTTTCCAATTGTATCCATTTTTAAAACCACCCCAAAACCATCCGATTGGAGGTTATATCCAATGATTGGGTCTTTTTGCATTTGTTTATCGGTGATTTCAACCAATTCAAGACCAAATAGATAGGTATTGTTAAAATGTTCAACCTCTTCCACAGTTCTCTTTGGTTTATTTGTTGAAACCGCCATTTTTGGAAATGGCCTATTATAATGACCAGAAAACATTTCCTGCCTGGGAAGTGGAAAACCAAGGCTCCATTTATTGCCAGATTTACCTTTAGCCTCGATGGTAAAAGTTAACCCGTTGGCCAGGATTTGTTGAATTGTTGGTTCATCATCGGTTTTCAGGGCCACATACAGGAACTCACTGTCGTTTGCAATACCATAGTAAAGCCCTGTGTTTAAATCCATTAGTAAATCCGATTGCCAACACCTTTCAAAACTTCCAATCGTCAGAGATGGCTTTTGCCAACTACAGATATAGGTTTGTTTTTGACCACTAACCTCAGGATGAATCCCAAGAAGAAGTGTAATTGTTAATAAGGGTATCCAAAATCTCATCACCGTAATTTTTGGCAAAATTGATAGTGCTTTGGTATGCGTCAAAACATACTCTACAAATGACCTGATCTCATAGACGGAAGTGGTGAATTCACCGACAAACCCAAAGAAATAAAAGAACAACTTACAAAGTTGTTAACCTCATTTAGCTGCAAAACCCACATTTATCCGGTGATGCAGGCGAAAACCATTTTGTTAGGAGTAGAATTTCAGAAATTGTCAATATCGGCAATTACAGGTGTTTTTCTGGAAATTGGTCAAATCATCTATGAAAACTGCCTATACTTCTATTTCATTTTCAGCAAGAAAATCTCCCGGATACATTTGCAGAAAATATCATTGAACCATGAATTATCACCTCCATAAAATGCTTTTTATCCTTCTGCTTTTAGTTACCGGAGTTACAAGTCCGGCTCAAACCAGGATATGGTCGCTGGACGATTGTATCGAATACGCTCTGGAGAGAAATGTAACTGTCCTAAAATCAAAACTTTCAATTAAAAGTGCTGAACAAAATTACCAACAGGCCAGAAACAACCGGCTACCTTCGCTTCAGGCGTCCATCAACCACAACGCTGACTGGAACAAACAGCAAAACACCATTGAAAACACCTATGGAAACCTGATCGGCGTCAACAACACCACCTATGGATTTAGTGCAGATGCAATCCTTTTCAACGGTTTTAAGTTGAAAACGCAGATCAAACAACAGGAACTTAATCTGCAAAGCAGCGGTTTTTATTCAGAAGTGGTGGCAGAATCCATCGAACTCAGCATTCTGGATGCTTACCTGCAGATTTTGTATACCGAAGAAGAAGTGAAAAATGCAAACAGACAACTTGAATCTACCAGTCAACAATTGGTGCTGGCCCAGGAACGTAAGGATCTGGGGGTCATCTCCAAAGTGGACTTCTTACAAATTAAATCCGAACTAGCCTCTGAAGAGCTTACCCTTGCCAATGCAGAAGGCAACCTGGCTATGACGCGGGTATATCTGATGCAACTAATGGAAATGCCTGTAAGTGATGACTTTAATATAGAATCACCGGATTTGGAAAGTCTGATATCGCGTCAGGTAGCTACCGAAGTTTTTCCGATCTACCAACATGCATTAACCATCATGCCCCAGATCATGCAATCGGAACTTAACCTGTCCAGTGCCAGCCTGGATGAAAAGATCGCCAAAGCAGAACGCTGGCCTACCCTATCATTGGGTGCGGGTATAAGCACTGGATGGAATAACCAGACATTGAGTACATCCTATTTCGACCAACTTAACAACGAGTTCAATCCCTATATCGGATTGAGTCTGTACATACCTATATTCCAGAAATATACAGTTCGGTCGGCGGTTAAACTGGCCCAAATCAATGTCCTGAGTAGTCAACTGGATGCACAGGAGACCAAAAATAATCTGCGCAAGCAAATTGAGCAGGCCAGTGTGGATGTACTTACAGCCCAATCGCAGTACAATGCCAGTTCCGGAAAATATGAAGCGGCCACAGAATCGTATAAGCTGGCAACAGAGAAGTTTGTTACCGGGATGCTGAGTTCGGCAGACTATCTCATCGAGAAAAACAACCAGATCACAGCCGAAAATGACCTGCTCCAGGCAAAATTCACCTTGTTGTTCAGTTACAAAACGCTGGATTATTATAAAGGAATACCCGTTAGTTTATCAAAATAAGATCTATGTCATGAAGAAAAAAATCTGGTTCTACATTACCCTATTCGCCATCCTTATCACGGTGGTAATGATGTTGTATTTTGGATTCTCAAAAAAGAGCGAAATCATTGAGTTTCAAACCCATAAAACTGGGAGAGCTACCATCAGCAATACAGTGACGGCCACCGGCACGCTGGAAGCCTCTGTCACCGTAAAAGTTGGCACGCAGGTTTCCGGAAAAATAGAGCGATTATTCGCCGACTACAATTCCGTGGTTAAAAAAGGGCAATTGCTGGCGCGCCTTGATACAGAAACCCTGGAGTCGGCCCTAAAATCAAGTAAAGCAGTACTCGATCAGGCAGAAGCAGAATATAAGTATGAAAAGGCTGATTACGATCGGTATCTTAAACTAATTGAAAAAGAGCTGATTGCTCAGCGTGATTTTGATGAGGTGGAATACAGGTATCGGTCGGCACTGGCCAGCCTGAGTGCGGCGCGTGCGGCCTATGCTAAAAGTGAGACCAACCTGGGCTATGCCTTTATTTACTCTCCCATCGATGGTATTGTGCTTGAAAAAAATGTGGAAGAAGGCGAAACCGTGGCAGCCAGTTTTGAAACCCCTACCCTTTTTACAATTGCCAACGACCTCACTCAAATGGAGATTGAAGCCAATGTAGACGAGGCCGACATTGGATGGGTAAGATGCGAACAAAGGGTTGAGTTTACTGTGGACGCGTTTCCCGATAATGTTTTTGATGGTCGGGTGATTGAGATCAGGTTGATGCCAACGGAAAATAACAATGTGATAACCTATGTGGTCATCATAAATGCACCAAACCCTGAAAAAATCCTCATGCCTGGCATGACCGCCAACACCACCTTTTTTGTAACCGAAAAAAGGGATGTTCTCGTGGTTCCCAATCTGGCACTTGAATTTACGCCCGATCCGATGGCCATGGAAACTTATCAAACCACCCATCCACACACCAAAGTGGTGACGAACGCCAAGAATTCTGTAGACAACTCACGCGGGTTCTTTAAAATAGTCTGGGTAAAAACCCCTGATTCCATTTTTCCACAATCCATACAGGTGGGTGATACTGATGAAATTAACTATGAGGTTCTGGGCGGTTTACAGGAAGGTACTGAGGTGATTATCGCCATGACAAATCTCACAACCAGTGAAACAATTACCATGAAAGAAGAAAGCAAAAGCCCATTTATGCCAACCCCTCCGGGTAAAACCAATAAAAAACAATAGTGATGTCGCAACCGGTGATCAGTATAAAAGGGATTAAAAAAGATTTCAAAGTGGGTGAAATCACAGTTCATGCTTTGCGTGGCATTGACCTGGAAGTGGAGGAAGGGGAATTTATTGCCATCATGGGCGCCAGCGGTTCCGGTAAATCGACCATGCTGAATGTGCTCGGGTGCCTCGATCAGCCAACAAGTGGCAGTTATTGGCTGGATGGAGTAGATATTGGTTCACTGAGCAAAAATGAACTGGCCGGGCTGAGAAATCAGAAGCTGGGGTTTGTCTTTCAGTCGTATAACCTGTTGCCACGCACAACCGCGCTTGAAAATGTGGAGCTTCCACTTTATTACAACAACAAAATAACATCGAAAGATCGCAGGGAAAAAGCGATTGAGGCATTGCATGCGGTTGGCCTGGCCGATCGCATGCACCACATGCCTAACCAAATGTCGGGGGGCCAGCAACAACGTGTGGCCATAGCACGGGCGCTGGTGAACGATCCACGCGTAATACTTGCCGACGAAGCCACCGGGAACCTGGATACACGGACCTCCTATGAAATTATGGCCTTGTTGCAGTATCTGAATGAAAAGGGGAAAACCATCATTTTTGTCACCCACGAACACGAAATCGCTCGGTTTATGAACCGCAGTGTCCAGTTTAAAGATGGTTTGGTTGCCCGAAAAGACAAATTTGAAAAACGCTCCCTTGCGGCTGAGTTACTTGCTATGATGCCATCGAATCAGAATCTGATATAAAGAACTTCTACAATGAATTACTCAAACCTGCTTAAAATATCGATGAATGCGATCCTGCGAAACAAATTCAGGGCCTTTCTCACCATGCTGGGAATCATTATCGGTGTAGCTTCAGTTATCGCCATGCTGGCGATTGGTCAGGGATCGAAGCAATGCATTCAGGATGAAATGTCGGAGATGGGCACCAACATGATCTTTATTATGCCGGGAGACGACCGTCCTGGAGGTGTCAGGATGAGCAGCAGCGAATTGCAATCAATGAAACTAACCGATGTGGAGGCCATTAAAAGCGAATGCAGTGCGGTAAGCTCGGTGTCACCGGTGGTAAACTCAAATGGCCAGGCTGTTTTTGGAAACAAAAACTGGCCATCCAACATCTATGGCGTCAACAATCAATACCTGGAAATCCGTAAATATCAACTGGCTTCGGGGCGCAATTTCACCGAAAGGGAAATCAAAACCTATGCAAAAGTTTGTGTGATTGGAAGAACCATTGTGGAAAATCTTTTTTCTGAAATTGAAAATCCGGTGGGTCAGACCATTCGCTTCGGAAGCATCCCTTTTAAGGTCATCGGTGTTTTAACAGAAAAAGGAGAAAATAGTATGGGGCAGGATCAGGACGACCTTATTCTGGCTCCGTTTACTACCATTCAAAAACGAATCCTATCTATTACCTACATCCAGAGCATTTTTGCCTCTGCGGCTTCGGAGGAATTAAATACCCTGGCCATAGATCAAATCACCGAAACACTCCGCCAAACACACAAAATTAAATCCACCAGCGAAGATGATTTCAACGTTCGGTCGCAATCGGAAATGGTACAGACTTTTACGGCCATCAGCGATATTATGACCGCCCTATTAGGTGCCATCGCCGGAATTTCGTTGTTGGTAGGTGGTATCGGAATCATGAACATCATGTATGTTTCGGTTACCGAACGCACCCGTGAAATCGGCTTGCGGCTCGCTATTGGCGGACGCGAATCGGATATTATGACTCAATTTCTGGTGGAGTCGTTCCTGCTAAGTGTGGTAGGAGGAATCATCGGTATTTTACTGGGACTGGTGTCGTCGCAGGCCATCGCTTCCATTTTGAGCTGGCCGGTGGTGGTAACGCCCGCCTCCATCATTTTCGCATTTCTGGTATGCTCGGTCATTGGTATCTTTTTTGGGTGGTATCCGGCACGAAAAGCTGCAGGATTAAATCCGATAGATGCACTCAGATACGAATAATTTCATGAATAAAATCATCCAATATGCCATGGATAGCTGATTGTGGTTATATTTGAATAATTTATGGTGTAACATGAAGAAAATAAAATTATCCGACAACAGGTTAGTCATTACCTTACATGTGATGGCCTGGATCATTATCCTGGTGATCCCCGGCTATCTTGACAATACTTTTGGTGAAGGCAACAAGGAGTTTCTCATTCACATGTATGTCAACCTCTCCATTTACGGTGTTCTTTTTTACCTCAATTACCTGTGGCTCGTACCAAAACTATTATTCAGGAACAAGAAAGCACGCTATTTTTTATCCGCTTTTGTATTGTTGTTGGTGATATGCACAACCATGTGGTATGCCAACGAGGGATTATTCAAATTAAAAGAACCTTCATCAGAGATGATAAAACGTTTTGACAACATGAATCCTGATCACAGGATGATGAAAGCGCCCATTAGGCAGTTTAAGCTTGTGGATTATTTTTACACCTCTTTGTTGATTCTGGGTTTTTCGCTTGGGTTAAAATTGTTGGAAAAAGTAAGCCGCGATGAGAAAGCCCGCAAGGAACTGGAAAAAGAAAAGCTGAATTCAGAACTGGCCTTTTTAAAGAATCAAATCAGTCCGCATTTCTTTTTCAACACCTTAAACAATATTTACTCACTCATCAACATCGATACGGCAAACGCACGCGAATCGGTATTAAAATTATCAAAATTAATGCGTTACCTGCTTTATGAATCCGAGAAAGGAGGTACCCGGCTAAGCGAAGAAATTGCTTTTTTAAACCACTACATCGATTTGATGAGGTTGCGCCTGACGAGTAAAGTCGATCTTACTGTAAGTTTTCCTGACAATTATCCTGACATTACCATTCCACCGTTACTTTTTGTAGCCTTTATTGAAAATGCGTTTAAGCACGGAATAAGCAACCGGGAGCAGTCCTATATTCATATTAAACTGGAAATTGATGAAAAACGTTTGCTGTTCAACATCCGCAACAGCGTGATTAAGAGCAGCCAGGCAGTGGATGGCCGGTATTCCGGGATTGGGCTCGAAAATGTAAAGAAAAGGCTCAACCTGCTGTTTCCTGATAAGTACCGATTGGCTATCGTTGAAAAAGACGGCGATTTTTCGGTTAACCTGGAATTGGACATGGAATTAAAACAGGGAATTGTATGAAAACAATCGCTATTGATGATGAACCGTTGGCCCTGAGCCTGGTAACAGATTATATAAAGAAAACCGGGTTTCTGACCCTTTCCGGTACATTCGACAACCCGCTGGACGCGATGGATTTTCTTGGAAATGAAAGCGTTGATTTAATATTTCTGGACATCCAGATGCCTGATTTAACCGGCATCGAATTTATAAAAACAATGCCCGATCCGCCCAAGATCATCTTCACCACAGCCTACGAAAAATATGCCCTGGAAGGATTCAAAGTAAATGCAGTGGATTATTTGCTCAAGCCTTTCAGTTATCAGGAATTCCTGACAGCCGTTCAAAAGGCAAGAAAAATAATAGAACTGGAACGAAATGTTGCATCTACATCCGATTCCGGCAACCAGTTTCTTTTTTTAAAATCGGATTACAAAATCCGTAAAATCAATTTCGCGGACATCTTGTACATCGAAGGACTAAAAGATTACGTAAAGGTGTATGTCAGCCTGGGTGAACCACCCATCCTGTCCATAAACACCATCAAATCGCTTGAACAGAAACTTCCCCCGAATCAATTTATGCGGGTACACCGCTCGTTTATTGTTAACCTGCAAAAAATTGAAACCATCGAGCGAAGCCGCATTGTTTTCGGAAAAAACTATATCCCCGTAAGCGATCAGTATAAAGCTGTATTTCATGACTTTGTAAATAAGAATTTTTTATAAACAGCGATTGCGAAGAATGGATTTTGTAATAGGTGGCATCATTCAATGCCCACTAAACCGATACTGACATTTTTGAACCATCATCTTTTCAGATTCCATTTCAAAATCTGATTCATCCCCCATCCAAATTCTTTTCTACATTTGTGCTGCTTTAAATTACAAATGCAAAGAGAAAACCAATCCCAATCGCCCGGAATGATTACATGGATGCGTTTCAGACGCAATTCCATCGGTATGGTTGCCCTTGCCATCATCATTTTTGCCATCCTTGTCAGCATCCTGGGCTATCTCATCACCCCTGACTCCAGCCCTTACAGCAATACCCAGATTCTGGAAATCAGCACACAGAAACCCGGATTCTCGGTTGATATGTTGCTGGTTCAAAAGGATGAAATGCTGCCAACGACCAACATTTTCCAAAAGATGTTGTTTGGTGCGAAAAGCAACTACACCTCTATTCCTGTGAGCAGCTATAGACTTCAGGGCGACAGTCTCCATGCTAAATTGTTCGATCCTGATGGCATCGGTGAACCCATGAAACTTGCTCTGCCCGACATCATCTTTCCTGAAGTTAATAACCTTGTGCACACCGGGGGCCAGGTCAGTTTTGGATTTTTAAATCAAACAGACACAACAGTTTCGGTGAAAAATCTGCAACAAACGGTTGAAAATAAACACATTAATAAACAAACCTACTGGTTGGGCACGGACCAGTTTGGCCGGGATTTGCTTTCGCGGCTCATCATCGGAACCAGGGTTAGTTTGTCTGTTGGAGCCATTTCGGTATCCATATCATTGATATTAGGTATTTTACTTGGCGCTTTGGCAGGATATTTTGGCAAGCGGACCGACCAGATGATCATGTGGTTTATCAATGTGGTATGGTCCATCCCTACCCTGCTGCTGGTCATTGCGCTCACCTTTGCACTGGGACGTGGTTTCTGGCAAATTTTCATCGCTGTAGGGCTTACCATGTGGGTTGAGGTAGCCCGCGTGGTGCGAGGCCAGATACTGGGGTTGCGCGAAAAGGAATTTATTGAGGCCGGTTATGCACTTGGGTATTCTCATTACAGGATTCTTACCAGGCATATCATCCCCAACATTTTAAGTCCGGTGATTGTGATTTCGGCGGCCAATTTTGCATCGGCCATCCTCATCGAGGCAGGCTTAAGTTTCCTTGGAATTGGAGTCCAACCTCCCATGCCATCCTGGGGCAGTATGGTAAAAGAGTATTATAGCTTTATTATTCTCGATTCTGCCTACCTGGCCATCATACCCGGTCTTGCAATTGTGGTTTTGGTGCTGGCTTTTATGGCATTGGGAAATGCCCTTCAGGATGCTTTGGATGTGAAGTTGTAAGGATAGAAAATCAAATTTTTAGTTGTCAAATACAGGCTTAGTCAACTTTACTTTCTTTTCCTTTTCATCAATTTGTTACCAAAATCTGAGTTGGAACAGGCACCACCAAACCGACTTCTGCACGAACCCTTTCCGAAGTTAAACTTTATGGAAGTATAGATATCAAGTCCATTCATGTCAGCCATGCCGAGGTAGGTTCCAAGTCGTTCGGTGCCAATGGTAAAAAAGTAAAACCGGGCTGCTATACCAATCCTGGGGTAGCGATATTCATAAAGAGAAACAGGTAGACTCAACTCAAAAAATTGAGTTTCGTAACGGGGTACAACTGCCAGTTGCGCAGGTCGACGCAACGAATTCATATTAAACCGGATGGGGTTTATTAAAAAACCAGACACATACAAACTCTTTTTGATGTGGTAATCGAATTGAACACTTAGAGCTGTAGGTAATCCGATTTTAAGTATATCACCTGTATACGATTGATTGGGATCACCATATAAAACCGAACTCAGATCGTGCATTAATTGATTCATATTAACATACTTAAGAGTGTCCATCTTGTCCCAGTAAACACTTACATCCGTTGCACTATGCATTTGAGCATTTTCCGAATATCTAATTCGCCCAATGTCCAGAACCGAAATTCCCACTCGATATTTGTAATCCTCGTATTCCTGCGAACACAATTTACCACCACTCCATTCCCTGTTTTTCTGTTTGGATTTTTTGGTAAAAACCATTCCAACATCAATGCCCACACCGCTTCCTTTAAATGTGGAGCCTGTCGGGTTATATCCACTTTCATTATAATTCATGGGCAACGAATACCCTATCTCGGCATTCAGATTCCTCAGACTGATGGTACTGTCGTTAAGTATTATATAATCCACGTTACTCACCTTTACGGAACCTCCGCTATAGCCCCAAAGCTTTTTTACCGTAATTCCAAGCGTCAGTTTACTATCCCATTGTTCCAGGATATCGTATCCATAATTTAGTCCGACTTCCATCCAGGCAGCGGAATTAAAATCAAAATCGTAATCCTTGAACCTGATGTTGTAAAGTGTGTCATAGATTAGTCCTTCGTAACCAAATACCGGAACCTCGAAAGGAATTCGGTTACCTGAAGTAAAAAATCGAACTCCGGTCTGAAAACCAACACCATGTTTACCAATCTGAATCATGGCCGATGGTCCCAAAATCCGCACATTAATAATGGCATTTTTAAGTTGTTCATTGTTGTAATACAGTGTATTCTGACGATCATCCCTATACTCCGGGAATGTATAACTCCCATTTATAACACTCCAAATATTAAAATCTGCTGCAGGGATATAGGCAAAATCATTTCTGACGAACACATCCGCAGAAATAAGATTTACATCGAGGAAGGTTTTGTTGTTTGTTATCATCGCCGGGTTAACCAACAACCCAGCCGTTCCGCTATAATTTCCCAGGGTAAGTCCAAGCATTTCCTGCCCGCTTACTTTTTCTGATGGATAAAAAACCGTAAAAATGGGACATAGTAGAAGGAATAGATAGTTAGAAATTTGAGTTCGCATCAGCCCTGGCTCTTTAGTTGTGTATAGCAAACGGCAAAAATACTAATTTGGTGTACAAAAACGCCATATTGATTTCTTCAAGTAAAAGTTTAGAATCTATTCCAAACGAAAACTGGAGACA
>JAUYGX010000077.1 GCA_030690365.1 Bacteroidales bacterium | reverse complement strand
TGAATTTTGCCACCCTCCCTGAAGTTAATCTGGGACAGGATACCGTTTTCTGTGGTGGTGGAAGTATAACTTTGGATGCAGGAAATCAGGGTTCAACCTATCTTTGGTCCAATGGTGCTACTACACAAACCATCATGGTGGATTCCACCGGTTTTGGTTACGGTGTACTCCCTGTTTCTGTTGTAGTAACTACCGGATATGGGTGTGCTAATTCAGCTGAAGTAAGTGTTGAATTCAAGGATTGTACTTCCATTGACGAAAAAGAAGCCATCAGCCTAAACATATATCCAAATCCCGGAAACGGAATTTTCAACCTTGAGTTAAGCAGTCTGGTAAATCAAAAAGTTGCCATTAAAATATTCAATCTGAATGGGGCATTGGTTTATGAAGAGTCAGATGTAACGGTTTCAAATACAGGCATCCATCGCCTCAATCTGAGCATCCTTTCAACAGGTGTTTATCAGTTGAATGTGATTGGTAAACATGCCTCTGTTAGCGACAAACTCGTTATCAATAAATAATAAACATCTAAAATCATCAGAAGGGCCGTTTTGAAAGCGGCCCTTTTTTTTCTGATTGAATTCTAATAAACTGAGTTAGACATACTCTTTTTTTGGCGATTTTATGATAATAAAAATGGCATAATAGAGAATTGAAATGTTGCAGTATTTAAAATCATATATTGTCAATTTCATTAACAATTGTATATTGCACAACAAATTATTAACACAAACCGCATCATATGAATAAATTTACATTAGTACTTGTTCTTTCCACTATGTTACTGATCGCTTTTACCATTCAATGGGGAGTGAGTAATGGAAAACGTTCAAAACAGGAAAGGAGTCAGGCCATTGACTCACGCATTGATAACCTGGATTATTGGGTAAAAAAAGCTGAAAAGGGCATCATCCCATTCAATCCCGAAGTAAAAGCTCTACCCGCCAGGTATACAGGTTCAAAGCTACTGGCATTTGGTGTATTAACGGAGGATTCGCCGGATGTTCCTGTAACCACTGCTAACTCGACCCAGAGCGAAAATTCTGTATTTGTAGATCCAAATAATCCTGAAACAGTTATTAACAGCAATAACTCCACACAGAATCCTGTTGGCAACCTCTATGGTGCAAATGATATTTTCTCATTTGATTCCGGTGAAAATTGGGAAGGGGAAGTTGAAGGTACCGGAGGAGACAATTCCGGAGATCCAACAACGGCCATCGGACTAAATGGTCGCTGGTATATTAACTACATCGACAATTCAGGAGGTATGGGTGTTTCATATTCTGACAATCAGGGAACAAGCTGGACTACTAAAACGGTTGCCCCAAACCCGGGTGATCTTGCTGATAAGAACCATATGTGGATTGACAATAACTCAGGAAGTCCGTTCAGTGGTAATGTTTACGTTGCATGGACAGAATTTGGCGGAGCAGATAATACTGAAATAGCAGTTTCTGTGTCTAATGATGACGGCATTACCTGGTCGTCAAAGAAAATTGTTAGCGAAGCCATAAATGCAGGCAGTCATAATCAGGGAGTTAACCTGAGTGTCGGGCCTAATGGAGAAGTATATGCTGTGTGGGCGGTCTACGATAGCTGGCCTTCCGACGAAAGCGCCATTGGAATGTCCAAATCCCTGGATGGCGGAATAACATGGGACCCCGCTGTCAGAATAATCAGCAACATTAGAGGAGTTAGAACTTCAGGAACAGGGAAAAATATGCGTGTAAACTCATTCCCATCGGCTACCGTTGACATCAGTAATGGTGCAAATAGGGGAAATATCTACATCACCTGGACTAATATTGGGATCCCGGGCATCAATACGGGAAATGATATTGATGTTTATATCATATCCTCATCTGATATGGGGGATACCTGGTCAGAAACCATTAAGGTAAATCAGGATGAAAGCGGACATGGTAAAAAACATTATTTTCCCTGGATTGTGAGCGATCCATCAAATGGGATATTAAGTGTTATTTTTTATGATGACCGTGAAGTAAGCAGTACCGAACTCGAAGTCTTTTGTGCAAACTCAGATGATGGAGGCCTTACCTGGGAAGACTTTAAAGTAAGTGATGTTGCTTTCACTCCTGCTCCAATCCCCGGACTTGCGGGCAGCTATTTTGGCGATTACCTGGGCATTACCTCACAAGACGGATGGGTATATCCTGTTTGGACCGACAATCGGTCGGGTTCTGCCATGGGTTATTGCTCACCTTACCAACTTAATCCACTGAACAAACCTATCAACCTGGATGCTTTACTTACTTTTGAAACAGGGGTTTGCGACTTAATCTGGACTTATGAAGAAGCCGAAGGGTTTTTACATTTTAATCTGTACAGAGATGATGTTTTAATATCAACTACTACTGATACAACCTTTGCAGATGCGCTATCCGATTATGGATTTTACAATTATAAAATTACAGCAGCCTATACCGAAGACAGGGAATCAGGGGCATCACGCACATCCATACAATGGGGAGATGCCCATATTGATGTGTCGCCGTTAAGCCTCTACGAACATTTGAAAGTTGATTCACAATCTGTAAAAACCATCCGGGTAATCAATACCGGACAGCTGGACTTAAATTATACGATTACCCCCATGGTAGTCAGGACTAAAAACGTGACTACCTATTGCGATGCTACAGGTGGTGGATCCGATGAATACATTGCCCGGGTACAGGTAGGAGATATTGATCATTCTTCCGGTCAGGAAAACTATGGCGATTTCACCAGTTTCGCAACCACAATGATGACAGGTGATAGCTACCCCATCATTGTTACTAATGGAGATCCAATCTGGGATGTAGATGAATGCAGAGCCTGGATCGACTGGAATCAGGATGGTGAATTTAGTAATGATGAGAAAATTACGTTTGATGGCAGTCCCGGGGTTGGGCCTTATACAGGAGTGGTTACTCCGCCCATAAGCGCAGTTCCCGGTTCAACCAGAATGCGGGTGATCATTGCTTACAGTACCACGCCAGAACCCTGTGAATCATACTCATGGGGAGAAGTGGAGGATTACACCATAAATGTACAGGGGTGGTTATCAGTAAACCCTACTGTTGGAAATATTGCTCGAGGCGATACGGCCATCATCCTGGTAGGATTTGATGCAACAGGATTGGCTGAAGGTTCGTATTTTGCCCAGGCACAATTCTTTTCAAACGACCCATTACTACCCGAAGTAATAGTACCCATACAATTAGATGTATCTTCTTTGGTGGTTGTGGTTGGTACTATTGATTCTTTAACCAATATTTGTATAGGTTCTGAAACTCAACTCATAGCCGATCCTTACGGATCAGGAGATAATTTGTTATATAGTTGGTCCTCTGTACCCGAAGGATTTGAATCATCCGAACAAAATCCGGTCATATTTCCTGAAAACAATGCCTGGTATATTGTTGTTGCAACCAATGAAATAGACACTGCCACCGATTCCATTTATATTACTGTTGTGGAATATCCCACAGTAGAACTGGGTCAGGATACAACCTTATGCGGAATTAATATCATATTGCTTGATGCTGGAAATACAGGGTCAACTTATCTGTGGTCCACAGGGGAAACAGCACAAACGATTGTGGCAGAAGGAACTGGTATAAATACAATTTGGGTAAACGTTACCAACGAAACCGGATGCTTAAGCTCTGACACCATTCAATTGAATTTTGCCACCCTCCCTGAAGTTAATCTGGGACAGGATACCGTTTTCTGTGGTGGTGGAAGTATAACTTTGGATGCAGGAAATCAGGGTTCAACCTATCTTTGGTCCAATGGTGCTACTACACAAACCATCATGGTGG
>JAUYGX010000048.1 GCA_030690365.1 Bacteroidales bacterium | reverse complement strand
GCGAATGTATTTCCAGTTATCCTGTCCGTAACCCAGTTCCGAATCGTCCTGATCGTAACGGCGGTGGCCCGACTGCACCATATTAAATTCGAGCCACGAAGAATTATGGAACCACCATGAAGATTGCGTTCGCCCAAACGGGTGAAAAGTAATTAGGGTCTGCTGAGAAACCATTTTTTATTTGATAATTAGATATTTATAGCGATATTTGGGCATATAAATGCATGGATTTATGATAAAAGCTAAAAAAAAGCGTGCACCTACACCTTTATATGTTAGCCCTGCACAGTTTTCCTTAGATTGTTTTAAAACACCATTTGAGCAACACCTGAATTTCAAAAATCGTTGGATTGTTCTGGCAAAACTTATTCCTTGGGACGAAATTAGCAACCTTTACCTCAAACATGTTGGGGTTAGCGACACTGGTCGTCCGCCCCTTAATCCGCGAGTAGTGTTAGGTTCGTTGATGATAAAACACTTGTGTAATCTGGATGACCGGGAGACCGTTGATCAGATTTCGGAGAACATTTACATGCAGTATTTCCTTGGTTATTCGAGTTTTACATCAGAAGCACCGTTTGATGCATCACTGTTTGTTGAGTTCCGAAAACGATTAGGGATGGATACCCTGAATGCAATCAACGAAAAGATCGCCTCACTAAAAACACATCTGGAAACCAAAGAACAGGAAACAACAGTCACAACTGACATGCAGTCCTTCTGTGAGAAGGATAGTAATAATGCAGAACCACTGATGGAACCAAAACAGGAAGCTGATGAAAAACAGACAATGCCCATGCCTGATTTGGGGCCATTGCCTGAACAGGATAGTAAAGCTTCAGAACCCAAAAACAAGGGAAGGATCATTTTTGATGCCACCGCTTGCCCACAAGACATTGCCTATCCAACAGACCTTGACCTGCTTTCGGATGCCCGAAAAAAATCAGAAGAATTGATAGACGTGCTTTACAGCCCCGCGCTGCATGAGAAGAAGCCAAGGACATACCGAGAAATCGGACGCAAACTTTACCTGAAAACAGCCCAAAAAAAGAACAAGTCGCGCAAGCAGATCCGCAAAGCAGTAGGGTCTCAGTTGCGCTTGCTAAAGCGTAACCTCAAATCCATAAACAGTCTGTTGGATGCTTATCCGCAAATACCTCTCAAACCAAAGGATTACAAGTACTTACTGGTTATCAACACATTTTTTGAACAGCAGCAACAGATGTATGACTCACGGTCACACCGCATCGACGACCGTATTGTTAGTATCCATCAACCTCATGTACGGCCCATTGTCCGTGGGAAAAGTCAGGCAAAGGTCGAGTTTGGGGCTAAAATCCATGTGTCAGTAATCGATGGTATCACATTCCTGGATGAACTCAGCTGGGATGCTTTCAACGAGGGAAACCACATGATGGATTATGTTGAAAAGTATTATCAGCGATTTGGGTGCTACCCACGCGAACTACTGGCCGACCAGATTTACTGCACCCGAGCCAATCGTGCTGCACTGAAGGAGAAGGGAATCAAGCTATTAGCCAAGCCTCTTGGAAGGCCATCGGCAGTGCAGGTTCACGTAAGTCCGGGAGAGCGTAATCCGATAGAAGGTAAATTTGGACAGGCTAAAACTGCATACGGGTTGAACCGTATTAAGGCCAGGCTCAGAGATACCAGCGAATCGTGGATTGCCAGCATCATTTTGGTGCTCAACCTGGTCAAGTTGGCCGGGGCGGCACTCCCGTGCTTTATTGTCAAATTAATACTGAGTTTTTCAGCAAAAGGTATATCCTGTTTGGAAAGTCAAAATCCTTATGAAATAAAGAGACCAATGATTTTTAATCCGGAAATATTGTATTCTCACCGAGTTCAATTAAAAATTGTAGCCTGAGTTTTTCAGCAGACCCTATGTATTTTTCGGGTCGCGGCCTGGGCGCCAGTGGAGGACTAAAATATGCTGTTGTTGCTTCGGTTGGCGC
>JAUYGX010000049.1 GCA_030690365.1 Bacteroidales bacterium | reverse complement strand
CCTGGTGATTATTCTATCGGCCGCATCTAACAAAAAAGCAGGCGAAAAGATAGCCCAATGGGAACAGTCCAAAAGCAAAATCTATAAATTGATTTCAGGAAAAGTCATGATAGCAACGGGCGTGGTTATTTTATTATGGTTTATATAAAAAACCGGAGAACAGACACATGATTTTTGGCGTATTGACCGGAATTTTCGTATTGTTTGTCCTGTTTGTTTTTATTCGGGGACGGATCTATCAAAGATTCGGGGTCAAAATTTGCGCAGTTTGTGCGGCCGTAAGTCTTACATGGATAGCGCTGGTGGTGTTAAAAATCTTTGGTATTCAGGTCAGTAATGTTTTGCTTGGCATCCTTATGGGTGAAAGTGTTGCCGGTGTAATGCACCTGTTCGACAACTTGGAGAAAAAAGAAGGCACTCATCGTATGTCGTGGGTAAAGGTATTCATCATTTTGGCCGGGACACTGTTGGTGTATTTATTTTTAATACATGGTTTCAGTGTGGGTTTAATGATTGGTACCATCTTTTTAACCCTTTTCGGAATCATTATTTACCGGACCGTGAAAGGTCAAAAGAGTAAGGAAATTGTCCATAATAACTATGGAAAATTCAAACAGGAAATTGAGAAATTGGAAGAAAGATTTGATCGTTGTTGCGATTGAGGAAAGCGGCTGCATTATGGATGCCGAAACTGTATATTATTTATCCGCTTTGACGTCAAAGTGGATATATATTTCCCGCTTGCCGCAGGACTAATATCCGCCTTGGGTTTATCCGGGCAAACCGCTTGTTGACAAAAGGGAAAAGACTAACGCTTTCATCTCTTTCCTGTCCCATTTTCTGTATCCAATGGCAACACCTGAAATGTTTCCTTTAGCGTCGATTAAATAAGCACTGGGATGGGACCGGATTTGGTACGCATAAGAAACAAGTCCATCAGTATCCAGCAAAATTGGAAAAGACATGCCGTTGTCTTTAGCAAAACGACCGACGATATCCGGTTTTTCCTGGACATTTATTGTCAGCAGGACAAAGTTTTCATTTAAGAAATCTAGGTGTAATTTTTTTAAGGAAGGCAACTCCTTCCGGCACCAACCTCACCAGGTGGTCCAGAAATTGAGCAAAACAATCTTACCCTGATAATCACTCAATCGGATGGGTTCTCCCATAAGATTTTTGAGCATGAAATCCGGCGCCTTGACTTCCCCCGCGACTTTCGAAATTTCCATGGCGTCCATAAGATCCCGGGTTGATGTCACAGACGTCGTTTTACCTTTTTGGGACGTTAATGCCGGGATTGCTGCTAAAGAAAAAATAAGCACCGCCAAAATTAGTTTCTTTATCATATTTCCGTTAAACTTCATGCCTCCATCCTGTTGCGAAATGCGCATGATAAACTTTCAGAAAAAGAAACGCCCATATATTATAGTCCGCCGTCGTGCATCATGCCCCGCATTGCGTTGCGCATATGGGCTTGTGCGGTTTCCACGGAAACCATCGTCCTGCCGGCATATGCCTCATGAAGGGAACTCAGCGTATCCATAAGCATTTGGACATCAATATTATTTTCGAACCTCTCGATGTTCATGTCAAAATGAATCATCCGTCCCCTGAGTTCATCCGTTAAATGTGGCGGTAAGGTAATACCGTTTTCCGGGTTTCCGTCTTCATCCAATGTCTGCATGAAACGGATCATGTTGGTAACGGTCGGGTGGGTTTCGTCGTTAGCTCTGGGAACCAAATCAACCGGTGTCATAACGGCTGAGGCCATTGCTTCTCCCATGACTATATCGCCCATGGAAAACATAATGGTTTCACCGTCCAGGTACTGGAAGTGACCGGCAGCGTCGGTGGTGCCGGATTGAGTTTCGGTCTGGTAATCAAGTCCGGAAACCGGGCTGTCCAGGAAAACTCCCTGGTTAGGAACAACCTTCGAATTTAAGGTAGCTCCGCGGCTCCCGCTCCCCTCACAACCGGCCAAACCCAAGCCCATCGCTATGACGAGAAAAGCAAGCATGATTTTTAAACGATTACTGCTTATAGAGATCCATTGATTTTGATTTGTTTTAGGGAAAATTGTATTCACTTATTGCCCTAAACATTAAATCAGTAGTCAAATTGTTTAAAGGTCAAATCCTGAAAAGACCTTTGCCATAAAGCAGCTCTCTGGTCAGCCAAACAGCCCAAAGCCCTGTTACGCTCAATTGGATCAGAGGGGATAGGCCAATATCAAAAATGGTGGGCATATTTTCTTTATACATCCACTTGCGGAAATGAAAAACGGATAGGTGTTCAATAATTGACGCCACCGCAATCCCGATAAAGGTAAAAACGAAAAGTTGCTTTTTCATGAAAGCCTTTATCCAGAAAAAATTCAGCCATATGATACTCACACCAAGATACATACCCAAAACAATCAAGCCGTCCACGGTCGAAACATAAAGTAGCATACGAATATAGTAGGAGGCATTAAAATCATGCTCCTGATAAAGATAAACAGCATGAAGGGCCTCCCACAAAAAGTTAACAAGAAAAGAGAAACCGAACATGAAAAATAGCATTGAGCCCAATTCCAGGGTATCTCTTTTACGATAGTTCTTCATTCAATCTTTTTTCTAAAAGAGTCAGTTATCAAACGGTTGTTACAAGCGCATGGTCGGAATTCCGAAAAGGGGATAATTGCCGTCCACATTCCCGATGCCCAAACCTAACGTGTCGTTGCTGCAGAATAATTGCGGCGCATCGTAAAAATCATTAAAGCCATGCGGGGCAACATCAAAATCCGATAGAGCCATAAAGGGTATTTTTCTTGTGTTCATCATGTCTTGAAAATGGCTATGCGTAATGGTTAGAAACTGAAATCCTTCCGGACCGCATCCGGTATCTTCTATAAGTTTTTTACGAAGTTGGGAAACCGTTAATGATAGGTATTTCCCCCCGGGTTGGAATCTTATATAATAAAATCCTTTGGATCTTGCCGGTGCGCCAGGCCAAAGCCGGATATCATCTGATCTATTAAAATCAATATATTCACACTGCCAGGTTTTTCTCCTTCTTAATTTGCAAGCATATTCCCATGCATTTTTTGCTGATAAAACCGAATCGGAATTACCGGCCCCGTCATCCCCAAAACCATAACAAAGTACAAAACCAATGAATCCATCTTTTTTCTCCTCCAGAGTTAACCGGGGTGGTGGTTTAATTTCATCAAATTCGGCTATAGAGATCTCCCACTCCATTTTCCGATTCGCCTTTTTCCATGCCTTGGTTTGTTCTGGTACGGGTAAAATCAGACGGTCTCGTTTTGCCAACCAGTCCTTTAATAATGAGTTTATCATTTTTTATTTGCTTAATTTTTGCTGGCTCCGAGTATCCTCAACAGCATCAAAAACAGGTTGATAAAGTCCAGGTATAAGGTGAGGGCGCCCATGATGGCGCCTTTTCTGATAACTCCCACCTCAAGACCGGCCGGCTGTGACAACGCCATTGTTTTAAGCTTCTGGGTATCATAAGCGGTTAAACCGATAAAAACCAGGACGCCGATATAGCTGATTATCAGGCTCATTCCGGAGCTGCGGACAAACATATTGACCAGGGATGCGATGATAATTCCAAAAAGGCCCATGGCCATGAAACTGCCGAGTGAAGTGAGATCCCGTTTGGTGCTCATCCCATAGATACTGAAGGTTACAAAGGTGGCAGCGCTGATAAAAAACGTTGAGGCAATCGATGAACGCGAATAGATCAGAAAAATTGCTGACAGGGTGATTCCGTTTAACGCTGAATAGAG
>JAUYGX010000036.1 GCA_030690365.1 Bacteroidales bacterium | reverse complement strand
TGTCTTAAATATAAATTATTTTAACTACTTATTCAATTTTGCAAACATACGAGGGGAAGTGGCAGAAAATCAGTTATTCTGATTCACCTTTTTGGACCAAACTTATTGTGTCAAGTATTCAAGTGTAGAAAGTGCTGCAATGGTTCCGTCAGCTACTGCGGTGGTAATTTGACGAAAGCGCTTGGCACGGTTATCACCGGCAACGAATATTCCCGGCAAATTGGTTTTCATCAGTTCATCGGCCACAACCTCTTTACCTTGGTTGAGCGTTAATGAACTGCCATGAAACATATCTGTATTGGCTTCATATCCAATAAAGATAAATACGCCATCGATGGGTTGGTGAAATTCTTCTCCTGTTTCCAGGTTTTGATAGCGGATGGCTTCCAGCTTTTCATCGCCCAGAAACTCGGTAATCTTCGATTGGAGGATGATGTTGATTTTTGGATTTTTTTTGGCTTCCTCAATGGCATGTTCAAAAGCCTGAAAATGATCGAATTGATGGATGATGGTGACCTTTGAGGCGTATTTTGTTAACGAAACAGCTTCTTCAAGCGACGAATTGCCACCTCCCACCACAAATATTTCCTTATCCTGAAAAAAATCACCGTCACAGGTAGCGCAGTACGAAACTCCTTTGCCTTTTAGTCGGGCTTCACCCGGAACGTTCAGCATCCGCGAACGACCACCCGTAGCGATAATCAATGACTTGGCTTTGTACAGGATGTTGTTGTTTACAACCACTGTTTTCGATTCGCCCTCCAGGTTCAGTTCCGACAAGGTGATATTTGATTTGATTTCGCATCCAAACGACTTGGCCTGCTGGCGCATGGTGGTAGCAAGCTGATATCCGGAAGTGCTTACAATGCCTGGATAGTTGGCTACTTCATGGGTTAATACAAGTTGTCCGCCAATGGTTCCTGAATCCAGGATTACCACACTGGATTTGGCCCGGGCCAGATACATGCCCGCAGTTAGTCCGGCGGCACCACCACCGATAATAATGGTATTAACAATTTTTTCTTCCATGATCATGTTTTTTTTTCCGCCCCCGATCGGGGGCGGAAATTCTGATTAGGCTTTAAATTCTCTGTCTAAAATGGCCGTCACCTGACCACGACTTTGGATACTGCTGGTGGCAGCAACCAACTCTCCATTTTTATAATAAACCGTAAAAGGAATTCCCATAAAACTACGACAGGCTGGATGGTTGCGGATTACGACTGCTTCCGGACTGTCGAACATCATATCACGAAATTCAACATGTTTGTATTCGTCCTGTAAATCGCCCATAATATCATATACCGGAAGACACATGGGACCCATACGGCCACAGCAAATCATGACATTTTCGTGGTCTTTTAATATTTGTGCGTGTTCTGTAGCTGTTGCTACATGTTTAAGATGTGTTGGTAGTACCATTTTTCTGTTTTTTAATGATTAATTTAAAATTCATTCATCATAAAACGTGCCAAATGGTGATATTAAAGCGATATAGTAACTATTTGTAAATCTTTCTAAATTAGGAAGGGATAATGCGTTTTATCAACCGGAGCTTATGCGAATACTGTTGGGTTTGAGGTTGATAAATACCCTGATGATCAATGGAATCGATGCGTACTTTCCCACTGGCGTGGATGATACTTTTGTTTGGCATAATCAGTCCGACATGAACTATTTTACCTTCCTCATTGTCGAAAAATGCCAGATCGCCCGCTTTAATTTCGTGGATAAAATGTACAATTTCTCCCTTTTGCGATTGATCGGCAGCATCTCTTGGAAGGGCAATTCCATTTAATAAATAGCTCATTTGAACAAGACCTGAACAATCAATGCCCCAAACCGATCGGCCACCCCATAAATAAGGCGCATTCAGGTAACGGTTGGCGTCCAGGGCAATTTTCTGTCCGTCGGGGTTTGAATTAAGGGTTAAAAGTTCTCCCGAAAAGGTTGCCTCACCTTCCATGTTATTAAAGGTGTTATTGCGAAACTGATATAAAGTGCTACCCAGTGAAAGATGCATTGTACCAGTCATATAATCTACTAATGCCGCTACTGCTGCTACAGAAGAAACCAGGGCCTTTGGGCTGTCGGCCAATTGCCGGAATTGATCTTTGGTGAGTTGTTTTACCTGTTTTATATCCACCCATCCTTCGTACGCATCGTGAACGGTTTCGATGAGCAACCAACTGTTTACCTTCGCTTTAATATAAAGTAAGTCGCCGTAAATCAATTGGTTAACCATTTCACTGGTGTCGCCTGGTTGTTTTCGCACGGGTGCAAAACTCTGATTACAAATCCCAAATACTTCCATAAAATAAAATGTTTTCCCGGGTTCAACCTTTTAGTTAATTTTGTGTTTGTAAAACGCACTCCAAATGAACTCAATTTTATCAAAGCTACAACATAATTATTACGAAATTTTTAAAATTGTTCTGTTTATTATGGCTGCTGCCATTGTGGCATTAATAAGTCCGCAGGAGAGTATTTTTAAATATGAGTTTCAGGTTGGCAAACCATGGAACCACAAGGATTTGATTGCTCCTTTTGATTTTCCGATTCAGAAAACACAAAAGCAAATCGATGATGAGAAGTCGGTATTAATGACCGGTTTTATGCCCTATTTTGGATTCAATCCTGAAGTAACAGAAACCGGAATACAGCAGTTGTTGTTGAATTTTGGTCTTGCTTATGGTTCTAAACCAGTAAACCGGCACGCTGCTGATTCGTTAAAACTGGAATCATTTTTAGTAGAGCTTTTCAATTCGATTGAAAATAAAGGGGTTATCCGCTACGACCCGGTGATTGAAGGAAAGGATCCCTCGTTTCGCATCCGCCTGATTAAAAGAAATGAACTAACTGTAACGACGTTGGGTCAGATGTATGATATCAGGTCGGCCATCGAACATGCCAAATTCAGGATCAATAAATTTCATAGCCCTGACAGCACCCTCCTGCGAAATGTGATTTCGCAGTCGTTGCTTCAGAATGTGTTTTTTGATGAATCGAAAACCCAACTTGGCCAAAAAGAGCTGCTTCAGGAAATATCACTTAATTATGGGTTGGTACAAAAAGATGAATTAATCATTTCGACAGGTGAACTGGTTACTCCCGATAAGTATCAGATACTCATTTCTTTAAAAAATGATTACGAAAAGGGCATGGCCACATCCGACTCGTGGAAATTAGTTTTGTCGGGAATGACCCTACTGATCATTATGTTGTTTCTGGTGCAGTATCTTTTTATGCGATTTTACAAAAGCCAGTTTTACGATGAACTTAAATACATTGTGCTAGTCTTGCTGACACAACTTATTTTTATTGGCACGGCCTACCTTGTTTTTCAGCTTTATCCCGATTGGTCGTACATGATTCCATTTGCTATTCTGCCCATTGTCCTCTCAGCTTTTCTGGATGGTGGAATCGCCATTGTGATATACATTATAACTCTGATGCTGGTGGGATTTTATGCTCCCAACAGTTTTGAGTTTCTGTATACACAAAGCATCGCCGGCCTGATTGGTGTTTTTGCTGTGAAAAAGTTAAGCAAACGTTCTGATTTGTTTATGGGAGTCACCATGGTTTTTGTGGCCTTTATGGTTGTTTACACAGGCATGTTGCTGGCCCAGGAAGGAACGTTTAATAATTTCTCAACCAGGATGACGGCGTACTTTGCGGCCAGCTCAATCCTGTTGTTACTGGCGTTTCCCTTGATTTTCTTATACGAAAAAATGTTTGGACTCATTACTCAACTCACACTGCTGGAGTTATCGAATACCAACAATATGTTGTTGCGCGATCTGAGTATCAAGGCCCCGGGGACGTTTCAGCACTCATTGCAGGTGGCCAATCTGGCTTCCGAAGCTTTGTTTGAAATTGGTGGAGATACTCAACTGGCCCGGACAGGTGCCTTGTATCACGATATCGGAAAGATGAACAATCCTTTGTATTTTGTTGAAAATCAATCATCAGGGTATAATCCCCACGATGAGCTAAGCTACGAGGAAAGTGCCCGCATCATCATCGGACATGTATTGGATGGCATCGAAATGGCCCGTAAGAACGGATTACCCGAAAAAATCATCGATTTCATCCGCACCCACCATGGAACCCGACGTGTGGAGTATTTTTACCGGCTCGAAAAGAAACTGAATCCTGGTATGGAGGTCGATCAATCGGAGTTTACCTACCATGGCCCGGCTCCGTTTTCGCGCGAAACAGCTGTGGTGATGATGGCCGACTCGGTAGAAGCCGCTTCGCGCAGCCTGGCACAGCCCGATGAACAAAAAATTAACGACCTGGTGGACAACATTATCCATTCACTCATGGCCGATAACCAGTTTATGAATGCCAACATCACCATGAAGGAAATTACCAAAGTGATTAAGGTGTTGAAAAAGAAATTGTTGAATATTCACCATTCACGCATCGCTTATCCTGATTAGAAATTTAAAATAGAACTATTTTACCTTTTTAAGATAATCGCCTGCTTCCGGTCCCAGATTAAACAGTAAATCAAGAATACTCAGGTTTGGCTCAAAGGCCTTAGCGGGAGCGAACACTTGGGTGTAAACAGGGAAATCCTGAAAAATGGGTACTTTCTTGGGTGACACGGCCATCCGGTAATCAACTGTTTGATCTGAAACACAGTAATCTTTGGTTTGATGTAGTTTTGTGTTGATATTCAGGAGATTCAAAAAGTGTTTTGTCAATAAGGTGTTGAAATTTAGTAAGTTTATGTGGTTGCCATTGAAAAACATTTCCAGCTCATCCTGATAATATAAAAAGTAGGGGGATGCATTGTAAGCCGAAGTGATGGCACGCCAATGTTTTAAATACCACATCGACTCATTTATAATTTCAACTTTCTCTGTAATGGTGCGGTTTCCCTGCGGTTTTTTAACAGGAAGTGAAAGGTTTAGCAACCCCTGCGAAGTGAGGATGGTGCATCTGTTACGCCAGGTTTGTTTGGGATAGGTTTCCTTTTGTTCAATGTAAATTTCATTTGTGGAATGTTGCGATATGAGTGCAAAGTACTCAATGGGTGCACAGTACGAAGTGGGCAAAATGATTTTCTGTGTACCGTGAAATGTTTCAGGAAATGGATCCATCATGTCGACATATAAACATGCAAAAATAGTGGAATGATCGGTTTTAAGTTTGTGTGCCTGCCAAATGAAATAAAAAAAAGGCCGCTATTTTAGTAACGGCCCTGAATCACAAAACGTTGTTGATTAATTTTTGGCCTTCAGCAGCACATCATTGATGGCCTGTACAAGGGTTTCTTTTGGAAGGGCACCCATTGCCATCTGAGGCTGGCCTTCGCCGGGACAAAACAACAATGAAGGAATACTGCGGATGCCAAAAGCGGCGGCCAGTTCAGTTTCTTCTTCTGTGTTTACCTTATAGATATTGATTTTTCCTTCGTATTCTTTCGACAATTCCTCCAGTATTGGAGCTACAATTTTACAAGGCTGGCACCAATCGGCATAAAAGTCGATTAAGCATGGCAATTGTCCTTCAAAAGCCCAATCTTTATTTTTTTCGTAGTTAAATACTTTATCCTGAAAGGATTGTTTGGTGAGATGTTCCATGGTGGTGATTATTTTCTGATTTATTGATTATTTTGAGGGATCGTTTTTTAATAAACTTTTCTCGATGATTTCGATGTATTGTGCCTTTGGAAGCGCACCGGCCTGCATGCTGGGTTGACCTTCTTTGGGCGAAAACAAAACTGCCGGAATGCTATTTATACCAAAAACGCCGGCCAGCTTTTTCTCTTTATCCACATTGATTTTGTAGATTTTTACTTTGCCTTCATACTTTACAGCCAGCTCGTCCATGATGGGAGCTACCATTTTACAGGGTTTGCACCAGTCGGCATAGAAGTCAATTACACAGGGGATGTCACCTTCATAATGCCATTCCTGGGGATTTTTTTCAAAATCCCATACCTTTTCACGAAAACTGTCGTAGGTTAAATATTCCGGTGCCACACCGTTATTTTCACCGCCCGGAGCCACTGTTGATTCAGAAGCCAGACCGTTAACCTTGTTTTCCTGATTGCCGTTCATGTTGGTACAACTAAACACCGACAATGAAAGGGTTAATGCTAATAAAACACTTAATTTTCTCATATTTAGTTTGATAAGATTTCTTTAGTTAAAAATTTCTGCAAATATACAATAAAATGTATCACATTAGTATCACTTTGTTATCTTTGCATCAATTCTTGTTCCAAAAAAAAGTATTTAACAAAGTTGGTAAATATTATGAACGAAAAGGCAGAAAAGATAAAAAATGCTGCAATTCTTATTGAGAAATTCACATCGGTATTTCCGGATGAGGAGCATTGTCTTGATCTGTTGGCGCAACTAAAGTGGAAAGAAGGATTTGTGTGCCGGCATTGCGGCCACACCAACTGGTGTCACGGAAAATCAGTTACATCGCGTAGATGTACCACCTGCAAACGGGAAGAATCGGCTACGGCACACACCATTTTTCACCATTGCCGGTTTTCATTAAAAAGCGCCATCGAGCTGTCGTTGCTCCTGTGTCACATTCCTGACATCTCGTCATATGAGCTTAGTCGTCAGGTAAAGTTGCGCCACATGACCTGCTATCAGTTTCAGAAGAAAATGTTGATCTGCCAGCAAGGGCAACCCGAAAATAAATTAGTAAATGAACTATTGTCGGAAGTGGCTGTTCGTTTAGAAAACTAATCGATATGTGGAGTTGGTTTAGATACTAAAACTACATCATTGAGCAAAAAAAAGAGCGGATCATCTCGATCCGCTCTTTTTAGTTTATAGGTTTTTGGTCTATTGTAAAACGATCTTTCGGTCGGTTTTGCCTTTATCACTGATAATGCTCAACAAATAAACACCCTTTGCCTGATCGCTCAGGTCAAATGTGTTTGAATAATTTCCGTTAAATGCACCCAGTTGTTCGTTTACTACTACCTGTCCACTGATATTGGTCAGTCTGATCTGTAGTTTACCAACC
Organism: Bacteroidales bacterium; assembly: GCA_030690365.1. Taxonomy (GTDB): domain Bacteria; phylum Bacteroidota; class Bacteroidia; order Bacteroidales; family F082; genus UBA6244. The sequence goes on along the minus strand of JAUYGX010000036.1, from coordinate 32,732 downwards.
TTTTCTGCGCCAAAGCTGAGACGCAATTGTCCGTTTGTAGGATTGGGATATACCGACAGGTTCTCAAACACGGATTGTTCATTTACCCCAACACCATCAATAGAATAAGTTATCGACCAACCAGTATTATTTATGTAGGGGTTGCTTCCCCAGGTCATATAGATCATATCGGTTTCCAGGTCGATGGGGTCCGGAACTGTATTTCCTGAATATTTTCCAATTAATTGGCCGCTTCCGTTATAAATAGTCAGTATATCTTTGTCGGCTTCGGTGTCGAATTCAGTAAACTCCAAGTGGTAACGTACTCCTTCAGGATGTTGAATCATATAGATACAGGTGGCTTGGTTGCTATAGTAGAAACTTCCACTTCCGTCTGTAATGGTACCCGTAGCATCAGCTAAGACCTGTGAACCTGTACAATAGGTTGGTAGTGTACTGGTGTATTCAATTTTAAATCCTTCGCTGGTTCCTGTAGTGGTAAATGTTACCAATACTTCATTTCCTGTAGAAGTCAGATTATCAGGAATTGTATTACCTGAAAATTCTCCCAGTAATGGAGCACTGGTGCTGTTTCCATCATAAAATCTAACCACATCACTTGCAGCTGTATTAAACTGAACGAAGTGCAGATCAATTTTTGTTACGGAATCTTGTTCAGTTTGTGGACTGATTAACCATTGAGCATTCATTCCGGAAGGATAATTTTCGATAGGACCACTTCCATCAGTAAATGAACCTGCGAAGGTTGTTAATTCTTTTAAACCACTCGCCACGTAAGGGTAGTTTGCATCGGCAGGGAAAAAGTTACGAACCAAGCCCTGTTGTTGAGAGTAGCCGTTCACATCACTGAGTGTGTAGTATCCGTTTCCGGAACCACTCCATCCAAAGTTAAAATGGAAATAGGTACCATCCTGATAACCATCGCATCCAAAAGCATGTCCACCTTCACTGGAGCGACCTGAATAGTAAATCGGACGACCAGCGTCAATTTCGCCTTTTACAATGTCAGTCCAGACTGGTGCGGTGTAACTTGATCTTTGAATGTACTGGGTCGTAGGACTGTAACCAAAATGGGAGATTAAAGCTTCAGGAACGTCCGTACTATAGGCGCCTGAACCATCGGCAGCAAATCCCATATCAACACTTACTGCCGCATGATAACCAATTTTGGCCATTTCCCAGATATACTTGTTGTTGATGGCATCCTGCATTCCATCCCAGTTGTAGGTGGTGGCACCATAGTTTACAGATTGTGTTCCATAAGGATAAATGTAGTAACTGTGCTGACCACTTCCTTGTAGAGGATATCTCCAGTAATGCATGATCATCGACATGGCAGTTGCCACACAACCCACATACACGTGACCACCAGGTCCGGCAGGGTCTTCAGGGCACATCATATTGTATGGGTCGTCCTGGTTCCATATGGAGGTAAGTAATGGCTCTACAGCGCGGTCGCCACGGAGGTTTAGGGTTGTAGGTTCGTTGGTGAGCAATTGCTGCCAAAGCTGCATGGTTTCATTGTCAGAAGTCAGGTTGTTGTCCTTAACATATTGTGCCTGATCGATATAATTTTGCATATAGCTGAGGAAATTTTCCTCTTGTTCGCTTAATGCAGGAAACGATCCGGTGTAATTATAACCCAATACAGGAACCATTACATCGTCGGCAGCAACAACAATCCATCCATTTTCAAAATTTACAACGTAATAAGCCTGATTAACTAAATACGATTCTTTAATACTCAAGTCATAATAGTTGATGGGTTCACCATATTGGGCTGATTTCTCAAAAAAGAAATTTACAGCTACCTTTTCGGCGGTGGATATTGAAATATTTTTCGCAAACAGACTGGCTGTCAGTGCAATTAGGATAATAATGCTAAGTAAAACTTTTGATTTCATAAGTATTTAATTATGTTGTTACGATTATTGGTGGCAAATATACCTAATTTTAAAATAAAATGTTGGAACTAAATTAGTGTGAGGACAAAAAAATTGAACTTTTGGTTGTATGATTGTCAGTTAATTGGACCTTGTATTTGAAAAAGGCGTAGCGTGTATTTTCAGGGATTTACTATTTTTGTATCTGGATTTATTAAACCCAAAAACCATAAAAAACTGATAAACAATAATATAAAATCAGGTTGAAGGTAGTTTAATTTTGCTATTTTGTGTAATATTTGGGTTGAAGTTGCGTTTTTGTTGCTTTTAGAATTCGTTTATGGTGATTTTCATCAGGATATTTATATTGATAATAAATTAGGTCAGATGAACGCATGTTTTTTGTACCGGAAAGAAGTAAAAAGTACCTCATATGTCAGACATTCTCATTATAAATATTAACGAACTGGTTCAAATTACCGACCGTACCGTTTTGAAATTCAGTGGGCAGGATATGGCTAAGATCCGCACCATCAAAAATGCCTGGCTATATATCGAATCCGGCATCATCGCCGGTTTTGGGAACATGGCCACATTCGACCGGTTTTCGGTGGTTAAGCAAACACCTGATTTACTCGAAATAGATGCCACCGGAAAAATGGTTTTTCCATCGTTTGTCGATTCACACACCCACCTGGTTTATCCCGCTTCGCGCGAAATTGAATATATTGATAAGATCAGAGGGTTGTCGTATGAAGAAATTGCAGCTCGTGGTGGTGGCATTCTCAATACCGCCAGGCGATTAAAAGAAATGAGCGAAGAGGACCTGCTGGAGTCTTCGTTAAAAAGGCTGACAGAAATTATCCAATATGGTACAGGTGCCGTGGAAATAAAAAGTGGTTATGGTCTTGATTTGGAGGGAGAATTGAAGATGCTCTGTGTCATCAGAAAACTCAAGGAATTGTCGCCGTTGACCATAAAAGCTACTTTTTTGGGTGCACATTCTATCCCACTCGAATACCGGGGTCATCAAACTAAATATGTTGATTTGGTGGTTAATGAGATGCTTCCCCGGGTGGCAGAAGAGGGGCTGGCCGATTTTGTGGACGTTTTTTGCGACAAAGGTTTCTTTACTGTAGGTGATACAGAGCGCATTCTGGAAGCCGGATTAAAATATGGGTTGAGAGGAAAAATTCATGCCAATGAACTGGATTACAGCGGTGGCATTCAGGCCGGAGTAAAATTTGGAGCCTTGTCGGTTGATCACCTGGAGTATACCGGTGAAGATGAAATAGAAGCATTGCTTCATTCGGATACTATGCCCACCGTACTCCCGGGTGCTGCCTTTTTTTTGGGAATGGTATATGCCCCCGTGCGCAAAATGATTGATGCCGGATTGCCTGTGGCATTGGCCAGCGATTTTAATCCGGGTTCTGCTCCTTCCGGCAATATGCAGTTAATATTGTCCATGGCAAGTATTCTATATAAAATGTTGCCCGAAGAAGCCATTCATGCCACCACCATCAATACAGCATATGCTATGGGTTTAAGCCATGAACTTGGCAGTATCGCCCTTGGAAAAAAGGCCAATGTGTTTATTACCAAAGAAATACCGTCGTATGAATTTATGCCCTATGCCTTTGGATCGAACAAAGTAGACCTTGTAATATTAAATGGTGAAGTTCAAACTACAGATTAAATGAAAATGACATTCAAAACTTGTAACAAACAAATTAAATGATGATTATGGAGGCTTTTAAAGCATATGATATTCGTGGAAAATGGGGTGTAGACCTAAACACCGAAATGGTTTATCGCATTGGATACTTTTACAACCAGGTTTTTCAGGTAAAGTCGGTTTTGGTTGGCCGTGATGTACGGTTGTCGTCGGAGGAGATGTTTCAGGCGTTGTGTGATGGACTTCGTTTTGCCGGAGTGGATGTGTACGATGCAGGAATAACCACTACTCCCATGAACTATTGGGGAAATGGAAAGTACGAATTCGATGGTTCTATTATGATCACGGCATCGCATAATCCGAAGGAATACAATGGTTTGAAGTTCTCCGGCCCAAATGTAAGTCCCATTGGCTATACCGACGGATTGGACCGGCTGGAATCGCTGGTTGCCGGTTCTGAACCTGTGATACCACGTCTTCAGGGTAGTTTGTACCAAAAGGATTATTCAGCGGCCTATTTGCAATTTCTGGAGCAATACAAACAGGATTATTCTGCCCTAAATCTGGCCATCGATTGTTCAAACGGGATGGCCGGATTGTTTGCACAACAATTGTTTGGATCGAAGGTTCGGTATCTGAATTTGCAGCCTGATGGTCGTTTTCCGGCCCATGAACCCAATCCGCTGGAAGCTGAAAACCGTGAGGAAATTGAAAAAGCCGTAGCAGCTTTTAGTTGTGATGCAGGTGTTATTTTCGATGGCGATGCCGATCGGGTGATGTTTATTGATGAGAAATCCCGGTTCATTTCTCCTGACCTGATCATTGCCTTGTTAGGCAACTATTTTTTTGGTCAACGACACGAAACCGGCCGGGTGGTTCAGGATATCAGAACCTCGAAGGCTGTAGCCGAATATCTGCATCGCTATAACGTGGAGGTTGATATCTGGCGGGTTGGAAGGGCCTTTGGAGCCACTAAACTTAAGGAATTGGAAGGTATTTATGGAGGCGAGCTGGCAGGGCACTATTACTTCAGGGATTTTTATTATTCTGATAGTGGTTTACTGGCTGCCTTGCTGGTGTTGAACATTGTACTCGAAGCCAAGGCAAACGGACAAACTTTTTCTCAACTTATCGATGAAATTTCTGCCTATGCCAATACAGGAGAAGTTAATTTCAAAATCAAAGAAAAGGAGCAAGCTATGGAAGCGGTTGTGGATTATTTCAATGCCCACGAACCCCCTGAAAAGCTGCTCGATTTCGATGGTTATCGCCTGGAGTTCCCTGATTGGTGGTTTAACATCCGACCGTCGAATACTGAGCCATATCTGCGATTTCTGGCTGAAGCAAAGTCGGCTAAACTCCTGAAAAAGAAAACGGAAATAATCTATAAAATCCTTAAGAAGTTTAAGTGAAACAACTCACTATCCTGATAGTCAGTATTTAAAAAAGATTCACCCTTGGGTTTCAGATTTTGTTATTTGTAAGATGAGTTCGTTGATCAGCGCTTGTCGTTCCAGGGGTTTTGCCAGATAGGCATTGCTTCCCGCCTTCAGTGCTTCTTCCTTTTCATTGGCCATGGCGTAGGCCGTCTGGATGATGACGGGTAGCCCGGGCCGAAGTTTTTTAATTTCAATGGTCGCCTCAATTCCGCCCATCCCCGGCATTTTGATGTCCATCAGCACGGCTGCAATCCCGGGTACCTGTTTCACTTGTTCGATGGCTTCGATCCCGTTTTCTGCAAAATGTAAAATCACATGCGCTGATTTTAGAAACAACACCAGCAAACTGCGGTTGCTTTCGTCGTCCTCCACAATTAAAATATGTTTGTTTCGTAATATATCCACCGGCTGGTGTGTCACAATTTCGATCGCTTTGTGTTTATTGTCGTCAATTTCCCCGGCAATGGGCAATGTAAAATAAAAAGTAGTACCCTTCGATTCTTCTGATGTAAGCCAGATTGTCCCGTTCATTTTTTCGACCAAAGCCTTGGAAATGCTTAGCCCGATGCCCGTGCCTCCATAAAGTTTATTCTTGTTTTGCCTGACCTGCATAAACCGGTCGAAAATCAACTTGTGATGTGTGGTGTTTATTCCAATTCCACTGTCCTGAACATAAAACTTCAGGTGATCGCCTTCGCGGACATAGCCAAAACTCACTCCTCCCTGATGGGTAAATTTAACGGCATTACTCAATAAATTGATGAGTACTTGTTTTAAACGCGCCGGGTCTGTATAGATCGTTTTTATAGGATCGGTGGGAAAAACCAGGTTTAAATCGATTTCTTTTTGTTTTACCTGAAGCGAAAAAAGGGCCTGCATCTCGTTCAGCAAGGCTGTTAAATTGGTTTCCTGATAATTGAGGGTGATGATCCCGGCTTCAATCTGACTGATTTTAATGATGTCGTCGATAAGTTCAAGCAATTGTTGGCCCGACTGGTTGATGATTTGTATGTAGTTAGTCATTTCATCAGGTGTGGTGTCGGAGTCGGTGAGCAACTGCGAAAATCCAAGAATGGCATTCATGGGAGTGCGGATCTCATGCGACATATTGGCCAGAAAGGCCGATTTGAGTTTATCGCTCTCTTCAGCTTTTTCTTTGGCCCTTATTAAATCGCGCTGGTTTTGGAGTTTTTCTGTAATGTCGTGAATTACACTAAAATACAACATCCTTCCCCGATAGTTTATCTGCCCGGTGTAGAGTTCAACATCTTTAATAATTCCACGAGCCGTATAATGTTTAAATACGAAATAGCTCTTCTCTCCTGATTTTAGTTTCGACAGTTCTTTTTCAATTTCTTTCTGGTCGAGCGTGTTGAGATCGAATATGCGGGTTTCTTTCAATTGTTTTTCGGTTAATCCGTAGAAGGCACACGCGGCTTTGTTGGCTTCAACAATTTCACCGGTCAACGGGTCGAACAACAACATCACCGACGTGTTATTTTGAATGAGCTCCCGGTACCGGGCTTCGCTTTCGAGCAGATTTTTTTGTGCTTCCTTACGGCGCGAAATATTCGTGATGGAGGTAAAAAGCACCATATTTCCCTGATATTCGGCTACTCTGGTTTTGATTTCACAGGGGAATGTTTCTCCGTCAATACGTAAAGCCGTACCCTCGTAGGGTTCTTCGCTTCCCCCTAAAAGCCGTTGTTTTATACGTTCATGATCCTCAGGAACAAACCATTGTGTGTCTTTTTTACCCAAAGCCTCTTCTTCCGAATAGCCAAACATAAGTTCTGCTGTCCGGTTCAAACCAATACAAACTCCATGTTTCGATATAAAGATTGCTTCAAAGGATGCCCCCGACAGGGCCTTGAATAAGGAAACGCTTTTTTCAAGTTCCAGCTGGCTGATAATCAACTCTTCCTGGGCTTGCTTCTGTTGGGTAATGTCTGTGATAAACCCTTCCAGATATTGCGTTTTATCCCCTTCTTTAATCCCTTTCCCGATTTCGGTTACCCAGATAGTTTGTTTGGTTTTGGTAATAATTCTGTATTCAACCTGGTAATTCTGATCGTTTTTTAGCGCTTCTTTTATGGTGGTCTTTACGTTGATCCTGTCTTCAGGATGAATGATGTCGATATATGAAACGGAACTGTTGTTAATCATTTCTTCAGGAGTATATCCTGTCATTTTGAAAATGCCATGGCTGACAAATTCCATGGTCCAGGAGGCGTTGTTCCGGCAGCGGTACACAATGCCGTTGAGGTTTCCAATCAAGGTTGAGTACTTACGCTGACTTTCTTTCAGGTCGAACTCCTGTTTTCTGGCATCGGTAATATCCATTCCTGAGCATAAAAAGCCCGCAATTTCGCCGGAAGCATTTAAAATGGACTTGTTTTGCCAGGAGATTAGCTTATGCTGATTTTGTTTGGTGATTACCTGGTTTTCAAAATTGTTTGCGGTAATCAGGGCTTCGTCAATGATACATGTAAAATTATCCTGGACCACCGTTCGCGCCTCATTTGGAATACAAGTTTCAATCCAGTTTTTACCTATCAGCTCTTCCTGTGTATATCCCAGTATTTCGCAGCCCTTTCGGTTGATTAAGGTAATGATGTTTGATTTGTCGAGGGCCACAAACATGACTTCTGCCAGCTCCAGATATTCCATTGCTTTGGATCGTTCCACAGAAATTGTTTCAGCAGCTTTCTTTACCTGGGTAAGATCGCGCATAATGGCAATGAAAACAGGCGGATTTTCTTCGTGTGAAATTTGCAGACTTACTTCAACAGGATAGGCTTGTCCGTTTTTTCTTTTAAGAAGCAGTTCTAAAAATAACTGATCCTGCGTCCTGTCTGTCAAAGGTTTGATCACAGTTTCAAAATTTCCTTCACCGAACTGCACCAGTTGGTCGGGCGTTAATTTACGCAGTTCTTCGATGGTGTAACCCAGATTTTTTAAGGCACCATCGGTGGCATGAAGAAAGTGGTGCGATTGAACATCGATCACATAGATTTCATTAAAAGAATTGCTGAGTATTCGGCCAAACCGGAGACTTAAATTCTCGGCTAGTTTTTTTTCGGTGAGGTCGTTAATGATGCACAACAGGTTCTTTTGTTGATCGAATTTAAATTCCGATCCGATGAATTCACCCGTTTTTAAACTCCCGTCGGGATGGTAGAAAGAAATCTGCAAACTGGCATTGCCCTCTTTTCTGATCTTTCGTTTTACCATCTGAAACAAACTTGTTATCTGATGTTTATCGGTAAACTGGATTACATCTGTCAGGTTTCGTCCAAAAACTTCACTGATGTGGCTACGACCAATATATTTTAGAAACTGTTGGTTTCCAATGTTGATAACCCCGCTTGGCGTGAGGACAACGATTGGGATGGGTGAAGCATTGAAAAGTTCCCAATACCTGTTTTCCGACTGCGAGATTTTCGACAACAGTGTGACTTCCTTTTTAATCCTGACAAAATTGTGTAGCCATGACCAACCAAAAACCCAGAAAAGGATAAAAATAGCTATCAAAACGGCTAGTACATAAAATATATTTCTGATAAAAGAAAAGGTTGGGTGCGTGGTTTTATTCAGGTTGTCGTAAACTAAAATGCGGTAGTGGTGTTTTCCAATCAGCAGTGGAATATGTGCCAGCACCACCTGGTCGGGATCGCCATTGCTGTCAGGATAGGTAACAATTGTGCTGTTGTTTTCGTATTTTTTTACATGATGTATCAGGATCTCATATTGCTCACGATCGGTTGAGGACAGATTTGGAGGTATGGAATCGTTGCTGACCAGGTAGTTACCCAAATCCGGAATGCCGGGTTGTGAATTAAACAGGTAATGGCCTTCTTCATCGGTAATTTCAATGGCGTTGGCCCGATGATAAACAGTGTTGAAGTACTTATTGCAAAAGGCCGTTATATCATAGGCGACAAAAATGGCTCCCGAAAACTCACCTTCTGTAAAAACCGGAAAAACAATGTTGATCAGCCGGGTTTCACCTTTACCGGCATAGCTCTTTCCAATCACAGGTTTTAGGTTTTTAATTACTTGCGAAACCTCCGGGAGGTTAATTAAGGAAAATTGATCGACCGAATCCAACTGCGATTCAAAATGAATATGCTTAATATTCCCATCTTTGTCGAGGAAAGCCACCACTACAAACTCAGTGTTATTTGCATGCTGAACCACTTTTAACGGACAGAAATCATGATCATGGTGGTCTGTTTTACTGGTGAGGTTGGTGATTTCATGATTTTGCGAAACACCCTCCAGATCCTGAACATCTTTATTCAGGTGTGATTCGATAAACAGTTTAAGGTTTTCGGCTTTGCTAAGGAGGTTCTCTTTGGTAGCTTCGAGCGACTGATGTTGATATTGATTGCTGATCCAGATTACATAAGCGATGGCTATCAGGATTAAAATAAATCCTGTAACAATCAAAGATGTTTTCTTCCTCTCAGCCCTTAACATTCGATAACTTTTTTCTACTGAATTGATTGTGTTTTTTGAGCCGGGAAATCCCACAACTTAAAAAATCGCCTAAATTTAGGTAAAAATCTGGTTCATTTGGCCGACATATATTTTAAAAAAAAAGCACCCGGAGGATGACCGGATGCTTTTGAGATGAATGGTTGAAATAATTTATTTGATGACCTTTCGAACCGAATCGATAATGGTACCATCTACCCACTTGATAACGGCCACAATTTCGTCGCTGAGTTCAAGCTTTTCAGGAACTCCGCAAATGGCTTCAGCTTCGGCTTTAAGCTCCTCAATAGTTTTTAGTGGCAGACCACTGTTCTTTACCTTGTCAATTAAGTCCTGCCGCAACGGATTGATAGCGATACCACGTTCGGTAACTATCACGTCGATCATCTCGCCCGGTGCGCAAATAGTGGTAACTTCATCGCGGATCACAGGCAACCGGTCGCGGAACAAAGGAATGGGCAAGATGGTGGTTTTGGCGAAAAGTGTGTTTTGCCAACCACCGATGCCGTGCAATAAGTACCCGTCGCTGTGTGTCACCACATTGGCGTTGTAATTTACATCCACTTCGGTGGCCCCCAGAATAACTACATCCAGCAAAGAGGCGAAGTTTCCTTTGCCATGATAATTGTAACTTGTGAAAGGCGAGGTGGCTACATGGTTGGCATTTTCGCGCATGCTGCGAACACCGTCCAAATCGAAAGTCTGGCCGTCAAGGATGTAATCCACCAATCCCTCTTCCAGCATTTCCACTGCGTATTTGTTGCTCCCGGCCCTTAAAAACCGTGCTTTCCAGTTGTTCTTTCTCAGAATATCGCCGAAATAATTCCCAATGGACAAAGCAGTACCACCGGCACCTGCCTGATACGAAAAACCATCATAAATGAGACCGGCCGCTTCGCAGAATTTAGCTGTGATCTCTGCAATTAATAGTCTGTCAGGACTTTTGGTGATCATCGTAGTTCCGGAAACAATTTTCTCAGGCAATCCAACCTGATCCACTTTCACCACATAATCCACATAGTTGCCATGAATTTGCCAGGGGATGCAAGGAAATGGAACCACGTTATCGGTCACCACAATTACCTTTTCTGCATACTGCGAATCGCCCAAAGCAAACCCCAACAATCCACAGGCGGCATCGCCGTTTACACCGTTTGCATTCCCAAAAGCATCGGCCGTAGGTGCGGCAATAACGGCAATGTCAATTTTAACCTCTCCATCCTGAATGGCCTGATACCGACCACCATGTGAGCGAAGAATCCCGATCCCGGCCATTTTGCCTTCCGAAACAAATTTCCCGAGAGGCCCGTTCATACTGCCTTCTATCCGGTTGATGGTGCCATCTTCCATATAGGAAATCATCCTTTCCTGACAAGGAAAAGAAGCCGATGGATACCAACGCAGGTTTTTAATTCCCAGCTCATGGGCGATGTCAAAAATCTGATTTGAAATCAAATCGCCATTTCTGAAATGGTGGTGGGTCGAAATGGTCATTCCATCCTTGAGTCCGGCATTCATCAGGGCTTCTTTTAAGCTGGACACCACTTTGTTGCCATCTTCGGGATAGTCGATACAACTGGCAATTTTAGGTCCGTATTTTCTACCGGTAGGTCTGTATTTTCCAATTCCCATAAAAGGAACATGTTCTTCGCCATTGATAATGGTTGGAACCATTCTTCCCACCGCATTCTTAACTACTTTATCGTATTTTTTCATATTCTCGGTTTTTACACTCACATGGTCAACTTTCATTTCTTTAAGAGATTCTAACTGAATCAGGTTCAGTTGTTCTGATCCCAATCCCTGGCTAGTTTCACTGTTTCAATGGCCAGTTGGATGGTGCGCTGAGCTCGTTTAACAACAGGGGCATCAATCATTTTGGTACCCAAAGAAACAACTCCGAGCCCACGTTTTTCGGCATCGATGAATGCCAGGACGATCTTTTTTGCTTTTTCGATTTCTATGGCTTCAGGAGCGAAATTTTCGTGGATAACAGCAATCTGCCTGGGATGAATACACCCCATACCATCGAAACCAAGACTTTTGCTGGTTTTAACATTTTCGGCCAGAGCCTCCATATCCGAAACATCCGAAAAAACGGAGTCGATGGGCTGGATGCCTGCTGCCCGTGAGGCATTGACGACCATGCTGCGTGCGAAAAACGATTCGTTGCCTTCACGGGTACGTTGGGTACCCAGGTCGGCCGAATAGTCTTCCAATCCAATGGCCATGGCCACCACATTGCTTGCGGCGGTGGCAATTTCAAAGGCTTTGATAACACCTTTGGCACTTTCGATGATGGGCATGAGCCAGATGGGAAAATCACCCATGTTGTGCTCTTTTTTAATCTCCACAATGGCCTCGTTTACTAAAATGAGATCGTTGGCGCTTTCGCATTTGGGAATTAATATCAGGTTGGGATATTGAGGTACAATGACTTTTAGATCATCTAGTCCTTTGGGAATCTGGTTGATGCGTACCATGCGCTCTGCACCGTAAAAGTTTAGGTTGCGCAGGGCGTTCCTGACCAAAAAGCGGGCTTCATATTTCTTTGACGGAGCCACTGCATCTTCCAGATCGAGAATTAATCCGTTGGGATGGTGTATGCCGGCATTGATCATCAGGTTTGGACTGTTGCCCGGGAGGTATAGCCTTGAGAACCGGAACTGTTCTTTCAAACTGACTTTTTCATTGCCAGCGGCACGTGGAAGCAGGTATTCTTTGTCGGATTCTACTTTGAGCCTGATGGCAGCTTCGATGCGTGCAGCCATTACAAAATCGAGTGCCCCCGTATCTGCAATCATCAAATGGGCATGTTCAATTTGATAAAAATCGAGTATGTTATCGGCCAGTTGACGGATGGTTTTTCCATACAGGGCTAATACTTTACTTTTAATTTCAATGATTTTGCCTCCCGAGTTGCGCAACTCAAAGGATACAAAACAATCCGATTTACTTCCCGGATCGTTGTTGCCTGCAAAACTGTAATTACTCATTGGCTTATGCTTATAATTTGCCAGCAAAGTTACTGCGTGTTTTTCAGTAAAGAAAACGATTTCGATGAATTATTTTTGGAGTATGGGATTGTTAAAATTATTTTAGGACTGGCAGTAACTGAATTTATTATCTTTGTGTACCGGCTTCGGATAAAAACTTTCTCTCTACTTGCAAACTGATTGTCCCGGAGCCGGTTTTTTCATCATGAAAAAACTCTTTCCATATCTGTTGGTGTTTATTCAGCTTTCCAGCTTGTTGTTTTTACTGGTAAGTGCCCCGGCTCTGGCTCTGACTCCTCAGGGATTGTTGGTCGAAGTGGCCGGAATCTTTCTTGGATTGCGGGCCATTTACATCATGAATATCGGGAATTTTAACATATCTCCTTTGATTAGGGCCAATGCGATTTTGGTGGAAAAAGGTCCCTATAAATATATCCGCCATCCCATGTACCTTGCTCAGGTTGTTATGGTGGCGCCATTGGTGGTCGATTATTTTACCTGGATACGCATGGCTGTAATCATGCTGTTGATTGTGAACCTGTTGGTTAAAATTCAATTTGAAGAAAAACAACTGGAAAGCCATTTTCCGGGTTATGCTGAATATAGACAGAAAACCTGGAAACTGATTCCATTTCTGTATTAACATGATTGTATATTGAAGAAAATTCAGTCATTTATACGCGTAACTGTTGTTGTAGGAGCCATTTATCTTACAGGAGCATTATTACTTCCTTATTTGAAACAACAATGTCTTGCTAACCTGATTGGTTTACACAATCGAAGTCTGATTATTGGGTTGGAGTTTCTGTTGCTAACCCTATTCCCGTACTCGGTCTTTCTTTATCAAACCAGACATAGAGCGAAACAATGGATGGAAAATCTGCTTGCATTTGTTGCTTCCGTTTTACCCATTCAAATTATTATCAACTTCTTCTTGTATTGGACTCATCCCCATGTTTGTTGGGTTCGTGATTGGTCGGACATCGGTCAAACCACCTTCGCGATCGTCATGCTAATACTTTCAATAGCCGTACTGTTTTATTTTATTCTCTATTTCAAAAAATGGAGGTGGATGCTGGTTGTGTCATTGATAGCCGTTTTTGTTTTTGATATCCTAATCAAACAGGGCTGGATTATAATGTGGATGGGATTATATGAATAATCGTACTCACATGAGTTGAGACACTTATACAGGTAACTAAAATTGTGTTCCTGTCATTGGTAATCTGTACCTTTTATTACTAAATGCCATGTAATTTTGTCAGTTCGTCATCATTTGACACCTAAAATGGTACAACCGTCCATTGGCATATCATTTGATAAAGTGTAGCCAAATCAAAATTAACAATGAACTTACCCTCCATCGCATCGCACAGCGAAATGCTGACTTTTTTAAAAGAAGGCCAACGAACCTACGTGCTTCTTTACCGCAAAGGATCTGAAGCCAGTGATTGCAGTTACCACAACATTGAAAAAGCACTCGATCAAATCGAAAATATTCACCTGGTGGTCGCCGATGTAACTACCGTTAGAGACATCCACGAGCATTATCCTGTTACTTCTGTACCTTCGTTGCTGGTGTTTGAAGGACAGCTGTTTACCAATGTGGTTAAAGGATGCAACGATGATGGTTTTTACAAATCGTTGTTCGAAAGTGCCCTTTTTTCAGCAAAAGCGGCCGGAAGCGGAACTCCGCAAAAAAGAGTGACCGTCTATTCAACGCCGAGTTGCTCATGGTGCAACACATTGAAAACCCACCTGAAAAAGAATGGTGTCCGGTTCACCGATGTGGATGTATCGCGCGATGAAAAGGCTGCCGAAGCCATGGTGAAACGAAGTGGACAGCAGGGCGTACCTCAAACCGAGATCAATGGTGAAATGATTGTTGGTTTCGACAAAACCCGCATCAATACCTTACTTGGAATTCAATAATTAAGAATCAATCATAAAACAATAAAAAGATGAAAGAACTTCAGCCTTTAAATGAAAATGTGTTGCTGGATATCAGCGACAGCAAAGCCGAACAAAAAACTGCCTCCGGAATTATTATTCCCGATTCTGCCAAAGAAAAACCACAATATGCACCTGTGGTAGCTCTTGGAACCATCGAGAATGCAGCGATTGTTGTTGGCGACATCGTTTTTTATAAAAAATATGCAGGAACCGAGTTTGATTTTGAAGGTAAAAAATACCTGATGATTCCTTACGCCGATTTGTTGGCAAAAATAGTTGAAACCGAGGCTATTTAATCCTGTCGAAAATACCTGGACGGGCTGTACATAAACCATGTATGGCCCGTTTTATTTTTGGAGCTTTTTGAAGGCTTTACCTATTTTATCAATGATACTCGTGGCTGTGAGGGCTTCCATAGACGTTTTTTTAGCAGCCAGGTCGCCGGCAAGTCCGTGGATATAAACACCCAGAACACAGGCAATTCCCGGCGTATATCCTTGCGCAAGTAAACCCGTAATCAAGCCTGTAAGCACATCGCCGCTTCCACCTGTGGCCATACCAGGGTTGCCGGTTGAGTTGAAATATATGTGTCCATCCGGAAAGGCAATGCTGGTGTTGGCTCCTTTCAAAACAATGTATAAACCATATTTCATCGACAGTTCGCGTTGTTTTTCAAGGCGGTCGAAATCGTTCTTCCAGGTTCCGAACAGCCGTTCAAATTCCTTTGGATGTGGAGTCAGGATGGTGTTTTTGGGCAAAAACGGTATCCAGGTTCTGTTCATGGCCAGGATGTTGAGTGCATCTGCATCCAGCACCATGGGGACTGTACACTGTTGAATAAGCAATTTAATGGCTTTTTGTGATTGCTCCTCGGTGCCAAGTCCCGGCCCAACGCCCACAGCGGTATAAGCGTCTAATGCGGGCATTTCCGACAGGTAATATTCATACCGGTCGATGCTCAACATAGCTTCAGGACAGGCTGTTTGCATGATGGGAGCTCCCCATCGGGGAACATGCGTGTGAACAAGCCCGACACCCGATTTCAAGGCAGCCTGTGTGGCCAGGATGGCAGCACCCATTTTGCCAAACCCTCCTGCAATAAGCAACGCATGACCATAAGTACCTTTATGAGAGAATTTTTTTCGTTTTTTTAGCGAAGGAGCCACATCTGCCTTGGTCATATAGAAATTTCTGGTGCCGGTTTTGTTGATGTAGTCGTGATGAAGACCAATGTCCAGAAATTCCCAATGACCTGTATACAGCTCATTTTCAGGAAATAGAAAAGTCAGTTTTGGAAACTGAAAACTCAGGGTGTAATCGGCTTTAATAATGGCTGTTTTTGGATCGGTATACCGATCGGCAAACAATCCGGAAGGCATATCCACAGCAACTTTTACGGATTTTAAACCATTGATGTGATGAATTACCCGGGCAGGAAATCCTTCTATGGGTTTCGAAAGTCCTGATCCGAAAATGGCATCTACAATCTGTTCCTCTTCCTGAATGGCAGGAAGCGTGCTCTCTGGCGTTATTTCAATAATTTGATTGTTTGCACATCCCTGCAAGGCGGCCAGGTTGGCATCAAAATCGGAAGAGCTGTGTTCTGAATACCTTATTATATAGGTGGTAACCGGATACCCGGCCTTCAACAACAACCTGGACAAAACAAGTCCGTCGCCGCCATTGTTTCCCAGTCCACAAAAAATGTGGACGGGTGTTTCGTTGAACGGATTGTTGGCTATCCACCAATAAAATAATTCCCCGGCGGCCCTTTCCATCAGGAGAATGGATGTGATGGGCTCATTTTCGATGGTATATTTGTCGGCTTCCCTGATCTGGTCAATACTGAATATTTTCATGGCTTAAGCTTTTTTCAAAGCTACAGAAATTCAGGGAAGAAAAGGGGAGGTGATTAAGATTTTTGTAATTCCAGCACAGTGATCTCAGGCAGCATGCCGATCCGGCCGGGGTAGCCAATCGATCCCAATCCACGGTTTACATACAAATAGCGGGGATTGGTACTGTCCTGATATAGGCCGGCCCAGAATTTATACATGTATTGTGCCGGGCTCCATTTGATGTCTTTGGTTTCGATGCCAAACTGGAAACCATGGGTATGTCCCGCAAGGGAAAGATCCATGGGATAGTTACCCGGAACAACAATTTTTTCCCAATGCGATGGATCGTGGGTTAACAGCACCCGTACATCTGCATTTTCTGCTCCCACCATGGCTTTGTCGATATCACCCAGTTGTGGAAACCGCGGGTTGTGTCCCCAGTTTTCGACTCCCAGCAAGGCCATTGTTTCATTGCCTCTGTCGATGAGCACGTTTTCGTTGCGCAATAGTTTCCAACCGATACGTTTGTAAAATCCGTACAGTTGATCCATATTTTCTTCCTTCGCGGCATCGGATGGCCAGCTTACATAGTTGCCATAATCGTGGTTGCCCAGGATGGTGTAAACGCCATGCTTTGCTTTTATTTTGGATAAAGTGTCGCCGAAATCAAGGGCTTCTTTGGTAGCAAAATTCACCAGATCACCTGTAAACACAACCAGATCAGCGTCCATGTTGTTGATCATTTCAACCGCATTTTCAAGTGGTTTGTCCGATGACCAGCTTCCCAGGTGCATATCTGAAATCTGTACGATGGTAAACCCTTTAAAGTTCGCAGGCAGATTCGGTAGTTTGATGATTTCGCGAATCACTCTGAACTCATATACCCATTTAAACATGCCAATAAACATGGTGCTCATTACCAGGCCTCCGGACAGAAATCCCATATATTGTAAAAACTTGCTTCTTGAAATATCCCCGGCTGCATTTTCGCTGTGTACCTCCTCACGTCCCTGCTTTTTCGAAAGTGTAAACATTCGGTCGATTATTCGCACAAAATCAGCCAGTAACAGGAAGATGATGGGTAGTACTTTGGCGGTATAAAGCACCAGGATAAAACCCAGCAAATAGGTTCTGAAAGTATTGCTCCAGTCGATTAATGGAACAATTTTGGCTCCCACCAGCAGGATTGCCAGTAGGATCAGTGGTAACCAATAAAGAAATATGATACTGACCCGCAGCCAGTTGCGATAGTTAAAAACCTGTCGCTTTACCGAGCTCCACAAATACAGATCGGCCAGAATAAGGACCACCAAAAAGACGTACTGCCCTGAATATACAGGCATGGTCATACGCATCAGGAAAAAACCTGCGATGAGCAGAATGGGGACCAGAACGTAAGATATATGTAATTTCTTAAGAGTATGCCGCATTACGATAGTTAAGTGTACAGCAGCAACTCCTTTAAATTATTGCACGCTGTTTTCTTTTATAAAATTTACTAACCCTTTGGCTTTGAAAATATTCATGAGCTTTTCGGGAAGCGCTGCAAAATTAAAGCTTTTATTCCCAACCAGAACGATTCCTTCTTCAAAATTAATGTTAATTTCATCTCCGGGCTGGTAGGCTTTCACGGCTTCGGGCAATAAAATGATTGGAAGACCCTGATTTACAGCCGATCTATAAAATATTCTGTTCACTGACCCACAAATCACAGCTTTTACTCCTGCATGGGCCAAACCCACTGCCGGATGTTCGCGTGAACTGCCGCATCCAAAATTATCACCGGCTATGATTATGTCATCCGCCTGGACATTTTTGTTGAAGTTAACATCGAAACCAACAAAGAGGTGTTCCATGATTTTTTCAGGTTCCGAACTCAGCACGCTGTAGGTGAGGTTTCCGGCAAACATCTGGTCGGTATTCAGGTTGTTGGCATCTGCATAATTCCACACATTGCCTAAACGGCGGTTGTCGTTATCATCAATGGATACCGTATTGGTTTGTTCGACAGAGTAGGGGAATTTGTCGTTTGACCGGATGCCTCTCGGATCGACAATTTCTCCTGCCAGAGCAGAATAAGCCACTGTAGCCGGTGAGGCCAGGTAAACAAAGGATTCCTTATTGCCCATACGGCCTTTAAAATTCCGGTTGGCCGTGGAAATTACGTTGTAACCATCAGCCGGTATGCCTTGTCCGGTTCCCAGACAGGGGCCACAGGAAGAGGCCAGCACATTGGCACCGGCTTCGAGCAGGGTCTCAATAATGCCTTCCTTCATGGCTTTGATATAGATTTCCTGCGAAGCTGGGATCACCAAAAACTGGAATCCCATGGGGATTTTTTTGCCTTCTACAATGTCGGCCACGATTTTTAAATCCTCAAAACGACCGTTGGTGCAAGTACCTACCAGTGCTTCGTGTAGTTTGGTCCCGGCCACTTCCGAAACGGCTTTTACATTGTCCACATGATGAGGAGCCGCCACCACAGGGAAAATATCATTGAGGTGGATGGTAATTTCTTTCAGATAGTGAGCTCCTTCGTCGGCCCATACGCCTTCAGTTTTTTCTCCGAACCATGCTTCCAGCACTTCGTCATTTGGGAAAACCGCGTTTTTAGCACCCATTTCAGACGCCAGGTTGGCGAGGGTCATGCGTTGCTCGATGGACAAGGTTTTTACGCCTTCCCCGTGGTATTCGATGGACATATAATCAGCTCCGCTGGAGCCAATCATGCCAATAATCCACAGCGAGAGGTCCTTTGCATAAACGCCTTCGTTGAGTTTTCCGGTTAAGGTGATCTTGATGGATTCGGGCACCCTGAACCAGGTTTCGCCCACTTTCCAAAGGCCGGCAGATTCGGTCCGGTCGATGCCTGCTGCAAAAGCGTTGAAAGCCCCGGCAGTGCATGTGTGGCTGTCGCTGCCAACGATGATCATCCCCGGCTTGGCATATTCAGCCATAATCTGATGACAAATACCCTTGCCTGCATCATGAAACTTGGTGATTCCCTGAGAACGGACAATCTCCCGGATGGTTTCGTATTGATTGGCGAGTTTGGCAGTTGTAGGCGGCGCGTTGTGGTCGAGGACGATCAGTAACTGATCAGGATCATTCACTTTTTCGCCACCCATTTGTTTAAAGGTGCTGTATATACTTGAGGTATTGTCGTGTGTGAGGATGATGTCGGGGTGTGCGAATACAATGCTGCCTTTGGGCGCATCAAATATCTTTTCGGCAAAGGTTCTTTTTTCCATGGTCTTTGGCATCGAATGTTTCTTAGTCAGATAATTATGATAACAACAATTGGTCACAATTTTTGTTACAAAAATATAAGATAATTCATCAGGTTCAACTATTAATGGCGGGTGATGATCTAAATTGAAACAAATCTAAACAGTTGAGAAAGCGTGTGATTTAAAGTGCGTTAAATTTGTATTACGAGATTTATTGGTTTTGGTTTAACATGAATGGAAGACGGGCAATAGCCATACAGGCGGGCTACTGGACCTCATCAAAAAAAAGAAAATAAAATTTGGAGATGTAAAACAAAATATTACTTTTGCAGTCCTGTTTTTGCGACGTGGGTAAGTGGCTGATCCGCCTGAGGCGGATGCTAATCTGACCACAGAGTAACATCGACGACGTAAAAAATATTGGAGGGGTGGGTGAGTGGCTGAAACCACCAGTTTGCTAAACTGACGTACGGGAAACTGTACCGGGGGTTCGAATCCCCCTCCCTCCGCCAGCCATCAAGGCAAAAGAAAGAAAACCACCGGTTAACTCAATGTTGACGGTGGTTTTTGGTTTTTGGATGGTGCAGCAAAACGCATTTCAAAGCAGAATACCGGTGGACTAGTAGGTGGACTTTGTTTTTTTGGTGTTTAGTCCACCTGAGTTGAGTGTTATGCACTGTTGTACAGTTCATTGCTTAGAACTTCTTTGCTCTAATCAAATATTTTTGTAACATAAAATTAGAGCCATGGAAAGATCAACATTTATTGTCTTGTTTTATATTAAACGGACAAAGAAACTGAAAGACGGGACCTCTCCCATCTTCGCGAGAATCACAGTTAATGGTCAACGTACTGAGTTTGGAATGCAGCTGAGCATTGCGGAGGTTTTATGGAATAAGGACAAGGGGCGGGCAAACGGATCATCTAAAGATTCCAGGATGATAAATTCGGAGATTGAATCAGCCTACTTGAAACTCCATGAAAAAAGGGTTGAAATTGAAAGGTCAGGCATTGAAGTGACTGCCCAAGGAATTAAAAATGAATACTTTGGTATTAATGAAAGTCGAAGGACTCTTCTTGAGGTTTTTGGCGAACACAATGACCGGTGTAAAAGTCTGGTGGATATTGATTTTGCACGGGGAACCTATGAAAGGTATGTTGCTTGTTATGGGCATGTCAAACGGTTTATGAGTTTTATGTACCATAAGAATGATATTCCGTTGGTGGATGACCTCATCAACAGGGACATGACAAAAATCTATGGTAAATATGAAAAGGTGAAGATTGCCTGATTTAACAAAGCTGCTCCTCTCCGGGGCAGCTTTTTAGTTCTACCATAAAATTGTTATTTAAACCAATCTTAAAAAATCCCCAACCTATTTCTACGATTTAATGGAATACAGCTATCGCTTTGGCACAGAAATCACTTGACCCGCCAAGCATCTTTATTATGCGTGAAGGCGGCAAAGGCAAGGACAGCGGAAATTAGGAAGGCCGTTTGCGGGCAAGCCCTGACGCTGTTTATATATCCTTGCCTTTGCTGACTGAACGAAATAGTTTTGCTAGGCGGGTGAAGTGATGGGTTAGAAGATATAACAATATGCATAATGAATTCATGGCAAAAAAAAAGCCCCTGAGTTGAATCAGAGGCTTTTTCAGAAAAGAGTTGGATTATTTTACCACACTCGACAAGTCGGCACCACCTTTGAACTTGACGATTCCTTTGGGAGCACCAGCCAGAGTTTGGGAAAAGTCTCTGGTCAGTACATGAAGTGCAGTCTGCGCATCAACCCATTCATCGGGAACGGTTACCGAAGCCACGCCATCGCCACGAACTGCAGCATCCCTGAAGATAGCAGCTTCGTTGGTGGAGCAGTTAAACAGAACAAATGTCAATAAGCTGGCAAGCTCATCTGCATTGGTGGTGTTGGGATCCCAGGCAATGTCCATCACCTGGTCAGGCTGACCGGTTAAGGTCACATTTTTCACCGTACTTCCGGTAAAATCGCAGAG
Source organism: Bacteroidales bacterium (assembly GCA_030690365.1). Classification (GTDB taxonomy): domain Bacteria; phylum Bacteroidota; class Bacteroidia; order Bacteroidales; family F082; genus UBA6244. Next base: position 11,202 of record JAUYGX010000036.1, on the reverse strand, counting down.
CACCACCTTGGTATGATCCAGTTCGGGCGGTTCACCCACAAATGCATTTTTCACATTGATACTGGTGATCTTGTTGTAGGGAGACATACTGGTCAAGCTGCCAGCATAAACCTCATTAATGAGGGGAAGTACCTGTCGGATGAGGTCAACAATAATAGAAAACTTGTTTCGCTGGTTAACCTGCCCTTCGGTTCGGGGGTTTCTCACATCCATGGCCTTGGAGCGCATGGTGTTGTTTCCAAATTGTTTGGAGAACACTGTAGTACCAAAAGTCTTTTTGGTTCTGCCGGTAATTGGATTCTGTACAATTGCCATTTGAATGTTTGTTAAAGTGAATAATACTAAAAAATGGGACGTGATACGGAGATGATACGGTCTTAATACCTTCTCAGAACCAATCCGAAACGAATATAGCACAAATCACACAAAAGACAATGGATAAGACTGGATATTAATATGTTAAGTATAATTATGCGGGGGTTTGCTTTGAATTGCACAATTCCGGGTTTTAATCATGGGAATGTCCTGTCAAGATGTCAAGGGGGTTAATTTGGTGATACTTTTAGGGGTGGTGGTCCCCGTACAGCAGTCGGGGATGTGGGGGAGCGAGGGTGGTGTATGGGTGAGCGAACGTAGCATAAATGGGGATTTGGCTGTGTGCTTATGTGCGGTGACGAATTGGCTGGCAGTGAGGCACGAGCACCCCACCCCCTAACCTAACGGTAGGCAGGCAACCCTCCCCAAAGGTGAGGGGCATAAAAAAAGTAAAATTGAATGCAGGACGAAGGATTTATTGAAAACTTAGGACAGCTAATGAGGAACGAAGGCTTGCAGGGCAGGCAAAATAAACTTACAGACAAATCGAATGTTGCGTAGGGAGCGTTCCTGAGTGAGACCGGGACAGGCTGTATGGGTAAGCGAGAAAGATGGTTTTTGAAAGAGGATTGAAAAGGGGGCGCGGGAAGGCTTTTTAGCTATTGGCGGCTTGAGGTGCAAAGGATGGAAGAATGATCTTATTTGAACAGGTTTACATATTCAGAAAAGATGAAGATTCGGTTGCGTTTAAAACCAGTCATTTCGTCTAAAATACCAAGTTTTATGAAATCATCAATCATGCGCAGGGCGGTAGAAGGATTTACCTCCAGAATATTTGCTACATCAGTACTGTCGATTATCGGGCGACCATAAAGTTGGTTCAACAGTTGCTGAGCTGTTTTAGTCTTTTTTCCCAATGTAACAATCTTTTGTTGTTCGATTTGCGAACGCAGGGTGATAATATTTTTGAAAGTATCTATAGAATTTTCTGCTGTTTGCCTGACACCCTCGAAGAAAAACAGCAGCCATTGTCGTAGATCGTTGTTTGTTCGTACCCTTGTCAGGTTATCATAATACAGCGATTTATTACGTTCGAAGAAGTCGGAAAGATAAAGGGTTGGTTTTATCAGGATGCCCTTGCTGACCAGGAATAAGGTGATCAACAATCGACCGATACGTCCATTTCCATCCAGAAAAGGGTGAATGGTTTCAAACTGATAGTGTGCAATGGCAATTTTTACCAGGTCAGGCACAAATAAGTCCGGGTTATGAAGAAATTTTTCAAGATCGCTCATTAAATCAGGAACTACCTGTTGATGGGGGGGTACAAATCGGGCGTCGTTGATGGAGGCTCCACCTATCCAATTTTGCGACTTGCGAAATTCTCCCGGCATTTTGTGTTTGCCACGAACACCTTCTAACAGTTGTGCATGTGCCTGTTTAATCATCCTGTTGCTGAGGGGAAGCTTGTCCAGGTTGGTCATAGACAGGTTCATTGCTTCAACATAATTGTTTACTTCCAGCCAGTCGTCGCGCATTTCAGGGTTGATATTTTCAGCTTTTTGCAGGGCTTCTTCGATGTTGGTTTGTGTGCCTTCGATGCGGCTGCTGGTGGTAGCTTCTTTCCGGACATGCATTTTGATAAAGAAGTCGATGTCGGGAATAAGCATTGACCAGGCATTTAACTCACCCAGTTTGATATTGGCGATGCTTAGTTGGTAGCTAAGCTGCTCATCGTCGATAAGCCAGGTATGGTTAATGGGTTCTGGCATAAAACTTTTGTATTGGTATTGTTGTTGCCAGATGCCCGATTTAAAGTCGCTAATATTCATTTGATGTCCTCCTGCGGTTATAAATATTTATAGTTGCACAAAATCAATTAACAGCAAATATAGGAATTTATATTTGTACTTCGAATGAAGACCTTATTATTTTGATGGAATTGAATTTGCCTGGAGGTATGGCTTCCCGGGACTGGTCGAACGGGTGAAGGATTGAGCTGTATCGGGACGCACGAACCTGAGTATTGGAGGATGGGAATTAGAACACTGATAACACTGATGGGACGGATAGTCGCGAATATTAAAAGCTGAAGTGTTTTTCGGAGGAGAGTCCGGGAATTGGTTGATGACTATAATGGAGCGGAACGGCTTGACCTGTGAATGGAGCCTGCATAGAATGGAGCGTGGGGAGAAGGGTTCGTTTGTGCGATAGCACAAGCGCCCTGCGATGGAGGTGGTACGTGGGAAGCGGAACCCCGAAAATGTTCGGGGGCAGGCAGGGACGATGCAGGGCGGAGAAGTGGAGCGGGTTTTGAAGATGGTCTTTCCCGGAATTTCGTTAGATGTAGGTGGGTGGTTTTAAGGGGCGGGCAGGCTGTGGGGGTAGGATATCTTAAAGTTTGAATTGCTTGAAAGAAACCACATTGTATGAATAAAATTCCCGCTTAGTTTATACCAATACGGCCCGTCTCCATATTTGCGCGGTACTACATTTCTATTTTCAAACTGTAAATAGAAGATTGGATATTGGCCATCATAAACAGGGTGAAATATTATAAAGTCTGTTTTATTTTCTTTCTCCATCCAGATTCCTTCTAATGGACTCTTCTTAAAGCTTATTTCTGGTGTATTTTGACCTAATAATACTTCTTCCAGTTTTTCATACCAGACATAGCGAATAGTATCTCTGTTTAGAAAGAGTTCCTGTCTTTCATTCATGTTTAGCTGCCCGATATATTCTGGGTAAAGTGTTATGGATAAATAATTTTCAACTTTTTTAGCACTGGTACTGTCACGGATTTCTTTTTCATTTGTATTTGTCTGAGAATACAATTGACTTGAAAAAGCAGTTATCAATAGTACAAGTATGTAATCCCTCATTTGTTCATGTTTTAATTGCTCTTATATTTTCGCTTAACGGGCGTGCAGATGCTTTATGGCGGACTTCAAAAGACAAATCTTTCTGTCCGCGATGATTAATATTTCATGCCTGCGGCAGACAAGTGGAACTAAAATACTCATTTTCATAACGTAACCCGCCATAAAGTATATGCATTGTTATGTACTGTGCTTTATTCTATTAACAACTTGTCTCTATGCTTCATACCGTCGGTAACAAATTCAATAATGTAGAGTCCTTGATTTAAGGTTGATACGTCAATTTTGTCAAGTATTCCTTTACTGTGTAACATTGTTGTTCCAAGTTGGCTATATACATTTACTTCATTAATGTTTAGTTTTTCCTTATTTGTGACAAAGATTTCATTACTTGCTGGATTTGGATAAAAAAAAATATTCGGTGTGGAATTTAATTGTTGAATTCCCAAGGTTTCACATGCAATCTGGACTTCTTCTTCACTATTGCAACCGTTAGCATTGTTTACAATATAGATACTGCCATTTGAATTGCCTAAATAATTACAAATGCTTTGAACTTCACAGATTGATAAATGTGGATTTGAATAAATATTTAAATCATTGATTGATTCATAGTTAATATTGTCTAGCCCAAATAATGAAGAAAGCTCATTGTTCTCAAAAATTCTGACTGACCCATCAACAGCAGTCACGTTAATAAGACCGGAAATGTCAGTTAATACGTCGTTACCCCGAATAAATAAAGGACCCTCTATTGTTGTAATGTTTTCGAGTCCATATAGACTTGACAATTTGTCATTGCTAACTATGTCGACAAAACCTCTAATTTTATTGATATTTGCTAAACCAGCTATGCTGTTTAAGTTTTCATTGTAACTAATGTTAAGTCCTCCTATTTCAGTTAAATTACCTATTTGATCTATTGTTAAAAGAGAATTATTATGACTGATACCAAGGCTATAATAAACTGTTGACAAATTATTTAATCCAGATAAACTTGTGAAGGATTCATTGTTGTCTATATCTAGAATTCCAACTGAGATAATATTTTCAAGGCCTGTTAAATTTTCAAGTAAAGCATTACTTTGAATTGTTAAACTATGTCCAACAGAAACAAGGTTCTCTATTCCAGCAAGACTCAATAGATTAATATTTTGAATAATAGAAACACTATTGCCCACATTAAGCAATCCTTCGAATCCCAACAGGTTTTGAAGGCTGTTGTTTGTAGAAATTGTCAAGTAACCAGTGTATTTCAAGTTCCCCAAAGTTTGCAAGTCAAATAGTGAAGCGTTATAAGAGATATTGAATTCATCCATGATTGTGTCTAAGTTACCTAACCCAACTAAATTTTCGAGTGAATTACATCGGGTTATTATTAAATCACCGTTAATGTGAAATATAGGTTCAAGACCATTCAAATTTACGATGTTATCTCCATTAATAAGAACATCACCTTCAATTCGAGAGCATCCTGGATAATTAGTTTGAAAATTGTCAATCTGTTCTTGTGTTGTAAATGTTATTCCATCAGGAAGACACTGTGAAAATACTCCAGTCTGGATGATTAAAGCTAAAGCAGCCAAAATGATTATCTTTTTCATGAGTTTGTTTTTGAGTTATATAATTATGACAGTTAAAACATGTTTTACTCTTATTTCTATCATAAAAATAGTTGTCTTCTGTTGAAATCTAACTTAATTTTATGGCATAGTACATAACATCCGCATACCGTCAATTGTCGTTATGCCTCTTATATAATCTTCCCTGTTAATATTCCTTCTAGTATTCATTTAATCTCATTATCATTACATTATCCAACTATAACCGATAATTATTAGATAATTCGGTTTCTTTCTACTTCTTGTAATTGGATCATCGGGTGTTTGGTGGGGTAAATCTAGGAAAATATTTTATTGGTTTGACATTGGGTGTGTTTTATTGTGGAAAGTTGTTTCATTCATATTGTTTTAGTGGAGATGTCCCGTCATTTCGCTTGCCTGCCATGTGCTTGAAAACCTATACTTATGTTTAGACGCTTCTTCATTTTTATTGTCCCAGTTTAATAATTCCACCATCATTTTCATTGTCTCCGTTTTTCTGAGATTTACCACCTTTAAATGAGTTAAAATTATATGTTAAGCCTAACCAAAAAATCCGGGTTTCACTTTTGCTGTCATTGTTCAGTTTATAAATGGAGTTGTCTGAATTGATCTCCCAATTGCGTGTGTTAAAAATGTCTGTCAGGGTTAAGCTAACTGAAAACTTATTATCAAAAAATGTTCGTTTAACGGCAATATCTGCATAGTATATTTCACTTAAATTGAACTGAGGCAATTCGATTGGAGAATTATAATTTAGAAAAAGTTGAATTTCTGTTTTTTTCTCTGGTTTTACTATGGTTTTGATATTTCCTGTCCACGCAAGCGTATTTGTACTCAAATCAATTTCGTTGTACTGACCAGTTGATTTAGCATAAAATATTGAAAAACCCGGATGAATAGAAATGTATTTGTTGATTTGATACGTTATGTCAAAATCACTTCCTATTTTGTTTTGCCTGTCTCCATTTACGTAGGTTAGTATTAACTTATCCGGTACAGACAACATAGATACCTGGGTAATGAAATCTTTGGTCAGGCTGAAATATATGTTGGTTTTAAATTGAAATATTTCTTTAATCAAAGAATAGTTAACTTCTATTTTATCAAGAATTTCGGGTTCCAAATTTTTATTTCCTGTTTCATAAGTCATCTGGTCAATCACATTGATAAATGGATTTAACTGGGGGTAAGTGGGACGTGTTATTCTTCTATTTACACTCAATGCCACACTTTGGGTTTCATTAATATTGTGTTTAATCAGTAAATATGGAAATGGAAATATGTATTCTTTGTAAACCCTGTCATTTATGGATTTTTGAATTAATTCCGAGGTGTTGTATTCTACACGTGCACCAATTTTAAAATAGAATTTTTTGAATAAACTGTCGGAATACATCAGGTAGGAAGAGTAAATATATTCCTGATGTTCCAAATCATTGCTAAATGCAGGGTTTAAGTTCCACTGATGTGAGTTTGTATCCAAATCGTAAAAGTAGTAATTGAAATTGTTCCATCTTGAAAATCCTTTTAAGCCAAGTTCCATTTTCCCCGTTTGGGACAAGGATTTGAAATAGTCTGTCTGAATTGTCATATTCGTAGGTGCGCCTCCACCTGATGATTTTTGCAACAGCTCGTTTTCAATGTAATATTCGGCAGGTCTTGAGCCTTTTGTCCTTGAATATGAGGTGTTAAACGAAATTTCAGTTTTGTTTTTCTCAATTATTCTTTTGTAGAAAAGTGTGCTTTCAATGGTTTTTCTTGAAAAGGTTATTTCGTTTTTTCTGTTAAAGAAAATTTCAGGCAATGTATCATTAACTTGCCTTCCGGAAATGGTTTGGTTATTTTTCAATGTAGGAGATACATATTTGAATCCAAATGAAAAAATGTCGTTCTGAGTTGGTTTTGCATTTAATCGCAACGCTAGAGTATGAGTTGAATTTATATGTATTGAATTAATTTTTTGGTCAACAAAAACATTTTGAGTGTACAACTCTCTCTTTAAGTTACTCTGAATTCCGGATTTTTCGTATTTGCCATTATAGTTTATGCCAACATCCCAAATCCCCTTTGAATAATTAAAACTTAACCCGCCATTAATCCGGTTATTGAAGCCATAATTCAAAGTAGTGGCACCACTCAGGCCTGACATATTTTGCCTTTCCGTAACAATATTTATAATGCCACCGGTACCTTCTGCATCATATTTTGCATCCGGATTCGTTATGATTTCAATATTCTCAACATTGGATGCGGGAATTGAATTTAAAGTTGAAATTGTGGTGGGCACTCCGTCAATTAAAATAAGAATATTCTTGTTACCACGCAGATACACATTATTTTCGCCGTCTACACTAATCGACGATTGACTTTTTAAAACTTCTGTAATATTGCCTGAAACAGACGAAATATTTTGTGCTACTTTAATTTTGGTTTTTTCAATGGTCATCTGCTTTTCATTTTGGGTGGCGGTTACCTGAACTTCATTGAGGGATAGGGCAGATGTTGCCAAAAAAACGGGCTCTGAAAGATTAACGGATGTATTAAAAATCTCCACATTTTTTGAACCAGTTTGATAGCCAACAAAACTTGACTTTAAAATATACTTACCGGGTTTCATTTTATTTAAAACAAATTTGCCCTTTGCGTTTGTGATGGTTCCGGTTATTAAAACTGTATCAGGGATTTTATAGATGGCTACCGATGCAAATTCAATGGGTTGTTTGCTGGTCAAATCCAACAGCACTCCTGAAATTGAAAAGGCACTGTTTTCTTGTCCAAACGAACTTTGACAAGAAATTATTAGGAAGGATATAAGGATAAAAAGGTGTTTTGGGTTTTTCGCCATCATTTTTAATTTCAAATATCAGGTCTTTGTGTTGAATATATTACAAATGGTTTAATATCAACACTAAAAGTGTATTATCTACCTCCTGGCAATATTTTGTAACGCGCGTGAGCGGTTCTGGCTTCTTTTTCAATGTCTTTTTAGTTCCCATTTCCAAATTATTCCATCTTCGTTGTTTTTTCTTTCATTGTATCTGCTTTCCAAAAGTGAAACTGACTTTTGTTTTCATTGTTATTCAATGGTTGATATATTGTTTTTTACACCCTTAATTAAAAACCATAGCGTTATTGAAACTTCTCCAATTGCAACCAATAAAAGTGCAGGCCGGCTCACAAATGCACGATAGTTAGGGAAAAGCATAAATGTAGAACTGTCAAGTATATAAGCGATACCCGCAATGATGAGCAATATCCCAAAAATACGCGGAATAAACCCTGACTTATAAACCAATTGACCAAATGGTATAAGCCAAAGCCCCCAGAATACTTCCAATGCAACCATTCCGTTCTCGTTAATTTCAAGAAATAGCTTAGCAATATCCTGTCTCTGATTTAGTTCAAAGGTTTGTAAAATTTCACCTTTGTAAATCATCAGGGATGTGATATTGAATGCCTCCATAATAAATACGGCAGGAATTTGCACAATCACCAGAGCAACCATAAGTTTAGCCTGACGTTCGTTTACTTGTTTAAATAATCGGTACAGAACCAAAACCAAAAGCACAAAAATGGTGTTGCTGATAAAATCATTAAATATGCCCGTTCTAAAAAGGAATTCGTTGGCGAGGATATTCTTGGCAGTACTAGCCGCATCACCTTGTACATTAATTTGAGATGATACAAACATGATACTATAAACGCCTGTTATTATCAGAAGAAGGTATAAAAATCCGGCAAGTCTTGCAGTCTTTTTAAGTGAGTTTAACTGATGTTCCATAGTTGATTTATTTATAAAGTTTTTAAAACGTCACGGGATGATCATGAAGAGATTGAACTAAATCCCTTCGGAATATCCTTTTTTAAAGTGAATCACTGCATTAATTTACTAACAATGTCCAGGATAAAAGTAATCTTTTAATCTCAAAAGTGGTTTCTTTTTTGCATCTCTTTAATTCCCTGGAATAAAAGACGGAAAATTCAAAACCGTCGATAAGTACTTAGAACTAAAATACAATGGTATCGTCGGGATGTAGCTCTATCCCAAATAAAAAGTCGGGACCGGGTGCTGCGCGCCGCTCAGAGTCCTGTTTATTAGGGCAAGTTTTTCTTTTTTCTTTTTGCCAAAAATATTGATATAAAATATCCAAATCCAATGATAATGCAAGCATAAGGTAAGAATACTCTTCCTAAGGCAAAGTAATGGTAAGATAATGACCAAAAATATATCGCATTTAGTGAAAGAAACACAGGAACTAAGTGTTTGGAATATTTGCCAATATAAAAAAAAGCAAGGATGTTTAATAAAAAAGCAAAACTATTTAGTGCAAAGAATAAATTATCATTTTGTACCCAAGAATCAAAACCCGCAAGAAGACAAGGAATAGTTCCCAGAAGAAATTGAAGCCTTTCTTTTTCAAATGGTGCTTTATGTTTTATTTTTTTCATTATATATCAAATAAATTTTTCGGCAATTGCAGCAATATTCGCTAATGAATGCAATATAATAGTTAGTATAACTGATTTTGAAAAGTGTCTTGCTAATCCTAAAAATAGTCCATCAATGAAAATAATTACAAAAGTTAGGTATTCAGCATATTGAATATGGACTAATGAAAAGATAATTGCCGGAATAACAATTGCTCCAACATATTTTAAAGATGTCTTTTTTATTCTGGCATACAATAATCCTCGAAAAATGAGTTCTTCGGCAATTGGGGCAAGTATGACTATTCCGATACTCCGCAAAACCATTTCTCCAATAGAGTATTTATCTATCCACGAATTTGTTGTTTGGTCACCAAATTGTTTAATAGCAAATTCTTCAATAACAATTAGAATAAAAAATAGAATTGCCCAAAATAAAAGGTCTTTCAATTTGGGAAATATGAGACCAATATCATTCTTAAAAGAAATGTTTTTCCATTTTGCAACGAAATAAACTAATCCAATTCCTAAAATTGGGATTCCTAAGTTTAATAAAGTTCCATTCATATTGTGTTCGTTTTTAAATTTGCCCTAACGGGCGTGCATATGCTTTGTGTCGGACTTTAAAAGACGAATCTTTCTGTCCGCATTGATTTATAATTCATGCCTACGGCAGACAAGTGAAACTAAAATGTTCATATTCAGACCGAAACCCGCCATAAAGTATATGTTAGTTAGCCGCTGGCATTTTTATTTAGAATCTAACAAGTCATTCAAAATAATTATTTTACTGCCATTTTTTTCGTAATAATTCAGCATTTCGTCAATTTTCCTTTTATCATAACTCGTAATACAATCTGATAAGACAGTAACTTTGTAGTTTTCCTTGCACATATTAAATACAGTTGATTTCACGCATGCAATGGCGTCTGCTCCTGTTATGTAAAATTCGCTTATTTCATTTTTCTTGATAAAGTCAGCAAAATCTTCGCTGGTCAATGCGTTGCCTTTGGATTTTTCAAAAATGTTTTTGGAAACCAATTTCATGTCCGAAACTAATTCAGACCCACGAGTATTAGGTTTGAAAGTCCTTGTGCCGTCAGATAAGTTATAATGCCTTATGTAAACGACATGAATTTCATTTTCCACTGCCCAATCTATTGACCGATTAACATTGTCAATGATTTCTTTGTAGTTTTTGGTAATGTCATTTTGAATGTCAATTACCACTAAAGACTTTTTCTGCATGGAATTTCCTTCTTTTATTTTTATGTTTTAATTCAATTTTCTATTTCATAGTTCATCGCACTCTCACTTGTTCGCTTGCGGCTAACGAGAGGATAAACCCAAATCTAGCATTTATTTCGTTAGTACCTTTTTTTTTACTTCTTTATACTTAATATACCCATTTTCAATCGTTTATAATTAGTTAAATCGGTTCTTTTCCTCTTTATTGTAAATAGACAATCGGGTGTTTGGTGAGGTAAATCTACGAAATTATTTTATTGATTTTAAATGGTGTGTGTTTTATTGAGGATAGTTGTTTCATCCATATTGTTTTAAAGGAGATGTATCGTCATTTCGCTTGCATGCCTTGGGTTTGAGGGTATATGGGTACTTTGTTGGGCAGGCTTCGCTTCATGATGTCTACAGGATAGACAAGTATAGCCAGTTGCATTGCGATGGTTTTCAGGAGGCGGCAGTGTGTGTACGAGACCTGCCCATTGCTTTCAAAATACTGCGATTTGCAACTTGACGGTGGACTGGGGTGCTTTTAAGGTCATTTGGCCGTCAGCCATCTACCCGATTATAACCATGTGCTTTATTATCTGTAGTTTATCCTCAATTTATTTTAATTATTCCCCGAAATACTTTCGTATCAAAGCCAGTAATTCGTTTCTGTTAACAGGTTTTGGTAGATAATCGTTACAGCCCGCTTCAATTGTCTTTTCCCTGTCTCCCGACAGGCCATAGGC
>JAUYGX010000034.1 GCA_030690365.1 Bacteroidales bacterium | reverse complement strand
ATTTCCTTTCTACTCATGTATTGCACCACAGGATCGGCTGCAATGGTTGGCCTGGAACCACCCACATAGGCGGCTTCTTTTTTGCTGCTGGCCAACCCCGTTTGTCCCATAATTGATTCAACCGATTTTATAATGGCAGTAGGAGTGATGTTGTGTTTTTCGTTGTAGGCGAGCTGCTTTTCTCTTCTTCTCTCAGTTTCCTCGATGGTTTGCGCCATGGACCTGGTAATTTTGTCCGCATACATAATCACTTTGCTGTCGAGATTTCTTGCAGCACGGCCGGCAGTCTGGGTCAGCGATCGGGCCGAACGTAAAAATCCCTCTTTGTCGGCATCCAGAATGGCCACCAGGGCCACCTCCGGTAAATCCAAACCTTCGCGCAGCAAGTTAACCCCCACGAGTACACTAAAACTGCCAAGTCGAAGTTCGCGCAGAATATCCACACGGTCAAGGGTATCTACGTCCGAGTGAATATACCGGGCCTGGATGTTCAGGTTCATCAGGTATTTGGTCAGTTCTTCGGCCATGCGTTTGGTAAGGGTAGTTACCAGCACACGAAAATTCTGAGCCACCGTTTTTTCAATTTCATCCAGCAGGTCGTCAATCTGGTTCAGACTTGGACGCACCTCAATGGGTGGATCGAGCAATCCCGTTGGTCGGATAACCTGTTCTACAATCACACCTTCCGAAAGTTCAATCTCATAATCGGCCGGAGTGGCACTCACAAAGATGGCCTGCCGTGTGAGTCCTTCAAATTCCTCAAATTTTAACGGCCGGTTGTCCATGGCCGAAGGCAGACGGAACCCATATTCTACCAGATTTTCCTTGCGGGAACGATCGCCCCCATACATGGCTTTTACCTGTGAAACCGTCACATGACTTTCGTCGATGATGGTGACGTAGTCTTCAGGGAAATAGTCAAGTAAACAAAAAGGCCTTGATCCGCTCTGGCGACCATCAAAATAACGCGAATAGTTTTCGATACCAGAACAATAGCCCAGTTCACGCATCATTTCCATGTCGTAGATCACCCGATCTTCCAGCCGTTTGGCTTCGAGGTGTTTACCGATTTCACGGAAGTATTCCACCTGCTTAATCATGTCGACCTTGATTTCTTCAATGGCCGATTTCAGCTTATCGGGAGAAGTAACAAAGATGTTGGCCGGATAGATGGTAACTTCATCCATGGTACTCACGCTTTTCCCCGAAAGGGGATCGATACTTTCGATGGTTTCCACCTCATCGCCCCAGAATACAATCCTGAATGCATAGTCCATGTAGGCCGGATAGATATCAACCGTGTCGCCCTGAACGCGGAAGTTTCCCCTCTTGAGTTCAATGTTGTTTCTGGAATAAAGTGCCGTAACCAGGTCGCGCAAAAACTTGTTGCGACTAAGCAGCATCCCTTTATTGATGTTGATGACGTTGCTGGTAAAATCATCCGGGTTACCGATACCATAAATGCAACTTACGGAGGAAACCACAATAACGTCCCGGCGTCCTGAAAGAAGCGAAGAAGTGGTACTCAACCTGAGTTTCTCTATTTCATCGTTTATGCTCAGGTCCTTTTCGATGTAGGTGTTGGTGGTGGGCAGATAGGCTTCGGGCTGGTAATAATCGTAATAAGAAACGAAATATTCCACCGCGTTGTCCGGAAAAAATTGTTTGAACTCACCGTATAGTTGAGCGGCCAGTGTTTTGTTGTGGCTTAGTACCAGAGCAGGTCGATTAACATTGGCCAATACGTTGGCGATGGTAAAAGTCTTACCTGATCCCGTTACGCCCAATAATGTCTGTGCCCTGTCGCCCCGGATGAGCCCTTCGGTGAGCTGGTTGATGGCTTCAGGTTGATCGCCGGTAGGTTTAAAATCAGAAGTCAGTTTTAAGTCCATGGTCGTTTTTTGCAAAAATAAACAATCCTGACTGGTTTTGATAACCTGACAGTATTGATTATTCTACATTTTCACCCAGGTAGTGAATTACAATGCGATTGGTAAGTCCACGTTTGGTAATGGGATCGCTGGCGACTATAACTAAAGGGTCACCTTCTGCAGCCAGGGCATCCTGAAGCAGAAAGTCGTTGATGTCGGCGATAAACCGGCTGCCCGATTCTGGCTGGTCCATTAATATTGGATTAACTCCATACAGTAAGGCCAGTTGTCTTAGACGGGGTATGCAATCTCCAAAAGCGATAATAGGCACGTCCAGGCGCTGTTGCGAGATCATCATGGTGCTGCCGCCAGAGTGAGACCAGGTAATAATATATTTGGCTTCGATGTCGCGACCTATATCCGCTACCCCATGCGACATAGCTGATTTTCGGGAAGGCAGCCCTTCTCTTTTAATAAAATGAGGTATCTCGTGACCATATTTACGGATAAAACCGTGTGTTTTTACCGATATGCGCGACATCATCTTCACGGCGGCAACGGGATATTTACCAACGGCCGTTTCACCCGAAAGCATAATGGCATCCACACCATCGATAATGGCATTGGCCACATCCGAAACCTCTGCCCTGGTAGGCGTTGGATCCAGGATCATACTTTGAAGCATCTGGGTGGCCACAATCACAGGTTTGCCCTCTTTACGACACAGGTGGACAATTTGCTTTTGCAGGATGGCTACTTCAGCCAGATCCATTTCCACACCCAGGTCGCCGCGTGCAACCATCACTCCATCCGACTCTTCGATAATTTCTTCCAAATTATGAATGGCCTGTGGCTTTTCGATTTTGCTGATGATGGGAATGTAAGCAGTGTCTTCATAGGCAGTAGAAAATCCAAAATCATGGCCTGTAATTCCCAGCTCCTTTGGTCGAACTCCTTGTTCACGTAGTTTATCCTTCAGGGTCAGGACATCCTTACGGGAACGCACAAAGCTGAGTGCCAGAAAATCCAGGTTTTGTTTTACGGCATATTCCACACACAGGAAATCTTTTTCTGTCATCGAGGGAAGCGAGAGCTCCGTGTCGGGTAGGTTAATTCCCTTAGAGGACGTTAGCAGGTTTTCTTCCTTCACCAGGCAAATCAGGGTAGCATCCTCACCATGTCCATCTCTGCGGATGCAGGATAACTCGATGTTTCCATCATCCAACAAGATGCGCTCACCGGGTTTTACCTCGTCAATAAAGGCAGGATAGGTAGTTGATAATAAGGGCGTATCAAGAGTTTCTCCATTTGGAACTTTCTTTTTGCTGAAGATGATTTCGGTATCTTTTTTCAGGAAAATGCCACCCTCCATGATTTTTCCCACCCTGATTTTAGGCCCGCTGATATCTCCAAGGATGGCTACAAATTCTCCTGTATTTTGTTCGGCTTCCCTGATATTGGCGATAAGCAGATCGTATTCGCTGAATTTACCATGTGAAAAGTTGATTCTGAAAACCCTTGCTCCGGCTTGAATAAGTTGTGTGATCATGTCAACAGAACCGGAAGCAGGCCCCAGTGTTGCAATGATTTTGGTCATTAAAAAATCGGTCTTTTTCATGTAAATTTCTTTAAATGGAAGCAGGTTTAATATATTAAGCGGTAAAGATACTTCAATCCGGTCTGAGTAAAATGATTCAATTACCTGTTTTGATAGAAATTCCCGCAGCACTTGGTTGTCATTTCGATCCGCCTCTGGCGGAGAGAAATCCCCAAATCATTTGGCTACCCTTCCAACCGGAGTAACGACTCCGTCCTTTTTGTCCTTCCGACAGGCGAAACGACTCCGGAAGGAGGAGTTACATAGCGGAGGAATCTGACTTTCAGCTAAATTCGTGTTCATATTAAGGAGGTGACAGCAGATTCCTCTGTTCGCTCCTGGCGTCCGCTCAATCGGAATGACAAAAGAGGTGCTCTGTTCGCTCCTTAGGTCACTTTATCGAAATGAACATGGCTATTGTTTTTTGTGAGTACAGGGTTTGTTAAGACCGGGTCGTTTTTGCGTTTGATACAGTTATAACGACAGCTATTTTTAGTAACCATACTAAATAAAAAGTCATACCTTTGCCGCCAATACCAATAGGGGTGCCTATCTGCCAAAGGCAGATTAAATTCGGGCTGAGATCATACCCTCTGAACCTGATCCGGGTAATGCCGGTTAGGGAAAAGAGTAGTTACATCCCATCAGGAATCCACTATTGATTTAATTATTAACCAGTTAAATCATTAGCATGATGAAAAAAAAATTATTATTCAGTTGTTTGCTGATAATACTATCAGCGTTTTCAATGGCCCAGTACATAGTTTCGGGCACAGTATTTAATCAGGAAAGCGGAAAACCACTTCCCGGAGCACATATTTCAGTTAAGGGAACCTACCTGCATGAGGTTTCGGATGTAAATGGTGCATTTTCGTTTCAGGGAATCAGAATAGGGAATATCCTTATTAGTGTTTCCTACCTGGGATTCGAAACTCTTGAGCAACAGGTCGAAGTAACTCAAAACATGACCCTCGACATGGCTTTAGAACCCATATCCTTTATGAGCGAGGAAGTGATTATTTCGGCCATCCGTGCCACAAACAATTCACCAACCACTTTTTCAACCATTGGCAAATCTGAAATCAGTGAGCAAAATACCGGGAAGGATTTACCTTACCTGTTAACAGGAATGCCTTCTACAGTGGTTTCGTCGGATGCCGGAGCTGGTGTGGGTTATACAGAAATTCGCATCCGGGGAACCGATCTCACTGGTATCAATGTGACGCTGAATGGCATTCCGGTAAACGATGGCGAATCGCAGGGGGTTTACTTTGTAGATCTGCCCGATCTGGCATCTTCAGTAAGTGATATCCAAGTACAGCGCGGTGTTGGAACATCAACCAATGGTGCGGCATCGTTTGGAGCGAGCATCAACATCAAAACAGAAACCTTTCATGCCGTTCCGTACGCTGAAATCAGCAGTGCTGCCGGATCGTTTAACACCTTTAAAAATTCAGTGGGCTTTGGGACAGGATTAATCAACAAGCGTTGGACCATGGATGGAAGGGTTTCAGGCATCACCTCCGATGGATACATCGATCGGGCAAAGTCGAAATTGTATTCGGGATATTTCTCTACAGGATTTTATGGTAAAAAGGATGTAGTAAAAGCCGTTGTCATGCTGGGTCAGGAAGAGACCTACCAGGCATGGGATGGTGTTCCAAAGGACAGCCTGGCTACCAACCGCACCTATAATCCTGCCGGTGAAATCTACAACCATGCGGGCGAATTTATGGGATATTATGACAATCAAATCGATCATTACAATCAGAATTACTACCAGTTACATTATGCCCATGAGTTCAACGAACGTGTAAATTTGGTTTCTGCTGCTTTTCTTACCACAGGAAAAGGCTATTATGAAAGTTATAAGAACGACCGAAGTTATTCTGATTATGGTCTCACCGATACCATCCTTGGGAACGACACAGTGAATTCAACCAATTTGGTTCAGCAAAAATGGCTCGACAATAAATACTATGGTGCCAACCTGGCGTTGAATATGCATTTGGAGCGATTCAACATCAATACTGGTGCAGGCTGGAGCAATTATGAGGGCGATCATTACGGAAAGGTAATCTGGTCTCAGGTGGCCCGATTGGGCGAATACGACCGAAACTGGTATTTTAACACCGGGAGTAAAATGGAAATGAATGTTTTTGCTAAAGCAACCTACGATTTAAACGAGAAGATCACTTTGTATGGGGATTTGCAATATCGAAACATTCAATATGAAATGAAGGGGCTGCACGATGATTTTCGGGATTTAACCCAGAAGCACAATTTTAATTTCTTCAATCCCAAGGCAGGTGTTTTTTACAGTCTTAACAAAAAACAAAGCCTGTATTTTTCGGTGGCGGTTGCCAACCGTGAGCCGGGAAGATCGGTGTACCGTGATTCGGATACCAATCAGGTGGTGTTGCCTGAAAGATTGACTGATTTTGAACTGGGATACCATTTTCATGGAAATAACCTAAAAATTGAAGCCAATGCTTTTTATATGAATTACAAAGATCAACTGGTCCTCACTGGCCAAATAAACAATGTGGGCGATGCTATCAAGACCAATGTAAGCAAAAGCTATCGGGCCGGTATTGAGGCTGTGGTAGCAGTAAAATTTCTTAAGATTGTGGAATGGAGTATCAATGGAACCTACAGTCAGAATAAAATCCTTGATTTTGTCAGCTATACCGATGATTGGAACGCCTGGCCCGGGCAGGTAATCGATACCCTTGGAACTTCAGACATTTCCTTTTCACCTTCGGTAGTGGCCGGAAGTAATTTATCTGTTTTGCCAGCGAAAAATATTAAAATCACTCTGATATCCAATTATGTGGGTCGTCAGTACATCGACAATACCCAAACGAAAAGCCGCAGCCTTGATCCTTATTTTGTAAGCAACATCCTGATTAACTATTCTGTGAAACCAAAATGGGTGAAACAGTTTGATTTTATCGTCAGTCTGAATAATGTATTTAGTGAAGAATACAGCAGCAAAGCCTGGGTTTATACCTATTACGCCGGTGGAACGCAACCCGAAGAAATGAACGGCTATTTTCCACAGGCAAAATTCAATTTTATAGCCGGAGTTACGCTCCATTTCTAGATGTGATAAATACTCTAATAATTATTTGTTAAACGCGATTGTTCACTAATTCAATGCATTTACACATCCGGGTTTGACATTCAGACCCGGATTTTTACTTTTATGCCTGATGAGTGATACGGAATTAAGCGATGCGGATAATTAAAAATACAAAATGGATACCCGTATTGTTGCTGATTGGCTTATTCTTTTTGAATTTGCCGATACAGGCACAGTGGACCAAATTGATCGGGGAGCAAACCAAACAGCAGGACACTGCCAAGGCGGAGTTAAAATGTATTCCCATTAAAATTACCAAAACCATGCGCATCGACAAGGTGACAGGGAATAACGATGGATTCTGGATTCAAAAAGAAAGTGAAACCATTTACAAATTTGGTGATATGAAGGAAGCGGTTGGTATTACCTTAAAACCGGGAACTTATTATGCATACCCAATTTTAAAACCTGATGAACGTAAGTCGCAGGTGGTGGTCAGCCTTCGCTAAAATTTTGTTTAATCAAAGCAGAAGACTGAAATCTCCCTTTTATTACTTATTTTTGATTTATAGTTGGTTATGAGGCTAACCAGCCAGGTAAGGATTTCTATTTCTTAAAAATTGCCTGTTCAGCTTCTTTGAGCCAAACACATATAAAGAATGATTCAGTATAATTTATCAGTCAAAAAATGGTAAGATGAAGGCGAAATTTTTATTCCTTATCCTGGTAATAGGTTTTTTTGGATGCAATCCTGCTAGTCAGCAGAATATTGAAATCCCTGCCAGCGATTTAAAACAAGCCATTGTGGCCTTTGCTGAGTTAAATCAGGAATTGCAAAGTGAGCAAGGCCATTTGTGGAACCACAACCTTGATGGCCCCTTGCTGCTGATCAACCGGGATACCCGCACTGTAATTGCCAATGAATCTGACGATGAAGGATTTTTAAAGAAGCAGGGCGACTTTTATGTGGGATTATTTCCTGAAAATCTGAATATCGCAAATTCGACCACCAACTGGCTGGACAAGCACTGGACCATGGTGGCTTTGCCGTTATCAGATACCAAGGAGGAAAGGCTCAGTCTGTTATTGCATGAATCCTTTCACCGAATTCAGCCACTCATCGGTTTCGATTCCATGTATCAAACTGCTTGTGTTCACCTGGATACCGAACAGGGGAGATTATTCCTTAAGATGGAACTCGAAGCCCTGAAAGCAGCCCTTTCAGATACAAGTTTTGTGCAACACCTTAAAAATGCACTCTTGTTCAGAACTTATCGCTATCAATTGTTTCCGGAAGCCAGGGAGGCTGAAAATCTTCAGGAGCTAAAGGAAGGACTGGCCGAATACACAGGTTCAATTCTGGCGTACAAGAGCGATTCAGCACTTCAATCTCATTATATTTCAAACATCAACGGGTTATATAACAACAAAACCTTTGTCAGGTCATTTGCGTATAGAACGCTCCCGGTTTACGGCCATTTTATGCAAAAAACAAACCCGCGCTGGAACCTTGATATAAGTAAGAATTCCAATCTTACTGACTACATGAATGACTTATTTGAGATAGATACCAGGATTGTTGATAGTCAGTATATCCGTCAGTTGGGTGATACATACCGCATGGATTCAATTATGGAATTTGAAAAAATCAGGGAACAAAATCGCGTTCAGTTGGTTAAAACTTACAAATCCCGTTTTTTGGACAGAGAGACTGTTTCCATCGGACTTGAGAACATGCATATTGGATTTAGCCCGGGAAATATAATGCCTTTGGACACCTTAGGTACGGTGTATCCTAACCTTCGGATAACCGATAACTGGGGAATTCTGGAAGTAGATAGCGGAGGAGCTCTGGTTAGTCCACAATGGGATAATGTCATCATTTCGGCTCCAATGGAAATCACCGATTCTTTAATCTCAGGAATGGGTTGGACTTTAAAGTTGGACCAGGGTTGGAATCTTGAAGAAGCAGGAGGGAAGTTTCAGGTGAGAAAAAAGAATTAAACTTGCAGAATCAGAAGCTAATATCATGAAAACCATTACCGCAGTTGATAGATACATCCTGTCAACCGGAAAATGGCAGGAAACACTTATTTTGCAGTGCGAAATTGTACTCTTCACCAGGGTTGAAGAATAAAAAAACCTGTGATTTAATTAAATCACAGGTTTTTTTATCTTTAGTTACCGCCTAAATATTTTAGGGCGGGGACATACTTATAGGTTACAACTAGAAGTTAATTAACAACGAACTTTACAACTTTTGTATCAGCTTCTGTAGTTAATTCCATAAAGAAGACGCCTTTCTCAAAGGAAGAAATATCAATAGATTGTGATTTCGAACTAATTTTATAATCTGAATAAATAGTTTGTCCACTTACATTAAAAATTCTGATACTCTTCAAATTATCAACACTTTGTACATTAATAACATCTTTTGCAGGGTTTGGATAGCATTTAAATTTGTTTTCTGTTACGTTTCCTAATCCAACAAAATCGGTATGTATATAACTTGTTTTCACCAACTTAAAACTGTTTCCTGTTTCATTGGTAACTGTCAAAGCAACTGAATAATCGCCTCCTGTTTCATAGGGGTAAGATGGATTTTGTACGTTAGAGTCTTCAACACCATCATTGTTAAAATCCCATGACCATGCAGCAACAGTACCGCCTTGAGTTTCATCAATAAAATTAACCAAAAACGGAGCCTCTCCATCTACCTCATCACTGGAAAATTCGGGCATCAAAACATCTGCTTCAAGAGGAAATTCGTAGGCATTTGCAATTATCCCGGTTGTTGCATCAATAAGCATAACAACCAGATCCACATCAGCAGGATTATATGAAGCATCTAATGTATGGGTAAACTCATATACATAGGAAGTTCCGTATGTTACATCAGCAGGTATAGTCCCTGGAAAACCATTCCAGCCACCAACTAAAGCTCTACCTACATGGTTGTAAACCATATCTGCAGCAGGAACAGGATCAGGAAGGTTTGCCCAATTGGTTCCATCCCAATCGATTAAATTGCCATTTCCTCCACCTGAGTAGTAGTTTCTCTGATTCCACTGTGAAGTTGTTCCTGTTACCCCACTTTCAACAATAACCATTGCCACATTATAAGAAGTACCTGTAAGATCCATGGCAAAGTTAGAAGTTGCTTCAACCGTGAGTTCACCAGTACCTTCATCCCATGTTTTTGCTGTGATTGCAATTTTCGCTAATGGAATGTCTTGTTTTGCTGTCAAATAAGCAGGTTGAAGTGATGACAAACCAGGATCAAACACATTTTCTCTGTTCATCACCCCACTTGGGTATCCTGAAATAAAGGTTCCAATTCCCTGGTCGTATTCAGTAACCTTCATCGGATCACCATTATGAACACCGATACCAATCCAGGTTCCGTCAGTATAATTGTGGGCCATTGTGTTTAATCCAACCAGTCCACGAGGACACCATCCGCACCATGTTCCTGTCCCTTCTTCATATACAACATTTTTAACAAATATTTCGTTCACACATAATACCTGAACACTAAGAGTATTGTTGGTGGTGACATCATCTTCACCCTGGCCATTTATATTCTCAACACTTAGAACAATATCACGGACACCAACCTCAATGTTAGCAAGCTGGGGATGTACAAATTCATATGTTTCATTAAATCCTAAATTCAGGTTGTCAAAGGTGGCTACCTCACTGTCAATTCCATTAATCGAGTATACCACATCAAAAGATGTAATAGGTGTGTCTCTTTCACTCCGAACTATACCAACTATTTCATTTTCTCCAGCAGCAACTTTGCCAGGGATAACAAGATCTATCAGATTGATGTCAAGACCAATAGAAGAACATAAATTTGTGAATATAAAAAACTCTCCGGCATTTGGAGCTTCTGTAAATTCACATACATAAACTTCAATACCAATTCCGTTGGTAACTGTAAAGCCACATTCCTCAGGGTAAGATCCTGCCGTCCAAACTAAACTAATATCTGCCATATCCGGTGCTGAAATTGTGACAGAGCCACTAGATCCGGACATAGTTGCTGTACCTAACAGATCAGCACCATGATATACTTTAATTGAAGCACCATTCCAACCATCTCCGTAGCTGTCTTGCATATCAATTCTAATATCACATTGAGCAGACAGGATAGAGGTTTGTCCAAAAAACAGTATGCTTAACAAACTGAACAATAGTAAAAATTTTTTTTTCATAGTATTCATTTTTTAAATTTATTATACTGCTTATCTGCTTTACACATGTAATTTATTTTCCTTCCCTGTTAAAATTTTCAGAGGTACTGGTGCTGTTGTCATGGCCTGCTGCACAAGTCTATAGAAAACCTTTCCTCTGTAAGTTGACAATTTTCTATTGAAT
>JAUYGX010000033.1 GCA_030690365.1 Bacteroidales bacterium | reverse complement strand
TCTGTATTTTTTTTATGAAATAACCATCTCAATGCACCATAAAACCTAATAGCGAAAAAATATCTTTGAAAGTTATAATCTCATCTTAAAAAAGAATAATCCAGAAAATGCACCCAAAATTAAATTTTCACACAGCCTGTATAGGACAAGGTTAATTTATAAAGGTTAACAATATGCTTAGGTTGTCTGATATTTCGATACACCTAATAAATTCTTTCTCAATTCATTCTCCCTTCAGGGCCAGGCTTAAAAAGAATTGACACTCCATTTACAGAAGGCACTCTTTTTGAATATCGAACTCTGAACGCTGATTAACGATTTTAGGTGTTTTGTTTATTCTTATAAAATGCTGGTATTCAATAGAAGTTTTTTCCTTCTTAAATCATCATTCGTTACTTACTCTTAGCACTTTAAGTGTATCTTCTATTACTGATGCATGATTACCGGCACGATGTCCCACCACCCAAACAATACGTTCACCTGAAACCAAAACAAAGACTTTTTCTTTGTCGATCAGGCTCACTTTTTGATCGATCAGAAAATCGCTCACCAGTTTCGATCCTGTCATGCCAAAGGGAACAAACCGGTCGCCTTTTTGCCATAACCGCAATTGCAACGGAAAATGCAATTGGTCAGCATCGAACAAAGCTGTATTGTTTGGTACTTTCAGGTTAACACTTTGCGAATAGTCAAGACATTCAAAGCGAAGATGCAAAGGAAACTGGATTTCTGTACATTCCTTATCGATTAAAACCAGATCAATGGACAATTCCTCAGAAAGTGGTACAACAATCACCTCAAACCGATCGACCACCAACTTATATGCAGGCGACAGAAATATTTTACCACTTTCGGAATACTGCAAAGCCTCTGCAATGGATTGAAGGACTTCGGCATGAAACCCAAACTCAGCCAGCAGGTAATACAGCCAGGTTTTAAGGGGCTGTAGATTTTTTAAAGCTTCCCCCGAAATGCGGGTCTCCTCCCCTTTTCTGCTGAATAGCAACAGTCTTTTTTCTTCAACAACCATTTGTATCAACCGATCTGCCTCTGTAAGGTGATCCATGCTGGTGGTCAAAGCATCCGTAAATCCCGGCAGGTTGCCTTCCAGGGCAGGTAACAAGTGGTGTCTGATGCTATTGCGCAGATAGTGATCGGTGGCATTGGATGAATCGTTGCGGTAGTTTATATTCTGCTCTTTTGCATACAACTCAATATTTGCACGGTGTGCAAAAAGCAAAGGGCGAAAAAACAAGTCGCGTTTAAGGGGCATCCCGCCAAGGCCTTTTAATCCGGCCCTGCGCATCAGGTTGATAAAAAATGTTTCGGCCTGATCGTCGAGGTGGTGCGCCAGTGCTACCCGGCTAAACCCATGTTTATGACAAATCTCTGTAAAGAAGGCATAGCGGATTTCGCGGGCCGCCACTTGAGTGGAAAGATGATTTACTTTTGCAAAATGATGTGTATCAATTGTTTTTACATAAATTGGAATTCCAAATTGCTTTGCCAGATTCCGGACAAAGGCCTCATCCTCATCCGATTCGTCGTCTCTTAACTGAAAGTTGACGTGGGCGATGGCGATGGAATAATTCAACTGTTTGAACAAATGGGTCATTACCACCGAATCGGCACCACCACTCACAGCCAGCAAAATTTTGTCGGAAGGAGATATAAGCTGGTGACCGTCAATAAATGACTTAAATTGTTGAATGAAATCGGTTTCCACTTTTTTCAAAATTAATCAGCGGTAAGCTATCGGGTGCTATTTACATATTTTCGGCCTGCATCCATCAAATCGACCAACTGAAAACTCAGGTCGGTAAACAATATGCCGGCATGGGCATTGCGTTCGATGTGATAAATGGCCTGGTTGATCATTTTATATATTTCCAAATGATTGGCTTTGTTAATATAAGGTGCGAAATTTTGAGCAAAGGTGAGTTCCTCACCGGCACTCTTTACCCATTGGATGTTTCCATTGTTGATTGATAAACTGTTGTGTACACTTTCGAGTGCACACTTGAGGAAGCTTTTCTGCCGTTCGCGTCCTAACTTGGCCATTTCCTGGTTAAACTGGTGCAATGGAACAAAATTTCCGGGTTTAAAACACAGCCGCAACCACTGTCTTAATAAAATAAAATTGGATTGGGCTTCATCGGCACTTCCCTGCATATCGATTGCCGCATTCAGATTTCCATTGGCCTGGTGCGCAATCGACTGTGCCATGGCGGAATCTACATCCTGACCTGTTAACCATTGCAGCACATCCGGTTCTGTTAATTTGGGAACTTTCACCAGTTGCGCCCTCGATCGTACCGTTGGTAACAACAGCTCAAAACGTTCAGCCACCAGCAGTATCAATGTATTGTCGGGGGGTTCCTCCAGCGTTTTCAGCAACTTATTTGAAGCCGATTCGTGGAGTTTTTCTACCATCCACACCACAATCACTTTAAAATTGGCTTCATAGGCTTTCAAAGTCATTTTGCCGATGATATCGGCCGCATCGCGCACGTAGATAGTGCCCTGCTTGTTGCCAACGCCCAGAAAATCGTACCAGCTGTTTTGTGTGGCATATCCCTGATTTTTCGATAGATAGGTACGCCATTCGGTGAGCATCAACTCCGATTTGGGGTCTTTTTTTACGGCATCGGTAGTGGTGGTGGGGAAATAAAAATGCAAATCGGGATGGGCCAATTTCTGAAACTTTTTACAGGACGGGCAAACACCACAGCTATCGGTTTCGGTGGGTTGTTTACAATTAACAAACTGAGCAAATGCAATGGCCAGTGGCAAGGCCCCTGATCCTTCAGGTCCTAAAAAAAGCTGGGTATGAGCCAACCGCCCGCCTTTGTAACTGGTGATGAGTCTTTCTTTAACTTCCTGCTGACCAATGATGTGTTCGAATTGCATGGTACTTTTGTTGAATGGCCTCAAAGATAGGGAAAAGTTGGGAATTGGAAGTTGGACCCCGAAAGCCTTCAAGGCAAAGGCCGAGGTGGGGTTGATTTGCAGCACCACGCATTGAACATCAGAAACTGTGTAGTACTCAAAATACATGGCTGTCATTTCGATCCGCCTGCGGCGGAGAGAAATCCCCCAGGGAATAGGAGAACCTCCGCGTTTGAAACGCGGATGCTTTACAAAGCTCATTCGTTACAAATCACTTACAATCAACTTCAACATCCGCGTTGCAAACGCGGACAAGAGAAGAGGTTAGGGTGACAGCGTTGTTTTTTAATGACAATCCCCATCTCTCACAAATAGTTCCCTTTACGAATAAGGGTAAATTCATTTTTATTTGTCGTGTATATATAAGACTAACAACAAATTAACTTAAGTAAAATGAATATCCATTCCCTCCATTCCATTCCAATAAATCACCGCTAAAAAACAAATGAATTATGAAAAAATCTACCAGTCTATGCATCGTCTTTTTGAGTTTACTTTTCAACTCAACCTTATTAACTGCCCAGACAAATCAGCAAGAGAGCAGTATTCAGAGAAAATCATCCGGATCAAAAGAAATAACTTCACTCCCACTCCCTTTTTCAGAAGGCTGGAACCAGGGGAGTTTTGAGTTTAACTCATGGACTTGGGACAGTGATAATTGGATTATTAACCAGTCAGAAGGAAATCCTGCCCCATCCGCTGAATTCAGTCAATACCCACTTTTGCAAAACAATTACAGTTCTGCTCTCACCAGCGCTCTATTTGACGCAACCCAGCTTTCAGAAAGTCAAATCTATCTTGGCTTTGATATTAAACTGGACAATCGGGTTAATACCCATACTGAATTCCTAAGGATAGAAGTTTTTAACGGCATCGTATGGGACACGATTGCTGCCTTTAACAATAATGGTAGCTTCAACTGGACTTCATACCACATAAGTATTTCCCAGTATTCTTTTGGAAATCTGTTTCAGGTGAGGTTTGTTGCCAGTGGGGAAGACTCACACAACATCAATTCCTGGGGCATCGATAACATCGAAATTTATCAAACATGTGACCCACCAACCGATCTATACTGTACTGAATATAACCTTGAAGATATATTGGTTAGCTGGAATGCCCCTGTTGGGCCAAGCATAGCTGAGTGGATTTATTATGATGATGCTACTATCGAATATGTATGGGGGTCAGAAACAGAAGACTGGTCCTCTGACCAGGCCATTCGGTTTGCCGGGGATCAACTTATTGGAATGAATGGGGCAGCCATCACTAAAATCAAGGTTTTTATTGATTCCCGCTTAATCGGAATTGGGACAATCCACGCGAAAATTTGGCAGGGTGCCGACGCTGCCAATCTGATTTATGAGGAAGATATTACTGCTCAAATAACACACGGTGATGACTTTAATGAGGTAATACTGGCCACACCGGTACCATTTGATAATGCACAAGAACTTTGGATAGGTGTTCATACAAGTGGTCCCCCCAATAGTTTTGGGGTCGGGATTACAACCAATATGAGTTCATGGGATGAAAATGCAGATTTACTCAATCGGGGAAATGGCTGGGAACACATTCAAAATATGGGCATTTATAACCGGGCCTGGTTACTCAGAGCCTTTGTAACATCCACCTTCCAGACCAAATGGTTAGGACACCTCGAAGAAAATAATGATTTGAGTGCTTCGGGGTCATTTGTTCCTCTTTACAAAGAAATTTCATTATCAAAGGAACCTACAACCAGAAACCTATCCGGATTTAACATCTATAAACAAGCAGGATACAATACAGATTTCGAGTTGTACACCTTTGTACCTGCCATAGATAGTGTGATTGCTTGTTCGTTTCTGGATACAGGTGTGGGTGTCTACCTAGAAAGTAACTGTTACCAAGTAACTTGTGTTTGGGAAGGAGCAACGGATTATTGCGAGTCGGAACCGGGATTAAGTTTTATAGGTAATGAGGATATGGCATGTATTTTAATTTACGCAGATGTTAATTATCGAAATACCAACACCCTCGAAATTTACCCCAATCCTTCTAACGACCACATTACCATCAACTCTCCTATTCAAATAATCCAATTATCCCTGCTCAACTATTCAGGACAGGAGATCCGTCAAATGGACATTGCAGGTGAAAATAAAATTGAAATAAATACCTCAACGTTACAGCCAGGTATTTACTTGTTAAGGATTAAAACCGTTAACGGAATTGTTACAAAACGGGTGGTGATAAATAGGTAAATAGCTAACCCTGCCAGGGTTCAAAACCCTGCCAGGGTTAATTTTGCTACGACAACTTCGCTACCAAAAACTCCCGGTTCATGCGGGCGATGTTGGTTACAGAAATTTCTTTTGGGCATTCTGCTTCGCAGGCATAGGTATTGGTACAGTTGCCAAACCCCAGCTCATCCATTTTAGCCACCATTTTTTGTACACGCTCTTTGGCTTCTACCTTGCCTTGTGGCAACAGGGCCAACTGCGATACTTTCGCCGACACAAACAACATAGCAGATGCATTTTTACAGGCTGCCACACAAGCACCACATCCAATACAAGCAGCGGCATCCATGGCCAGGTCGGCATTTTGTTTGCGGATGGGGATGGAATTGGCATCAGGGACACCACCTGTAGCTATGCTCACAAAACCCCCAGCCTGGATGATTTCATCGAAGGCACTCCTATCGACCATCAAATCCTTTAACACAGGAAATGGTTTGGCACGCCAGGGTTCAATAGTGACTGTTTCACCATCCTTGAATTTACGCATGTGCAACTGACAGGTAGTGACGGCGTTATCAGGTCCGTGAGGACGTCCATTGATAAACAAACTGCACATGCCACAAATGCCCTCGCGGCAGTCGTGATCGAAAGCGACAGGGTCTTCGCCTTTGTTTACCAGTTCCTCGTTGAGGATGTCCAGCATTTCGAGAAAAGAAGCGTCTTTTGAAATTTTCGTTACCTGATAGTCAACAAATTTACCATCAGCATGGGCGGAGGGTTGTCTCCATATTTTAAGTTTTAAATCCATTGTTCCGGTATTTTATGTTAATTAAGCAGTTTTATAGTTACGTTGTTTCACCTCGATATTTTCATAGATGAGGGGCTCTTTGTGAAGTTCCGGTTTCTGATCATCTCCTTTGTATTCCCAGGCGGCGGCGTACATAAACTCATTGTCGTTACGCATGGCCTCACCTTCAGGCGTTTGGTATTCTTCACGAAAGTGACCACCACTTGATTCCTTGCGGTTTAACGCATCGTAAGCCATCAACTCACCCAATTCGAGAAAATCGGCCACACGCAAGGCTTTTTCCAGTTCCACATTCAAACCGTCGTTTGTTCCGGGAACTTTGACATCTTGCCAGAATTCTTTGCGTAAGGCTTTTATTTCTGTAATGGCTTTTTCCAGGCCGGCTTGGTTGCGGGCCATGCCCACATTGTCCCACATAATAAGACCCAAACGGCGGTGGAATGAATCTACCGTATGACCACCTTTTACTGCCAGAAGTTTGTTAATGCGCTCCTGCACATCTTTCTCAGCGGCATCGAATTCAGATGAATCGGTTTTAAAGTGAGGAACTGTAATCTGGTCGGCCAGATAATTCTGCATGGTATATGGCAATACAAAATAACCATCGGACAAGCCCTGCATCAGTGCCGAAGCACCCAATCGGTTTGCGCCGTGGTCGCTGAAGTTGGCCTCACCACCTACAAACAATCCGGGGATGGTGCTTTGCAATTCGTAATCCACCCAGGTTCCGCCCATGGTATAATGGATGGCCGGGTAAATCATCATGGGCGTTTCGTACGGATTGGCATCTACAATTTTTTCGTACATCTGGAAGAGGTTGCCGTAGCGCGCTTCGATGACTTTTTTACCCAATCGTTCGATGGAGGATTTAAAGTCGAGATAGACGGCCAATCCGGTGGAACCCACTCCAAAACCGGCATCACAGCGCTCTTTGGCGGCCCGTGAAGCTACATCACGCGGAACCAGGTTGCCAAAAGCCGGATAACGACGCTCCAGATAATAATCACGCTCCTCTTCGGGTATATCGGTAGGTTTCATCTGCCCTTTCTGTATTTTTACGGCATCTTCCTTTTTCTTCGGAACCCAGATACGTCCATCATTACGCAGACTTTCACTCATTAGCGTAAGCTTCGATTGGTAATCGCCGTGAACAGGAATACAGGTAGGATGGATTTGAACAAAACTCGGGTTTGCGAAAAAGGCGCCTCTTTTATAAGCTCTCCAGGCGGCGCTACCATTGGAAGTCATGGCATTGGTGCTGAGGAAAAACAGATTTCCGTAACCTCCGGTGGCCAACAAAACAGCATGTGCGGCATGACGCTCCAGCTTTCCGGTTACCAGGTTACGGACGATCACCCCACGGGCACGTCCATCAATTTTCACCACATCGAGCATTTCGCGGCGGGTGTACATCTTCACAGCCCCTTTTCCGATTTGCTTGCTCAATGCACTATAGGCACCCAGCAACAATTGTTGTCCGGTTTGGCCCCGGGCATAAAAAGTACGCGATACAAGGGCTCCACCAAAGGATCGGTTGTCGAGCAATCCGCCATATTCACGTGCAAAAGGAACCCCCTGAGCCACACACTGATCGATAATATTGTTACTAACTTCGGCCAGGCGGTAAACGTTGGCTTCGCGGGCACGGTAATCGCCTCCCTTGATGGTATCGTAAAATAACCTGTAAATGCTGTCGCCATCATTGGGATAATTTTTGGCGGCATTTATCCCGCCCTGAGCGGCAATGCTGTGCGCACGTCGCGGGCTGTCCTGAATACAAAATACGTTTACGTTAAACCCCATTTCCGAAAGACTGGCTGCCGCAGCACCGCCGGCCAATCCTGTACCAATGACAATAATATCTACTTTTCGTTTGTTGGCAGGATTTACCAGATTTTGATGCGCTTTGTAGTTGGTCCATTTTTCGGCCAATGGTCCGGCCGGTATTTTAGAATCTAGCTTGGTCATAATTTTTTATTTTGAAAAGTAAATAAACAGCGGAATGATCATAAAAGCGGCTGCAATAATGACAGCAAAGAAATGTCCGAACCCTTTTATAAAAGGAGTATAAGTAGGATGGTTAAGTCCGAGCGACTGGAATGCCGACTGGAAACCGTGATCGAGGTGAAAACCCAGGATCAGTAAAGCAACCAGATATCCTACCATATAATAAGGTAATTGAAAGAGCGCAATTACCACAGAACCCATATCATCCATGGGTTTACCGTCGACCATTGTTTCTGGGATTTCACCGATAACGCCTTTGGCTACCAGGAAGAAATTCACAAAGTGAATGATCAGGAAAATGAAAATAATGACCCCGGTATGGATCATGTATTTACTGAAAAAAGAATCCTCAGAACCGGCCTTTACCCGGTATCCTTTTGGGCGGGCCATCCAGTTTTCAATTTGAAGAACTACTCCGATGATAATGTGAACAATAAATCCCGCAAACAGAATCCATTGAAAGGCTTGAATAAACGGATTGGTACCCATAAAGTGAGAAGCCTCATTAAACAGATCCGTTGTCGGGCTGATCACCAGTAACAGATTGATACTTAGATGAACGATCAAAAAGGTCATGAGGAAAAAGCCCATAAGCGACATCCATATCTTCTTGGTGACCGAAGAATAACTTATACTCATAATTACGCTTTTTATGTGGTTTTGTAAACGTAGGTGTTAATTATGCAACAAATATAGAAAACAATTCAACGGGTTTTCTTTCTACTGTTTATTTTTAACAATGATAAATAGTAGCCATAAATCTTCCTCTTTTGCCACAAAATGAATCTGGTTTAGTTAGTTTTGTGTCTTTAAATATGAATCAAATGCGATACCTACCCATAGACAATACCCTTTTTAAAGAAAACAGGAGGCGGTTTGCCGACTTGCTTCCGGCAGAATCGATCGCTATTTTTCACTCCAGTGAACAATTTCCACGCAATGGCGACCAGTATTTCCCCTTTCGGCAACAGTCGGATTTATTTTACCTGTCGGGGATAGAGCAGGAAAAAACTATTTTGATAATTGCTCCCGGGGCACCGAATCCTCAACTCCGGGAAGTACTCTTATTTTTGAAAAGCAATGAAGTGCTGGCACAATGGGAAGGTCATAAATATACCCCGGAAGAAGCCACCGCCATTTCAGGCATAGAGCAGGTCAGGTTTGTGGACGATTACGAAGCGATATTAAGGGATTTGCTCTTTTGGACAAAAAATATCTACCTGAATTTTAACGAATATCCCAAATTTTTCTCTGAGGTTGTCGATCGCAATGAGCGAATGGGCACTGCACTTAAAGCGAAATATCCTTTATATAATTATTGTAGAGCGGCCCCATTATTGACGCAACTGCGTATGATAAAATCGGATAAAGAAATTGAGTTAATAAAACTGGCTTGCAACATTACAGGAAAGGCCTTTAGAAGGGTACTCAAAACCATTAAACCAGGTATGAATGAAATGGATGTACAGGCCGAATTTGAACATGAATTCACCATCAACCGGGCCAATGGTCATGGTTATCAACCCATTGTGGCCTCCGGAAAAAATGCCTGTGTGCTGCATTACATCGACAACAATGCCGTTTGCCAGGAGGGCGATCTGGTACTTTTTGATGTAGGGGCCGAATATGCCAATTATTCGGCTGATATGAGCCGTACTATCCCGGTAAACGGTCGGTTTACCGAAAGGCAACGGTCTTGTTATGAGGCTGTTTTACGTGTTCAACGGGAAATCATCAAGCTATATACTCCTGGCAACAGCATCACCCAGATTAACAAAAGAACCGAAGAACTGATGGAGCATGAGATGATTAATCTGGGTTTGTTTACCAGAACCGAAATGATGGCTCAGGATGCGAAAGCGCCATTGTTTAAGAAATATTTCATGCATGGAACAGCCCATTTCCTGGGTCTGGACGTGCACGATGTGGGTCCGAAAGAAAGCATTCTCCAACCCGGAATGGTGCTTACCTGTGAGCCAGGCATTTATATTCCTGAAGAAAATATCGGAATCCGTCTTGAAAATGATATTCTGGTGACCGATGGTGAGCCCGTTGATTTGATGGCAGAGATTCCGATTGATCCAGATGAGATTGAGCAGTTGATGGGGTAAGCGAGAGAACCAGAACCTGTGAGGGTGTCAACCTCCGGGACGATGCCCGGGGACGACAAACCCCAGGGGGCGATGCTCTGGGGTACTAACCCCAGGGCGATGCCTTGGGGTACAAACCCCAGGGCGATGCCCTGGGGCACAAACCCCAGGGCGATGCCCTGGGATATGTTGTCCAAGCCCTTCAGGCTTGGGAAATTATTCCCAGAAAAAATCAGGGTCATATTCAATGACATCATACTCTTTGACAAAGGTTTCAACCTCTTCCTTTAAAGATTTCTTTCGGTGATGTTCTTCCTGGTTCGCAATATATCTTTTTACAGTATTCACAGCAGAACCGCTAACCGAAAAAGCAGCATACCCTCCCTGCCAGGCAAAATTCGCATAAGTTGAGTCCAGTGTTTTCACCCATTTGGAGGATTGTTTTTTTATTTCTTCAACCACTTTAGCCAATGCATGATTTTTTGACAACCTGAAGAGTATGTGAACATGTTCAGGTTCTGCGTTAATGATGAGTGCCGGAC
This sequence comes from Bacteroidales bacterium, assembly GCA_030690365.1. Taxonomy (GTDB): domain Bacteria; phylum Bacteroidota; class Bacteroidia; order Bacteroidales; family F082; genus UBA6244. The sequence goes on along the minus strand of JAUYGX010000033.1, from coordinate 74,310 downwards.
TGTTTTGATTTTTCAGGCCTCCAGCCAGGTAGGATATCAGTTTCTCCTTGATTTCACGTTTGATAAAAGGTCGCCTGAATTTTGTAGCAAACACAAGGTGTACGTACAGCTGAGATAAAGATTGGGTCATAGGGTTGTTTTTTTTGTCTCAGGCATTTCAGCCCGAGGTATTTTTTCCCGGGGCGATGCCCCGGGGAATGATGTCCAAGCTCTACAGGCTTGGGTTAAGATTACTGATGAAGACAATTACTAATACTGTAAAATTATGAAATTATCTTTGACTGTTGAGTACAGTTTTAACCATATCAGGCTGAAAGCCTGAGACAACATGACTCGGAACCCCGGGGAATGATGTCCAGGCCCTTCAGGCTTGGACTGACATTACCGACGATGACAAATATTAATACTGTAAAATTATGAAAACATTTCTGATTAATGATTACCGAATTAACCATATCAGGCTGAAAGCCTGAGACAACATTGTCCAGGGCAACGCCCTGGATTTTCGGGCAACGCCCGGCCCCCACCCCCATTCAGCCCATCTGGCTAATATAAATCATATGGAATCCTGCCCAAGCTCCTTAAGCAAAAAAGCATATTCCAGGGCGGCATCTTTCATTGCTTCGAACCTTCCGGAAGCACCGCCATGACCCAATTCCATGTTGGTTTTAAGCAACAGCAGGTTTTCATCGGTTTTCAATTCCCGCAATTTGGCCACCCATTTGGCGGGTTCCCAATATTGCACCTGGCTGTCGTGCAAACCGGTGACCACCAGTAATGCCGGGTAATCCTGCTTTTTTACCTGATCGTAAGGAGAATAAGACAGCATATAATCATAATACGCCTTTTCGTTGGGATTTCCCCACTCGTCATATTCGCCAGTGGTCAGTGGAATAGACTCATCCAGCATGGTGGTTACCACATCTACAAACGGAACGGCGGCTACTACACCTTTGAATAAGGTGGGTGCCATGTTTATAACAGCACCTATTAACAATCCGCCGGCACTGCCTCCATAGCCAAACAACATCTCACTTTGCGTGTAATGTTCCTCAATCAGAAAACAGCCACAATCGATGAAATCGTAAAACGTGTTTTTCTTGTTTAAAAGCTTGCCATCTTCGTACCACTCACGCCCCAGTTCTTCGCTTCCACGAATGTGGGCAATGGCATAAGCAAAACCCCTGTCGAGCAGACTAAGCCTTTTTGATAGAAAAGTAGAATCCATATTGATGCCATAGGATCCATAACCATACATCAGCACAGGTTGGCTGCCATCTTTTTTAAAGTCCTTTTTATACACCAGGCTGATAGGCACCAGAGCACCATCACGGGCCGGGGCATAGCATCTTTCGGTGATATAGTCTTCGGGGTGATAGCCTCCTGCCACTTCCATCTGCTTCAGCAGTTGCTGAGTGCGGTGGATACTATCATAATCGTAAACTGTGTTGGGGGTTTTGAGAGAAGTAAAATGAAACCTGAATTTTTTTGAAAAATAATCCGGGTTTACGGCTGCAACAGCATGATAATCTGTTTCAGTAAAATGAAGGTAATGTTCACTGCCCGAAGGGGTTTGCATCAACCTGAACAGGATCAACCCCTTTTCGCGCTCTGTGAGTACCACAAAATCATGAAACACTTCCACATCTTCCAGAAAAACTTTGTCGCGCGGACCTACCAAAGTTTCCCAGTTTGCCAGGGCAGTTTTGTTCTCCGGGGTTTGCATTAACTGAAAGTTCAACGCTTGGTGGTTGGTGAGCAATAAAAAGCGGTCGCCTTGATGATAAATGCTGTATTCCAGATTTTCAGTCCTTTCCTGAAAAATCCTAAATTCACCTGTTGGATTGTCTGCCTCCAAAATTCTGTATTCGTCTGACAGGATACTTCTGGAACCAATCACCAGGTATTTGTCTGATTTTGTTTTGTATACAAACGTTCTAAAGGTGGTATCCGTCTCTTCAAAAATCACCACATCCATTTCTGCCGCAGTACCCAGCTGGTGCCGAAGGATTTGATATGGGCGTAACGTCTCATCTTTTTTTGTGTAAAACAGCGTTTTACAGTCGTTGGCCCAGGTAACATCACCGGCTGTATGGATGATTTCTTCCGGTACCATTTCGCCTGTCATGAGATTTTTCACCCTGATGGTGTACTGACGCCGGCTTACAGTATCTGTTGTAAATGCTATTAACTTGTTATCGGGACTTACTTCCCAATTTCCAATGTGAAAAAAAACCAATCCTTCAGCCATTTTGTTGCCATCGAGCATCACTTCCTCATTTGCATTCTCAGCAATGGATTTTCGGCAAATTACAGGGTACTCACAGCCTTCCAAATAACGCACATAGTACTGGTATCCATTCAGTTCATATGGAACCGACATGTCGGTTTGTTTGATTCTTCCCACCATTTCATCGTACAACTTTTGCTGTAATACTTGCGTGTTTTGGAGCATGAAATCAGTATACCTGTTTTCTTCTTCCAGATAGTTGATTACCTGATTATTTTCACGTTGGTTGAGCCAGTAGTAATTGTCGGTGCGCTCATCTCCATGCTTGATAAGTTTTGTTGGAATCTTTTTTGCAACCGGAGCTTTCATTGAATGGTAATTGTAACGGATTAAAAAAAATTCGTCCCGGAAACGGAGGTTCCGGGACGAGATCTATGATAATAAAATCTGATCTTAGAAATACAGGCTTAAGCCAAGGCTGGGCATGATGGGCAACTGATAAACAACTCTGTTGGTCACCAAATCTACATAAAACACATTTTTACGGTCGTACACGTTGGTTACACTGATATCTGCCACCAGCTTGGTGTTGGCGCTAAAGAAAAAGTTGCGTTTAATATCCAGGTCCAAACGGTGATAAACGGGCAGGCGGCCTTTATACAATTCGCCATAAATTACACCGAGTTCGCCATTTTCGGTTCCGACGTTTGAATTGATGCCATCCGGAAATGTGAGCGATTCATAAAATCCCTGCACTTGCGTAAACGGGAACCCGGTACCCAGGTTCCAGCGGGCTCCAAATTCCCACTCACGTTTGGGTCCGGTGACGTACGAAAAAACAAAGTTTACGTTGTGACGGCGGTCGAAGTGAGGAGTATAACTGACCATCTCACCATATTTATCCTGATACTGGCGGGTGACATATCCCAACGAGTAAACCAGCCACACATATACCTTTTTGTAGTCATATTTAAGCACCATATCCAGACCATAGGCATTTCCTTTTTCAAGAATAAAATCCTTGTACTCTACCTCGGGGGTTCCTAGTGGTGCTTCCCCCTCGGTGTAAAGCTTATTCCTGTTGATATTGGTTAATTGCGGGAAGTATTTATAATACCCTTCCACATTTAAATTAATCCGGTTGCTCAAGTCAAATTCGGCTCCTAAAATCAGGTGGTCTGCTTTTTGAATACGGCTTGTTACTTCTTTACCATCAAATTTTGAAGGCAGGTTTTCGGGTCCCGACAAAAATCCATAGAAAAGATTAACCACATCGCGGTCGGAGGAAGCGGCAATAAAGTTCTGAGAATAGATGCCTCCGGCAAATTTAAGCCGAAACCAATCGTTGGCGTTGTACTTAATGGCCAGGCGAGGCTCCGGACTTGCTTCGGCAAGCGATGCATACCATTCAAGACGGAAACCGGGTTCGATAATAACTTTTCCTATGATGGCCTTGTATTTAGCATACAACCCGAGCTGGGTGGTATTTTCTGTTTGGTTAATCTCGGCATTGATATAATTTCTGAACTTATAAATCGTTTTATATCCTTCGAGTTCAACTCCATATTTTAACTCATTTTTACCCATAAAGTAGGTAAAGTTGACGGCGGCATTAAAACCACTGATTGAGCTTTCCCGGTTATTCAGGGTGGTAGATTTTACATTTGTTTCGTATTTTGAATAAGAAATAAGGCCCTCGATAAGTACAGGTGCCCTGCCCGGGATAACAACAAAACTGGATCCACCTCCAAACGAATTCCAACCGAAGTCAGAAATGGCCTTGTAGTTATTTACCTTGTCGGTAAAATTAAAACCAAACAGGCTTACTTTACTTCCATTGGCAGCACTCAGGGTAACTTTTCCATATATGTCGGCAAAATTAAATGGCAACCCATTTTCATCCACATAACTATAAAAAACTTTGGAACTTTCGGCCAGATATGAATTTTTAAACGACAACACGAAAGAGGCACTCCCTTCGTCGGGAGAATTTTGCTTTTTCAAGGGTCCTTCAATCATGGCACGCGCACCAAAAGTAGAGGCTCCAACAGCTCCCGACATACGTTTTTTGTTCCCGTCTTTGGTGGTGATGTCCATCACAGATGAAATCCTGCCTCCATATTCTGCATTATAACCTCCGGTATAAATATCCGCATTGCGGATTAAATCGGTTTCGAAAACGGAGAACAGACCAATGGAGTGGAATGGATTGTAGATGGTCATTCCATCCAGCATCACTTTATTTTGGATGGGAGAACCTCCCCGAATGTAGAACTGGCCACCTTGGTCACCGGTAAACACAACTCCGGGAACGACCTGTAAATATTGGGCAAAGTCGGCCTGGCCACCCACGCTGGGGATTTGTTTAATGTCTTTGGGCGAAATTTTGACGACAGACATCTTGGTTTCGGTGCGGGCTTCTGTACGTTCGGCACTTACTGTTACGGTTTCAAGTTCAACCGACCCTTTTTTCACATAGTACTTTTTATTGAGCAAGGTTCCGGCAGAAAGTGAAACTTGTTCTCTGAGGGTGTCGAATCCAAGATACGTCACCAGTAAACTGTACTCTCCGGGAGGAATTTTTGAAATCAGAAAGTAACCATTCACATCAGTTGAAGCCCCATAATTGGTCCCTGCCAGAATTACATTGGCAAAAATCGCGGGCTCTCCCGATTCTTCTTCATAAAGAAATCCACGGATGGTGGCATCCTGAGCCTGCAATGAAGCTTGTGTAAACAACAGACAACTAATAAACAAAAAGGAAAGTAAGTATCTAATTTTCATAACCGCATATTACATTTAGCAAAGAAACGCGCAAAGTAACCAAAAAGTGTAATGCCAGCCCCTTTTTTTTGACAGATTTAATGGTTTTCATGACAGAAAGTGTACTTTATCCTATCGTTTAAAACCCCGGCTAAAAAAAGCACCGGAAATGTGCATCGGATATGATAAGGCATCCGACATACTAAATTTAATTTTCCCCTTTTAAACCAGTTAAAACAGACGCTAAAACCAAGAGACCAATTATTTCACAAAAAAGGTGCTTCCAGCCTGACTGAAAACACCTCTTGCAACTTTTTTCAATTCTGTCAGGATTTGAAACCTGACATGATTGAAAGTCTAATATCTGACTATTGAATAGCTCGATACGGCCGCATTCACCTCCATGTAAATTTTATTGGTTGCTTCATCAAAATTATCAGTACGGTACAAACCGTGCTTCACGCGTTCAAATCCGGAAATGCTTCTGCCCGACAGTACAGTACTGATTTTCAACTCACATCCTGTCGATTCAGGTATTCTGAGTTCAATGTTGGAAGCACCCGCTTCGATATCCAGATAGGTTTCAGGATATAATTCTCCCAGTTTAATCTTTATGGCAGCAGCACCACCTTCAATGGCAAACGATTTCACCCGAAACGGAGTTAAATCGAGGTTTACATCAGCAGCACCCACTTCAAAATCCATGTCCCATACCGGGTTGGCATTTAATTGCAGATCGACTCGGTTGTGTTGTTTTGAACTAAGACGCACCCCATCCTCCATCATAATGCGCACCTGGGTGTTGGTATCTTCTTGTTTTACGATGTATTTATACCTGACCAGAGAACCGGTTTTGTTGAAATCCAGCAGTTGATCGCTGGTTTGAAACAGGGTGAATTTTCCGGCCGCCATCTCCATATCCAGCGAGGCAAACCTAATGGAATCGCCGTAAGGAACACCAAATTCCTGGTTGATGGCATGAGATTTCATTTCGGTATAATTGTCTTCTTCAAAACGCCACCGGACATTGTCGTTCAGCATATAGTATATGCTTCCGGTCAAAACAATTAAAATCAATCCAATTTTAATCACGTCCTTAACGGGCAGAATCGAAATTCCCCACAGGATAATGATTACAGGCCATAAACGCCACATATTGTACCAGTCGAAGTCGAGCACATGGAGGTTTTCAAGTGTAAACAACATCCCGAAGAAAATCAGGATGATTCCCCAAAAAATATTTCTAAATTTCATTGTTTTGGTTTTTAGAGGTTTTAAACAATTCAGGTTTAATAATGATAACACCCAGGAATACCAGGATCAGAGGCCACAAGTTGTAGACCTGATACCAGGGAAACAGCCGATCGGCAAGAATGATCATTCCAATAAATATCAGAACAACACCAAAAACAAGACCGCTATTCGATTGTTTTTTTACCACGATTGGTTTTAGCGGCTCATCCGAAACCACTTCAGCTTCTTCGGTGCTTTTATAGCGGGTGGAAGCATGACGGTACATATCCCTGAGATCGGGTACTTGTTTTGGTACCGCAATCCAGAGAACAACATAAATCAACACACCGCCACCGCCAAAAAAAGCTACCAGTACAAACAAAACCCTGACCAATACAGGATCGATGAGAAAATAATCAGCCAGCCCGGCTGCAACTCCACCAAACACCTTGTTGGTAGTGGAGCGATAAAGTCTTTTTGAAGTTTCCATTTTTTTATGATTGAATAATTATTTCGGATAATGATTTGATTTCAGAGGCAAATGTAGGGTGCAATATACACCTGGTAAATAACATTTCGGTGAACGGAGGGTTTTATTCGGTGAAACAGGCATGCCGAATTGCCAAAGGAGAGAACCTCAGAATCAAATGATGAATAACAAAGGTAACACATTGTCGGATAGATGGGTCAACCCCAACATTTTTCTTTTGGATGAGCAAATTCAAACTGCCAATGCTATCAGTTAAAATCGTATTTTTGCCGCCATGAAAGAGATCAGGAATTTTTGCATCATTGCCCATATCGACCACGGCAAGAGTACGTTAGCCGACAGACTATTGGAACTAACCGGCACTGTGATGGGTCGTGATCAGCAGGCACAGGTGCTCGACGACATGGATATCGAACGCGAACGCGGTATCACCATTAAGAGCCATGCCATTCAGATGGATTACCAACAAGACGGACAACACTATGTTTTTAACCTGATAGACACTCCCGGCCATGTGGATTTTTCCTATGAAGTATCCCGATCGATTGCTGCCTGCGAAGGGGCTTTGCTGGTAATTGATGCTACCCAGGGCATTCAGGCACAAACCATTTCGAACCTGTACCTGGCCATCGAAAACGACCTCGAAATTATTCCTGTGTTGAATAAAATGGACATGGAAAATGCCATGCCCGACGAAGTTAAGGATCAGATTGTTGACCTGATTGGCTGCGATTATGAAGATATTATCGAAGCAAGTGGCAAGACAGGATATGGCGTTGATAAAATTCTGGAAGCCATCGTCACACGGATTCCCTCACCCAAAGGAGAAGAAGACGCACCCTTGCAAGCCTTGATTTTTGACTCTGTTTTCAACTCTTTCAGAGGTATTATTGCTTATTTCAGGATCTTCAGCGGTGAAATCCGCAAAGGCGACCAGGTAAAATTTGTGAATACGGGCAAAAAGTACGAGGCCAACGAAATTGGAGTACTGCGGCTTAAACCCGAAGCACGCGATATACTGCGAACCGGGGATGTTGGATACATTATATCGGGAATAAAAACATCGAAAGAAGTAAAAGTAGGCGATACCATCACCCACGTAGAACGTCCGTGTAAGGTGGCCATTGATGGTTTCGAGAATGTGAAACCCATGGTTTTTGCGGGCATTTATCCCATCGACAACGAAGAATATGAGGAACTCCGTTCTTCGATGGAAAAATTGCAGTTGAACGATGCTTCGCTGACCTTTGAACCGGAGTCGTCGCTGGCGTTGGGTTTTGGCTTCCGTTGTGGATTTCTGGGGTTGCTCCACATGGAAATCATTCAGGAACGCCTCGAACGCGAGTTCGACATGAATGTGATTACCACCATGCCCAACGTGTCGTACCGGGTCATCACCAACAAAAAAGAAATAGTTGAAGTTCACAACCCCTCCGGGTTGCCCGAACAAAAATACATCGACCACATCGAAGAACCCTATATCAGGGCCCAGATCATTACCCGGACCGATTATATTGGCCCCATCATTAAGCTTTGCCTCGACAAACGTGGCGAGTTAAAAAGCCAGACCTATCTGACCACCAGCCGGATAGAACTGACTGTGGATATGCCGTTGGGAGAGATTGTGTTCGATTTTTACGACAAACTAAAGAGCATCTCCAAGGGATATGCTTCATTCGACTATCATGTTACGGGCTATAAACCTGCTCAACTGGTAAAACTGGACATCCTGTTAAATTCGGAGCCTGTAGATGCTTTGTCTGCCTTGATTCATGTGGATAATGCCTATGATTTTGGCCGGAGAATCTGCATCAAGTTGAAAGACCTTATTCCACGTCAACAGTTTGATATTGCCATCCAGGCGGCCATCGGAGCAAAAATCATCGCCCGCGAAACCATCAAAGCAGTGCGCAAGGATGTTACGGCCAAATGTTATGGTGGCGACATCACGCGGAAGCGGAAACTGCTTGAAAAGCAGAAAAAAGGAAAAAAGCGCATGCGCCAGGTAGGCAATGTGGAAGTTCCTCAACAGGCGTTTTTGGTGGTGCTTAAGCTGAACGATTAGGTTTTTTAGAACACGGGTGACACGGGTTGTATGGATTATTACCGATAATAATACATGGATATTATTTGGTAGCATAATTATACTGTTTGACTTATTTGTTTGAAAAATTCTTTACAGAGTCAAACATAATTACTATTAACCATGCAAATCCAAATTTAAATTATACATTTGCATGGATGATAATTTGTATACCCATGTATATCCACCGAAAAATAGAAGCAACTATTTTAAAAGCGCTAAAAAACAATCCTGTTGTCGCATTGATCGGTCCACGCCAAAGCGGAAAATCAACATTAGTTAAACATTTAATCGAAGGCAACAAAAACAGTATATACCTCGATTTGGAACGCCCTTCTGATTTACAAAAATTGGATGACCCTGAATGGTTTTTTACTACTCAAAAAGGGAAACTGATTTGTTTAGATGAAATTCAACGCAAACCTGAATTATTTCCAGTGATCAGAAGTCTTTCAGATGAATGGAATGCGAATGGGTCTTTTTTAATCTTAGGGTCAGCTTCCCGAGAACTTCTGCAACAGAGTTCAGAATCGTTGGCAGGGAGAATTACCTACAAAAAGTTGACACCATTTTTATGGGATGAGATGAAAGATTTTAATTCCCTTGAGAAATATTTTGCTCAGGGGGGGTTCCCCAGAAGTGCATTGGCACTAGATAGTGAAATATCTTATGAGTGGCGCAACAACTTTATTTCTACTTTTTTAGAACGCGATTTGCTGCAATGGAGGGGGGTTACTCCGGCAACCATGCGCCGACTGTGGCAGATGTTGGCTCATTTAAACGGTCAAACAGTTGATTACTCCAAATTGGCTAAATCTTTGGGCGTCTCTGCCATCACGGTAAAAAATTACATCGATTTACTGGAAAGCACTTTTATGGTTGACGTAATACCTCCTTATTTTTCGAATCTGGGGAAACGTCTGGTAAAAGCACCTAAAATTTATATTACAGATTCCGGAATTACCACTACCCTACTGGGATTGCGGAATTTTGAGGAAATGGCCGGTCATCCTTCATTTGGCAGCATCTGGGAACAAATTGTTTTATCAAACATGAAAGAACTATTTCCTGAAGCTTCATTTTATTTTTATAGAACAAGCAATGGCGCAGAGGTAGATTTTGTGATGAAAATAAAAGAACTGGTATTTACGATCGAATGCAAAGCCTCAGTGGCCCCTAAACTTTCAAAAGGCAACTTTTATGCCTACCAGGATATTGATCCTACACTCTCATTCGTGGCAGCCCCAATAAAAAAAGGCTGGCCAATGAAACCGGGGATTGATGTGGTCTCATTAAGTGAACTGGAAACGAAAATCAGGGACATGACCGAATGAAAAGGCGATTTATAAAACAATAAAAATTATTTCACCTCTCTCTGTAACATTTTTCACCCTTGATCGTCACAGTTGATATGGAAGTTTTTTACTTTTAGCGCATGACTGTCAGTGAATATAACAACTGCGTAGATGAACACAGCGACGGAGTTTTCCGGTTCCTGCTGAAAAACACGGGTGATGCCGAAGCCGCGCGCGATCTGGTGCAGGAGTCGTTTATGAAGTTGTGGATCAGGCGGAATGAGGTACAGGTGGAAAAAGGAAAATCATACCTGTTTACCACAGCCTACCATACCATGATCGACAGTTTTCGCAAAAACAGCCGGATGACACGCATGGAAGGCCATGAGCATAAAAGCGAACCGGTAAACCATGGCTACAGCGACCTGAAAGAAGTGCTGGACCTGGCTTTATCAAGGCTTTCAGAAATCCAGCGCACAGTAGTGCTACTGCGCGATTACGAGGGTTACAGCTATGAGGAAATTGGAGAAATAACCGGATTGAACGAAGCTCAGGTAAAAGTGTATATCTACCGTGCACGTTTGAGTTTGAAACAATATTTAATCAGTACCGAAACCGTACTTTAGTCATGAAAAAGCAACCACTTATCGATTTACAGAATTACGAAATTTTCGTAATCGACTACCTCGATGGGCAGCTTTCGAAGGCTGAAGAAACCGCTTTGCTTGCTTTTCTCAATCAGCATCCTGAACTGAAAGACGAATTCGACGGACTCGAACTGGCTACCCTCGAACCCCTTACCATTGTAGCCGACTTTAAACAAGAGTTGAAGAAAACACCCGTCATAAAGGTTGCCGGCATTGATGAAACCAACTATGAAACTTTTTTTATCGCTTCCGCTGAAAAGGACCTGAATAATATAGAAACCGAACACCTGAATCAGTTTTTATCGGTCAACCCGATGTTGCACAAGGAGTTCGAACTGCATCAGAAACTCCGTCTTGAACCAGACACAAAAATTTTATTCCCTGATAAAAATTCTTTGAAAAAGAGAAAAGTGATCCCCTTTACCCTGGTGTCATCGGTAGCAGCGGGACTCACTATTCTGCTGGCAATTTCATTCTTTTTCAGAAATCAACCCGTACCGGAAGGCAACGAGATTTTGCTTCAGTCATACACTTATCGCACCACCAGGGTGATTCCAAACAAAAGCAGTTCTTCTGAATTAATCGTTCCACAGAAAAAACAACCCCCGGTTAAAGAAAATGTTCCTGCGCCGAAACCGGCAGCCAACGCTAGACCTCCTGTCAGAAGAGTGGTTGCCATCGAAAACCAGCCTTTGGCCATGACCAGTCTGCCCCAAAAGCCCCTCACCACCGTGTTGGTTGATATTTACGATTATGGAAAACTAAGCACCCCTGATTTCGAACCTCAAACGATGTTGTTGGCTGATGCCGGAGAAGTTAGGCCCGAGCGCAAAAGCCTGTTTTCAAGAATTGTCGGCAACCAGGTGAACAAACTTAAAGAACGGTTGAGTGGCTCCAGGGAAGATGAAATTAACAGACAACTGCAACGCGACGATCCGGGTTACATCCGGGTGATCGATCGCAGCATACTGGTTTTCAACACCATTACCGGAAGCGAGACCAATGTGGAAAAAACATACAACAGCTCAGGACATCTCACCGATTACAATGTGTCGGGACATAATTTGTATGTCAGCAGACCTGTGGAGACGACACCGGTTCCATAAAGGAAAAAGTATTTGAGACTCACCTGTTAAAGACATAATTGGCAAGATGGGATTGTAGCAAGCGGATTTAAAAAGGCAACTCTTTCTTCCCACGGTGATTTTTATTTCATGCTTCCTACCTCCGTACCTCCATGCCTTCGGCAGGTAAATCGGTAGGTAAACCGGAAGACAAGTGGAACTAAAATGTTCTTATTCAGCAAGATTTCGATTATCAACCCTGGAATCCTTGATTTCTTTGATAATTTCGTCTGAGTCTCGATCGTCAGCCCAGGATCCAAAAAGTAAACTCAAGTCAGTATTTACTTTCCTTTCTGTTTCAATTGATTCAGTAAGTCTAATAATCAGTCGTTTCTTAGAGTTATTATCCAGATTTATAAGAAAACCGAAATATTTGTCCAGCATTTTGTTGCTAATAGTTAAATGTCCCATTTCAGTCTGGATTTTTTCGCAAGACACCTATTTTTCGTTATATGCACTTGACATTTTTGCTGACTTGTCTTGTATAAGCATATTGAGGATTAGAAGATCTTCACTTTCAGTTTGCCGATATGTTTGTTAATATTTAATTCGTTTAAATTTAGCACTTTCGCCTGCATTACCCTTATACAATGTGGCACGTTTTTTATTTTCATTATGGTAATACTATTGGACCCAAAATATTCATCCATAAAATAAATCCAATTATGCCACCCAATAATCCGCTCAATATAAATGTCAATCTGAGTCGGTTTGGTACAATTTTAAAAATTACAAATAATGAAATTGCCAGGCCCGCTATCCCTAAAATGATTGAAATCGTTCCTTCCCATAAATTTAAATAGTAAGATATATTTTGCTCATCGCCACCAAAATAGCTTCCGTTTGGAAATATTATTTCACTAACTACTGACATCACAAGATTAAAGAATTCTCGTAACCAAAATAATGAGAGAAAGACTGCTAGCCAATCAAGTAGATTTAAACCGTATTCTCCAATTTTCTTTCTGCGAAATAGTAATATCAGTAATCCTGCTACACCTGTAAACGTTGTTTGAAAAGGACCACCAATAGTCACTAAAAATCCATCAAACTTTAATTTTTCAACTCCACTTTCGTATTCAGATTTTTTTTTAAAATCGGTTCCGTTTTCAATTTCTGTTCTGTTGTGATTGTAAATCTCTAAATGTTTATCATTCAGTTCACCACTATCATAATTCATACTTCTATAATGAAGGGTCGTCTTATAGCCTACCGATTCGGCTACAATTATGTGTCCATATTCGTGGCTTACTGTACCAATTGCTGTAAAAAGGATAAAAGCAACCGTTAGAATTAAGACAGATTTAATGTCAATTGCGATTTTCATTCAAATGTGCCACAACGTAATTGTAATCCCCAGTAATATTATCATTTCCTTATTATTCACACTCCAATTTCCACTGCCATTCTTCATAAACAATCCCTTGTCTATTTTAATCCTCAAAAAATGTGTTCGCTGTATTAGTTATCGTGGCAGTGCTGTGATTCAGTCTCAAAGGTATCAAAAAAATTCAGGCAAACCATTTCCGGGAGATTTTACTTCAAAAATCGCAAATAGTTTACCTGAATGCAGGAAATAATCCGGAGTTCAAAATGAAGAATGAAAATTGAAAAAACAAAAATGAGCACATGCTTTCTTACAATGATCAAATCATTGCCAACTCAATGACGAGGTCTTCATCGAAAATTGGAAAAGGATTAAGTCAACGAATTAGAAAGGTTCCTTACTGAAACTCCTTCGGCACACCGCAAATCATCACAAACTTCTCGGTGGTAGAGGCATTGCGGTACTGGTGTTTCTCATTGGGAAGCACCATGGCAAAGTCGCCCTTTTTAACGGACTGTTGTTCGCCTTGCTCGTTTACCAGAAAACCTTCGCCTTCAATAATATAGTTCATGTGTTCGTAGGGATGCTGGTGGTATGGAGTAAATCCGTCGCCCTCCAGGGAGAAAACCCGGTAAGCATATACGGGGGCACCGTCTTCGGCGGCAAGAGGTATCTGTTTGGTTGCACCTGAAGCCCCTTCCATGGTGACTTTGGTGACGGGTACATCGGTAAGTGAAATAATTTTCATGGTTTAAGTAGTTTAAATAGTGTGATTAGTCTTTTAGCTTTTTTATAAATTCCTTATCGGTATACAACCAAAAAAGAGGTTGCCAACGTTCAACACCTTGCGAATCGAGGCGCCTGGCAACCGGGGAAATTCCGTAGATGGTTTTCTGCATTTGTAGGGTTTCGCGGTTAATTTTCCATTCTTCCATAAACCGAATCCGCTGAATGTCGTTGCGATTGATGGTGTGAACGATTAAAGAATCATACAACTCATAAGGTGGCTCTTCGTGTCGGAATTTAACGAGTATGGTATCCGCCAAAATCATTTTGATGTCGTTGGGAGTGATCGGGTTGTTAAAATAATCGTACGCCTGAACACCGCCTTCCAACGCACCGTACATGATCATATCCACCAATTTTTCGCGGTCGGGACCCACCAGATTCTGGATCCACCAATCGTAATTCGGATCCGGGGTTTTGATGTTTACATCGTATTGGATTTTCTTGGTCACCGTTTCCATGCTGCCTTGCCTGCAAGAAGAAAAAGCCGCAATCAGTATCGTTAACAAAAATAATTTCCGGAATTTCATGGCATTGATTTTGGGTATAAAATTAGTTAATTTTAGCGAAAAGTAACAACCCCATGAAAGTGGCTTTATGCATATTCGGTTTTTTCATTACACTTTGCACATCGATGGCCCAGGTAATACCGGAAAATCGCACCGTAGATTGGTCAGATGTAATTAATAACCATCACTTTATCTATCCAGAACAACAAGTTAACGTAAAAGATTTTGGGGCTTTTGGCGATGGTGTTGCAAACGATCAGCCAGCCATTCAATCAGCAATTAATTCACTAAATGGTCGACTGGGAACCGTCTACTTTCCCTCTGGTGTATACCTGCTCACCGACCCTTTGAACTTATCCGACAGCGTGCTTCTAAAAGGTAATTCCGCTGACTCATCCACCTTGCTTTTTCGTTTTGGTCAACGTGTTCTCAACTGCATTAACATTCAAAAGGGCCAGACAGAAGACTTTACTCCCATTGACGGAGGCTTCGAAAAAGACAGTCCCTGGATTCAGGTTGCAAATCCATCGGGATTTAATGTTGGACAAACCATTGAAATCAGAGAAGAAAATGGCAGCTGGAATTCGGTTCCCATCTCCTGGGCAGACTATTCAGTAGGCCAGATTACACGCGTTGTGGACATAATTGGCGACAAGCTCTTTCTGGAAAGCCCATTGCGAATCGATTATCTGCCAGAACTGAATCCACAGGTACGACCCATTAATCCCATTGAAAATGTGGGTGTTGAGTGTTTGAAAATCAAACGTGCCGATGCTCCAGACGAAGGGGCAGGAGCGAACATTTTTTTCAATTTCGCCTCCAATTGTGTGGTGAGGGGAGTTGAAAGTGACAGCAGTGTGGGAAGCCATGTAAATATCAATACCTCCTTTAATTTGGTGATAGAAGGTTGTTATTTTCATGATGCCTTTACTTTTGATGGAACAGGCATGCGTGGGTACGGCGTCACGTTCTCGATGCACAGCAGCGAATGTTTGGTTCAAAACAACATTTTTAAAAAACTCCGCCATGCCATGATGGTAAAAACCGGATCAAATGGCAATGTTATTGCCTATAATTATTCCATTGAGCCTTTCAGATCGGAGCAAATTAATGACTTTTCAGGCGACATCAGTGCCCATGGTCATTATGCCTATGCCAATTTATTTGAAGGCAATATTGTTCAGAATATCATCATCGACCATTATTGGGGACCCTCAGGGCCTAACAATACCTTTTTCAGAAACCGCGCCGAGTTATATGGTATCGTTATGACTTCAAGCGATTCTCTTATGACAAACCAACAAAATTTTGTTGGGAATGAAGTCACCAATACCGATTTGCTGTATGGACTTTATTTCCTGACAGGTACTGATCACTTTGAGTTTGGGAACAATATCAAAGGAACAATAGTCCCCTCAGGTACAACTCATTTACCTGATTCGAGTTACTACTTACATACAAAACCCGCATTCTGGGATAACAACCCCTGGCCATCCATTGGCATTCCAACGGTTCCCGATTCAGGAACTATACCAGCCCGTCAACGATTTGTACAGGGTAATGAGCTTACCGTTTGTTCTACTGATAGTACCACAACGGAACTACCAGAATGTGCTGATGAGTTTCCACTCAGGGTTTGGCCCAATCCCTTGGTCAGCCACCTTTATGTATCTGCGTCCGGCTCAGGAAGATATGATTTTCAGTTGATGAACATTCAGGGACAAATTGTTTTTGAAAAAAGCTTCAATATGGAGTCCTTTTCTACCGTGAGAATCGACCTGCCGAATTTAATTAATTCAGGATATTATATTGTGAAATTCCATCATAACAAAAAACAATTCATCACAAAAGTAATTATTTCAAAATGAAAAGCATCACCCATCCCACCCTGCTCATCGACCAAACAAAAGTGGTTAACAACATCCGCCGGATGAAACAAAAAGCCGATGTGAGTGGTATTGTGTTCAGGCCCCATTTCAAAACCCATCAAAACCATCAGGTAGCAGAAATATTTAGAAATGAAGGAGTTAAAAAAATCACGGTTTCTTCGGTTTCGATGGCCACTGGATTTGCTGCTCAGGGTTGGAATGACATCACGGTAGCCTTTCCGGTAAACCTGCGTGAAATGGAGGAAATCAACAGACTGTCAAAGAACATTCGGTTGAATTTATTGGTCGATTCCGGTTTTTCTACCCTGTTTCTATTAAAACATGCCCAACATCCCCTAACCATTTTCATCGAAATCGACACAGGGTATCACCGTACCGGACTTGTACCCGAAGACCCAGAAATCGAATTTATTATAAACGAGATATCCTCTTCCCGACTCTTGACTTTTGGTGGGTTTCTCACCCATGCCGGACATACCTACCAGGCCAGAGGACAAGCCGAAATACTCGACATCATGGACCAGTCGCGGAAACAAATGTTGGAATTAAAGCACCACCACGAGCGGTTTCACCCCGAGTTTATACTCTCGTACGGTGATACGCCCTCATGCAGTCTGGCTTCTCATTTTAATGGTTTTGACGAAATCCGACCCGGTAATTTTGTGTATTACGATGTGATGCAATTCCATCTCGGTGCCTGTTCGCTGGAAGATATTGCTGTGGCCGCTGCCTGTCCGGTGGTTTCGGTGATGAAAGAACGGGGCGAAATGGCTATTTATGGAGGCGCCGTTCATTTGTCAAAAGAGCACATTGTAGCCGATCAGGGATTTAAGTTGTTTGGTTATGTGGTGAGGCTGGACAGAAATCTGCATTGGAGTGATCCCATTCCAGGTGCTTATGTTTATTCGCTTTCGCAAGAACACGGTTTGATTAAAATGTCCGAAAAGGAATTGGTTACCTTTAAGCCCGGTGATTTGGTGGGAATACTACCGGTTCATTCGTGTTTAACGGCGGATTTGCTAAAAGAAAAATTTTTAATGATTTAACCCAAGCAATAGATATGTGCAAAACATTTGAAATTTTTGTACATTGTGCACGATAAATGTTTGAAAGTAAATTTTATCTCAATAAGTATTTAACCCGTTATTTATCAAAATAATCGATTATGAATTTTAAACTACTTTCGATGAAAAAAATCTTCTTAACCCTTCTTCTCACTTCCGGTTTTTTGTTTTCATTTGGACAATGGACCTGGCAGAACCCTTTGCCTCAAGGCAATGGACTATTTTCAGTTGCTTTTTCTGATACCTATACCGGCTATGCCATAGGTGATTTGGGTTCTATACTCAAAACAGATGATGGCGGAGTCACTTGGTATTATGTTCAAAGGCCTACTACAAAAAATCTTAACTCAATAGCTGTGATAGATAATTCTTCCTGCGTCATCGTGGGTGAGTCAGGAGTTTCTTATAAGACTACTGATGGTGCCAATACCTGGGTTGCACTGGAAACAAGTACAAATCAGAATCTCAATTCTGTTTTTTTTCCTGACGAAAATACAGGCTATGCAGTAGGCGATTCTGGCGTTATTTTAAAAATTGATATCAATGAAACAAGTTGGACCGTGTTGCCAAATACGGATCACCACAGCTTAAGTTCGGTATATTTTGTTGATGCCGACCGTGGATTTGCAGTTGGAGTATACGAAACAATACTTAAAACAATAGATGGAGGAAATACCTGGACAACTCACGAACCCATTGTTTACCTAAGCCTAAGCACTGTTTTCTTTGCAGATCAAAATACAGGCTATATTGGGGGTGAAGCAGGAGTAATTATGAAGACCATTAACAGTGGCGAAAGCTGGACAATTCTTGAAGGATTGGCTTACTCCAGTGTTTTTTCATTGTATTTTACCGATGAAAATACCGGTTATGCAACAGTTGGACATGGTTCAATTGTAAAGACAACGGATGGAGCCACAACATGGACCGAATGTTATAGTAATGAAAAAAGATTGAACTCAATTACTTTTGCCAATGACCAGATTGGTATTGCCGTTGGGAGTGATGGATCTATTCTAACAACCTCCACTGCTGGAGATAGCTGGAACAATTACCTGACCGGATATTTTGATGACTTAGAATCTGTTTATTTTCCCAATTCAGCTACCGGCTATGCTGTTGGTTTCTATGGCTCCATTCTTAAAACAATAAATGGAGGTGCAAAATGGGATTTGATTTCAGACAGCACAACCAACCGACTGGAATCAGTATACTTTTTAAACGAAAATGTTGGTTATATCGCTGGTGGTTATGGTAAAATAATGAAAACCGTTGATGGTGGACTGAACTGGATAACAACAATCACCGGAGATTACTATTTTAACTCCATCTATTTTACTGATGAAAATAACGGCGTTGTTTGTGGTAGCCAGGGTGTATTATTAAAAACGGAAGATGGTGGTACCAATTGGAATTTATTGCAAAGCGGGACCAACAGCGATTTACATTCAATAAGCTTTCCCGATAAGCAAACAGGTTATATTGGAGGAGGTGCGTTTAACGATGGAACTATCCTCAAAACGACTGATGGCGGTACGACATGGAATACCCTGATGGACGATGGCGTCTTTGGTTTTTTTGGCATTTCCTTCCCCAACACATTAACAGGGTTTGCTGCCGGACTGCATGGCACCATTATTAAAACGACTGATGGAGGATTATCCTGGACTAATTTAACCAGCAATACCGAGCGGGATCTTATGTCCGTTTTCTTCTCAAATACAATGAATGGATATGCCGTGGGAGCCGTGGGGGCAATTGTTTCTACAAATGATGGAGGAAATACCTGGAATTTATATCCTCCGGTTGCATGGCAGTGGATTAATGCTGTGTTCTTTACAAGTACATATACGGGATATTTTGCTGGTAATGACGGAGTCATACTAACGACACCAGCCTCCGAATTTATCGTGTCAACCAATGAATTGGTATCTGCAAAATCCACCCTAAGTGTGTATCCTAATCCCACCTCGGACAAAATTATAATCGAAAGCGATTGTGTATTATCCAATGCCACCATAGAAGTGTTTAACCTGAAGGGAAAGAAAGTAATAGGTGAATCATTGTATAACCAGAATAAAGCCGTGATTGATGTTAAGATGCTGCCACCGGGAATGTATATTGTTAAAATGAGTTCGACCTCTGAAATTGAAATTAAAAAAATGATCGTAAAATAGTTCACCCCCAAATCGGTAAATTATTCTTCTTAAAAAACAGAAATACTTCAGAACCGAAAAGCCATTAAGGCCAAATACCTGAATATGGATTTGTAGATGATTGGTTACCTCATCAAATAGCTACAGTTCTGCTATTCTAAATTTTGTATTTTCGCCGCTATATTTATAAAAAATAAAATAATACCAGACAACCACTTAGTTATCACCATTAAATACAAAATCTGATGATGAAACATAATTTACTACTTCTTCTCCTGGCAATAACATTCCCCCTGCTTACCACTAATCTTTACTCACAAAACAATCAGGGTACAAAAGCCGGAAATTACGGAATAATACAAAAACCAATTGTTGTCCCAAGTCTTGCGCAGCAATTAAAGGATGGCACATTTAAAACTACCGATCCCAACGAAACACCCAAACTTGGCCCACCAAAGCAAAGAGGAGCCAATATAACAGTTCCGGGCAAAGGGCTTCCTAAGGGTGGTGATGCGCTGGTAAAAAACCAGGAGCGTTCTGTTAAACACGATGGCAAGGATCCGTCATTGGTATTCAATGCCAACACAGCCACTTACACCCCATCCGATCCTACAGGAGCCGTTGGCCCAAACCATTTTATTGGTGGGTGGAATGTGGGATTCAGGATTTTTGATAAAGAAGGAAATCCATTAACTCCTCCGGCTTCTTTAGGTACGTTGTTCCCCGGAAATATAATGGGCGATCCTATTGTGTTTTACGATGCCGCTGCCGATCGTTTTGTTATCACCGAATTCGATAGCAGCCCAAATGGTTTTAACATGGCCATTTGTCAGGGTTCCGATCCCGTAAACGATGGTTGGTACATTTATACCACAGGGTTTGGAACCGGACAATTTCCTGATTACACCAAGTTTTCGGTATGGTCGGATGGCTACTACGTTACAGCCAATATTGGTGCAAACAACAAGGTTTTTGCCGTTGAACGTGATGAAATGCTTCTGGGAAATGCGGCTCAATTTGTGGGATTTCCACTCACAGGAATCAGCACTTCAGGTTTTTACAGCCCTCAGTTTTTTAATGTCTCAAATAACGATTTACCACCAGCCGGAAATGCAACGGTAGTTTATATGCAGGATGATGCCTGGAGCGGTGTTTCTACTGATCACTTAAAATTATGGTCTGTGAACGTCGACTGGACCGATATTGCTAACTCAACCATATCAGCCCCGGCTGAAATTATAACCACTCCTTTTATTTCGGTATTCGACGGAGGATCGTTCAGCAATGTTCCGCAACCAAGCGGTCCCGATCAGGATGTGCTTCAGGCCACGATTATGAACCAGGCACAATACCGGAGATTTCCTGACCATAACTCTGCCATTTTCAACTTTGTAGTGGATACCGATGGCTCGGGAGCCGAAATGGCCGGAATTCGCTGGTTTGAATTGCGGCAGGCCAACGACAGTGATCCCTGGACCCTTTATCAGGAAGGGACTTACATCTCACCCTACAACAACAAACATGCTTTTTCGGGAAGTATGGTCATGGACGGGCAAGGCAACATTGGCATGGGATATACCACCGTGAGTTCCAGCGAAAAAATTGCCATCCATTATACCGGACGATATGATTCGGACCCCTTGGGTGAAATGACCATTGACGAAACCCTCATCGCGCAAGGTACATCCAATAACCCATCCAACCGACTTGCCGACTACGTCCAAATATCAGTAGATCCAGTAGACGACAAAACTTTCTGGCACATTGCCGAATATTTTATCAACAACCAACGAACCGATGTGGTAGGTGTTTTTCAGATTGCCTCCAACTTTACCCAGGATGTGGGAGTTATTAATATAGATGCTCCATCGGACGGTACTCTGTCCGATGCCGAACCTGTTACAATTACCATTTTCAATTATGGTGATGATGATCAGACTGATATTCCGGTGAGCTATCAGATAAATGGTGGTGCAGCAGTAATTGAGATGGCACCGGGAACTTTGGCGAGTGGAACTTCGATGCAATATACTTTTAGCACAACTGCCAACCTGGGTACGATGGGTTCAACGTATGAAATAAAGGCTTTCACCGATTTAGCAGGTGATGAATACCATGAAAACGACACCATTGTAAAAAGCGTAATGAATTTATCCGCCGACGATATTGGGGTTACCGACATTTTAACACCGGTTTCGGGAAGTGGTTTAACCACCGAAGAGCCTGTTACAGTTACCCTAAGCAATTTTGGCTTTGCCGAACAATCCAACTTTGATGTAACCTATTACCTAAATGATATCTCGGTCACGGAACAGGTTCCAGGCCCATTATCCTATAATTCTCCCATAAATTATACATTTTCGCAAACCTGTGATATGATGTCGTTGGGATCGCATCTTTTAACTGCTTACACCTCGTTGCCAGATGACGCCAACCGTGAAAACGATACCACTGTAGTTGAAGTAATCAACACGTTGTGTCAACCCCAATCTAATTGCAATACAGGTTCAGGAATTTTCCAGTTTAAATTGGGAACCATCGACAATACATCAGATTGTTCAGAGAATGGTTATCATGATTTTACCGATTTGTCAACCGATTTGGAAATTAACAGCATCAATGATCTTACCATCGCGACCTATTATGGCAGTCAAAACATCAAAGTTTGGATTGATTATAATGACAATTTTGTTTTCGAACCTGAAGAAGTCGTAGTTGACAATTTTGAAATAGCTCCCGGGATGACAGCCGGATATTATATAGAAACCATGCCATTAACCACAGCTAATGGGGTAAGTCTTGGAGAACACATTCTAAGGGCTAAGTCGAACATGAGCGATTTGGTACCTGAAGATGCCTGCGAAGGAACCACTCTCGGCGAAACAGAAGACTACAAGGTGAACCTGACGCTTAACATAGGTATTGAAAACAATCCGTTAAGCAATTCTGAAATGGTTGTTAAAACATTGGGGAACAATGTGTTTGATATATCGCTTGAAAGTGCTGAAATAAATGAAACCCTCATTATCAATCTGCACAATGTACTCGGACAGAAACTGGTGGAGAACAGGGTGAAGAAGGAAAACGGAAAATATTCATATCACCTGGATTTATCGTATGCCAAACCCGGTGCATATATTGTGAGATTGGGATCGGGCCAGTTTGGAAAGGTGAAAAGAATTGTGGTGAGATAACCTGAATTTAGGCAGAGGATTAACTCAGAGTCAATAAAAACCATCAGTTGAACCTTTGCTGTTTTCAACTTTTTCTGACTCAACTGTCAGCCAAATAATGTTTGAACCATCCAACACTTTACAGGGTGAGTTTTTATCTGAATGATCAGATAAAAACTCACCCTGACAGGTTTTAATAATAATCGCTGGTCTACTTGTACATTGCTTCCCGCTGAACTTTTAATTTTTCATCGGTGAGGTAATCTTCAAAATCCATGTATTTGTCGATAATGCCTGTGGGGGTGAGTTCGATGACCCGGTTACAAACACTTTCGATGAATTCATGGTCATGGGACGCCATCAGGATATTTCCAGGATAGGTTTTCATGTTGTTGTTAAACGACTGGATAGACTCCATATCGAGGTGATTGGTTGGATGATCAAGTACCAGCACATTTGGGTTTAAGAGCATCATTCGGGCAATCATGCAGCGCATGCGCTCTCCACCGGAAAGTACCATTGAATTTTTGGCTCCGTCTTCTCCTGAAAAGAGCATTTTACCCAGATAACCCCTGAGAAAATTCTCGCTCGTATCGTCTGAATATTGTCCGATCCAATCGAAAAGGGTTATGGGCTTATTGAAAAAATCGGTGTTGTCCATAGGGAGAGATGCCGGTGTGATGGTAACACCCCATTCAAAGGAACCGCCGTGCGCCTTCAATTCGCCTCCAATAATCTTAAAAAGTGCTGTTGCCGCACGGTTATCATGAGAAAGGAAAACAATTTTATCGTTCTTACTCACGTGAAAGTTGACATCAGTAAACAAGGGTGTTCCATCATCCAGATAATAGCTGAGATTTTCAACCAGCAGCACCTTATCACCGGCCGTACGTTCGGGTTTGAAAATAATGCCCGGATACCGCCGTGTTGAAGGTTCAATTTCATCCACATTCAGCTTTTCAAGCATTTTCTTCCGGCTGGTAGCCTGACGCGATTTTGATACATTGGCACTAAAACGCGAAATAAATTCCTGAAGTTCCTTTCTCTTTTCTTCAGCTTTTTTATTGGCTGAAGAACGCTGGCGCAGGGCTAACTGACTCGATTCGTACCAAAACGTATAGTTGCCTGAGAACATGCGAATACGTCCATAATCGATATCGATGATGTGGGTACACACGTTATCCAGGAAATGCCTGTCGTGCGAAACCACGATCACTGTATTTTCAAAATTGGCCAGGTAGTTTTCGAGCCACAGCACTGTTTCCAGGTCGAGGTCGTTGGTTGGCTCATCCAGAAGCAAGTTATCAGGATTACCAAAAAGTGCTTGTGCCAGGAGGATGCGGACTTTTTCTTTGCCGGTAACATCCTTCATCAAAACCGGGTGCAGGGTTTCTTTTATGCCAAGACCGCTCAACAATTCGGCCGCATTGCTTTCGGCGTTCCAGCCATCCATTTCAGCAAATTCGTCTTCCAACTTGGCGGCCCGCATTCCGTCGGCTTCCGAAAAATCGGCCTTGGCATACAAAGCTTCCTTTTCCTGCATGTTTTTCCATAACTTTTCATGACCGATTAAAACCGTATCGATTACCCGATACTCATCAAAAGCAAAGTGATCTTGCCTGAGCACTGAAAGGCGCTCGCCCGGCTCCATGGATACATTACCACGGGTAGGTTCGAGATCGCCCGAAAGGATATTCAGGAAAGTGGATTTGCCAGCACCGTTGGCACCAATAACGCCGTAGCAGTTTCCTGACATACATTTGAGGTTGACATCGGCAAATAACGGCTGCTTTCCAAAGCGTATGGCCAGTTCAGAAATAGTAATCATAGAAATAAGTTTGGGGCGGCAAAGGTAAACAAAAGTGTGGGTTAAACTATCCGGTGTCCCGGAAGAGTTTGAATAATATATGGAAAGCAATATTGATTGGAAGTAATTATTTAGCTACACTGTTCCAACCATAAATTTTGTCTCAATTCCTTTTCACCCCGACCCTGAAGGGAGAATGAATTGAGAAAAAATTTATTCAGCCCACTTGCATGATTTGAGCATTTTTAAATACATCCTGAATGCCTTCTTGCTGACTATTTTGGTTTGAATCGGAACTCATAGTTAGTTAGATTTTTTTGTCTTCGTAAAAACATCAAATTAATGCACTCCGTTGAAGTCCTAAAAGACGTTAACAAAGCGAATTCTATCCTGATTGAATCCCGTCTGCTCTCCTAAAAATGCTATTTTTGCGTTCTCAAATAAAATGCCATTAGAATGTCAGCATTGTATTTTAAAGAAATCAGGAGTTTTCTCAGTTCACTGATGGGTTACGTGATAATCCTCGTGTTTCTGGTTTCGGTAAGTTTGTTTCTTTGGGTTTTCCCCAACGATTTTAACATTTTCGACTATGGGTATGCCAACCTGGACGGCTTGTTCGTTATCGCACCCTTTGTCTTTCTGTTTCTGGTACCCGCCATCACCATGCGGTCGTTTGCAGAGGAGAAAAAAAGTGGCACCATCGAATTGCTGTATACCCGACCACTCACCGACATGCAGATCATCCTGTCAAAGTTTCTGGCCTCGTTTACGTTGGTCGTTATTGCCTTGCTACCCACTCTTTTATATTTCCTCACGGTTTATCTGTTAAGTTTCCCGCTGGGAAATGTTGATTCAGGAAGCATCTGGGGAAGTTATATCGGGTTGTTGTTTTTGGGAGCCGCATTTACGTCCATCGGGATATTCACCTCATCGATCAGCGATAATCAGGTAATTTCATTTGTGATCGCAGGGCTGCTTAGTGCCTTTTTATACCTGGGTTTTGAAATGATTTATTCATTTTCGTTGTTCGGCCCCATCGATTTATTTATACGCTCACTCGGAATCAGTGCCCATTACAGTTCATTGAGCCGGGGTGTAATCGACACGCGCGATGTGGTATATTTTCTCAGCACCATTGCCCTGTTTTTATTTTTAACCAAGTTTTCGCTTGCGCGAAGAAAATGGTAACCAATCATTTGTGTAAGATGAAAGAAAAGAAAACTTCAATCATTCGTCAATCGTGGTCGCAACTGCTCTTGGTCATCGGGATAATTATTGTGGTCAACCTCATCAGCTCGAACCTGTTTACCCGTTTCGACTTAACCAACGAAAAACGATATACCCTCTCGACAGAAACGCGTGAATTGATTAAAAATGTGGACGACATCGTCTATTTCAGGGTATTCCTGGAAGGAGAATTCCCGGCAGGATTTAAACGGCTGAAACGGGAAACCAAAGAACTGCTGGATGAATTCAGGGCATACAACAAAAATATTCAATACGAATTTATCAATCCATCAGCCAGTGAAGACCAAAAAGAGCGCAATGCCACCTATCAATTGTTGGTGCAACAAGGGCTACAACCCACCAACCTGCAGGTAAAAACCAAAACCGGACTTGAGCAGCAGGTGATTTTTCCGGGTGCCCTTATTTCGTACCGAAACAACGAGACCTCTATTGAACTCCTTGATGCACAGATGAATGTCCCACCGGAAGGTGTTCTGAACAATTCAATCGAAAACCTGGAATTTAAACTCGCCAACGCCATTTATAAAATTACCCGACTAAAAAAACCATCCATCGCCTTTATCGAAGGCCAGGGCGAACTGGACGAACAGGATACTTACGATCTCGCTGCCAGTCTACAGGAAAACTATATTGTGGACAGAATCAGAATCGACAGTAAATTGAACGCATTGGTAAACCGCATCCTTGTTGATTCAGTAAAACAGGTATGGGAAATCGCACCCAAATATGCCACCATCATCATTGCCAAACCCGATTCGATGTTCTCAGGTAAGGACCGCTTTATCATCGATCAATATCTGATGTATGGCGGAAAAATCCTGTGGTTTGTCGATCCCGTACTTGCCAGCATGGACAGCATCAGCGGGTCGGAAAATACGGTAGCTATTGCGAAAAATCTGGATCTGCAATCACAACTTTTCACCTATGGGGTACGGTTAAATAAAGATCTGGTGATGGATTTAAGTGCCAATTCCATTCCCATCCGTACCGGACAAATGGGAAATCAACCCCAGATTGAATTCTTCCCCTGGTACTATTTCCCAATCGTAACGCCCACCACCAAACATCCCATCGGCAAGAACCTCAACGCCATCAGCACACAATTTGTGAGCAGCATCGACACTTTGACCACCAAAAACGTAAAAAAAACGATTCTGCTTTCAACGTCGCCCTATTCGCGTATCGAGCAGGTGCCTGCACTTATCAGCCTGTCGATGTTGCGTGAGCAACCAGATCCCCGACAATACACCACCCCACCTCAGGCTATCGCCGTATTGCTCGAAGGAACTTTTGCTTCGGATTTCAAAAACCGGATTCCCCCGGAAATAATGAATGACAAAGGCATCGGTTTTAGCGAAATTAGCGTCCCTACTGCAATGCTGGTGGTTTCGGATGGCGATATGGTGAGAAACCAGTTTCAAAAAGGAAAACCACTGCCATTGGGTTACGACCAATATACGCGCGAAACCTTTGGAAATAAAGATTTTGTGATGAACGCTATCAATTATCTCACCGAAGGCCCGGGACTGATTTCACTGCGTTCGCGTGAGATGAAACTGCGGTTGCTGGATAAAACCAAAGTAAACGAATCGAAATTAACTTGGCAGTTGTTTAACATACTGGCTCCTGTACTGCTTATCATCACCGCAGGACTGGTGTTAATCAGACTTCGCAAAAGAAAATACGCACGATAATTATTCCTATGAAAAAGAACCGGATTTACCTGATTATTTTACTGGCACTGGCTGTTTTGGCCATTTATCTGTTGGCACAAAATCATTATTCCACCCTGAAAGAAAAAGAAGCAGACTTTTCAGTTGCCGATACCTCTTCTGTTACCAAATTGTTTATTGCCGACAAAAAACTCAACTCAGTAACCATCCAACGGGTTTCCAACGGATGGATGTTGGACGGTAAATACAAAAGTAATCCACGATTGGTTGAATCGCTGCTTGGAACCCTGCACCGCTTAAAAGTAAAGGCTCCGGTTTCATCCATCAGTTTCGATAACGTGGTGACCCGCATGGCTTCCATCGGAATAAAGGTAGAAGTTTACCAACGGGTTTATCGCATCGACTGGTTTAACAAAATCAAACTATTTCCCCACGAAAAACTCACCAAGGTATTTTATATTGGAGATGTAACCTCCAACAATCTGGGTACTTACATGCTGATGGAAGGGGCCTCTCAACCATATATAACCTACATTCCCGGGTTCAGGGGTTTTGTTTCGGCTCAGTTTACTCCACAGATAGATGATTGGAAGAGCCACGAAATTTTCAAAAAGACATTGGGTGAAATAAAAAGCCTACGATTGAATAACATCCAATCACCTGAAGAAGGATTTGTACTGGAAGTGAAGAATGCTTCCGGAAATTACGATTTGCGCCGTTTAACCGATAACAACGCGGTGGAACGATACGACACTTTAAAAGTATTGAACCTGTTAACTTCTTTTGTCGATGTGCGTTACGAAACCCGTATGAACAACCTGATGTCAGGCATCCAAATGGATTCAATCATACATTCGCCTGGTTTGTTTGAACTCACTTTGGTGGATATACATGGTGATACGACTTATGTAAAAATGTTCGAAAGAAAAGAAAGCCCTGTAGATACGAATTCCTACAATGAATTCTACTCAACCGACCAGGACCGGCTTTTCGGGCTGGTGAATGACGGCGAGGATTTTGTTCTGCTGCAATACTATGTATTCGATAAATTGCTGAATCCGTTGAGCTACTACGAAAGAAAACCAGGGAATAATTAACTTGTCCGCCTACCTAACGTAGGTAGGCATTTCTTGCCTTCATGCCTACGGCAGATACCGGCAGCGAGTAACCAATTTTTGGAACACGGATAACACGGGTTGGACGGATAAACGCAAATATTGTTATCCCATCCGCGTTATCCGTAACATCCGTGTCATCCGTGTTCTATTCCCATCCGCGTTATCCGTAACATCCGCGTCATCCGTGTTCTATTCCCAAACGTGTAATTCGTGTTCTATTCCCAACCATGTCATCCGTATCATCCGTGTCATCCGTGTTCTATACTTCACTCTCAGAAACAGGCTCTTCCACAGGTTTTTCGATCACACCCAGGTTGTGTTTACCATCAATTCTGATCATCAAAGGCTTATCGAATCTGATGTGCCGGATATATTCATTCTCGAAAACCGCTGGTGTTTGATCTAAAAAAGGCAGGTCGTAATATCCATCGTTAATAAATGGATTGATGGTAAAATACCCCACCCGGAAGGAAGTTAGATTTTGAAAAAAGTGAGTTCCCTGGCTCGGATCGATGCGGTAATTGGCCAGACCGGATTCTACTATCAATCGTGCACCCGAGATTTGTGGCCACTTAACAGGTATCCCCAACCATGGGTCGCTGGAACCCCAGCGTCCGGGACCAATGAGGATGTAGTTTTTTCCAGATTTTAAAAATTCGCTGTTCAATTGATCGATAACGGGAATCACCTTCTGGTTGTTGGCAGCGTTGAAATTCTCGGGTCGTATATAAACCACGTCGCAGATGTCGTCGATGGTACCATTCCCCAGTGCTGATTTTGAAATTATAAGCGATTGATCGCGGACAATTTTATCCAAATCCAGCGTAATACTTTCCTCCTTAACGGCGATGGGCCTGATCTGCAGTAAATAAAAGGTAGCCCTGTCGCCCTTGCTGGTGTTCAGGTCCACGGCAAATTCAATCTCAACGGGATTGCCCATTTCCCTTTCGCCCAATTGAAGTACCCTTTGCAGGATTTCGGCGATGGGATAACTGTTGTGTTTTAAAATATTCGAAAAGGTAATCACTTTTTTTCCGCCATCGCTGTAACCATCACGTATTACATGGTTGTGCAAATCGTAGGTGGACGAAATGTCGCGGATAGCATCATCCTCTTCGGCGGCTTTCACCCGCAACTTAAGCAGGTTAGCACTGTCGTTGGGAGTGGGTGTAAAGGTAATCCGGTTTAAGTCGAGGGCGAAAAACTCTTTTTGGGTTTCCCGGAGTGTCATATCGGGTGTGGAGGTCTGAAGTACGTTTTGCGGAAAGCTTGGACTAAACCGAAGCGAAAGCCCGCCATCCACAATATATTTTCCCAATCCAAGCGCCAGACTTACCGTGCCATCTGATGGTACGCAAGGTGCCAGTGGATAATAATCGATGGAACGACCTACTCCCGAAAAAGTGGGATAATAGCGATCGCCATACACCGTTCCGCATACTTCCTGAATGATAATGGCCATTTTTTCTTCATCAATCACATTGGAAGTAGCCATCATGTAGGCTTTGCTGTCGTGATAATAGGCAGAGGCATACACCGCTTTGATAGCTGTGACCATCATCTCGAACATCTGACTTCTGTCGTGGTCGATCAGGGGCAGCATGTAAGTATTGTAAATTCCGGCAAAAGGCTGATAATGTGAATCTTCGAGCAAGCTACTCGACCGTATGGCCACTGGTTTTGAAATGGCCACAGAAATGGTAAACAGATCACCATATACATGTTGTGGCAATTTGGCATTTAAAAAACGGCCCAGGATTTCCTCATCCGAAAGATCGTTTGAAAAAGCCACATGATAAAGCTTGTTCAACTCCATAAATTCATCGAAAACATCTGTGCCAAGCACCACCGTTTTCGGGATGGCAATTTCTATTTTCTCATAATGATTGTAGAGTTTGTTACGGTTGATCAACGAGTCGAGAAAAGCCAGTCCGCGTGCCTTGCCACCCACCGAACCCTGACCAATGCGTGAAATACTGAAATACCGATCGAAATTATCGCGGTTAAACGACGAAATAACTCCACGTGCTTTGGCCATTCTGAATTCAGAAATAGAATCGTAGATAAACTTCTTGGTTTCATCACAATCGCTGAAGTCGTCTGATTTAAACGCCCTGAACAATTCTGCAAGGGGAAATAAAGCCCTGGCCCTCAACCATTTTGAAAAATGGTCGCGCTCGATGTGGTACCTTAACGAAGCTGTGGGGATTTTATATACTTTCTCCTGCAAATCCTTTAAATCGCGGGCACGCCCAACCACGATGCCCATGTGGGGATCTTTAAATACAAAATCGCCGAACCCAAAGTACTCTTTTATAAACTCGCGTAAATCGAAGGTCAGACTTTTGGAATTTTTGTCGAGAAATCCCACCCTGATCTCCTTGGCTTTCCACCGATTTTCGGGGTCGGAAGACTGCAACAATACAGGTGTATATTTATTGTCCTTTTTTACCTTTCTGCTCAACCGGATACCTGCTTCCTTGTCCATTACCCCATTGCGCGGATAAGAAATATCCGACACGATGCCCAGCACATTGTGCTTGTACTTTTCGTAAATGGCCATGGCCTCGTCGTAGTTGGTGGCCATCAGTATTTTTGGACGTCCGCGCATGCGTAGCATTCGCTGATGCTCGTTAAGTCCTTCTGAAACAAATGTTTGCGACTGATTAAAAATGATTTTGTATATGATTGGGAGATAACTCGAATAGAACCGAATGTTGTCTTCTACCAGAATAATCACCTGAACGCCAACTTCCGTCACATCATATTCGGCATTCATCTTATCTTCAATCAGTTTGATGATGGCCAGCAGGATATCGGCATTGCCAAGCCAGCTAAAGATATAGTCAATGGACTCGTGTTTAAGTTTGGTGAGTTTTAAGCTCACTTCACGTGAAAACGGAGTCAACATCACGATGGGAATATCGGAATATCTTGATTTAATAGCCTTGGCCAGCGAGATGGTATTCCCCTTTTCGGCACTGAGCATGGTGATCACCAGGTCGATGTTTTCCTCTTCTAAAATCTGCAAAGCCTCATTCTGTGTGGTGGCTTTGTAAAATTGAGGCGGATACCGCAGGCTGAGCGAGGTATATTCCTGAAAAATCTGTTCATCAATGCGGCCGTCTTCCTCCAACATAAACGCATCGTAAACGCTGGATATAAGCAAAACGTGGTAAATGCGTTTTTTCATCAGGTTGATAAACGCAGCATCGCTATCGTAAAAACTCTGTTTGAGCAATTCCGCCTTTGTATTAATCATTGCCAGCATATTGATTGGCTACAAAGATAGAGATTTAGCAGATTTATCAGGAGCGCGGTGAATTAAATTAGAAAGACCTCATGTTGTATTGGCGGCAGGGATGAGTTACCATATTCAGGAACCTGCCAAAAGCCGAAATTTGGTTTAATCATTTATATGTTTACATTTACACTTTTGTGTGATATTTATTTATCGCAAATACACAAAATTTTGAATTCGAATTTTAATTGCCTCATTTTACACAATCGTTATGCCTACTCAAAATGCGGATAAAATAACGGCCATTATTGTGGATGATGAGTTACACGGAAGGGAAAACCTGAAGCAAATCATCGAAACATACTGTCCTGAATTGGAAATTCAGGGGCTGGCCGATTCAGTGGTCGCAGCAAGAGTATTGGTTAGCAGGGTTCATCCGGAAGTTGTATTTCTCGATATTAACATGCCGGTACTGGATGGTTTCGATTTTCTGGAGGAATATGACGAACGCAGCTTTATGGTGGTGTTTGTAAGTGTTCACGAAGAATTTGGAATACATGCATTGAAAGCCGGAGCTGTGGATTACCTCATGAAACCCATCAGCATCAAGGAATTAAAGCAAACAGTAAAGAAGCTAGGTTTGCTTAAGCAAAAAATGCAAAAAGAAGGTTCTACGACTGAAATGGACAAACTGGTTATTCCGGGCACTCATGGATTCGACGTGCTCAATATTGAAGATATCCTCAGACTTGAAGCAGATGGATGCTATACAACCATCACCACCAAAGAAGGCAAAACCACCATCGTTTCGCGTACGCTAAAGAATTTTGAAGTAACCTTATCAAAACATCCGTTTTTCAGAACACATAAATCGCACATTATCAACTTAAAGTACATCAAAGACTTTTCGAACCTGAGTGGAAACTTCGTCACACTGACCGATGGCAGCAAGGTTGAAATATCACGACGGAAAACACCGGATTTTATTCAAAAAGTAAAATCATTTTTAAAATCCGTATAATGCGTATTCTTCGGCCGTTAATGCTCGTTTTTACGGGAATGCTCCTGTCCGTTGTGCTGTACGCACAAAAACCGGCCTATTATCATTATACATCCTCTGACGGACTGGCTTCATCTACTGTATTCCAGATTGTTCAGGGTCGCGATGGCTTTATTTGGTTCGCCACCCTTAACGGCATAAGTCGTTTTGATGGTGTGCGGTTTACCAACTTTCACACCACCGACGGGCTGAATTCAAATTCAATTATTACCCTGGCCGAAGGCAGACAGGGTGAAATATATATCGGAAATTATGAGAAAGGAATCAACGTTGTTAGAAATGGCCGGATTGAGGACTATTGCCGCCATATTAATGGAAAAAGTATGGCGATTTCGTTTTTGTTGCTCGACAGCTTGAAAAGCGATGAACAAACACTCTATGCATACCGTAAATGGGGTGAAATCAATTTAATACACGAAAAAACAGGCATGCCGATTTCCTATCGGGTGCTTCTATCACCTCCTATTTACATCAACCGATTGGCCTTGCTTCCCAATGGTCAACTGCTTGCATTGTGTGAATCGGGACTGTATCAACTCGACCACAATAAGTTATCAATACTAAATATCTCCGGGCTTCCCGATACCAACCTCCTCGTAATGGCAAAAGGAATCGACAGCACTTACTTCATCGGCACCAGCGGGATGATTTATCAAGTAAAGAATAAGGAGGTAATAAGAAAAATCAAGATTCAGATCGCCGGTAACAATGATGTTTGTGCACTGCTTATCGATAAAGAGAACAACATCTGGTTTTCGATAATGAACAGCGGATTTTTCTTTATTCCAAATGGATCTGACGAAATTATCGATATCGGAAAAACCATGGGCCTGCAGCAAACCCTGGTCAACAGCTATCTTGAGGACAACGAAGGAAATATCTGGATCAGCACTTTTGGTAAAGGCGTGTATTGTTTGAATAACTTATACCTGAAAAACTACAATGAAAACGACGGACTGAGTAACAACAATATTTACGCCATTGCCAAGGAAAAATCAGGGAAATTGTTGATAGGAACCTTTAATGACATCAATGTTCTTGAAAACGGGATGTTCGACCAGATTAAAGGCAATACCGGAAAGACACTGACCGAAGTGGTATATAGCATCCAGAATATCAACAATGATATATACGTATGCGGCACTTTTGGGGGAAATGAAGATATTCAGCTAGTCTACCACGGTATCAGGTTTTATCTTTTAAATAAACCTTCGTTTTGTAAAACCGAAAGCGGCTTACATATTTTCGGAACACATAAAAATAGTATTGCTGTTCAGCAAACGCTTGTACCAGAGCAGGAAGTTCCTGCCTATTTCACTCTATTTGGCGACAGTACCTATATCAACCGTGTAAATGACATTTTTGAGGATTCTGAAAATAATATATGGATTGCAACAGGACATGGATTATGTAAGGCCCAATTCAAAACCAATGCACTGGGTAATCTAGAAA
The DNA here is from genome assembly GCA_030690365.1 of Bacteroidales bacterium. GTDB lineage: Bacteria > Bacteroidota > Bacteroidia > Bacteroidales > F082 > UBA6244. The sequence goes on along the minus strand of JAUYGX010000033.1, from coordinate 39,942 downwards.
TGACAAAATTATTTTTTTCGGACAACAGTGTATTGAACTCAAGGATAAACTCCATTTTTGAAGACAAAAATCAGCAAATTTGGTTCGCTGGTGACAAGGGTATCGCCAGTTACAACCTCAAAAATGATTCGGTTGTCAGCTTTGCCTCACTGGCTGATTATGATTTGTTTTCCTCCACAACCATTGTTTCTGATAGCCAAAACAGGAAATGGATTGGGAACATGAAAGGCCTTTATCTACTTGAAAATAATTCAATTAAATATCTCAGCAAGCAAACAGGTCTTCCATCCAATGAGGTACTTTCGTTATTTTACGACAGCACCAACAATTCACTTATCATTGGAACCAGCAATGGCATTTCGATACTGGATATTGACAACTTCGACCATTACCAACCAAAGGCTCCCAAAGTAATTGTCACCGAGGTTAAAGCCGGTGACTCAACCTACATAAATTACAACAACCTGATTTTCAAACCTGAACAGCACGATATATCCATCGACTTTCAGGCCATCCATTTTTCCTCACCAGGTTCGGTAACGTACAAGTATAGTTTGAATAACGATTGGCTGACAACGGATTACAACTCCCTGAACTTTATCAGCCTTAAAAACGGCACCTACAACCTCAAAATAATTGCCAAGGCTCAAAACACATTGTGGAGTGAACCATATGTATTGAGTTTTAGCGTTCTGCCACGGTTTACCGAAACCACCTGGTTTTACTTACTGATGATATTCCTCCTTGTGATAACAGGTCTTTTTATATTAATGTTGAGCCTGAAGTTGAATACTTTAAAGGCAAATAAAGAACTTGCCCTTACTGAGCGAATCAACGAACTGAAACATCAGGCATTATCTGCCATGATGAACCCACATTTTATTGCAAATTCACTGAACTCGGTTCAATACCTGGTCAACAGCAGGAAGTATGAGGATGCCAATAATTACATTGCGATGATGGCCAAATTAATGAGGAAAAATCTTGATACAGCAGGCAAGGGATTCATCAGGCTATCCGATGAAATTGACAGGTTGAAACTCTACCTTGACATTGAAAAATTGAGGTTTCAGGAGAGCTTTTCCTATGAAATTACTACTGGAGCAGACCTTGAAACCAATTCCATTTTGATTCCAAACATGATCATCCAACCTTTTGTAGAAAACTCCCTTTGGCATGGCATCATCAATTCGGGTAAAAGTGGTATGCTTACAGTAGCATTTACTTTTGAGAAAGTGGATATTGATTCGGTCATTGGCCGGTCGTTGATCATAAAGATAACCGACAATGGAATAGGAATTAACGAAGCAAGCAAACATAAAAAAGAAGACCACATTTCAAAAGGGATACATATCATCGAAGAACGACTTCGTTTGCTGAGCACAAAAATGAATCTCACACAACCCATTGTTTTTGAAGATCTGAGCGTGACTGATCCTGAAGCTCACGGAACGGAAGTAATCATATCACTCCCTCCTCCCCTTTATAAAGTGACGAATCGCAGGGTGGATCCTTACTCTTCAGTTACCGTTTAAAATCGAAATCCTACCGTTAGTTTTTTCAAACCTGCCTTCTGTTTGTTTGCTATTGCGCTTCATCGCTTCATAGCCTATGTTTGACAAACATCTAACAGAAATTTCAATGACATTTAAAAAGCTGATTTGTTTATTCACAAAAAAACATACTGATACTGCCCCCTTGATTATTATCAGAAAAAGCCCGGATGAAGCCAATGTAACCGAATTTAATTCCATTGAAGAAGCCATAGTCAGTTTGGAAAACGATCCAAATGTTTCTGCCGAAAAAATAGAGGTTTTAAGGTCGTTACTTAAAAATTTGAAAAATAAATCATCCATTAAGATTAAAAATGGTGAAATAGTAAAATGAAAAAATAATGAATAGAAATCCATCATGAAAAAAATTTCTACCCTACTCGGAATCCTCATAATCACCCTGAATGTACTGGCTCAGGCACCTGAAAAAATGAGTTATCAGTTTATAGTTCGAAATAACAACGGAATACTTGTGACCACCAATACTGTTAGTGTCAGGATCAGCATCCTTCAAAGTACACCAAATGGAATTGCGGTTTATGCCGAAAAACATTTGACAACCACCAGTATTAATGGGTTGGCCAATTTAGAAATCGGTGGAGGAACTCCAATTAACGGCACATTTTCAGCCATTGACTGGGCAAGCGGTCCCTATTTTCTTAAAACTGAAACGGATCCTGAAGGCGGCTCAAATTATAGCATTTCGGGTACCAGCCAACTGCTCAGCGTACCCTATGCTTTATATGCAAAAACTGCCGAAAGTATTTCCGGAGGAATTTTGGAAGCCGATCCTGTATTTAGTGCATCTCCGGCAAACGGGATTTCAACAGCCAACATCACCGACTGGACTATAGCCTATGGATGGGGAGATCACGTGGGACTTTATAAATCAATTAATTATACACCTTCGTGGAACGAAATCACCAACAATCCATTCTTATTTTCAGCACCAGCTTCCGACCAATTAATAAAATTCAATGGCACAAACTGGATTAATTTTACTCCTGATTTTGCATCAACCAACCATACTCATGCGGATGCCACCACCACGATAAGCGGCTTTATGAGCGGGATTGACAAAACAAAACTGGATGGTTTGCAAAATGCGGATGGTTCAGAAACAAAAGTAACCGCCGGCACAGATATTAGTGTTTCCGGCACTGGTACAACTCCTGATCCCTATGTTATTAGTTCAACAACGGGCAGTGGTATTTATCATCAAGGTGACCTTACCGGGGGTGGTGTAGTATTTTTTGTGGACCCAACCGGACAGCATGGCCTGATTTGCAGCCTGATTGATATGTCCACAGATGAAGTCTGGAGCAACATAGTGCTCCAAATTGGCCCTACAGCCCAAAGCACATGGGACGGACAGTCGAATACTACTGCGATTGTGGGCCAGGCAGGAATGACAAACAGTGCGGCAAAACTCTGCAACGATTATACCAATGATGATTATGGAACAGGGATTTATTCCGACTGGTATCTACCTGCAAACCAGGAACTCTTCCTGTTGAACGAAGGTGGCTATAACGTAAATTTGGCTATCCTAAACAGTGGAAATTCAACTATCACACCATTGGCATTGGCTTATTACTGGTCATCCACTGAAATTAACGATAGTCAGGTTTGGTGCAACTTTCTTATTCTGGGAAGCCCGTATGCACAGGCAAAACCGGCGTTACAGCATGTTCGTGCCATACGCGCTTTTTAACTTAAACATCAATCAACATGAAAAATATAATTGGATTTGTTATGTTACTAATAGCATTCGGATTTCAGAAATTGCATGCCCAGGAGGCAATCCTTGCCTCTGGAGGAACTGCATCGGGTAGTGGTGGGACGGTCTGCTATTCGGTGGGTCAGGTGGCATATTCCTTTATTGAAAGTCCCGATGGCACTGTTATTCAAGGGATGCAGATGCCTTTTGAGATTTTTGTCCTGGGCATTGATGATTATAAAGACATCAACTTGTCAATCAGTATTTATCCCAATCCGACCCGGGATTTTATTCATCTGAAACTTGAAAGTGCAAAGTTTATCAGCTTAAGTTTCCAATTGGTCGATTTCAAGGGCACCATACTCATTAATCAAAATGTAGGGGCTGACGAAACATCCATTTCTATGGAAAACTTTCCTGCGTCCATCTATTTTTTAAGGGTATTTGATAACGGCTTTCTTTTGAAAACTTTCAAAATCATCAAACATTAAGACCATGAAAAAAGTATTGTTACTATCCATATTAATTCTGTTGGCGTGTTTTACGCAAGCCCAGATAACCGGATTTTCGCTTGCAGAACCCTCATTCCCTACGGCACATAACCTCGGAACATCCTTTCCATTAAACGTGTCCATCGGCTGGGAACCCGCTACCACCAGCGCAATTATGGTAATTGACTACGATCCGGTCCTTGTTAGTTATGACGCGAGCTGTGCTGCGAATTTGCCAGAATGCCTGGCCATTACCAATAGCGGTACCCAGATTACGGTTAACATAAGCAGCTTACAGGCCTGCACAAATACTGGTGCGATAAGCTTTAACCTGTGTTTTATGTTCAATTGCCCGAGTGCATGCATCGGTGATACAACAACAGCTTTGTTTACAGCAACAATTACCGACGATCTGCTTAACGAGGAAAACTCCTCATGCCAATCGAACGGAATATTGAACAACACTACTACTTTATCACATAATTTCTTTTCTTTCAATCAATTAACTGCTGAAGTAACCTACAGGGTGTGTTTTGGCAATCCGGATTGTTTCAGAATTGTCGATCCAGAATTTTCTATCGTGCTTGCACCCACAATCGGAACAATTACCTCGGTAGTTGGAAACAACTATACCTATACACTTAGTGGAAATACGATAACCCCCAATGTCAACGAATTCAACCGCTATGCAAATGATTGCTTCTATTACGTAGTAAAGCTGCCTTGCAGCGAAGGGCTTGGTGATACGCTTATCAGCCATGTAACCTGGAAAGGAACCAACTGTGATGTTCCGAAAAGCACAATACGCGGGCCTATACCGGCCAGCTATATTATTCCTGTGTCCCCTGCAGCCAACTCCAACATCAATGTAACGATGTCGGCTACAGCCTACTATTTCAACTATAACATTTTAAATACCGGTAACACACCCCTTAACCTGATTGCAACCAATTACCTTCCACAGGTTCATTTGTTAAGTGCCCCCAGCAATTCAGTTATGCAAACCACTTCCCAGGCAGACCTGGTTGGCAGCATTAATTATTTTGACTGTGACAATGGTTCACAAGGAACTTTTCCTTTGATTGGCAATGTGGCACTTGATCAAAATGCCTCACCAACCAATACAAAACTCTTTCAACATCAGGCAACAGGACTTCTTCCCGGGCACTCGGTGAGTTTATACCTGTATTATGATCTGACTTCATCGTGCAGTGGCGATGCAGGCACTCCACCTTACATCGACAGCCTGAAGGTTACCTATATGTGCGCTGGCTCTGGAGCAGCCGATTGTGTGAATTGCGATGAGGAAGGCGAAGAAGAAGTTTTTGTTGAATACAATCCGCAACCTAATATGACATGTGTGCTTAATCAGAATATTCCGGGTTGCAAAAACACCGGTGATACGCTTGATTTATGCTATGAATTCCGTAACAATGGAGATTATATCTTAACCGGCGGACTCTATGATGTTCAATTGCCTTCATGGCTCGAAGCCATCACATCGAGCGTTGTTTATACCGGGTTCTCATCCGATCCTGATATTGTACCCTCTTCCAATATTCAATTTAATTTACCTGATCTGGCATTTGGCACCAACATCTACAAGATATGTTTTCAAGCCGTTGTTCGTAACGGCGCACTTGGCGGATCGAATACGATATGGACAGTTATTTCAGGGTCTAATCTTCCCGATCCACAAAACCTGTGCAGGACTACGTTCAATATTTGTGCTTTTGCAGCAATTGGCATTGACAAAAAAGTAAAGGGTGACCTTGACCCGGATTTCACTTACAATGGCTTCGGAAGTCCGAATTCAACCGTTCAATATGAGATTACTATCAGGAATACGGGAACAATTGCTGTGGACAGCCTGGTGGTTATTGATAGGATTCCACAGCCCGGAAACCTGACAATTCTGGGTAGTCCTAACTCATCACTCATTCCAAATGATTTCCAGATGCAGATGCTGCCTGCGATACCAGATGGCAACTATACTGCTGAATATACAAGCACACAAAATATCTGCACAGGCTGGCCGGCAACCGGTTTACCCTGCACTACAGGCACCTGGGGGTCAACAATTTCAGATGGAGGTGTTAAATTCACTTTCAATCCGGGGTACACCCTGTCTCCTGGTGCCAGTTATACATTTTTGTTTGAAGCACAAATTCCTGACACGGCTGTTAATGGGATGGTTGATTGCAATACCGCAGGCTTTAGTGCAAAATCAACCACCGGAGGTTACACCATCTACCCGGTTGAAACAAATGCTGTGTGTATCACTGCTTATATAGATACATGCAATTTTCTGTGTAATTCCGACTTTGAAGATAATCAGGTTGTTGGTGAAGGAGAACAAGGGTTTTTCGATCCGGAACTCATCCCTTGTTGGAATACAACTGAAGAATACATCGAAGTATGGGGTGATGGTTTTCAGAATGTACCCTCCTATTCGGGCAACCAATTTATTGAACTCAATGCACATACGGTTGGCACACTTTATCAGGACTTTACAATTACACCAGGAAGTACAACAACCATTTCATTTGCCCATAGGGGCCGTGTTGGGTTTGCCAACGATATGAGTGTGGCCATAGAGCCGGCTCCACTTGGCAGCGGGACACAGGTAATACTCGGAACGTTTAGTGCTGTTACCACAGCCTGGACACTGAACAGCGTAAGCTATACCTTCCCCAGTGGTAGTGTCACCAATTATGTACTGAGTTTTATTTCACTGCCCGTTGGCGGGTCATCGGCCGGGGGAAATTTCCTCGATGCCATTACGATTGCCTGCCCTTCGCGTATTTGTGGAGTTAAATTTAATGATCTGAATGGAAACGGATTCTGGGATACAGATGAACCTGGTCTGGAAGACTGGACAATCAACCTAAGCGGAACATTGACTTCAACTACCACAACCGACTCATTAGGTAGCTTTTGTTTTAGTGACTTGCCAGCAGGGACCTACATCATTGCCGAGGAAAATCAGGAAGGCTGGGAACAAACAACACCACCATCACCGGGGAATTATACTCTTTCGCTGTTGGCAGGACAAGTTGAAGACAGCTTGGTTTTTGGCAATATGAGTGAGCAAACTCAGCTTGGTTCCTTATGTGGATTCAAATACAGCGACCTGAATGAAAATGGAAACTGGGACAGTAACGAACCCAAACTCCCGAACTGGACTATCAATCTGAGTGGTGGAACCACCCAGACAACCACAACAGACGAAAACGGTTACTATTGCTTCGATGACCTGCCAGTAGGTGTTTCCTACACTATATCAGAAGAAAATCAGCTCAACTGGCAGCAAACAGAACCTGTTTTTCCAGGTACCTACACAGCAACGACCATCGGAGGACTATCCATCGACACACTCAGCTTTGGAAATCACTTTATTGAACAAGACACCTGTAGTTACATCGATGCAAAAATCACTCCGATGGTGGAAGGGGATTGTTGTTATTTGATTGAAGTTTCAAACACGTTTATGCAGGATTATTTTACCGGGATTTCTATTTCATCAGATAATTTAGCCATTTCAAGTGTATCGAACGACAACGATTGGAGTATCATCTCTTATCAATCGCCCAGCCAGGTTGATTTTACCGAAACTTCCGATTATAATGGACTCCCACTTGATACCGCCGGATTTCAAACTTTGGGAAAGATTTGTTTTGCCGGAAGCGGCATCAACCAATTAACGGTTTCATTCATCACGGGAATTGCACCTCAAATCGACACGGTTTGCGTCAGGATATTAGAAAATGAAGGCTGTAGTGTTGCTGTGGATACTTCCTGCGTTTCGGTGCTGAATATCGGTGCAACATGTAAGGATGGTAATCAGGTAATGGAGTTCAGCATTCAAAATAATTCTGTTTTCACCATGCGTGGCATTACACTCTACTCTCAAAATACAGATATTATTGCTAATCCGCGGTTTATTCCCATACCTGATTTATTGCCCGGACAATTCTCGGCAACCATCGAAACCACCTTGCTTGTTTCGAATGATGCTACAAACGGATGTTTCTTTATATCCGCCTGCGACCAGAATACCGAACCCGGCACCAACGGACAATACCCGCAATTTTGTTGCATGGACAGCATTCTTTACTGTGTTGATATTCCCACCTGTGATCCCTGTGGTGCGGTTTCAATCACAGCTGTCGAAAACGATCCGACCAAATGCTGTTACGATCTCTCACTTTTAAATAACTATTATGCCGAAAACATTGCTTTCATTGATTTTACCGGCATCGAAGGAACCCAGTTTGCCTTTTTGTCGGGATGGAGTATTATTCCACCGGTAAGCACCAGTCATATAAAAATTAAGGCTCCTGAAGGAGGGATTTCTCCCGGAAATTATCCTGATTTCGCCTCTTTCTGTCTCACCGGAACCTCAACAGTCCCTCACATTGTGCTTGTGAGCATAATCGATGTAAAGGGAAATGTGTTGTGTACTGATACCTTGAGTTTCGATTGCCAGCTGGTTGAACCCACCTGCGCCAACATTGTAGGCGATTCGCTCTACTGCTCCGGTGACCAGATCAAATACACCTTCTACGTAAAAAACAACTCACCGTTTCCACTTTATCAGGTTGACTTCCATATGGCAGACAACAGTGTTGTACTCGACTCCACTTTCGTGGAACCCCATCCACCCATAGGTATCGGCGAAACCGGAGGTCCCTATACAGTCACCCTTCTGTCGGCAGATGCCAACCTGGAAAGTTTTTGCATGTACCTGACAGGACACAATGGAATTTATGATCCAGAACTTGGTTTGGCTGCAACAGCATGCTGCACCGATTCTCTCGGGATGGTCTGTCTTCCCATGATTGCATGCAACACCCCTTGCGACACGATCACCTGTTGTCAGTTTGGAAATATGAGCATCCCCAACGGAATAACACCCAACGATGATGGGATTAATGATGTATTTGAAATTATAAACTCATCTTGTTGTGAATCCATCGCCATCAAGGTATTTAACCGCTGGGGCAACATGGTATATCAAAGTGATGATTATCAAAACGACTGGAAGGCCGTTAACCAGGATGGAACCAAATTAGTTCAGGGTACTTATTTCATCATACTCACGCTCCCCACCGGAAACGAAAGAGCTTCCTACATAGATGTCAGATACTAACACTAAAATGCTGAAAATGAAAAAATTCATCTTACTGGTCATGGTGCTGTGTACGTTGATGGTACAGGCACAACAGGAACTACAATACACTCAAAATCAGTTTAACAGCAACCTGGAAATCAATCCTGCCTATGCAGGAGCCAACGACAATGCCAGCGCAAGTCTTAGATACAGGAATCAATGGTCGGGCTTTGAAGGTTCCCCCAATACTCTTTCGTTTAACGCGGAAAGCAAGGTAATTAATAAGGTACTTGCTCTTGGAGTGACTGTGATCAGTGATAAACTGGGGATTACCAACAGCACTTCTGCCGATCTAAGTCTGGCATCTCATGTCCGCGTTACAGATCGGGGTACACTATCGGTAGGTATAAAAGCAGGTTTTTGTATGCTGAATTCCGATTTTTCAAAACTTGAGAACATCGATCCAACAGATCCACTCTACGTTACCGACAAACTAACCATTCCCTATTTAGGATTGGGAACGTTGTATTATACCAACAAATTCTATATCGGTTTCTCCATTCCGCGCATGCTTTCGTTTGAAAATGCAGCACCACTAACCAGGATCATCAAACCACATTTTTTCCTGTATGGTGGTTATCGGGTAACTGTGGATGAGAATATTGAGCTTCGACCTGCACTCCTTGTCAAATATGTAACCGCAGCACCTGTTGAGGCCGACATTGCCATGGATATTTGGTACCAGCGTAAGTTTGGATTGGGAGTTTCGTACCGCACGGGCGATGCTTTCACTTTTGCCGTCAAAGGTCGGTTTGGAATGCTTGCATTTGGATATTCGTACGACATGACCACATCCAGTCTGCGTCATTTCAATTCGGGCTCGCATGAAATATTTCTCGGGTATCAGTTTGGTAAAAAAGGAACACCCGACAGAAATCAAAACAACAGATACTTTTAAAATTGCGCCATGAAAAATTTAGTCATCATGCTCCTGTGCCTATCAGGAATTTCGCTTTTGGCACAAAAATCGCAGGCAGATAAAAAGTTTAAACTGTACGAATACAGCGAAGCCATTCCATTATACGTGCAATATCTTGAGAAGTCGCCAGGCGATTATGCTGCCACCAAAAATCTCGCCATATCTTACCAACTAATCAATAATATTGATAACGCAATTGCGGTATATCGCTCGGTGGTTACCATGAAAGAATCGAACACGGAGGACAGGTATGAATTTATTCAATTGTTACGGGTGCAGGGAAATATTGCCGAAGCCAGACAGAATGCCCTCCTGTATCAGGAAAAAAATCCCGGAGAGAAGGCTGCAAATCTCATCAAATCTATTGACATGTATGATGAACTCATGATAGATGAAGATAAGTATGATGTTACAAACATGACAGTAAAGTATTCAAAATCTGTATTTTCGAACATCCAAACCAGAAATGGTTTTGTAGTAACCGCCGAAGGAGATGGCACCGGCAAAAGCGACTGGACCGGAAAAGGATTTACAAAATTATATGCAACAGATATTAGTTTCAGTAAGTTGACACCTTTTGCCAAAGAGGTCATGAGCAGTTACAATGATGGTCCGGCCACCTTGTCGGGCGATGGAAGCACGCTCTATTTTACAACCATCAATAAAAAATCGCTCCAGGAATCCGATGTCAATACCCGGAAGTTACAAATTTCAGCGGCCATCCTCAAAGATGGAAAATGGAACCAGGTCGATTTGTTCAAATTCAACAACAGCAGCTACAATGTGGCACACCCTGCACTTAGAAATGATGGAAACATGTTGGTTTTTGCCTCCGATAAACCCGGAGGAAAAGGCGGTATGGACTTGTATTTTTGTACCAAACAAGTCGATAACACCTGGTCGGAACCAATAAATATCTCAGTCCTAAACACTTCCGAAAATGAAATCTTCCCCACATTTGACAACTCCGGCAATTTGTATTTTGCCTCTAACGGATTGCCGGGTTTAGGTGGCCTGGATGTATTCGTTTCTAAGAACGAAGGAACAAATTTCACTGCCCCGGTAAACCTGAAAGCACCTATAAACTCAAGTTTCGACGATTTTTCACTCACCACAACCGATCAACTCGAAAGTGGATATGTTTCCACCAACAGGTTTGGCACATCCGAAACCGATTGTATAGCCTATTTTGCTGCGAAAACCATCGTGCCGCAAGAACCATCGCTAAACCCCATGGTTAAAATTACGGTACTCGATAAATACACTTCCATCCCATTGCCTTATGTTTCGGTCACTTTAAAAGATGAAAAATCCAATATCATCTATCAGGGAATGACCGACCCGGACGGAATTCTTTGGGTGGAAGAATTGCCGGCTGATAATTACCGGATACAGGGATTATTGAACAATATAACCACAACGGCGGCCAACATCTCAAAGGATGACTTTACCAACTCGCTGATTGAAAGAACGCTCACGCACAACGATCCGCGGTTTACTTTGTCGGGTGTGGTAACCAACAGCCGGAACAACCAACCTGTTTCAGGCGTTACAGTTACCTGTAAAAACATGGATTTAAATCATTCAAACACCCGGATAACATCGGAAGACGGAACATTTTTCTTTCAGTTGGAACAATCCAGCGATTTTAAAGTTTCAGGTGAACAAAAGGGATGGCTTAGCAGTGAAGCAGTGAATGAAACTACCAAAGCACTCGACAGAAGTAAAGACCTTTATGTAACGCTGAAATTAAGCATGCAACAACCTACCATTGACGAAGTCATCAGGCTGGATAAAATTTATTACGATTATGATAAGTGTGATATCAAACCCAGAGCTGCCGAAGAATTGAACCGGCTGGTAAAGCTCATGAATGATTTTCCGGATATGATCATCGAATTGTCGTCGCATACCGATAGTCGGGGTAGTGATGATTACAACTTGAAACTCTCGCAATGCAGGGCCGATGCTGCCGTTAACTATATCCTTGCGAAAGGTATTTCCAAAGGCCGGATTGTTGCCAAAGGCTATGGTGAATCCAGGCTTGTAAATGGATGCTCCAATGGTGTGCAATGCACTACAGCTCAACATCAGGCCAACCGGAGAACGGAATTTAAAATCATTTCCTGCCCCACATGCCCCACAGTTGCTAACTAAATAATTGGATCGTATCACACTGGAACCATCAGAAAAAAACCAAAATCTGAATTTAGAAAAGGAGGCCTATTGAAAACTCTAAAGACAATAAATAAACTTATCCTACTTTTTCTCCTGGGAAGTATGACCGGTTGTGGAACAGCCATTAATCCAAAAGCGATTACAGAAAAAGACTATTTATTAAAATTTTACGACACTGTGAATGACAGGTTCGGTTATGTTAATTTGAAGGGCGACACCACTATACCACCTGGAAAATATGCAATGTGCTTCACGGATACATTTATAACCTATGCCATAGTTGTAAAATCAAATATTGATTTTATTGCCATCGACAGAAAAGAAAATGTTTTGTATAAGGTATTCACTTTCGATAATGGACCGGACTATCCATCAGATGGTCTTTTTAGAATTATAGAGAATGGCAAAATTGGTTATGCCGACTCCATGACCGGCAAGGTGGTGATAAAACCACAATTCGACTGTGCCTGGTCTTTTGAAAATGGTGTGGCTGAAGTGAGTAACGATTGCAAAACCCAATCAGATGGCGAACACTCGATTTGGTTAAGCGACCATTGGTTTTACATCGATAAAACCGGAAAAAAAGTGGAGAAAGAGAAGACTACAATCCCAATATGAAAACAAAAATTATCCTATTAATCATCATATCAATCTCTTGTACGATGTGTAACTTTACTTTTTTGAGACACAAAGACTATAAGTTAAAAGCAAAAGACTTCGACTGGAATATAAAAGTCGAAGGCATACCTGGCCACATATATGTAAAAGATTCGAAAATCATTTTCGGTAGAAATGCGGATTCAACATTTCTGCTGTTATATTCAGATAACGGTGCTATTCTGGACACATTAAAACCATTTACGGTGGACGATGAAACAGATTATCACCGTGCTTATACTATCCCTGTCGACAAACAGAAATATTCAGAAGCGAATTTAGAAACGATTGACAGACAATATCGTGGCGACGAAGAAACCTATTATATGATTGTTAAAACCTTGTCAAACAAAGAGTTTAAAATCCTGTTCAGTCGCGGACTTTTTTTTTCTATTCAGGATATTACCTTTTATAAAGAAGGGAAGTATATCATTGCATACAACGCAGAATCAGGATATGATACAATTCCTTATCACTTACATATTGGACTTTTAGACCTGGATAAAATAATTAAAAATAAATAAGGGCAAAATTATTGATTAATAGCATTGACATGACTACAAGTTTCGTTAGTTGGTTTTTGAGTGTTATTGTTCTGGTTTTGATATTCCTAACCGGATATATCATGCTAAATTCAGTCAGCTTACTGATAACAGGGGAAAAAGCACAAGGCATTGTGGTGGGAATGGACAGTTCATCACATTCAAGCACAGATACTACAAAGGCTCCTTTATTAACTCCCCTTGTTGAATTTGTCACCTCAGAAGGGGAACATATCAAGGTGCACGGTCGTTCTTATTCCTTAAAACCGTCATCACAAACAGGTGATGAAATAAAAGTTGCCTACGAAAAGTCAAATCCAAAAAATGCCCAACTACTATTGTGGAGGGAGTTTCCTATAGGGCCGGCTGGCTTGGTTCTGGGTTTTACTGTTGTTTTAATCCTGATGTGGATGGGAGGAATCCTTATTTCTAATGATCACAAGTTGGATGATCCTTTTCATCTCCTGCCAAATCTCATTGCTCACTTTCATCTTAATCCTGTTCGTTTTCCTGTTTTAATAATTTTATTTTTTGCGATACCTGCTTGCATGTTGGGGACCTATGTGACTTCACAAAGAGGAATCGACATGCTTAAAAATGGTATTAAAACAATTGGATATGTCACCGGAACTGAAAGAATTTATTCGAAAAGTAACGATGGCAAAACGATAAGCGGAGTGTTCCCGATGATCACTTTTAAAGATGCATCTGATAAGTCGTACAACATTCACGGATCAACAACCAAGCCATTGTCCCGGTTGAAAACCGGAGACCAGGTGGAGGTCATTTATCTGGCAAACAACCCAAATAAAGGAGTCGTTAACACCTGGTCAGAGTTTTGGATTCCTCCCCTGTTTTTTGGATTTGTGACGGTTGCATTGTTTTGCTTATTATTTCTTGTATTAAGTGGGCACAAAAGTATTGTCCCTGCGACAGGTGATCCTGAAATCCATGAGGATCTTAAAACTTCCGGTGTTTATGCCATAGCTATAGTGATTAAGGCAAATCCGAAGACCAGGTATCTCCGCTATCGAATCGAAATGGATACCCAGATAGCAACTACAAAATTAGCGGATTTTGTTGCGCTTGAGAGAGATTTTTCTTTCTGGATACCATCCCGAACCGGAGGGGAAATCAAAAAGGGGGATCAATTTCGTGCTTATCTGGACTCACTGAAACCTTTAGAGAAATTCTATATCGATTTCAATCAGCGTTTAGGATCAAACCGGAACGTCAAATCAAAGACAGAGGAAGTCAATGAAGTAGAGGAAGAAGAAATAGTTATCATCCGAAAACTCACTAACCTCCTTACGAAAAGTTCACCTTATTTATCACCGGAAAATGTAAGTGAAATCCAAACGTTATTGAATGAAGATAATCTTTCCCTGGCATTTGAAATGCTTGTCACCAGAATCATCAACTTACCCAGACCACTTCCAACGACCCTGCTAAAACTCGATTGGGAAGATATTTTACAACTCGGTATCCAACTCGAACTCGACGAATTAGCCGAAGACGATCCCGAATTTTGGAAGAAATTCCAGACATTTAAAACAGGGCTGAATTAATCAGTCCGAATTTGTTCATAAACTTCAAATAATTTAAAAACGACCATAATGAAATATAATAAAATTGAATTATCTCTTGCATTTCTGATTCTTGTTGGAGCAAATTGCTTTTCTCAAACTACTAAAAATGAACAACCCATGAAAACAAACATCAATCAAGAAGAGCGCATCGCCGACCTCGAAAACAGAATTGACTTTTCCGGCGATGATTATGTTTCGCTTACAGAAGAAGAATATGATCTGCTGCTTTCTCAACCTTTGGGGCCTATCGGAGGATTCGAGCCTCTTACTACAACTGCAGGTGGCATCATGCTTGGCCTCAGATATCCGGAAGACTCAGAAGGTTATAAAACGAACTTACAAATTGTCTTTCCGTATATTCCAAATATTAGCGAAGGTGTAGTATTTGTCTATATCGACTATGCAAAAGGCACCAACGGCCTTGATTATCTTGATCACCAAGGTAATACCGAAATAAAGGATGATGGAAGCTACGCAGACGATGATTTTACACTCGTATCGCTTAATGAACAAACTGGCGATAAACCATTCTACTTTGGAGGCCGGTTAGTTAACCTGCGCAATCCCGAGGATTACACGACAATCGGCAAAATCGGTGCATTGGATGGTGAGGTTGAATTATCAGCAGTTTCAGGTAAAGTTGTTATGATTCTACCTGCAAATATTGCCAGTCTCACCTTATACAAATCCGATATTGGTATTGAGAAACCTTTTTCCGACGGAGTAATTACGTTGGTTGAGATCAACGACGATGATGTTTCTTTTCATTTTTACAATAAAGGCAACAAAAACCTCTTTAGGTGGACTTTTTTAGATGACTACCAGAACGAGTTAGATATTGGGGATGTTAGCGAAAACAATGGTCTATATCACATATCCGTTGAGCATGTTGCATTTGTAACTTTGTACGAGGCCGACATCATCCGCAAGGAGATTCCTTTTTCTTTTGAAATCAAAAAACAATCTGTTTCAGGACAAACTTCAGAGACAGTAGTAGAAAATGAAAACACTCAACCAGACATTCCGGAACCGGTTTATCTCGATGCAAAAGATCCGGTATTTCTGAATATCCACAGCAGATTCATAAACGATCTGAAAACATCAGTTAAAAATTCAAATCCGGAACTGCCCGAGAATAAGCTGTTGGCAACCAAAATGGAATCCTGGCCCGAAGAAAAACAGAGCCAGTTTCAGTCGCTGTTTGTAACATCAATGGATGATTATATCGCGCAGGCACAACTGAAAACTGAGATATTCAATTTTGGGACATTTTTAGCTATTCTGGGTAGTATTGGAAAAATGGAACAGCAGGGAATCGAAAACGAATACGATATTCGTGTCCGACATCTCGGTGATGATCAGTATGTGGCTGAGTTTTGGGAAGATGCTGAAGCGCATGCATTGGCTATTGCGAAAAACCCACCCGACGACGATTTGGAAATCTTCAAAGAATTGATCAGAATGTCAAGCGGTGAGCAAGTTATTTCAACTGAAGATGGCGCAACTATTACGCAAATGGTCGCTGCCCGATATACAAAAATGATGGCTCTGATATATACCCTCGAAAAAGACGGTTCGCTTACTTTTCGCGATCCATTTCAGCCAATGATAGATTTTTTAAAGAATTAAAAAAGTAATGCAAAATGGAAAAAATAACTTTATTTTATTTGGAAAACTCGAACATAAAAATATCTATGCAGATATATTTTAACGAGAAAGGCCAGTTATACTTTGATGGGTATGATACTGGTAAATTCGTTGAAGAAACCTTCGGGGATTCTGATTATGAATATATCTATACAATAGAGCCAGAGGAAGTATATAAATTCTATCCAATTTTTAACTTAAAGGATGGGGATAAGCCAGGACTGTTACAAGCCATAAAAAAAGAATTTAGTGTGAATAAAGCTTACTCATTATTTGGGGAATTTATGCTGACTCATGACATTAAACATCAACGTTTTATATGGCACTAAATGACTAAATATACCTGTATAGCAGTTGTTCTTCTATTGATTAGCTGTAATCTAAACTCAGATAAAATGAATTGGAAAGTTATAAAAACAAATGGTACAAGCAATACTACTGATGGGATGGGCTATGATAATGTTCTTAAAAAACTTTATTTTATTAATGAAAAAGTGGGGTTTTTCGGTGGTGATAATTCTGATTTAATTGATTACAAAATCGACTGGAGAGAAAAGGCGCGAATTAAAGATGCTATTTTACTCAAAACATCAGACGGAGGGTCTGTTTGGAAAAAACAAATTCCATTTGAAAAAGGGGAGGTTTTGTGCTTCCAATACATTGATTCTACTTTATTTGCTCTAACCCAAAGTTATTATGGCAAAAATGCTGATAGTGTTCGCTCCCATATATATACGTCAATAGACAATGGTGATAATTGGAAATTATCATGTACTACTGAAATTAATTTAAGAGAAATAAAGTTTTGGACAAAAAATAATGGAATAGTAACTTCAGATGAATTACCATATTACAACTCCAAGGAAGCAATTTATGAAACAAAAGACGGGGGTAAAACCTGGATTGGATTATTCCACTTACCAGCAAAATTATCCGGTAGTTACGAATTAAGTAAAAATGGAATTGTTTATTATTTACCGCAACTTACTGGTAATTATATTGGATTTAATTTAACTACCGGAGAGACAACAACCAATCGGATACCAAGTAACATCAATCCTTTTTCTTTATATTTAGATAATAGAGATAACTTGTATTTAATTACCGAAGATGAACAAGAAGGAATGCTGATATATTTGAAAGAAAAAGAAAATTACCTGGCAATTAAATTCCCAACAAAAGGATTGTCTGTTATTAAGGCGAACATTTTTGAATCAAGCATATCTGTATTTGCTCAGGAGCAAGATAATGTTTCTCAAAAAATTCGTTTTTTCAGAAGTGAAGATTTGGGTAAATCCTGGAATGAAGAGAATTTGCCAATTTCTTATAAAGCCTCACCGATAGCTTTTTTTGGTATAGATAAGGTTTGGGCTTGGTCGTTGGAAGATCAGTTACAAGTTAGAGAATGATGGTAGCGTGCAAATGGTCAGGTACAGATTTTAAAGAAGTGTTTCGCAAAAGTAAAGACAGTGTTGGCTGTCATTGTAAAAAAAACTCATACAACATGAATAATACTGAAATAGAAGAAATATACAAGCAGACATTTTCAGGTCTGACACTTTTCTACAGAGACACAACACTTTCTGAGGGTCTAATTTCAAAATATCAGATAGGACAAATTTTGATGGAACGTGGTTTTACTGATATGACTTATAAAAATGGCGGACTTGTAGCAAACTGTCGTTACTTAATTGCTTCTGCTAATGCGAAAGATTTATCTGCATTCAATCCAGACTCTAAACAATTTGGACATGTTCTTTTAACATCAAACGCATTCTTTAAAGTCTTGGATATTTACAAAATTGGAAATAAGACACAGATTTTTCTTTTAGAAATTCCAGCAACAGCAGTTGATTTTTTTGCAAATGTCACATCAAACATAGAAAACGACCTAACTAAAAAAGCAAAAGAAGATTTTGATACAAAAATTAACTCAGAACCAGTTCCAGAACTCCAAGCACAAGATTGGAAGGACAAGACGGCATTCCCAATCGGTATGAATGAAAAAGGTGAATTTTAGCTTACTAGTGGTGAACAATGGACATAAAAATAACCGGGATCTCCCAAATTAACTCATTGGTAAATCCCGGTAACTAATCTATGAAAGATATCTTATCTAAAAATCAATTTGTTACCCACACTGACAATCGCCATGACCTTTTCCGCGCATTTCGGCCGGATTGCCACAACTCGGACAGTCTTCGGTATATTCATGATCGTGGTGATGCCCATGACCCTCATGCGATCCTTCGGTGCTACAGCCACATCCGCCGCCACCATGTTCGTGATGTCCGCCACCGCCGCCGCCGCAGCATGAATCTTCTGAGGAGGAATCCTTGCTTCCACAGCCACAACCAGAACCACAGCCACCTTTGGGGGCCAGATCGGCTTCGGTAATTTCACGAACACTGATTACCTGTCCGGCTACGTAAAGATTTTTTCCGGCCAGACCGTGATTAAAATCCATGCGCACATTTTCACCGGTAATCTCAAGCACTTTCCCGTTTAACGGGTTTCCACGGCTATCCATCATGGCAATCTCATTTCCCAAAAAGAGCAAGTCTTCCTTTAAGGCACCATTCACATAAAACGCTTTTTTGGGTACATCGACAATCAGGTTATCGGCATAATTTCCAAAGGCTTCTTCCGGATTCAGCGAAAACTCAAACGATTGTCCGGCTTGCAAACCATCCATATGTGTTTCAAAACCAGGGATCATTCGGTTGTAACCAAAAATCATGGAGCGTGGACTTTGCTCGTCAGCAAACTCAATCATCTCACCTTGTTGGTTGTCCAGTTTTATTTTATAAGCCACTTCGGCTACGGTATTACTAGTAATTTTCATAACAATTTACTGTTAAGTATCAATTTGGCTGCAAAACTACACAAACAATTTTATTTAGATCGGTTTTAAACTGTTAAATTGTTGTGAAAAATTCCGATGCTATGAATCAGTATTATATCTTTCTCAGCAATAGCTCTTTGGAAGGGAAGGCCGAAGCCGGAATCAGAAATTCTTTCATCAAACCCCAATTTTCTGCATCCTCGAAATTGTGTGTATAAGTCTTACTCACCTTGATGGTTACAACACCTTGGTTGTACTCTGCCACTGCAATCAACGAACCGGTTGCATTGTTCACCGAAACATTAAAACCTTCAAGTCCTGAAACTTCATATCCTTCTGGAATATTGATCGTTATCGCATAATTAAAAACCCGGGGATAGTTCATATAAATGTCTACGGTTCTTTCCATATTTTCCTCATCTATGGTAACCTGACTTCCCATAAGTTGCCCCGCCTTTATAATGTAGTTGTTTCCCACCTTTTTAACTAAACCACCAGCGGTACATTCAAAATTGATTTTAAGATCATATTCGCCGGGTTCGTTTCCGGTATTCAGATTGCTATAGTTGCCCAGTTCAATATCATCGGTTTCGTACTCACCTTTGGCAAGAGCCTCAAAATGTTCTTTACGTTCTTTTTCTTTTGAAGCAGTAAATTCTTCCATTTGCACCTGAACTTTTTTGGTAGCCTGCTCGTCTGACCCCCACTTTTTAGTTTCATAGCGATCGTTTTCGGCCCAGATCATGGCAAAATCATCTACATAAAATTCCTTGGGTTCGCGCATGGTTTCACCGCTATAGGTAATATCGGTATTGATGTCGAGTTTCATGGGATCTTCGGTGTTGAATTTTACATCAATAACCTGGGTGGTAGAATTTTCCTCAGGACTGGAAACAGGAGTAGTTGTGGTTTTGACATTCAGGTTTTTGATTTTACCATCAGGTGAGCTAAGGGCAAATCCTTCAACACCCTCAACAAAATAAGGAAGGTCGTTGTATGGAGTGAAAACGCTTGGTTTATAAATAAATACAGGATCTTTTAATTTGGCCCGGATCATGTAACTTGTTTCTGAAACACTCAACAGATCGTCGAAGGGTCCAAAGCGGCGTACAGGAACTGCCACGAGATCGTACCGTATTTTTAGCTTATTCAAACCATAAATCATATGACCTGTAAATGCTAAAGACGATAGTTGGCGGGTTCCATCATCATCCAAATACAATCCCGAATTGTTATACTGATCGTAGATATAATGCATATTCTTAAAGCGATGTCTAAGAAAATAAAAGTACTCCTCCAGTTTTTTCTCGCGGGTTATATTGCTTTTGCCATTTTTTTTGAGATACCTCAAAAAGCTGTTCCACTCATTTCCGGCTTTAGCTTCTTGTATGTAGTAAGCACTAAAGGTTTCCTTTATTTTATCGTTGGAAATCTCCGTGGTCCGATAGCTTTTGGCATCTTCTTTAGTCTTCATATTTTTAACTTCCTCCTTCACCATCATCTTGATATAGGGAAAGTCGTAGTAAGGCATGGTCCATAACAGGCGGGCAGAGGAAGGGAAATCGGATCCGGAAACACTGAATTTATAATACTTTTTATCGATGATCTCCTCTTTAATTTCAGGACCATTTTTTCCGGTGGTGAACATAACGTCCCAATGCTTGTTGGTAAGCAACTGGTAGTTAAAGTGTTTGATAGGATAATTGCCGCCAATAACAAATTGTTCTCTTACGACATATGTACCAACTTTTCCATAATCGTAGGTATACTGGTAGTAATCGATAATATCACCGATTTCCAGGTTGGGAACGGCCACTTTTTTATCGCCGTCCTTTTCCTCAATAAAGTCATCATTTTTTAGTACAATCTCAGTTCCATCAGGTTTTATCACTTTGATTCCCAGGTAGTTTTTTTGTCTGATGACATTCATGTAGTTTAAACTATAATCGCCCACCGGATCTTGCGAATAATGGATTTCGGATAAATCATCAAGAGCTGATTTGTCCAGTATTTTAATGCGGTAATGTGCAATATAGCTGATGGCATGCGCTTTAGAAGCCAGGCGGATGGTTTCATAAAAATTCTCAAAATACAGATAAACAGCAGGTTCATTCCTCCAATCGGCAGGGACTACTGTGTCACGGGTATTGGCATTGCTGCTATTCCAACAAAAATCTTTTACCTCATTCTCTTCAAATTCATAAAACTTACCATATTCAGGATCGTTTTGTCCAAAAATGCTAACGAAAGCCATCAGACTGACAAAAAGGATTGATGCTGCTCTTTTCATTCTTATTTTTTTAATGGTACTAATTTTTCTATTGGATTTATATACTGTTATCCAGTCAGTTACAAATGTCCAACCGGAATATTTATTGTGTTGTTGTTTCGCTTTTCAATATAATGGGCTGCTGGTAGGTATCAACGAGTTTAGTAATGGCATCGTTCCATTGTATCAATTTATCATCCGAAATTTCGGCCTCCGGAATTTTAGCCAGCATATGGTAGTGAATGGTTTTGCCCTGCCGGGTGAATTCAACATTGAAATCAAATTCTTCATCCTGTAGGTGAATTCCTTGCGGCACCGAAACCGCTGACATACCTTCGGGCACCTCGAAATGTATGTCGACTTTCACATTCTTTTTATAATTAAACCACAAGGCATACTTGCGGTCTTTATCAAGCTTATAGTCTGAGAAAAACATAAATGGATCCACATATACGTAAGTCTCATTGTCGAAAGTGCTGATTTTATCGGTAATCCGGAGATGACCCGAGAAAGTGTACACACTATCTCGACCGAGACCGGGCATCTGCACATCACTTACGGTAACCAGGTTGTTTCCATAACTCAGGTAATATTTTAAGGCCGTTTCCCATTTTTTAGAAGGAACACCACTTAAATAGTTCATGAATTCGGCCCTCGATTCCTTTGCCAATGAGACCTTTACATCGCCCTCGATGACGGAGCCCTCAACCAAAGCCAGGTTGAGTGTATATTGCTGCAGGTTTGGTTCATCTGTGGATTTAGGAACTGTTTCAAGAATATAGCTGTCCCCATTTTGAATCAGGACAGGTCGGTTTTGAATGCGCTCGGCATATTCTCCCATCTTGCTATAAGTTTCGGTTGCATCCAGAAATAGCCAATGATCATTGCGATGAAGGGCACAAATCATGTGGTTGTCGTCGGCCAGGGATGGGATAGAATAGTCGTAGGCCAGGTGCCGCGTCCCAAGCCAGGCCAAACGCGCATCGAACCCGGCCTTTTTAAGCAATTCACTGGTAAGGTTGGCCATTCCTTTACAATCGCCATAGCGGTTATTCAGCACTTTCTGACAACTTGCCGGCTGAAATCCGGCAATGCCATTTTCAAAGGCGAGATAACGGATGTTATCCTGTACCCAATAAAAAATAGCGGCAATTTTTTCATCATCCGATTGATCGGGAGTAATGATTTGATTTAAAACTGGTGTGAGATCATCGGTTTCATTTCCAACTTTTGCCACCAGTTGGTTATACCAATCGTACTGATCATCAATTGTTTCAAAAACTTTTTCCTTTTTCCCGGCACTATAATAACTTTTCAGGTGAATAAAGATATGTGGATAGATATACGATTTAGCCGGCATATCCTCCTCATCCGAAATGCTTTCCAAGTTATTGGCATGAAAAGTAACAATCCGCCCTTTTTTGGTGGCAACCTCCGTTACCTGAATATCAAATCCCTCAAAATTCATGGGAATAAGGTCCACATCCACCTCGGAAGGAATGATAAACTGCACCTCTTTTTCCAGGATGGCGATGGGTTCGCTAAAATCCACAATCGGTAAGTATCGGGTGTCGCTAAAAAGCAACCTGGCTTTTAAGTCAGATTTTGAACCAAACAAGGGTATTTTAAAGATGGAATATTTTACCTTGATGTCGTCGTGAAAAACACCATTGCTGGTATAATAATCATCGCTTCTCAAACGGCTGCCATCGCCGGCTTTAAACTCATCAAACTTAACATCCTCCGAATAAAATACAGGGTAAACAAACTCGGTATTTTTCTCTAATGCAATGAATTCCAGTTCAATATTCTTACTGGCCGTTAAACCATATTTCGACTTAATCTCAAATTCAATTACAATATTCGATTTGCTTATCACAACTTCTTCGTCCGGGAATTGCGTTTTGATTGTTCTTGCATAATCAATTTGTTTCTGAGCCAGCAGGTTTAAAGAGGCAACCAATATTAGCTCCAGGATCAGGATTGTTTTTTTCATTCAATTGGAATATAGGCTGATTTGTGTTAGTAAATTCTAAAGGAAACAAAAATAGCATTTTGCCCTTTTGAAAATGAAAGAATAAATATAAATTAGAGGTAATATGTAAAAAAGTCCATTTGTAAGGGCGGATTTGGGGAATGTAGACCCCACCGGACCACAACGATTGAACTATTTTCACAATGGATATACCAGTTTGACAGAGATAAATCTCTAGAAAGAGAGATCAAACAATCAATTACTTGTATTCGCTAAAATACTTCATAAACTGAAGACGTTCATACACTTCCGGATTAACGGTGGTTGCCTGACTAAGCTTGCCACGAACCTGATACAGGGTTTCAAACCCCTTTTCATCCATCCAGTTGGTTACAAAGGCAAGTACTTTTTCGATATATGCAGGACCGTTTATGTACAAAGCCGAAGCCATTTGTACCACAGTGGCACCGGCCAGCAACTGTTTCACCACTGCTTCGCCATTATGAATGCCGGTAGTGGCAGCCAAATCCATGTTTACCCGTTTAGCCATCATGGCCACCCAGCGCAACGAATTGGCCATCTCCACCGGAGAACTCAACACCTCTGCCACAGTGGTTTTTATGTTGTAGATGTCGATGTCGGGGCTAGTAAACCGGTTAAACAAAACCACACCATCGGCATGATTTTCCTCTAGCCCCTTGATCACCTTGCCCAGGTTGCTAAAATAAGGGCTGATTTTAATGGCCACCGGAATGCGAACAGCCTTTTTCACCTTTTGAAGAACATGGTAATAGGTCTTTTCATTGGTTTCGCACGAATTCTTCAAATTAAAAGGCACCACAAAGATGTTCAGTTCCAGGGCATCTGCTCCGGCTTTTTCGATGCGCTTTGCAAAATCGGTCCATTCGATGGTCGACATGCAATTGATGCTGGCTATTACCGGAATCCGGACAGTGCTTTTTGCCTCCTCTATCAATTTCAGGTAGTTACCTAACTCTTGCTCTTTGATGTGAACATCAGCATAATCGAAAGTTTCGCTATACTCCACAAACAACTCGCCATGCTCTTCTGCTTTACGTATGCGGTAGTCGGCCTCCATCAGGATTTGCTCTTCAAACAGCGATTTCAGCACTACAGCCCCGGCTCCGTGTTTTTCGAGTTCAATGATTTTGGTTAACGAATCGGTGAGTCCCGAACTGGCTACCACCAACGGGTTACGTAAGTTTAATCCCAGGTATCTTGTACTCAGATCTGCCATGTTTTTTGTGTTTTGGGTTAATATCGATTAAAAGCCTCTTGAAATTCATCGTCGAAGCGCTTCATCAGGTAATCGCAACCGTGGTTAAACATCCGCTCTGGTGAATTACCATCGGTATGCATGAATGCCATGGGCTGGTCTTCCAATACAGAAAGATGTCCTATTATTTCAGAAAACACCTCACCTGCATCCGACAATCCATTCAGTTCAAATTGTTTTCCCAACGAAATCAGCTGATCGAGGTTGGTTTGCCCGATTTTTGGTTCCATTTGACGGTCGAATTGCTGTAGTACTTTTTGCGTATTAGTAAAACTTCCTGCCGATTCCATGGGGAAAGAAGCAGGTAAAACCAGATGTGCACATTTAGCGGTTTCCGTCATAAAATAATCCTGAACCACTACAAAAGGCACATCGGCAAACCAACCGGAAACCTCAGTTTTATCTATAGCTGTTCCGATGGGATCTTCACCAAAAACCACGATGTTTTTAAACCCTTTGTTTCGAAGTTCTTGTTTCATCTTAGGCCGGTCGCCACGCGGAATTTCAATTCCACCTGTTTTGATGCAACCAAAGCCACCCATATCAAACAATCCCTGTGAATTGTTTTTCTCCTTAAGAGGCATAAGTCCGCTTGAAGTTTTACCCAATTTGCCTGTAATCATCGCCAGGTTGTACAACTCACGGCTGGTGTTGGCGGTGATGTACTTTTCAGAGAAAACGACCACGGCGTTCATCTCATTGTTATAGGCCAGTGCCCAGTTTTCGAGGTTATCCATTGAAACGCCGGCTTTGAGGCACATGTCATGTAAAACCCATTCATGAATGGGTTTTACATACTCCTCAAAGCCTGTTGTGTTAGCATCGATGTACATCTGGTTTTGCAACCTTTTTTTCACCAGGTACATGTTGGCCGCTTTTACAAAAGAGTAATAATCCTTTATAGTCAGATGGTTGTCCACCTTGTGCAATGAACCTGGATTGGTGTTGGTAGAAATCAACTCTACCTTCACTCCTTTTTTGACCCTTGCATTGTTTACCAGAAACCCGACATAATCATGATCTTCAGCCAGATCAGCACCAAGAACATAAATTTTTGAGGCCCCGGCAAGTTGGTCGAAAGGAACATTTTTTTGTGAATTAATGGCATATCCCCTGCCCCTGCCCAAATAATGGAAATTGGAAATAAACGGTGTTTTAATGCCTTTTCTGGCCCATTTCTGAACCAGATAGATTTCTTCGTTGGTGAGACGTGCGCCTGCAAATACGGCAGTCTCATTAGGAGCGACTCCCTTTATATTCTGAGCAATTAATTCGTAAGCTGCCTCAAAGGTAATGGGTACGAAAGCATCACCCTTGTTCAGCATGGGTGTTTTAATCCTTGAAGAAGAATTGAGGTAACGGTAGCCAAATTTCGCCTTGCGGCCGATGCTTCCCTGCTCATTGACAAGCCCTGGGCGGCCTTCTACACGCATCACAAAATTATTCTTATGCGACATCAGGTTCATGCTAACACCTTCAGAACCATAATTGTCGATGGCTTCAAGTGCCTTTTCTTTTACCGGGCCTGGTTTAAACAGGAAGTTTTCGGAGATTGCACCTGTCGGACAAGTGTCGATACACAAACCACACGACTGGCAATGGGTATCTGTAAGTTTGTTGCCCAAACTTGGAGCCACATAGGTACTAAATCCACGGTTTACCAAGCCCAGGGCATTGTCGCCGGCCAATTCACTGCATATGCGGATACACCGCGAACACAGGATACATTTGTTGTTGTCGATTTCTACAAAAGGATGTGAAAAATCTACACGATACTCGTTAAAATCACCGGCAAATTTCTCCTGATCCACACCGTATTCATCTGAATAGCGCTGCAAATCGCAGTGTAAAAATTCCTGACAACCACACTCCAGGCAACGCTGGGCTTCATTCCTGGCCACTGTTTCATCCACATATCCCAACTCCACTTCTTTAAAATTGATGCGGTTATCCGGATCGAGGGTGGGCATTTCTTCCCGTGTTTGATGAACATAACTGTCGACAAAATCAGCCGGAATTTGCTTTTTGAAGTGGTCCTTTTTGCTCAGGAAAGGTCTTTTTTGAGGAGCCAACCCTTCGCCACTCAGGAATTGATGGCAGGAGAGAGAGGCTTTCCTGGCTTGGGCAATGGCTTCGATGATGGTGGCCGGTCCTGTAACGCCGTCACCAGCTGCAAACACACTGGGAATTCCGGTCTGGAGGGTATTTTTATCGGCTCCAATATCGCCCCAGCGGGAAAGCGCCAGCTGGCCTTCCGGTGCAAATTTATTGATGTCATCAATGAAGTTTACCTCTGTTTTTTGCCCGATGGCTGCCAGGATATAATCCACTTCCAGCTCATATTCAGAACCTTCCACTGGTACCGGACGTCTTCTGCCGGAAGCATCGGGCTCACCCAATTCCATTTTTATCAAGGTAACCGATTTCAGCTTGCCTTCAGCATCTTTGTTTACCTGAACAGGATTGTTCAGGAATAAATATTCCACCCCTTCGAGCTTCGATTCGTGGATTTCGATTGGATTGGCAGGCATTTCCTTTTCGGTACGGCGGTACACGACTTTAACATCGGTACTTCCGCAACGGATGGAAGTACGGCAACAGTCCATGGCTGTGTTTCCACCACCTACCACCATGATTTTCTTTCCTGTGAAATCGGCAGGCTTGCCTGTCATCTCCATGTTTTTCAGAAAATCAATCCCTGAAAATACATTTTCGGCATCATCGCCGGGAGTTCCTATTAAGGTTCCTTTTTGCGAACCGATGGTAAGGATAGTGGCATCGTATTCCTTTGCAATGTCGGCATAGGATAAATTCACACCCAGATTCTTACCACAATAAATGTTGGTTCCCAATTCGGTAATGGTTTCAATTTCTTTGTCCAGCAGATCGTTTGGCAACCGGTACTCCGGAATTCCATAACGCAACCAACCGCCGGGTTTTGGGCCGGCTTCAAAGATATCGCACTGATGTCCTTTTTGTTGCAGGAAATAGGCCGCAGAAAGTCCGCCCGGACCTGCTCCGATGATGGCCACATTTTTACCTGTTGAAGGTGCTACTTCCGGTTTGAAATGATTTTCAGAATCCAGATCCCAGTCGCTGGCAAAGCGTTTCATGTAATCAATGCCCACAGGAGCACCTTCATCCATCAGGTTACGGCGGCAAGCGGCCTCACAAGGGCGCACGCATACACGACCGCAGATGGCAGGCAACGGATTCACCTCCTTGATCAACGCCACCGCTTCGTGGTACATCCCCTTGTCGATGAGCGAAATATAGCCCTGTACGTCCACATTGGCCGGACAGGTTTGAATACAGGGAGCCTGACAGTCGGCATAGTGGTTACTCATGATCAAATCGAGCGCTGTCTTGCGCGACTGATGTACTTTTTCGTTGTCGGTGACGATGTTCATTCCCGGCATAATCCGTGTGGAACAGCTTGGGTGAAGCCCGCGCATGCCCTCAATCTCCACCACACACACAAAGCAAGAGGAAAAAGGATCGAGCCGCGGATCGTTGCACAGGGTCGGAATTTCGATGTTATTGCGTCGTGCCACATCCAGGATATATTCACCCTGAATGCCTTCTACAACTTTTCCGTTCAGTTTTATATTGATGGTCTCACTCATAATTCAAAATCAATTTAATGCGTTGACTAATAAACCCTGATGGCTTCGAAATTACAACCGGCAAAACATTCACCACACTTAATACAGGCTTCCTGGTTGATGAAATGAATTTCCTTGCGGGAACCATCAATACAACCTGATGGACACTTGACGGCACAAACCGTACAGCCGGTACAATTTTCAGGAATCACTTCATAGGTCAGGAGTGCCTTGCAATTCTTGGCAGGACATCTTTTATCTTTTATGTGGGCTTCGTACTCATCGCGGAAATACTTGATGGTGGTTAAAACCGGATTGGGAGCCGTTTGACCCAGCCCGCAAAGCGAACCATCTTTAATTTGTTGAGAAAGTTCCTGTAGTAGTTCAATGTCTCCTTCTTTGCCTTCACCGTGGGTAATGCGGGTAAGAATTTCGAGCATGCGTTTGGTTCCAATGCGGCAAAACGTACATTTTCCGCAGGATTCCTCCTGTGTGAAGTTAAGGAAGAACCTGGCCATGTCGACCATGCAGGTTGTTTCGTCCATCACCACCATCCCACCAGAACCCATGATGGCTCCGGTAGCATTTACCGAATCGTAATCCACTTTGGTATCGATAAGCGATTCGGGGATACATCCCCCGGAAGGACCTCCCAGCTGCACCGCCTTGAATTTTTTATCTTCCTGAATGCCGCCTCCCAAATCGTAAATAATCTCGCGAATGGAAACGCCCATGGGCACTTCCACCAAACCACCATGTTTGATTTTTCCCGTAAGGGCAAACACCTTGGTTCCTTTGCTTTTTTCAGTGCCGTACTTGTTGTAGGCATCGGCCCCATTCAAAACGATGTAGGGTATGTTGGCAAAAGTCTCAACATTGTTGATGTTGGTGGGTTTATTCCAGAGACCCCGTTCGGCCGGGAAAGGAGGCCGTTTGCGGGGCATTCCGCGTTCGCCTTCAACGGACGCAATCAGGGCCGTTTCTTCACCACATACAAAAGCGCCAGCACCTTCCTTAACGAAAATGTCCAGGTCAAAACCTTCGATTCCGAGGATGTTTTTACCCAGATATCCTTTGGTACGGGCCTGCATCAACGCGATGTTCAGGCGCTTGATGGCCAGGGGGTATTCGGCACGGCAATAGATAACACCGCCTGTTGCTTTCATGGCATAGGCGCCGATGATCATCCCTTCGAGAACGGCATGCGGGTCGCCTTCGAGTAGCGACCGGTCCATGAAAGCACCAGGATCGCCTTCGTCGGCATTGCAGATGATATATTTTTCGTCGCTTTGGCTGTTTCGCGCAAAGCGCCATTTAAGACCGGTTGGAAAACCACCGCCTCCACGACCACGGATGCCGGAATCGAAAACAGTTTGGATCACCTCTTCAGGGCTTACTTTATCGGCTGCAATTTTACGGATGGCCTGGTAAGCCTTGCGTGCTTCAGCTTCTTCGATAGATTCGGGATCCATGTATCCGCAATTGCGCAGGGCGATTTTAACCTGTCCGGCGAAGTAATGAGATTCGTGGCCTTTGATCACATCCGACTCAACCACGTAATCTTCGATTACCACATTGTTTTTTATATGTTTTTCGAATAGTTCTTCCAGTTTTTTCACATCCATGTCGCCATAAATGTAATGGCCTTTTTCGTCCACAACCTCTACCAGTGGCTCTTTGTAGCACATACCAATGCAACTGGTTTGTTTAAGGTCGGCTTCGAAGTTTCCGGTTTCGATCAGCGACTGGGCTTTGGCGAATACCTTGCCTGCACCGGCCGCAATACCGCAACTTCCCAATCCCACAATAATTTGTTTTTTCATCTGTAACTGTTTATCTCATTTACAATTTCCTATCTGTGGAAGGACTTCTTCCTACTACCTGACCTAAGAATGCTGGGTTTCTCTGCGGCGAATTTCTTTGATCGCCCTGGCGGCTTTTTTACCGTTTAAACTACCGAAAGTCTCATCGTCTACCATCATCACCGGTGCCAATGAGCAACATCCCAGGCAGGCTACCGATTCGAGTGTAAAGAGGCCATCCTCGGTGGTATGTCCATCTTTAACCCCCAATTCTGATTCAAGTGCTTCGGTAATTTTTGTGGCACTCTGAACATGACACGCTGTACCATGACATACCTTTATGATATGTTTCCCCACAGGACTTAACCTGAACTGGGCATAAAAGGTAGCCACGCCATACATGTCGTTTAGCTTGAGTCCCATTTCCTCGTTGAGTTTGATAAACGCTTCCCTGGGCACGTATCCATACAGTCCCTGCACGCCCTGAAGGACAGGAATGAGGTTACCCTTTTTACCCTGATACTTTTGTATGATCGGATTTATGAGAGAAATGTTAACTTCAGGTATTTCAACTGCTTGCAGACTGATTTTCTTCCTGGAAATTCTCATAGATTTGCGCTTTATAATTTTAGAATCGCGAAAATTACTAAATGTAAAACAACTGGCACGGAAGCCTCCGAAATTTATACTAAGTCTGAATAATGATAGGTCCCACAATGGCTTTCAATTCCTTGTTGATATTGACATGAGGGTTATGGGTATGATTTTGGAAGGGACAAAAATTTAATCTGTCAATTTTTTCCAAAACGAACCTCCAAAACCGATTGGTTTTCAGGTTTCGCAAAAGCAAGAGGAAGACAATGATACAATTTATTTTGCAGGTGAGTTTTCGTTAGTACTAATGAGATAAATTCGCTTACGGCCATCCATTTTTACTTTCATGGGAGTTTCGAATCGTACATGTTTAAAATATTCGCCCTGAAAAATCAGTGGTTGATTATCCAGTATTTTGTAGTTGATATAACTGTATGACAGTTCAGGTTGTACGGTGAAATAGCCTACATTCATGCTGGTTACATTGTGAAAAAAGTGAGATCCGGAAGAGGCGTCCAGCGGGAAATCATCAAAACTGGTTTCCACAATCACCCGTGCATTTGAAATCATGTGCCATTTTACAGGAATGCCTATCCAACGATCGCGTGTACCCCATCTTCCAGGACCAATCAGGATATATTTCCGTTTTTGATTTATCATTTCCTGGTTCAGCGTTTCAATTTCCAAAGCCATTTCCCTGGTTTTCAACTTGTCGAACTTATTTTGATCAACATAAATTACATCAGTAACATCATCAACAATGCCGTTTCCCATACCCTTTTCGGAATACAGCAAAATGGAATCCTTATCTTCTTCTTCCAGATCGATCTGACATTCCATTGTATTGGATATAAGTGGTTTGATTTGAAGTATGTAAAAAGAAGCCCTTCCTTTTTCATCTTTTTCAAGGTCAACTGCAAATTCAATCTCCACGGCATTCCCCATCGCATCGCGTCCCAGACCTAAAAGCAACTCAATGGTATTAGCCAATGGAATATAGTTGTATTTCAATACATTGGCAAAATTTACAATACGCGGTCCAGGTTTTGAAAGTCCGGGATACATGGTGTCGCTGTCGGCATTATACACCGAAGCACAATGTTTAAGCGCGCCGTGTTTTTCAGCCACGTCGATGTCGAGTTCAGCAAGCCCGGCCATTTCACCTTCCAGCAGATCGAGATTTATTTTGTTTAAATCAACCGCATTAAATCTAACCTGTGAATTACGAAACTGATCCTTGGTCGAATTGATTTCAGTTCCGGGATAGTGTGGCGAAAACCGGTAGGCTTTGTTTCCATCAACCACATAACGTCCCAATCCGACGGCCATTACGGCAAAACCTTCATCCGGTTTCATGTGGGCAAACGGATAAAAATTATACGATTGTGCCACACCGCTAATGTGCGGATAATAATAGTTATCGAATTGATTACCTACTACTTCCTGAATCACAACGGCCATTTTCTCGTCTTCGATTTTATAATCGATGGCTTTTACATATCCCATCGCATTGGCACTGTACACCGAAGCGAAAACCAGCTTGATGGCATCGGCAGCCTGTTGGGTACGCACATGGATATCCGGGTGGTTGTTGGGCAACAGATATGTTTCAAAAACCCCGGCAAATGGTTGAGTAAGCGAATCTTCGAATAGACCGGACGACCGCACTGCGATGGGCTTATAAATGCTGGTTAACAAGCTTTCAATCTTTTGCAACAGAGCAGCCGACAAGCTGCCTTTGATAAATTTCTTTTGCAGGAGATAAAAATCCTTTTGTGCAAAAACATCCGTTTCCAGTTGGTTGTTCTTTATAAAAGTTTCAAACTCTCGCGTTCCCACCACAAACGTTTTGGGTGTACGCACCCGGATATCTGGAATAAACCTGTTGAAGTCATATTTGTGGATGAGTGCATCAATAAAGGCCAGTCCCCGACCCTTTCCCCCAAGGGAACCTTCGGCCAGGGTGTAAACATTTTCCTCCGTTACTTCCATCCCTGGTTCGAAAGGGATTACATTTCCGGCAGATTCTTCGTTTCGGTATTCCTTGAGCATTTGAAGCAAATCGTGACGCAATTCATGGGCATCCTTAAAATCGGCTACTTTTTTCAGGTTGATGATACTGGCAGCCCTGATTTCGCCACGTGCCATAATCCACATGGAAAAATGATCGCGACTGGCGTGATAAATCAGCGACTCATCAGATATGATCTTCAGGTACTTTTCGAATTCGCGCATATTGGAAGCCCGGGCAATGGTCTCCCCTTTCATATCTTTAAACTCAAAATCGCCGAATCCAAGGTAGTTTTTGATAAAATTTTCCAAATCCTGATACAGGGTGTCCGATTGTTTATGAACGAAAAGCGAACTATGCTCTTCAGCAATCTGTTCATAAGAACTATCGGATGACTGTAAAATTGCAGGCAGATTACGCAGCTTATTCCGTGTATACTCAAGTAGGGCAATGCCGGCATTTTCGTCCAAAACATTTTCACGATCGAATTTTACATCTGTAATCAGACAAAGCATGTAATCCTGGTAATTGTCGATTACCTCCTTCGCTTCTTCGTAATTAGAGGCCAATAGTATTTTCGGACGAGCCCGCATCCTGAGGACTTTGTACAGTTCGTCTGTGCTTACATCGTCAATTATCCGCTTGGTTTGCTCCATCAACACTTTGTACAAAAAACTCAGGTAACGGGAGTAATATTCTGGTGAATCTTCCACAATCAGTATCACCCTTACCTGTCCGAGCTGGGTATCGTTTTCCACATTCAGCTTGTCTTCCAACATCTTGATCATGGCAAAGAAGATGTTGGCATCCCCATTCCAGGTAAACAGCTTGTCGATAAAAGGAATATCCTGAAGCATTTTGCTGTAAAAAGCCACATCGCTGCTGTTGTTTAACAACAGAAAAATGGGGATAAAGGGATAGATTTTGTTTACCTGTTCGCTAACCGTCAACGGAAGTTTTTTATCGGCACCAACCATATAAATAATCAGGTCGAAATGCTTGTATTTCAACAGATTTAAAGCCTGATCAAGGCTGGTGGCTCCGGTAATTCGCGGAAAGGAAGTCAGGTTTAAATGTCCGTACTGACCAAGCATATGTTCGGTAAACCGGCCTTCGCGTTCGATGGCATAGGCATCGTATAAGCTCGAAATCAATAAAATTTCGCCCACCTTATAGGGCATAAGATCGTGGTATATATCTCTGTTAAAGGTGTTTGCATTTAAAAAACGCTGTAGAAATCCAGAGGTTACCTTTCCATTGGTATCGGTTAAATTTTTACCACCATTATTTACCGAATTATGTTTCTTATGTTCAACGGCATTCAGGAATTGCTGTATGCTGCGTAACAAACTTTCGAGCAAAAAATTTTGCTCCATAGGCATCAATTCCTTCTCCTGATATTCAGCTGAACCAAGACAAAGTTGTATATATCCATGATTTCCGTTGTGCGTAGCAAAATGATGCTGCTGACAAACCACCTCATTTTTAAACGCCGGAGAACTGTACTCTTCATTATTATAAGAGAGTTTTATCCGAACCGGTACCTGCAACACCTGACTAAATGGGACTGAGTTTACAATTTCGGTAAATGTCTGTTGGATGGTTTTTTTCTGACGCAGTATCCTGTCCACTTTATTCATAATTTCGAGCAGGCTGATGTATCTAAAATTCTGGCGTTTTGTCATCAGTTATCGGTTTAATCCATACAAAAGTAATTCGTTTTGCTGACAACAAGAATTGGATATAAATTAAAGTTAAAAAAAGAGCAGGGCAAATTCAGGGTTTATTAAACCGTTACTTTTAACTTTGTGTGATAAATTTTGGGATTTTATGAGGGCATTTTTAATATTTGTTTTGATTGGAATATCCCTGCATACCGCATTTGCACAAAAGAACCTGTATTACCGCGCCGTAAGTTTTCGACACGATAACGACATCAACTTTTTTTCGGATAAATATTATACCTCAGGGATTGAAATCAAGTGGTACTCCCCTGTTCTGCACCATTCGCCCATCAATAACATACTACTTCCGGGAGATACAGCTTCGCTTGTTGCCTATGCCATCACCATCACCCACCACATCTACACGCCCGAGGACATTTTTACAGCTGATATTGTACCAAACGATCATCCATATTCATCATACGTGCTTTTTGGTGAGATGAAGGAACAATATAATCCTGAAAAACACCGAAAGATGACCTCTTCGTTTCAAATTGGAGTAATCGGGCCGGTCGTCGGGGGTGAAATCATTCAGAATTCCCTGCACGATCGTATTACAATAGCTGACCCGGTAAAAGGATGGCATAATCAAATCCAGAATGATCTCTGCCTTCAATACATGGCCCAATATGAACAAGGATTGATCAACGGGAAATTTGTTGGCTTATATTCAAATCTGCAAATGGAATTGGGAATTCCACAAACACAGGCCATCACAGGATTAAAAACGCGGCTCGGGTTATTCAGTCCGTTTTATTCGGGACCTGAAACCTATCAATCGAATGCCTGGTACCTGTATGGATTTACGGAGGCCAATCTCCACGTGGTAAATTACAATGCTGTGCTTCAGGGTGGTTTGTTTAATAAAAACAACCATCATGTTTTATACAATATGAACCATACATTTTGGGATTTCCGCTATGGCGGGACCTTTGTTTATAAGAATTTTAGTGCCACCTATGGGGTTGAAATCAACTCGCCGATATTTACCACCGCCCTTTGGCACCGCTGGTCGGAAGTCACCTTTGTGCTTGCATTTTAGGGTCACCGATTTGTTTATAATCATTTTATATTACTCCCAAACTAAAACCATACCCCGAACATTTGCTAATTTCGCCTGCTTACGAAAGTAAATTGATTCATGATCAGAGTGGCACTTATTGACGAACACCCGGTGGTATGCGATGCCATCAAAGCCTTATTGGCCGGGGCCGATGATATTGAGGTAACTTTTACAGCGACCTCCATCGAAGAGATGATCCACAAAAATGCAGAAGAGCATGTTCATGTTACACTGTTTGTAAATTACAATCCCGATGTAAAAGATGCGGAGGATGTTAAGCTTTTATTGTACCGGTTTCCCAAAATCAAGGTGTTGATTTTGTCGATGTACAACGACGAAACCTTTATCCTTAAGATGATTAAAGCAGGTGCAAAGGGCCACCTGGCACGCGACTCCAACCGTTCCGAGATGTTGGAAGCCATTTATACGCTTCGCAATGGATTTGAATATTATGCCAAAACAATTACCAACATCTTGCTTTCGAGCTATTTAAGCGACAAGGACATCGACAATACGGAGAAGGAACATCGCCAGAAAGATTTATCCGACCGTGAGATGGAAGTACTAAAGCTATTTGCCGAAGGCACCTCGAACCGGGCCATTGCTGAAAAACTGTTTATCAGCGTACGAACGGTAGAAACCCATAAAAACAACATCATGAAGAAAATCAATTTAAAAACCACAGTTGATTTGGTGAAGTTTGCAATTAAGAATAATATTATTGAGATATAGGATTGAGGATTTTTGATTTAGGATTTATGAATGATGATTTAGGATTTGCTTATATTTCAAATCCTAAATCTGAAATCTAAAATCTAAAATCTGCAATCTAAAATCATAAATCCTAAATCTAACCATTCAAAGCTTTCCAAATCATATCCTTCAACTCCATGATGTGGTAGTTTGTGATGGAAGAAATAAAAATATGGGGAATGCCTGAGGGCAAGGTAGGCGTGATTTCCCGGATCAAATCTCCATCCAGCATATCCGATTTTGAGATGGCCAAAATATGTTGTTTATCAAGCAGTTCAGGATTGAACTGACGCAACTCATTTAATAGAATCTGATATTCGTTTTCGATGTCATCGGCATCCGCCGGAACCATAAAAAGCAGGATCGAATTCCGTTCGATGTGCCTCAAAAACCGCAATCCCAACCCTTTTCCTTCATGCGCTCCTTCGATGATGCCGGGAATATCGGCCATGACAAAGGATTTTTTATCCCGGTAGGCTACCATGCCCAAATTGGGAACCAGGGTAGTAAACGGATAATCGGCTATTTCGGGTTTGGCTTCCGATACCACCGAAAGAAGTGTTGATTTCCCGGCGTTTGGAAATCCAACCAGCCCCACATCAGCCAGAATCTTGAGTTCAAAAACGATGGCGGCTTCAAAACCTTCTTCACCCAGCTGTGCGTACTTTGGCGACTGGTTGGTGGCCGTTTTAAAATGCTCGTTCCCCTGCCCGCCGCGACCACCTTTCAAAAGCACCATTTGTTGGCCGTCCTCAATAATTTCGCCCATCAATTCACCCGTTTCATTGTTTCGGGCGATGGTCCCCAGAGGTACCTGAATTAAAATATCGGGTGCACTTGAACCTGTTCTCTGCTGCTTGGCACCATTTTCGCCACTTTCGGCCCTCAGATGACGCGTGTAGCGCAAATGAAGCAGTGTCCACATTTGTGCATTTCCCACCATGATAATGTCGCCACCTTTTCCACCATCGCCACCATCCGGACCACCGAATTCAATATATTTTTCACGTCTGAAATGAACCGAGCCACTACCTCCATCGCCTGAACGACAAAAAATACGGACATAATCAACAAAATTCGAAGTAGCCATAATAGGAAATATTTAGGTTCAAAAACAAGAACAATAATCTGCAAAAGTGATAAATATAATGATATGGATTTAAGAACAATGCAGATAAGATCGATCAATTTCCTCTAAACAGCTTTTTCTCAGATTAACTACAAATCAAATGCCGACAAAAAATCGTACTTTTGTCGTCTGGATTTCAGTTGGAATTTGTTTGTAACCTTATGATTTCTGCTACTATCATGACCAAAAGAATAGAAAAAAAACCTGAACATATGCAAAAAGGAGACCCGGTGGTTGAAATTGTAAAAAAAGTCCGGGTGGGAATTACCCATGGCGATCTCAATGGAATAAGCTACGAAATTATTATTAAAGCCCTGGAGGACAACCGGATTCTGGAGCTTTTTACCCCGGTGGTTTACGGGCTTTCAAGGGTTTTTTCGTATAACCGAAAAAACATGAACGCTACCGCATTCAATTACAACCTCGTTCGTGATGCTTCTTTCTCGAAAAGCAACAAGGTTAACCTGGTTAACCTCAACGATGCGGAGGTTAAAATTGATTTTGGAAAATCGGCCAAAATAGCAGGGGAATACGCATTTGAAGCCTTAAAACTGGCGGTAAACGACCTCAAATCCAACAAAATAAATGTGGTGGTAACAGCCCCCATCACCAAAGAAAATACCACATCCGAGCATTTTCCTTTTCCCGGCCATACCGAATACTTTGCCAGTGAGTTTAACACCGCTCAGTATCTCATGTTAATGGTGTCTGACAATCTGCGAATAGGCACGGTAACCGGGCACATTCCGCTTGCAGATGTAAAGGGAAAAATCACCGAAGAGTTAATCACCTCCAAAATCAATGTTCTACACGAATCATTGATAAGGGATTTTGGGATTTCACGCCCAAAAATTGCCTTGTTGGGCCTTAACCCGCACGCAGGTGAAAATGGGCAGATTGGTCATGAGGAGGAAGAAGTCCTGATGCCGGCCATCGTGAAAGCAAAGAAGAAAGGGAAACTGGTTTTCGGACCCTTCCCTGCCGACGGATTTTTTGCCGGATCTTATCTTAAATATGATGGAATTCTGGCCATGTACCACGATCAGGGCCTGATTCCATTTAAAACGCTGGCCAGCGGACGGGGAGTAAACTTTACAGCCGGGTTGCCCATTGTTAGAACTTCACCCGCTCATGGCACCGCATATGACATTGCCGGACAAGGTGTTGCATCCGAAGAATCAATTCGCAATGCCATGTATCTGGCCGTGGACATCTTTAACAACCGGATGAATTACAACGAAGATAACAGCAATCCACTTGGCACAGGGTTACTACAGGAATCAGGAAATGGCAGAAACAAAGAGGATAGTGATGAAATTGCCCGGATGCAGGATTAAATTCCGGCAGTAAGTTGTTCTTCACAATCAACACCTCTAATCATACGAATGTATGCAGCATAGAAAATATACAGGTTTAGAAATTGCGCATATCTTGCAGGCTAAGTTGGTTAGTCCGAATCCTGAAGATATACAGGTGTATGATATTTTAATCGATAGCAGGCGGCTGATTGCGCCCGAAGGAGCCATTTTCTTTGCTTTGCAAAGCAAACGCAACGACGGCCACCTTTATATTGGTAGTTTGTATAAAAAAGGGGTGCGCAATTTCGTGGTATCCCGTCTGAATGATGAACAGGAACGATTCCCGGAAGCTTCATTTTTTGTTGTAAACTCCCCGCTCACCGCACTACAACGCCTGACATCGGAGCACCGCAAGCATTTCAACATCCCGGTCATCGGCATTACAGGAAGCAATGGAAAAACCATTGTAAAAGAATGGCTTTTTCAACTGATGCATCCTGATAAAAATATTGTCCGGAGTCCGAAAAGCTACAATTCCCAGATTGGCGTTCCTCTTTCGGTTTGGCAGATGAACGAATCGCACGATCTGGCTATGTTTGAAGCCGGGATTTCGGAACCCGAAGAAATGCAAAAACTACAGCCCATTATTCAGCCCACCATTGGCATTTTTACCAACATCGGACAGGCGCATGATGAGAATTTTATCAACCACACCCAGAAAACAGGCGAAAAATTAAATCTCTTTACCAAAGTCGATACCCTGATTTATTGTGCCGATCACAAAGAAATCAAGGGATCCATCATCCGTTCGGGCATCCTCAGCAAGGTTACTACTTTTAGCTGGGGAAAGGAGGAAAGCTGTAACCTCATCATCACCAAGGTGAGCGTTAAAGAAAAATCTACAACCATTTCTGCCAGATACCTATCCAATAACATCGACATCACCATACCTTTTGTTGACGAAGCCTCCATCGAAAATGCCATCCATTGCTGGGCCACCCTAATGCTATTTGATTATCACCAAAATGTTATAAAAGACAGGATGCTTACGCTCAACTCCATTGCCATGCGGCTCGAGTTGAAAGAAGGCATCAACAACTGCACCATC
>JAUYGX010000032.1 GCA_030690365.1 Bacteroidales bacterium | reverse complement strand
ATAAAAAAACTACTCCCTCTGTTAATGCTTTTTGGATCTGTCTGTCATTCGCAGACGTTTGAATGGGTGAAAACACCAATTTCTGCCACTACTTTTTCTTCCAAAGGATATTGTTCTGCTATCGATCCTTCCGGAAATGTGTATATGGCTGGATTTAAAGACACACAGGTTTCTTACACGGAAACTTTCGGGAATCTTTTATTACAAAAATACAACAGCAGCGGAGATTTGTTATTGGACACAACTTTTACCGGTACCGGAGTAGTTCATCAATTGATGACTGATTCTTCCGGAAATGTGCTGGTGGCAATTGAGCATTTGAATGCATTGGAAGTAGATGGCGTTACAATTCCCAATCCAACTGTTTTCCCACAACATGCGTTTTTAAAGTTGAGTTCCGCAGGGGATTTACTTTGGCATAAAGTGATGAATGTTACTGATTCACATGTACAAAACTTTATGTCGATTGTTGTAGATGCTTCCAATAATATTTATTTGGGTTATGATGATTACGGTAGTTGTTTTATTGAAAAGTTAGACCCAAATGGCAACACAATGACTATGATTACCCAAACGAATGTCAACCGAATTACATCGCTGGCAGTTGATACGGAAGGCAATATTTATGCTGCAGGTTCATGTGCCAATACCAATTCAATCTTTGCAGGTGTTTTGCAACCTACCGATTTTGATTATACGGTTTATTTGGTAAAATATTCGCCTACCGGTGTTTTTCAATGGTTAAATTATGTGGAAGATATCACTTGTGCGGCTCCGATAGTAAAAGTACACACACCAAACGATATTTATTTTTGTGCCGAAACTTTTGTTTCGGTGCAATTGGGAGCCATCACCTTAAACGGATCATTTAGTGGCGTTAATTTTTTTCTAACCAAACTCAATGCCTCCGGCGAATATCTTTGGGCCAGGGAAGCTCCCGCAACCGGTAATGTGGAGGTAGGTACTCGAAATTACCTCAGCTTAGATGCTCTTGGCAATGTTTATTTTGCGGGAATAATTTCCGGTGGTTTAACGGATTGGGGCAACGATATTACGACAGACACCCACACGTTTAGCAACCGCGAAGCCTTGTTGCTTCAATA